>JACCRF010000072.1 GCA_013813715.1 Gemmatimonadaceae bacterium | reverse complement strand
TCTACTTCCTCCCCGAGTGGCCGCAACATTGGCTGCACCTGCTTCGCGCTGACACCGGGCACATGAAAGCGGCCGTCACACAACCCTTCGGGGCTGTTGTACTTCTGCTGGTGCTTCGCTGGAGAAGGCCGGAGGCTTGGATAGTGCTGCTGGTGGCTTGCCTCCCGCAGACACTGATGTGGTACAGTTTTCTCGTTCTGCTCGCTTTCCCGGCTACTTATCGCGAAGCGTGCGCTCTTTCTCTGATATCGTCGCTGGGTTATCTGGTGGTCAACTGGGTAGCGGAGACCCACCCGGTCGAGCCTCGAACTGGAACCATGCTGTGGACGCTGGTCGTCTGCACGACCTTTTTGCCGGCCACGATAGCGATTTTGCGGAGGCCCAACTCAGGTCCCTTGCCGCTGTGGGCGTCGTGGCTGCGTGGGGTCCTCATCACATTGACGCGGGCTCGCACACGGTGGCGCGCCCAATAAGAACCAGTCCGTTGGCACGCCATCCGTGACGATGCCGGCGCCGGCTGCACGAATCGCCGTGGCGCTTGGCATCGGCATCGAGCACACGACACAGCTTCGTGGAAAGTCTATGAGGATCCCAAGCTGTTATCGTGCGCCCTCGCGCCACTACCCGGTATAGATACCGAATCTATGCCCGATGTGGACGAGCGCAAATACGCCACGTTTGTGACGGGTGGTGCTCCGCGGATTGCCGTTTCAATGGTCGTCGGCGCACTCGCGGGGCTGTTCCTGCTCGCGACAGAAAGCCAAACCCGCGGAGCTTCGACAGACTTCAACCTTACTTGGCTGGCTGCGAAAGCGGTGCTAGCTGGCCAGAATCCATATGAGCTGATCGGCCCCGGCAAGCTCCATCCTGAAGGCGGGTACCCTTACATCTACCCGCTGACTGCGGCCGTCTTCGCGTTACCCCTGGCGCTTATCCCTAGCTACTGGGCGACCGCGCTCTTTGTGTCCATCGGTGCTGGGTTGCTCGCCTTCGCTGTCACGAAAGACGGATGGAGACGGTTGCCGCTGTTTCTCTCGATGCCGTACATCATCGCCGCAAGGCAGGGGCAGTGGTCGCCGTTGCTCTCTGCTGCGTTCTGCATCCCGGCACTGGCAGGAGTTCTCTCAGCCAAGCCCACGCTCGGGTTCGCGCTTCTCGCTGCGGCTGGCTCCAGGCGGACGCTGGTCTTTGCCGTTGTCGGCGGGCTCTTCCTTACCACAGTGGGGCTTGTGCTGGTTCCTACGTGGCCTCTTGACTGGTTTCAGACCCTAACAGCCACCCGCCACCTAAGAGCCCCTGTTCTCCAACCGGGCGGATTCGTCGCGCTTCTGGCATTACTTCGATGGAGGCGGCCGGAGGCAAGACTGATCGCATTACTCGCGTGCGTTCCCCAAACCGTCGGATGGTACGAAGTCGTTCCTCTGTTTCTAGTGGCCGTCACGTTCCGCGAAACGCTGATCCTCGCCATCTTGTCATCAATGCCAGTCCTGTATGAAGTCTGGTACGGTGCCGCTGACGGGTTCTTTGACTTCACTCCCCGAGGGTTTCAGATGGCGGCATTTGCCTATATGCCCGCGGTGGCTCTGGTGCTCTTGCGGAAAAACGAATGGAGAGAGGCTTCCCATTATCATTGAGCGGCTCCGCGCCATGAAAGGGTGAGGTCCGACTCAGCCATCAATCGCTATCTCGCTCCTACCGCCGCCAGCCCTGCCTATTACGGTCCCCCTCTTGCCCGCTATCTTCCCAGGGTAAGGGCAGGGTTGTTCCCTAATTCCAGAGTGTCGTATGTGCGGAATCGTCGGCTACATCGGAGACCGTGGGGCCACCCCTCTTCTGCTGGATGGATTGAAGCGCCTCGAGTACCGAGGATACGATTCCGCCGGCGTCGCTGTGCTCAATGGGAATGGAGTCGAGACCCGCAAGGCGGCCGGCAAGATCTCGCGCCTCGAGGCGGCACTCAACGCATCCCCTGTTCACGGAAACCTCGGCATCGCTCACACCCGGTGGGCGACGCATGGCGCGCCCAACGAGTGCAACGCCCACCCGCACGTGGACTGCAAGGGTAATATCGCCGTCGTCCACAACGGCATCATCGAGAACTCGAACGCCCTCAAAACACACCTCGAATCGCTAGGCCACAAATTCGTCTCCGAAACCGACACGGAAGTCATTGCCCACCTCATTGAAGAGGCATTCGACGGGAACCTGGAAGACGCGGTGATCGAGGCGCTCTGGCAGATCGAAGGCACGTACGGCATCGCGGTGGTTTCCAGCGAGGATTCGGACAAGATCGTGGCCGCCCGAAAAGGGAGCCCGCTGCTGGTGGGGCTCGGCGATGGCGAGTACTTCGTCGCCAGCGACGCGTCGGCGATTCTCGCCCACACGCGCGAGGTGGTGTACCTCGACGATGGCGACCTTGCTGTGCTCACCCGCGACGGCTACCGCGTGATCGATCTCCGCGCCAAGACGCTCGAGCGGTCTGTACATAAGATCGAGTGGGATCTCCATCAGATCGAACGAGGCGGGTTCGATCACTTCATGCTCAAGGAGATCTTCGAGCAGCCGGAGACGATCGAGAACTGCATGCGCGGCCGCCTCCTGGACGAGGAAGGAACGGCCAAGCTCGGCGGCCTCAACATGACCGACGAGGAGCTTCTCAAGTTCGACAACGTCGTCATCACCGCCTGCGGCACGAGCTGGCACTCGGCCTTGATCGGCGAGCACATGATGGAGGAGCTCACCCGGATTCCAGTCGAAGTGGAGTACGCATCGGAGTTCAGGTATCGTAACCCGATCGTCAACGACCGCACCCTCTGCATCGTGATCTCGCAGTCAGGCGAAACGGCCGACACGCTTGCCGCAATGCGCGAAGCCCGCAACCGCGGCGCGCGCACCTATGGCGTGGTGAACGTCGTCGGCTCGACGATTCCGCGCGAATCCCAGGGTGGCATCTACGTCCACGCAGGTCCCGAGATCGGGGTCGCCTCCACTAAGGCTTTCACCAGTCAGGTCGTGGCGCTTTCGCTTCTCACGCTCAAGATCGGGCGCCTGAAGGATGTTTCGGTTGTGCGGGGCAAGGAGATAATCGAGGCGCTCCGCGCGCTCCCCGGACAGGTGAAGCAGATCCTCGACCGAGCGGGCGAAATTGAAGCGCTCGCCGAGGAGTTCAAGCGCGCGCAGAATTTCCTCTACCTGGGCCGCGGCTACAACTTCCCGACCGCGCTCGAGGGTGCCCTCAAGCTGAAAGAGATCAGTTACATCCACGCCGAGGGATATCCGGCGGCGGAAATGAAGCACGGCCCGATCGCGCTGATCGACGAGATGATGCCGGTGGTGTTCATCGCCCCGCACGACTCGGTGTTCGACAAGGTCGTGTCGAACATTCAGGAGGTGAAAGCGCGAAAGGGCCACGTCATCGCGATCACCAGTCGCGAGGAGCCCGCGCTGGCAGGCAAGCTGGACTACGAGTTCCGGATTCCCGAGACGATCGACATGCTCACGCCGGTGCTCGCTTGTATTCCACTCCAGCTTCTCGCCTACTACATCGCGGTGAAGCGCGGCTCCAACGTGGATCAGCCGCGCAATCTCGCGAAGTCAGTGACGGTGGAGTAGCGCCAGCTGCGACTGCTGCTCCAGCGCGTCTCGCGCGCCGAGGTGCGCGTGGGAGAGCGCGTGACGGGACGGATTGGCCGGGGGTTCCTCGTTCTCGTCGGCTTCACGCATTCGGACGACGCGGCGAAGGCGGACTGGATGGCTGAGAAGGTCTCCGGTCTCCGCCTCTTCGCCGATGCTGACGACAAGATGAATCTCGCGCTGTCGGATGTCGGCGGATCGGTGCTGGTCGTGTCGCAGTTCACCCTGTATGGCGACGCCGCGAAGGGAAGAAGGCCAAGCTTCATCGACGCAGCGCGGTCCGAGACTGCGATTCCACTGTACGACTCGTTCGTGACGGCCCTGAGGAATCGGGGCGTTCCCGTCGAGACTGGGGAATTCGGCACGATGATGGACGTCGAGCTCGTCAACGACGGGCCGGTCACGCTGCTGATCGACCGCTGACTCCATAAGTGGACCCGCCGTATCTTTCGGCGCAGATGCCCTTTCCGACCGCTGCCGGCCCCCCCGCGTCCGAGCTGGATGCCATCATCCTTCAGATGGTGGTCACGCTGGGAGTCGCGGTGCTGTGTACCTGGCTCTTCGCCCGTTATCGGAAACCGGTGTTCGGCGCGTGGGCCGCGACCTGGACGCTGTATGTATTTCGGCTGCTCGCGATCTATGCGTTCCTCCTCAGCGGCGCGAGGGCTTCAGCGCTGCTTTACTGGCACCAGGTGGTCACCGGGTGGACCGGCATCGCCGTGCTGGCGACGGCGCTCGTCTTTTCGCGGCGACTCCGTTGGCGTAACGCGTATGCCCTTGCCTTGCTGTTTCCGCTGGTATGGTCGTACATCGCGATCTATCACCTGGATCATTTTCTCCTCGCCGCCTTGCCGGCGGTGTTGTTTCTCAGCGGAGCGACGCTTTGGACCGGGTTGGTTTTCTGGTCGTACGCGCGACGGACGCCATCAGCGGGAGCGCGAGTGCTGGCGGCGGCGTTCGTGATGTGGGGCATCCATCACCTCGATTACCCGTTTCTTCGCGCGTACGGCGCGTGGGCACCGTGGGGATACTACCTCGACATAGTCTTTACCATGTCGGTCGCCGCCGGCATCCTGCTGCTGGTGGCGGACGAGCTTCGCGGAGGCGTGGTGGCGCTGGCAACGCTCACCGCCGACCACGCGACAGCGCCCTTCGCTCCGCGAACGGCGTTGCTCGACAGTCTATTGGCGCGGGCGGTGGCGATTCCCGCGGTCCGCGGCGCGGCGGTTTACGGGCGTGACGAATCGGGGCCTGTGTGTGAGCGCGGCGCTGGAATCTGCCGCGACTGGTCGGGGTCGCGCCCCGCACCTGCCGACGCGGCGTTGCTGGAGCGCGCAACCGCCGGTAAAGGGCGGGCGGTGCTGGCCTCAGGATGGCAGGCTCCCGACGGATCCGGCGCCCGGGATCACGACGTGCGATTCGCGGCTGTGCTGCCGGTGCAGCACGCCGACGCGTCGGGCGCGGGCGCATTGGTAGTGGTTGCGGAGGACCACGACCCGTTCGCCGCTCTCGACGAGGAGTTCCTCACTGCGCTCGGTCGTCAGGTGGGTTCGTCGCTTGCGCTGTCGGAGCTGAACCGCGCGCTTGGCGAGCGCGGCGAGCAGCTGGAGCGGCTTTCCGCGCGAATGGTCGTGCAACAGGAGGAAGAGCGGCGTCGGCTTTCGAGAGAGCTCCACGACGAGACAGCGCAGCTCCTGTCTGCGGTGAAGATGGAGCTGGCCGGCGTGCGGGCATCTCTCCCACCGGCGCAGGCCGAGCGGGTAGACGACGCGGTGACGCTCACCGATGCCGCGATTCGCAGCATTCGCTCCGCCATAGAGGGTCTGCGGCCTCCGTTGCTCGACGACCTGGGTCTGGTTCCGGCTCTGCGCTCGCTCGTCTCCGCGTTCCGTGAGCGGGCGGGATGCGAGGTGCGTTTGTCGCTCTCTTGCCCCGCCGACGTTCCTGCGCCGTCGCGTGAAGCTGAGCTGGCGCTGTTCCGGGTGCTCCAGGAGGCGTTGTCGAATATCGCGCGGCACGCATGCGCCGCGACCGTGTGGGTCACCCTCGACGTCGCCGGCGACACTTTCGCCCTCACGGTGGAAGACGATGGCCGCGGCATCACGCCGTCGGCCGCGTCACGGAATCCGGGCGTCGGCGTCATCGGGATGCGGGAGCGAGTCGCGGCACTCGGCGGATCATTCGAGCTCGCGCTACGGGAGGGAAGCGGCACGCGACTGGTGGCGCGAATCCCCGGCCGCAGCCAGGCTGTGAGGACTGCATGACGCACGCGGTGACTGTCGTCGTCGCGGACGACCACGCCGTGGTGCGTGCAGGCATCGTGCACATCTTCGGGGCGGCTGACGGCTTCGACGTCGTGGGTGAGGCGGACACGGCGGCCGCGGCTCTCGCAATGGTTGCGGCACTGCAGCCCGCCGTCGTCGTGCTGGACATCTCGATGCCCGATGCGCCTGGCACTTCGGTGATCCCCGACATCCGTCGCGCGTCGCCGCGCACCAGGGTCCTCGTCCTCAGCATGTACGACGACGCCGAGTACATCGCCGAGAGCGTCCGCGCCGGCGCGCACGGCTACGTCAGGAAGGACACCGCGGCGACGGATCTTCGCAACGCAGTCGCCACGGTGCTGCGCGGGGAGCGATCGTTTCCTCCCTTCCGGGAGCGGGAGCACAAAGCGGTGAATCTCACCGCCCGCGAGCGTCAGGTTCTCGCGCGAGTTGCGGCGGGTCGGATGACAAAGGAAATCGCAGCGGAGCTGGCGATCAGTCCCCGAACTGTGGAGACGTACCGCGAGAACATCGCGAGAAAGATCGGGATCGCGACCGTCGCGGGACTCACCCGGTACGCGATCGAGCACCGCATCAGCGGAGAGTAAACCGGCGGCTCCGTACTTGTACGGATGCCGGAGTAGGAGAGCATCCGCCACCTTGGAGCGGCCAACTCCCATCCGGATCCCCGTGAGCATCGTCGCCCCATTCTCCGCAATCCATTGCATCGGACTCAGCCACCGGACGGCGGCCGCTGCGCTCAGGGAGCGGGCCGCCTTCCCGCCCGACTCGCTGGCGGCAGCGCTGGGGAATGCCCGGCGAACTCCGGGGATCGAGCGGCTCGTTATCGTCTCGACCTGCCACCGAACCGAGCTTTACGCCGAGCTGCCCAACGTCTTTGAGAGCGACTGCGCGGCGGCGACTGAGCGGGAGGCGCGGCTCATAGACTGGCTGGCATCGATGCGGTCGCTCGACCGCAACCTTGTCGCGTCGCACACATACTCGCATCACACCATGTATGCGGTCCGTCACCTTTTCCGACTAACCGCGGGTCTTGATTCAGTGGTCCTCGGCGAGCCCCAGATCCTCTCGCAGGCGGCGGCCGCGCTTCGGGAGTCTGTCGCCGCGCACGCCGCGTCGCCGGCGCTGAAGAAACTGTTCAAGGCAGCGGTTCGCGCAGGTGAGCGCGCTCGCGCGTCGGTATGGGGCCGTTTGCGCGCTGCCGACCTCGGCACCGCCGCCATCGGCGCGGCATCCGCATGCCTCGCAAACCATGGTCAGACGCTCGCGGAGTCGCGCGTCGCCGTAGTCGGCGCCGGCGAGATTGCAGAGCTCGTAATGGCCGCGCTCGGCGCTGCCGGCTCGCGCAACGCCACCGTCCTCAGTCGCACCGCTGACCGAGCTGTCGCCGTGGCCGCCAGACACGGTGGGGCGGCTCGCCGTCTGGAGGAGCTCGAGCCGGTACTCGCGGATGTGGACGCCGCGATCTTCGCCATTGCGGCGACCGGCGCCGTCGTCGACGCCGAGTCGGTCCGCCGTGTGCTTGACGCGAGAGCTGGTCGCCCCCTCGTGTTGATTGATGTGTCACTCCCCCGAAACGTCGACCCCGCTGTCCGCACAGTTCCGGGAGCGCGGCTGGTGGACATCGACGAGCTGGGGCCGCACGTCGCGCGGCTGCACGCCGATCGTGCGTTGATGGTTCCCGCAGTGGAGCGAATCGTCGGGGAAGAGCTGTCCTTGCTCCAGCGGAGCGCGCCTGCAGGGAAGCCCGCGTCGTGGCCGCAGCTCGCGGGCACGTGAGACTGGTCGTCGGGACCCGCGGCTCGCCTCTCGCAGTGCGCCAGGCGGAAATCGTATGCGATCTGATCCGCGCGGTGCGTCCCGATATCGGGATCGTGGTTCGGACGTACGAGACCTCGGGCGATGTCAGGCAGGACGTTCCGGTAAGCCAGCTTCCTCCCGACGCTTTTACCGATCGCGTGGAGCAAGCGCTTCTCGATAGCGAGGTCGATGTCGCTGTCCATTCTTACAAGGATCTTCCGGAGAGAGCGACTGAGGGTCTCGTGATCGCGGCCGTACCGGTTCGCGCAGACGCCCGTGAGGCGCTGGTAGCGCGCAATGGCCGCAAGCTGGCCGAGCTGCCGCCCGGGGCAGTGGTCGGCATCTCCAGCGAGCGCCGCGCAGCGGCGGTGCGCGCGCAGCGGCCCGATCTCGTCCTGCGCCCGATCCGTGGAGCGGTCGACGTCCGCGTCGCCAAGGTCGACGCCGGACAATACGACGCCACCGTGCTCGCCGCAGCCGGCCTCGATCGCCTAGGGCTGATCGATCGCGTCACCGAATTTTTCGATGTTGCCGTGATGCCGCCGACGCCGGGGCAGGGCGCGCTCGCGGTGCAGTGTCGGGCGGACGACGACCTCGCGCTTGCGATCCTCGGGGGCATTGACGACTCCGCGTTGCACGCATCGGTGGATGGGGAGCGCTCGGGGCACATGTCCCCCGCGCAGACGTGAGCGCGCATCGGGCGCTGTCCGGACGCCGGGTAGTTGTCACGCGTCCGGAGCCGCGCGGTGGGCCACTGGCGACCGCGATCGCAGACGCCGGCGGCGAGCCGGTGCACCTGCCGCTGCTGCGCGTCGCGGCGGTGGCGTTCGAGGTTCCCTCCGCCGGCAACCTGAGTTCGTATGACCACCTGGTCTTCACCAGTGCGACCGGCGTCGCGATGTTCGTCGACGCGCTGTCCGCGGAAGCCCGAAACGTTTTCGTGAGGCATCCGGGCGTTGCCGTCGTTGGTCCGGCGACGGCGCGCGCAGTTGTCGAACGGGGCGGGCGCGCGGCGGTCGTGGCTCCAGAGCACGTCGCCGAGTCGCTGGCCGATACGATCCGGAGCGTTCGCGGCGGACGGTTACTGTGGCCGCGCGCGGAGGTTGCGCGGCGCGCTCTCGCGACGCGGCTCCGCGCGCGAGGCGCGACAGTGGCGGAGCTCGTCGTTTATCGAACCGTGGCAGAGGTCCCGACCAACGCCACCGACACGGTGCGGGATGCCGACGCCGTAACCTTCACCAGTCCGTCAGGAGTAGCCGCCTGGGTCCGCACGCTGGGAACTCCACGCACACGCGTCGTCTGCATCGGGCCGATAACGGCGGCGGCCGCTCATGCTCAGGGAATTCATGTCGATGCCGTTGGGCATCCTTTCACCATTCCGGGGCTGGTGTACGCGCTGTGCCGCCTGTTCGAGTCTTCCACTGCGAGGCGCGCATGAACGCCCTTGGTCCGGTATTCCCGGTCGCGCGGCCACGGCGACTGCGTCGCAGCGAGGCGTTGCGGTCGATGCTGCGCGAAACCGTTCTCAGTCCGCGCGATTTTGTATCTCCTGTCTTCGTAACCGATGGCGGTGCGGTCGAGCAGCCGATTGCGTCGATGCCGGGCGTTTCGCGAATCCCGGTCGACCATGCGGTGGCCGAGGGAGAGAGCCTGCTCGAGCTCGGTATTGCGGCGATCCTCATGTTCGGCGTGCCGAGCAAGGAAAAGAAGGATCCCGGCGGCCGCGAGAGTTACGCCGACGGGGGCGCCGTGCAGCGCGCCGTCCGGGCCCTGAAGGCGGCGCTGCCCGAGCTCGTGGTGATCACCGACGTCTGCCTCTGCGAGTATACGAGCCACGGCCATTGCGGACTCGTCGAGGAAGGTTCCGGGCGGATCCTGAACGATCCAACGCTCGACATTCTCAGACGAGTGGCTGTCTCGCATGCCGAGGCTGGAGCGGACGTCGTCGCGCCAAGCGGTATGATGGATGGCGCGGTGGGGGCAATCCGTGCCGCCCTGGATGAAGTGGGCGCGGAAGAGACGGCGATCCTGTCGTACGCCGTGAAATACGCCTCCGCGTTTTATGGCCCTTTCCGCGAGGCCGCGGGAGGCGCGCCCGCGTTCGGGGACCGACGCACGCACCAGATCGATCCGGGTAATGCCCGCGTTGCCATCCGGGAGACCGCACTCGATCTCGCCGAGGGCGCCGACATGCTGATGGTCAAGCCGGCGCTCGCCTATCTCGACGTGGTTTCCGCCGTTCGGCGCGCCCATCCGGAGGTGCCGTTGTTCGCGTACAACGTCAGCGGCGAATACGCGATGGTGAAGGCGGCCGCTGCAGCGGGCTGGCTGGACGAGCGCGCGGTCGCCAACGAGGTGCTGATGTCGATGAAGCGGGCCGGCGCCGACTCCATCATAAGCTATCATGCGAAGGACGTTGCGCGATGGCTGAGCCGGTGACCACGCCCCGCACTGCGCCCCGCACCGCGAGAACCCATGCGCCCGCTACCACCGGCCCAGCTCTGTTGATCCAGCTGCATGTCTTCACCGACTGCGATGACGTCCCTCCCGTAGTCGACGCTGTGCGCGGGAGCGGGCTCGATGCCGCGGTTTACGAGAACGTCAACGATCCGCGAGGCATTGCGGTTCTGTTCGCGACGGCTCGAGCGGACGATCTCCTCGATCGGGTTCGGCCACTCCTTCGCGCCGCGCCTTTTCGCTCATTTACTCCAGTGCCCTCGTTCACGATGCTCGGCCGTACGTATCTGGTGGGACACGAAACCGACGCCGAGGAGGTTCTTCTCCACCGCCCGCGTGTCAGGGTGCTCTCCCCCGAGCTGCGTTGGGTGGTGTGGTACCCGTTGCGGCGTGCCGGCATCTTCGAGCGGCTTCCCCTGGACGAGCAGCGGATCGCTCTTCGCGAGCACGGCACGGCCGGCGCGGAGTTCGCCGCGACCGGTCTCGCGCAGGACATCCGGCTCTCCTGTCATGGCCTTGATGCCAATGACAACGACTTCGTGATTGGCATCCTCGGGCCGGAGCTGCCGCCGCTTTCAGCTCTGGTAGAGCGAATGCGGAAGACAATTCAGACATCCATGTATCTAGAGAAGCTCGGGCCGTTTTTCGTCGGGCGCGTGCTGTGGCAGGCGGCGAAATGACGGAGACGCTGACTTCCCCGACGGCGGTGGCTGCTGATTCGCTCCTCGTCCGCGCCTGCCGTCGCGAGCCAACGGAGCGCACGCCCATCTGGCTCATGAGGCAGGCGGGTCGCTACATGCCGGAGTACCGGTTGCTGCGATCTCGGCAAACGATGCTGGAAGCGATCGGGGATCCCGCGACCGCGGCTGAGATCACGCTCCAGCCGGTGGAGCGGATCGGCGTCGATGCGGCGATTGTCTTCTCCGACATCCTCGCACCGTTGCCGGGGATGGGACTCGACCTCGACTTCGTTGCCGGAGCCGGTCCCCGCATCTCCAACCCTATCCGCACTGCCGCGGCCGTCGACCGCCTGCCCACGCCCCCGGCGGAGGACACGATTGCCGGCACCATCGGCGCGATTCGCCTGGTCAAGCAAGCGCTCGAGCCTCGGGGGATTCCCGTCATCGGGTTCTCCGGCGCACCGTTTACTCTCGCCTGCTATGCAATCGAGGGAGGGGGCTCGCAGCGATACGAAGTCGCGAAGGAGTTCATGTACCGTGAGCCGGCGGCGTGGAGCCGGCTTATGCGGAGGTTGGTCACGGTTCTGACGGATTGCCTGCTCGCCCAGGCCCGTGCCGGCGCCGACATACTGCAGGTCTTCGACTCCTGGGCCGGCGCGCTCGGGCCCGGCGACTACGCGCGGTACGTGCGCCCCTACAACACTGTGCTATTCGCTGCAGTCGCGAGCGCTGGGGTTCCTGTCATAAACTTCTCCACCGGATCGGGCTCCTACTTCGAGGAAGTCGCGGCCTGCGGCGGTGACGTGCTTGGTGTGGACTGGCGCACACCACTGGACGTCGTCCGCGGACGACTCGGCGATCGCATCGCGGTAATGGGGAACCTCGATCCGGTTACGCTCCTGGCTCCGTGGCGCGAGCTGAAGGCTCACGCGGACGACGTTCTCCACCGCGCCGGTGATGCACCCGGTCATGTTTTCAATCTTGGCCACGGCGTGTTGCCCACTACGCCGGTCGACAATGTCCGGCGGCTGGTAGACTACGTCAAAGAGACGAGCGGCCGCCCCGGTGAATGACGGTTCGCCGATCGGCGTTCTGCTGATGGCGTATGGCAGCCCCGAGTCCGTCGCGGATCTCCCCGGCTATCTCGCCGACATCCGCGGCAACCGTCCCACCACTGGCGCGGTGCTCGAGGAGATCTCCGGGAACTACGCGGCGATCGGGGGCAGGTCACCCCTCGCCGAGCAGACACGCCGGCAGGCGGAGGCGGTGGGGAGCGTCCTGGACGAGGATGGCAAGGGGTTGTTTCGCATCTACGTCGGGATGCGTCACTGGTCTCCGTGGATAGAGGAGACCGTGGGCAAAATGCTGGATGACGGCGTCACACGCGCCATCAGCATGGTCCTCGCACCGCATTATAGTCGGATGAGCGTCGGCCAGTATCAGCGGAAGATTGCCGACGGACTCGAGATGTATCGCGGGTGCATCGACTTCGCCCACGTCGACAGCTATCACGATGCTCCCGGGCTGATCTGCGCCCTCGCCAAGCGGGTGCGCGACGGTGTCTCGCGCTGGCCGGAGGAAGCGCGCGATCCAGTCCACGTGATCTTCAGCGCGCACAGCCTCCCCGCCCGGATCCTGGGCGAGGATGATCCGTACGATTCGCAGGTCCGGCAGACCGCATCGCTCGTTGCCGCGCGCGCCGGGATTCCCCGCGATCGCTGGTCGTGGAGCTATCAATCGGCGGGGCGAAGCGACGAGCCCTGGCTTGGGCCCGCGCTGCCCGATCATCTCGCCGAGTTGGCCGAGCGGGGGGTCCGCGACGTCGTAAGCGTTCCGGTCGGCTTCGTGTGCGATCACGTCGAGGTTCTCTACGACATCGACGTCGCTGCGCGCCGAGTGGCCGCCGAGCTGGACATGCGGCTCGAGCGGCCTCCAGCGCTCAACGACGATCCTGTTTTCATCCGTCAGCTCGCCGACGTGATTCGCTCGCGCGCGGCAGAGAGGAAATGGGTGTGAACGATTCGCTGCGGGTCGCAATCCTCGGCGGCGGAGTAGCGGGCCTCGCCTGCGCCTTTCGTCTCCGGTGCATCGCGCCCGACGCACGCCTCACCATACTCGATGCGGCCTCGCGCCTCGGCGGCAAGGTGGATGGAGACGTGGTCAAAGGGTGCATCGTCGATGGCGGCCCGGACCTCTGCGTCGGCGCGAAGCTCGAGCGCACCCACGCCTTCGAAGCTCTCGCGCTGGATTCGCGGCTCATACCGGTGAACCCGAACCGGCTTCCGACTTACCGCCGTGGCGGAGCGGCATTGCACCTGCTGCCCTTCGTCATGACGGATGGCCTGGTGACGTTTCGGCGCGGTATGCGTGACGTCGTTCAGCTGCTGGCGGGCGCGCTTGGTGGCGCGGACGTTCGCACCGGCGTCGCCGCTCGCGCCATCGAGCGGTCGAAGCACGGGTGGCGGGTTATCACCGCGAGCGGAGCGCTTCTCGAGGCCGATGCCGTTGTGGTCGCACTGCCGGGACCGGCGGCAGCCGCCGTGCTTTCGGGCGTGGCTCCCAATGCCGCGCTCGTCGCATCGCGCGTGAAATACGCGCCGATGACGACGGTTTCGGTCGGCTGGGCTGCGTCGGATGTTGCGCATGATCTTGGGGGGACAGGCTATCTAGTCAGCGGTGGTACATCGGGTCTCGTCTCGGCCTGCACCTGGACGTCGCGGAAGATTCCGTCGCGATCGCCTCCTGACATAGTGCTGATGCGCGGATACGCACGGGGCGCGGACGCCGCGGCGGCGACGGATGCGGTGCTGGCTGACATGCGGGAGGTGGCGGGCATCACGACCGACCCCTTGTTCGTTCGCGCCTTCGCGTGGTCCGACGCGATCCCGAAGTATGCCCTCGATCATTCCATCAGCGTCCGGGCGCTGGACGAGGAGATCGCTTCATTGCCCCCGCTCGCGTTGGCGGGAGCCGCATTTCACGGCGTCGGCGTCCCGGATTGCATCGCATCGGGCGAGCGCGCCGCTGAATCCATCGCAGCCCGCATCCTCCGCGTGGTCGCCTGAGTCGCGATGGCCCTGCGCATTCCGCAGTCCGAGCGTCTCTTCGCAGAAGCGCTGACGTTGTTTCCCGGCGGCGTGAGCTCGCCCGTCCGCGCCTACAAGAGCGTGGGGGGAACCCCGGTGTTCGTCGCGCGGGGCGAAGGCGCCTGGGTTATCGACGTCGATGGGAACCGCTACGTCGACTATGTCCTCGCGTATGGGCCGCATGTTCACGGCCACGCTCCCTCGGCGGTCGTTGCCGCCATTGTCGAAGCTGCGGCGCGCGGGACGAGCTTTGGCGCGCCCGGAGAGGGGGAGAATCAGCTCGCCCGTCGGATACGGTCACTCGTGCCATCGATCGAGGTGATGCGCTTCGTCACATCCGGCACCGAAGCGGTGATGAGTGCGCTGCGCCTCGCGCGCGCGGCCACCGGCCGTGAGCTGATCGTCAAGTTCGAGGGCAACTATCACGGCCACGCCGATCTGGTTCTCGCTCGCGCGGGATCCGGCGTCGCCACTCTCGGGCTACCCGATTCACCCGGCGTTCCCGCCGGCGTAGCGCGGCAGACGCTGGTGCTCCGATACAACGATCTCGAGGCAGTACGCGAGGCGTTCGCGCGTCACGCCGGTCGTATCGCGGCGGTAATCGTCGAGCCGGTCGCCGGGAACATGGGCCTGGTTCTGCCGCACCCCGGTTTCCTGGACGGGCTTCGGGAGATCACGAAGGCGGATGGTGCCCTGCTGGTGTTCGACGAAGTCATGACCGGATTTCGGATCGACCGCGGCGGAGCGCAGCAGCTCTACGGCATTACTCCAGATCTGACCACGCTCGGCAAGGTTATCGGAGGCGGCCTCCCGGTGGGGGCGTATGGCGGACGCGAGGATCTCATGCGTTGCATAGCTCCGGACGGTCCAGTTTACCAGGCGGGTACCCTAGCCGGGAATCCCGTCGTCATGGCGGCGGGCATCGCGGTGATCGACATGCTTGCTGACGACGCCGTCTGGAGCCGTGCGACGTCTGCCACCGACTCCCTTGCGGCGGGCCTGGAAGCCGCCGCCCGCGACATCGGCCTGGCCGTACAAGTCCCCCGGCTGGGTACGATGTTGTCGCTGTTCTTCGCCGAGCGCACAGTCTCGAACTACGATGATGCGCTGGCTTCGGATTCCAGCCGTTATGGCGCTTTCTTCCAGCAGATGCTCGCTCGCGGCGTATTCCTGCCGCCATCGGCGTTCGAGACATGGTTCGTATCAACAGTCCATTGCGCGGAAGAGATCGAGCACACGCTGGAAGCTGCCCGGGCTGCATTCGCGGCGGTGGCGGAAGCTTAGAACGAGTGCCGGCTGCCATTGGCGCGGCGGCTTCTTTACAATTCGGCTGTGAACTCCGTCATCCTCGCGTCCGCGTCCCCTCGCCGCCGGGCGCTCCTCTCACTCGTCGGCATTCCGCATGTAGTCCGGCCGGCCAACATAGACGAGTCGGCGCTGGCCGGAGAATCGCCTGTGACATTTGCCGAGCGTCTCGCCGTCGAAAAGGCCTCGGTCGTCGCTGCCGACGCCCCCGACGCGCTGGTCATCGGCGCCGACACGATTGTGGTGGTCGATGATCACGTCCTTGGCAAACCGGTAAATCGGCAAGACGCTGAGCGGATGCTTTCGCTGCTGAGCGGCCGCTCGCATACTGTGATAACCGCTGTCGCGGTCGTGCACGGCGGGAAGGTCGAGTCTGCGGTGGCGCAGGTCACCGTCACGTTCCGTGACCTCGGCCCGGACGACATCCGCGCCTACATCGCGACCGGCGAGCCGATGGACAAGGCAGGCGCGTACGGCATTCAGGGTTATGGCGCGACGATTGTGAGCCGCATCGAAGGCGACTACTTCGCGGTCATGGGCATGTCGCTGGTGACGCTGGTCCGCCTGATGCGCGAAGTTGGCGTGGTTTACGACTTCCCGCGATAACGCTCCGACCAGAGCTCGATCTTTTTTACTACATCAGCTACACCGATCGCCCCCATGCGATCGCCCCGCGTCTGCATAGTGACCGGACCAAGCTCGCCGGGATCGTGGTAGGCATCGATGATGAGATCATGAAATGCGTGGTACGGTCCCGTCCGGCGCGGATCGGTGTATCCCATCAGGGAAATGACCGGCCGGCCGAGTGCAACGGCCATGTGAAGGGGGCCGGTGTCGGGCGCGAGTACGAGCGCGGACGCGTCCAGAATTCCGACCAGGTTGCGCAGTCCGCTTCCCAAGGCCGCAAACGGTTGCGTTCGCGCGTGCGCGCGAATCGCCGCGGCGGCCGCTAATTCTCGTTGCGACTCTCCACCCACGAGGACGGGCTGAAGGTCGTAATGATCGTACAGCACGTCACAGATTTCCGCCCACCGGTCGGGTATCCAGTCCTTCTCGGGTTTGCTGGTGGCCACGACAATGGAAGCGAGCGGGCGCGTGAATGGAGCCACAAACTCCTGCTGCCACGCCCGCTCGGCGGGCCACGGACCGAGATTCCACTCGACCGGCTCCACCGCAATCGCGAGCGCGCGGAGAAACTCGAAGTACTGGTCCTGGACGTGCTGCACGAGGTGCGCCGGGATGCGCTCGGTAGTGAACAGCCAGTTGGCGTCGCGTGCACGCGCGCGATCGAATCCGAGGCGCCGGGGCGCGCCTGACAGGGCGGTGATGATCCCCGCCTTGAAGTAGACCTGGAGGTCGATAAGAAGGTCGAAGCGGCGTGAGCGGAGCTCGCGCGAGACATCGGCGAATGCCTTCCACCCGCGCGACCGGTCGAAGATGACGATGTCGTCAACGGCTGGATGACCGCGGACAAGCGTCGCCGGCACCGGCTGAAGCACCCAGGTGATGTGTGAACCGGGCCTGGCCCGCTTGATCGCGTTGATGAGGGGCAGCACGTGAACGGCATCGCCCACCGCACTCATCATGACGATGCAGATTCGCTGGCCCGCGTCCGGTGTCATGCCTTTTCGTGAACCGCTGCGGCGCGCAACACGTCCATGTCCGCATCGCTGACTGCGATGCGTCCCGCATCGCGCCATTTCCTGATGGAGCGCTCGAGCCTGGCGAGGTTGGCCTGCTGCACGATCGGGTCGTCGGGAACGTGGAAGCGTATCCGGTCGACGTCGAGTACGTGGGCGCGCGCTCCGTCGGCGCCGTCCCACGTCACGAGAATATTCCGGAGATTGAGATCGGGATGATGCGCGCCAGCACGTGCGAGCGAAACGACGAGGCGGCCTGCCGCACGGAGGCACGCGTCGCGCTGCTCGCCGGACGCGACCTCCGCGAGAACCACCGACAGATCGTGCCCCTCCTTAATCTCGCGGGTGGCGACGTCACTGCGCCGGAGCAAGGGGCCCGCCCGATATGTCACGAACGCGACTACTTCGGGGGTTGGCACGCCGGAGAGACGCAGGCGAAGCGAATTGATCAGCTCGCGAAGCCCGCGTGTGGGCGGCAGGAACAGATCAGTCCCGCTTCGAGCGAGCACGCCGCCCCGCATCGCATGTCGCACCACCACATCGCCGCATTCGCCCGGGAGCGACACCGTATAGACAGGCGCGCGGCCCGCAAGCTGGCGCGCATCAGGCTGGCGGGCGGCATATGAGTACAACGTCTCGGACGCGAGTATGGTCTCAAGAGTGGGGCGACAACCTTCGACGACCAGACCGCGCGCGCCGTTCACGCTGACCTTTGCGTAACCCGGCATCGCCACCGACAGCCCCATCACCGTCGCCCCCTCACCTGCGCGATCGCGGAGAGGACAGCTCGCGCCTTGCTCTCGGTCTCTTCCCACTCGCGACCCGCGACTGAGTCCGAAACGATCCCGGCCCCGACCTGCACGGATGCAAGTCCATCGGCGATCACACAGGTTCGAATCGTTATCGCGAGGTCCATTCGCCTGCCGCCGCCGGCGATGTATCCGATCGCGCCCGCGTACGGCCCGCGCGCCACCGGCTCCAGCTCATCAATGATCTGCATCGCGCGAACCTTGGGCGCGCCGGTCATGGTTCCCGCCGGGAAGGTCGCGCGAAATACATCCATCGCCGAATGGCTGTCGGAAACTTCGCCGCCAACCTCACTGACGATGTGGAGGACGTGCGAGTACCGCTCGACGGTCATGAGCTCACTCACTTCCACAGAACCATATTTCGAGACGCGTCCGACGTCATTTCGCGCCAGATCCACGAGCATGATGTGCTCCGCGCGCTCCTTGGGATCGGCGAGCAGCTCCGCTGTCAGCTCCTCGTCGCGTTCGCGGGTAGCTCCCCGGGGACGGGTACCAGCGATCGGGCGCAGCGTCACGCGATTCCCGGTGAGCCGCACGAGAAGCTCGGGCGAGCTGCCAACGATGTCGACACCATCGAGCACCAGATGGTACATGTAGGGTGAGGGATTCAGTGCGCGAAGCGCTCGATAGAGGGAAAGCGGCTCGAAGTCCGCATCCAGCTCGATCCGTCTCGCGAGCAGCGCCTGGAAGCAGTCGCCCGCACGGATGTACTCGCGGATCTTCTCGACCTTGTCGAGGAATTCGGATTTCTCGATGCTCGACCTGCCGGCGGCGGCGGGCGCCTCCGCATCGAGTGTCAGCGGACCCAGCCGTGCGGGGGCGCGAAGCCGGTCGTCGAGCTCGGCGATTTCGCCGAGCGCCTCTCGATGCGCTGCGCGAAGAGTGCCGGCGGGCGCGCGTGGCTGCACGGTCACACCGACGACGATTCGCGCCTGCGAGCGCAGGTTGTCGATGACAACGACAGCTCGCGTGAACATGAAGAGCGCGTCCGGCACACCAGACGCTCGCGGAGGCGCATTCGGCAGGCGCTCGATCAGGCGTACAACGTCGTAGCCGAAGAATCCGACCGCCCCATTCCAGAACGCGCCGAGCTCTGGGGCCTCCGCCGGCACAGAAGCTGAGACGAGGGCGTCCAGATCGGCGAGCGGATCAGCGGGTCGCCGCGCATTATGCCATCCGCTTGCCGCCGTCCAATCCTCGACTTCGCCGCCGGTCAGCCGCCAGGCTGCCCTGGGCTCGGTCCCGAGAAAAGTGTAGCGCGCCCATGTCTCGCTGCCGGCGGGCGCTGACTCGAGAAGAAAGGCAAACTGGCCGCGGCGCAGCTTGGCGAACGCGGAAACCGGAGTCTCCGTGTCGAGAAGGATGTCCTTCCAGACTGGTACGACGACGGTGCGTCCCGGAGCCGAGGAGGCTGCCGAGCGCGCGAGCTGCTCGAAGCGACTGAAGTCCGTTTCAGTCCGGCTAGTCAACGTTATCGGTCAATTGGTGGCGTTTGAATCGCTGACATCCTGCGCTGGCCACAGAGACACAGAGGCACGGAGAACCCCGTTGATTGGGAAACGACACGCGCGCATCGTGCGTGTTCGCGTCGTTCCCCCCCCAAGTTATCGTCGTTCCTCCGTGTCTCTGTGCCTCCGTGGCAACTGCCGCGATCTCGCGCCGCGATGGCACCAATCGAATCGGATCCACCCCGCTCCGCTTCCGGGGCGAACGGCAACGCGCAGCGTGTAAGGGGCATAACTTTCCTTGATGAGACGACGGTTGATTGCGGTGCTGCTCGCCGCCGGTGGAATTTCGCTTGTAATATCGCAGCCCCCGGCACTCGGCGCGCAGGCGTGGAACGACGCTCGGACCCGCGCTCTTGTCGAGCGTGCCACCGAGAGAAGGGCGCGGCAAATCGCCGACACCGCGCTGGCCGACTACAAGGCCGCGGCGCACGGATACCTGACTTTTCTCGCACAGGTCGGAG
Organism: Gemmatimonadaceae bacterium; assembly: GCA_013813715.1. Classification (GTDB taxonomy): domain Bacteria; phylum Gemmatimonadota; class Gemmatimonadetes; order Gemmatimonadales; family Gemmatimonadaceae; genus UBA4720. The sequence goes on along the minus strand of JACCRF010000072.1, from coordinate 8,801 downwards.
AGGGATTTACCGAGCCGCCGAAAATCGTGAGGGCCGACGAGCTGGCGCTGGAGGTGTACTGGCGCGCGCCGAATCTGAGCAAGCAGCTCATCGCCGGCCGTCGCGACACGCTTCTCCTTCCCACCGACATCAACTACCATCGCGACCACCTCGGCATCGTTCAGAACAATTTCCCGAACATCATCCGCCTCGGGGATGGCGACGAGGTTCGCGACGTTCCGCACCCGCTGTCTGCCGACGGGCTCGAGCAATACGACTTCGCGATTCGCGACTCGCTTCAGATACGACTCGGCCCACGCACACTCGACGTTTACGAAGTTCGGGTACGGCCGAAGAACGAGCGCGAGGCGCGCGCGGTGGGAGCCGTGTACGTAGACCGCGAAAGCGGGGAAGTCGTGCGCATGGCGTTCAGCTTCACGCGTCAGGCACTCAAGGACAAGGATCTCGAGGACGTCAGCGTCGTGCTCGAGAATGGTCTGATCGAGGGCCGTTTCTGGCTGCCGCGCAGGCAGGAGATCGAGATCAGGCGCACCGGCACGTGGCTCGACTACCCTGCCCGCGGAATAATCCGCGGGCGCTGGGAGATCTGCTGCTACGAGGTGAATAAGTCACTCCCCGCCGGACTCTTCGCCGGCCCCGAAATAGCTCTCGCTCCGCGCGGCACCCGGTCGCCTCTTCCTTTCACCGGGCAGATTCTGGACTCGCTGCCGCCCGATGTGCGCGCGGTGAGCGATGAGGATGTTGCGAAGGTGCAGGAGGAAGCTCGCGCGCTCGTGCGGGCGCAGTCGCTCGCGAGGAGTCGCGCACTGTCACTGTCGGCCCGGAATCCCGCTGACATCATTCGGATCAATCGCGTCGAGGGCCTCGCCCTCGGTGCCGGCCTGACGCGCCGGCTCGGCGACGGATTCTCCATGACCGGCAGGGTACGGTATGGATTCTCGGACGATCGCGCGAAGGGGCGAGGCGAGCTAGCCTTCGCTCGCGCCCGCGGCGCGGGCTTCACGCTCGCCGGTTACGACGATCACCGCGAGGCGGGTGACGAGATGGAGACATCGATCACGCGCAACAGCATCGCCGCGCAGGAGTTCGGCAGCGACTACACTGACCCATTCGGAGTGCGCGGATTCTCTGTCGGGGCGCAGACAGCATCGCTGCGGGGCTGGACGGTTGCTGCCGAAGCAGCGTTTGAAAAGCAGCGCCCGTTGAGCGTAAATGCGCGCCCTTCGTCCGGGAGATACGAGCCGGCGATCGCGGCGTGGAGCAATCGCGAGCGGCGGCTGACTCTGACGCTCGACCGTCCAACACGCCTCACAGTTCTCGGACTCGAGGCACAGCTCCGCGCGGAGGCAAGGCTGATCGGGTATCGCGATGAATCCGCGTCGGATTTCGAGAGCATTTCACGGTTGATGCTGCGCGCGAACTTCGAGAAGCCGGTCGGAAGGCAGAGATTCGTGGCGCGCTCGCTGATCGGGACCGCGCTCGGCAACGACTCGGTGCCGGTTCAGCATCTCGTGTTTCTGGGCGGGCCGACGACGGGTCCGGGATACGAGTTCCACCAGTTCGCGGCCCGGGCCGGCGCGAGCCAGCGGATCGAGCTTCGCACTCCGGCGCCGTTTCCATCGTTCCCGCTCGGCAGATATGGACGGACCCCCGCCAGTATCACACTCGCGCCGTACTTCAACGCGATCTGGATCAACCATGTGCAGTCGGCGAGACCCGCAACCGGCGCGGTCTCATCAGTTGTGCGGTCAGCGAGGAACGGCTGGTACCCCTCTGTTGGGATCGGTGCGCTGTCGCTGTTCGATCTTGTTCGGTTCGACGTAGCCCGCGGCTTGCAGGACGGGCGGTGGATGTTTTCGGTCGATGCTGCCCGGGAATTCTGGGGATTTCTCTAGCATCTAAGGCTTTAGCGGCACTAGTCCGGCCACTTTTTGGTGGCTCGCGGGTGCTGAAGGTTGCTGTCATTCAGAAGGACGGCTGCAGCTTTCCGGAATGATACTCCATGCGGCCGGCGCCAATGTGAGAGTAGCGCGGCCCGACGATTGGCTGCTTTCGATTCTCGGAAGGATTCTATCACCTGAATCGATGGCGGCCATCACGGATTCCAGCGATGGCTTGATCTGGACAGCCGTGGTGCGGCTGGGATTCCTGAGTGACGAGGAGCTGCTTTCCGCCGTCGCGGCTCGGTCGCACGCCGAAACGGCCGGGCACCTGACGCCAACCGCCGACGCAAGGAACGAAATCACTCTGGATCTCGCGCGAAAGTTCCAGATCCTGCCTCTCCGCGTCGGCCCTTCTTTCATCGAGATCGCCACGTCCAATCCGTACGACATGGATTGCGAGCGTACACTCGCGTTCGTGACAGGGCGGTCGGTGCGGATACTTCTCGCGCCGCCGATGACGATCGCGCGGCGCATCGAGGAGGTATACGGCGAGAGGCAGAGGCTGAAGCAGGCCGAGACGCAGCGTCTGAAGCGCGCTGAGACACAGAGTCGCCGCTTCAACAATGAAGCGGCAGGCGAGCCGGTGATCCGCCTCGTTGACCGGATCGTCTCAAAGGGAATCGCCGAGCGTGCGAGCGACATTCATCTCGAGCCTGAAGAGCGCGGCGTCGCCGTTCGGTTCCGGGTGGACGGACTGCTTCGTCACGTCATGCTCCTTCCGAAGGCAGTGGGCAATCCGCTCGTTTCGCGAATCAAGATCATGGCCCGCCTCGACATCGCCGACCGCCTGCGACCGCAGGGCGGACACGCGTCGGTCGGGACAGGCAGCGAGAGAGTGGATCTGCGCGTATCCACACTGCCCGCCTCGCACGGCGAAAAGGTCGTCATCCGAATTCTCGATCCACGATCGGCGATACGCTCTCTCGAATCGCTCGGACTCGATGCGATTGACGCGCCGCGGATGCAGAAGCTCCTCGAGGTGAGGGAGGGCCTGGTTCTCGTCACCGGTCCTACGGGGTCGGGCAAAACGACGACTCTCTATGCGGCGCTCACACACATCCAGCAGCGGGGGCTGAACGTCATCACCGTGGAGGACCCCGTCGAGTACAGGATTCCCGGCGTCGTGCAGGTACAGATCAACGAAAAGGCAGGCCTCACATTCGCTGCGGCTCTTCGCTCCATTCTGCGGCAGGACCCCGATGTCGTTCTCATCGGCGAAATTCGCGACCGTGAAACGGCGGCCATCGCGATTCAGGCATCGCTCACTGGACACCTGGTGTTCGCGACCCTGCACACCAACGACGCGTGCAGCTCGATCACGCGTCTCGTGGACCTCGGCGTGGACAGCGCGAAACTGGCCGCCGCGCTCAAGGGAGTCGTTGCTCAACGCCTCATCCGGAAGCTCTGCATCGATTGCCGGATCGTCGCTAACGGGGGCGTGGCGACTCAACTCAGGGAGTCCGTCGCGGGAGACGTGATGGTGAACACGGCGGTCGGCTGCGAGGGCTGCGCGATGACGGGCTACCGCGGTCGGCTCGCGGTCACTGAGATTGTGCTGGCGGACAACGACCTCGAGCGCGCGATTGTCGCCAACGCGTCGGTGGATGCGCTGTCGCAGGTCGCGCGACGGAACGGTTCGCGGTCGCTATGGGATTCTGGAGTCGCCCACCTGGTGTGTGGTACGACGAGCGGAGACGAGCTTCTGCGGGTCCTCGAACAGCAGCCACAGTCGGTTCACGAGAGTGCATCGAGCTCGACAAATGAGCTGTGGGATTTCTTCGAGACTCCCGCGACGACGCCGGCCGCGTATGATTCACGCCGTGACGCTGCTTCCGAATCGCGGGACGACATGACGCCCGATGCCGCTGTAACCAGAGTGGTACCGGGGGTCGTGGATGTCTACGTCATACGGCCTCTGCCCGGCGGATGGCGGGTGCTCGCCGTGCAGCGCGCTCATGACACTCGCTGCCCGGGTGCCTGGGAGACGGTGCACGGCAGGCTCGAGGCGGGCGAGCGTCCGGAAGAAGCTGCGGTTCGCGAAGTGCGTGAGGAGTGCGGCCTCGACGTCTTGCGGCTCTACAACGTCACGGTGCAGCCGTTCTACTTGCACATCCTCGGGACGGTTCAGCTCGCGATAGTATTCGCGGCCTTCGTGGACGAGCCGGCGACCGTCGCCCTCGGCGAAGAGCACCAGCGATACGAATGGCTCGCGGTGGACGATGCCCTGGGGCGTTTCGTGTGGCCGCGCGAGAGGGAGGCGCTCCGTCAGATCGTGCAGCTGCTTTCAGCCGGCGATGCCGGGGCGGTTGAGGATGTGCTGAGAGTCTATTGAGCCCGGTACCGGGTACCGGGTACCGGGCATCGGTACCAGGTACCGGCTACCGGGCACCGGGCACCAGTTCGTTACCGCGGCTTGATGGCCGTGAGGTTGACCGGTCCGGTGGGAGCGTTGGGCTTCACGCGCACGCTCTTCGCGGGAATGCCGACGTTCACGTGATACGGCCGCACATCCTTTGTCGCGACCGCCACTGCCCCGACCATCCCCTCCTCGCCGACGTGCACGCCCGCCAGCACCGTCGCGTGGTAAGTGATCCTCACGCCATCGTCAAGCCGCGTCACAGCGTCCGTCACGTCCTTCTGATCGACGATGCTGTGCGTGTGACTGTAGATGTTCGCGTAGTCGCTTATGGAGACTTTGTCGCCGAGCACCAGGCCCCCGCGGTCGTCGAGCAGAACGTGGCGGTGCACCACGACGTCGTCTCCGACCTCCATGTTGTAGCCGAACGAAAACTCCACGTGCTGGAACGCCTTGAAGTTCCGCCCGCAACGCTTGAAGATCTTAGGCGCCAGCAGTCGCCGCAGCCGGACGCCAAGGTCGACGTTCTGGCCGCCGAGTGGGGTTCGGTCGAACGAATACCAGAGCCAGAGGAGGGGCTTCACGAGCTGGAATCGTGAGTCGTCGCATTCCGCGTAGTATTCGGGCTCGAGTGTGACGTTGCGCGGATCGAGCGACGCCAGCGCGAGCCGCGTCGCCGCCGGCAGCTTCGCGTCCTCGACTGCCGTGTCCCAGTTTTCGGCGTACTCCGGATACAGTATTTGGCACAACAGTGTCCGGCAGATGCGGTTTCTGTCTGTGTTCTCGTCGGCGATCGCGTCCTCGAGCGTCGCGAGCAACTCATCAGCGACGCCGGATATTGGCGTCGCAGGCAGTTTACGGAGGGGGAACAGGGGCATTGCCAGTTCTTCGGTGGTGAGATTGCCTGAAAGGTAAACGACACGGCAATAAAGCATTACCGGAGGGAACGCAGGGGGACACAGGGGGTGGTTCTTGCCTGCCTTGGGTCGGCGCATTAGGTTGGCAGAATCCCGAGTTATCGCCTCGGGATTCAACTATCCATGCCCGAACAATGAAATTCGTAGCATCACTGGTCTGCTCGCTCCTCTTCTCGATGGAAGCCGTCGCTCAGGCCACTGGTTCGACAACCGATACGGTCGCTGCGAGCCCGACGCGCACGCCAGCGGAGACCCACGACACCGCGAGTGCCCAGAAGCTCGAGCCAATCGCAATCCGAGAGCAGGCGCGGACCGGGTCGCGTTACGCGCCCCGTCTCAACTCCTCGGCGCTCAGGACTCCGACCCTTTTGAGAGATGTCCCGCAGTCCGTCTCGATCGTGTCGAGTCAGCTCATCAAGGACTACGGCATGCACAGCATGTCCGATGTCGTGGCGTACCTGCCCGGCGTCACCATCGGGCAGGGCGAAGGGAACCGCGACCACATTGTCCTTCGCGGCAACTCCTCTACCGCCGACTTTTTCGTGGACGGTGTCCGCGACGATGTGCAGTACTACCGTGACATCTACAACGTCGATCGCGTCGAGGCGTTGAAGGGGCCGAACGCAATGTCCTTCGGGCGCGGCGGCGGGGGAGGCGTTCTCAACCGAATCATGAAGCAGGCAGGCTGGGCGTCGATGCGCGAGCTCACCGCTGAAGGTGGCGCGTTCGGACTGAGGCGCATCTCAGCCGATATGGGCAATCCTGTAACCTCGTGGCTCGCCGCGCGGGTGCCCGCCGTTTACCAGGTGGCTGAATCGTTCAGGCAGGGCGTGAGCCTCGAGCGTTACGGCGTCAATCCGACAGTCACGCTGGCTCGACCTGGCAGCAGCACGACGCTCGTTCTCGCGTACGAGCATTTTCGCGATCACAGAACTGCCGATCGCGGAATCCCTTCTTTCGACGGTCGTCCGCTCGAGACCGCGCGCTCCACTTTCTTCGGCGACCCCGCCCAGAGCTTCTCCGACGCGCGGGTGAACGCGGTCTCGGCGACACTTTCGAGAATGCTTCCGGGCGGTGCCACCTTCACCAACCGGACACGCCTTGCGTCGTACGACAAGTTCTATCGCAACGTTTTTCCCGGCGCGCTTGACGCGAGCAAAGCGCAGGTGACCATCTCGGCCTACGACAATTCGACGGATCGGCGGAACCTGTTCAACCAGACGGACATCGTCGTTCCCGCTCGCACCGGCCGCGCCCGGCATCTGATGCTCTTCGGCGGCGAGCTTGGCCGCCAGACAACCGACAATTTCCGGACGACGGGCTACTTCAATGGCACGTCGACGAGCTTTGCGGCGGCAGTGACCAATCCCACCATTTCGGTTCCGCTTGTCTTTCGACAGGGCGCGTCAGATGCAGACAACGCCGTCGCAAATTCGGTTCTCTCGGTGTACGCGCAGGACCAGATCGAACTTTCGCCCTTCTGGCAGGTCGTCGCTGGAGTCCGGTACGAGATCTTCGACATCGAGTATCTGGACCACCGCAATGGCTCGGCGCTTGGCCGGCGCGACGCGATGGCGTCACCGCGCATCGGACTCGTCTACAAGCCCCGCGATGTTGTTTCGCTGTACGGTTCGTTCAGCGTTTCGCACCTGCCGAGCTCGGGTGACCAGTTCTCTTCGCTGACCGACGTGACGAGCGCGCTCAGGCCGGAACGCTTCACCAACTACGAGGTGGGTGCGAAGTGGGACCTCGACAACCGCTTCGCGCTATCCCTGGCGGCGTATCGGCTAGACCGCTCGAACACCCGGGCGAACGATCCGGTGAACCCGGCGCGCACGGTTCAAACCGGCAGCCAGCGCACGACCGGCTACGAGCTCGACTTGCGCGGAACCGTGACTTCGGCGTGGGACGTGGTGGCCGGCGTTTCCCGCCAGAACGCGTTCGTCAGCAGCACGACGGCGTCGGCGCGCGAGGGAGCGAGCGTTCCCCTCGTACCGCGCATCGCGGCATCTATCTGGAACCGGTATCAGATGTCAAAGGATTGGGCAATCGGCGCCGGGCTCGTGCACCAGGCGCGCTCGTACGCGGGCATAGACAACACCGTGACACTCCCCGCCTTCACGCGAATCGATGCTGCTGCCTTTTATTCGATCACGCCGAGCATCCAGGCCCAGATCAACATCGAGAATCTGTTCGACGCGGAGTATTATCCGACTGCCAACAACAACAACAACATCAGCCCGGGTGGTCCCAGGTCTCTGCGTTTTTCCCTCAGTGCGGGGTTCTAGACAAGACTTTACCGCAGGGAACGAATCAGCGACCCGCGCTGATCGCACGAGCCCTCACGAGGGCCCTCTCTCGTTCGATCCGCTGCAGCAGCAGTTCCCAGATCACGCTGCGCTCGCCCTGAAAAGCGACAACCAGCGGATGATCCACGTCGATGTCGCCGGGATAGACGTATACCGCGCTCTGCGTCTCCCGCTGCCGAAGGCGCTGCTCGCCGAAGCCGGTGCTCAGGGGAATCACGTCAATCGGGCGAAAGTCCTGGCCGCCACTCGTGACGACGAGCTCCATCGGGCTGAAGCGCGCATTGTCCTCGAGGCCATAGAACGACACATACCAAAGGTCGGGCGACCGGCCGCCTGACCTCCGCGTGATGGACTGAATCGTTGTGCGATTGCTCTCCTGGAGATCGCGAAGCGCGCGATAGGAATCGGGCGTCAACAGCCGAATGATGCTTTCGTCGAGTGGGATTGCTCGCACAATCAGGCCCTGCGGCTCGATCCTGATCGCGATGTCGTCCTGACGCAGCGACCCGTATCCAGCGGGCAGAGTCGCACGGCTCGTTGTATCCTCCGCCGCCGGAAACGGAGTCGCGGCGAGCGAGCCGGAGCTCGGCGGCGAGCAGGCCGCGACGACAATTGCAGCCACTGGCGACAGCGAAAAAATCAGACTGCGGGCCGTCATTCGCCCCCGTCGCGGCCCGCGTTCACCAGCGACATCAGAGCTGCCGCGAGCTCATGGCGCCCTTCACCCGTTACCGCGCTGAACGCAATCGTCTGCTCAGGGTCGAGCGACAACGACCGCACGATCGCGTTCGCGCGGTCAGCCGCTTCATGGCGCGACAGTTTGTCGATCTTCGTCAGGACGACGACCGTCGGCGTTTCCAGCTCCGCGAGAAAGTCGAGCATGGCGACATCATCATTACTCGGCTCGCGCCGGATGTCCAGCAACTGGACCACGCCTGCGAGCCTCGTCGTTCTGCCCAGATAGCCCTCGATGAGCGGCTTCCAGTCCGCTTTTTTCTCCTTGGAGACCTTTGCGTAGCCGTAGCCCGGCAGATCGGCGAGCAGGAACTGATCGTTTACACGAAAAAAGTTGATCTCGCGCGTCCGGCCCGGCGTGCGACTCACACGCGCGAATGCCTTGCGTCGAACGAGGCGGTTGAGGAGGGCCGACTTTCCGACGTTGGAGCGCCCGGCGAACGCCACCTCCGGCAGGTCGCTGTCGGGACGCCAGGTTCCCGCGGCGGCCATGCCGCCGATGAACTCGAGCTTCCGGATGACGAGAGGATCGGCCCGGGAG
>JACCRF010000066.1 GCA_013813715.1 Gemmatimonadaceae bacterium | reverse complement strand
GTGGCCCGTGATCATTAGCTGGATCTCAGACCGGAACGAAGTCGTAGGCGATTGACCCGCAACCGCGCCTCTAGCGACGCGGGATTATTTCGCATTTGCAGACCGGGAGCGCGTTCTCCCATCATGGAAGAGCGTCCGGTTCTGTCGTTCGGCCAAGTCCAGATTGGTTCCGCCGCGCTCGCAAAGGTGAAGCGCGGGCACTCAAACCCCAGAGGAGGGATGCGATGGCAGAAATAAGTCTTTAGATGGCTGTGTGCCCGCTTCCTGAACCCTGCGCTCCGATTCGTGTTCATCCCGAATCCCTGGCGTTCGAGATTCGGTACCGGGTTCGACAGCGAAACGCGCTAATTGGTTTACTTCGGCGCCTGCAGGCCGGTGCCGTCACATCTACCGAAATTCGAGGTAACATGATTTCCATCAGACGAGTCGGACGGCTGTTCAGTGCCGGACTGGTTCTCGTTGCGTCGTTTGCCGTCGCATCGAGTGCCCAGGGCCAGGCAGTGATCACCGGCCGCGTAACTGACGCCCAGGGGAACGGAGTTCCCGGCGCCAACGTCGTCATCCCGTCGCTTGGACTGGGTGTCGGCGCGAATACGAATGTCAATGGTACGTATACGATCACTGTGGGGGACGCCAACCTCGGCCGCTCGGCCGTAATCACCGCCCGCCGGATCGGTTTCGCCCCGCTCACCCGCACGATCACGATCGCCGCGGGGAGCCAGACGCAGAATTTCCAGCTTTCCCAGGATGCCCGCCGCATCGATGACGTCGTCGTCACCGGTGTCGCCGAAGCGACGTCGTCGAAGAACCTGACGATCTCGGTCGGCAAGGTCGGCGAGGCGCAGCTCAAGGAAGTACCGGCCGTCTCGCCCGCAAGCGCGCTCGCAGGCAAGGTCGCAGGTGTCCGCGTTTCGTTTACGCAGGGACAGCCTGGCTCGACCCCGGCAATCCGGGTCCGCACTTCGACCAACCTCGCCGTCGGCGGTCAAAGCCCCGTCGTCATCATTGACGGCGTGCATTCCCATAACGGGCTCGCCGACATCAACGGCAACGACATCGAGTCGATTGAAGTTCTGAAGGGCGCGGCCTCCGCAAGCACCTACGGCTCCGCTGCCGCCGCTGGCGTTATCAACATCACGACCAAGCGCGGCAAGGATTCACCCGAAGGGACGGTGACTTTTCTTACCCGGAACGAGATCGGAACGGCGGAAGTAGAGCACCTCGTTCCGCTGCTCGAGAAGCACCCGAATGAGCTCAACGCGGACGGATCGTTCAAGCTTTCGCCGACGGGCAGCCGTATTGTAAAGGCGGACGGCTACATCGACAATCCGTTTCCAGCGGGCACGTGGCGGAATCAATTGATAGAGAACCTGCAGAGCGGCCGAACCGTGATGAACTACGCACAAATCGCTCTCCGCCGGGGTAACACCAACTTCACGACTTCATTCAGCCGCGACACCGATCGTGGCATTCTGCCGCTGCTTGAAGGATTTCGTCGCCAGAACATCAGGCTGAACCTCGATCAGGGTCTTGGCACCAAGGCCGATATTTCTGCGGCCATTACCTACGGCCTGTCTTTCAGCGACCAGACTCCCACCGCACGCGCTGGTTCGGGATCGACGTTCTTCTCGCTGCTTCAGTCGCCGCCGGATATCGACCTGGAGTTTCCCAACGCGACGCCCGGGTGCGACGCCGCTACTGGAGGGTGTGGTACGCGGTATTCACCCGTCCTTCCGCGCGCAGCGGCAGGCGGCACCGCCCGCGGCAATCCGCTGCTCGACCTGTCTCAGCGCAGCTACAACGAGCGCCGCGAGCGGATCATCGGCTCTTTCTCGGCGCGGTATCGTCCGCTCAGTTGGCTCACGTTCGACGGCAGCTACGGCACTGATCGCCTGAACTACCGTGAGACGGACTTCCTGGATCGGGGCCTCGTCGGCTCCAACACCACGACTGAGAACGAGAGCGCGGGCTCACTCACTCTCCACACTGACAACAACCTGGCAGCGAACACGCAGGCCAGCGCGCTTGCCAGCTTCAGGCTCGGCCAGCTCAATTCGAGCACCCGCCTCACCTATCAGTACGAAGAAGAGCGGAACAACCACTTCCAGACCGCTGCCAGTACGTTGAAGGTAGCGTCCGTTCCCGACCTTCAGGCCGGTGACCCGGTCTCGATCGTAGCCGGGTCGTCGATCGAGAACATCAGGACGATGAACGGCAGCGTCGTGCAGAACTTCAATTTCGGGGATCGGTACCTTCTATCGCTGGTTGGACGCCGCGACGGCTCGTCGCTATTCGGTTCCGCCAACCGGTGGGCGAATTATTATGGTCTCTCGGGTGCCTGGAGAATCACCCAGGACATCAATATCCCCGGCTTCCAGGAGCTCAAGGTTCGCGCTGCGCGTGGTACGGCCGGACTCCGCCCGGGCTTCGACTATCAGTACGAGACCTATACACTGGCGTCGGGCCTCCTGTCGAAGAGCACCGTCGGCAACACGGAGCTCGAGCCGGCGCTTCAGACCGAGAACGAGATTGGCGTGAACGCCAGCTTCCTCGACCGTTTCGACCTCGAGTTCGTGAAGTCGGACCGCAACACCAAGGGTGCATTCCTCCTCGTTCCGCTCTCGCTTGCGCAGGCGGGTGGATTCACCGCGCAGTGGCAGAATGCCGCGCGCGTCGGTGGCCGCACGCACGAGCTGTCGCTCAACACGCGCGTCATCGAGCGCCCGAACTTCACCTATAACTTCACCCTCACCGGTGAGCGCTCGCGCCAGAAGATCGACGAGCTCAACCGTGCGCCGTTCCGCGTTGGAAGTACCTCGCAGAACCAGAACATCTTCTTCTATCGCGAGGGCGAAGCTCTGGGTGTGATCTACGGGAAGCGCTGGGCGCGCACCATCGCCGAGCTTGCCGACAATCCGCTCAACGCGGGCAAGGACCTGAACGCCCTGTTTGAGGTGAACGACGACGGATACGTCGTTGCCAAGGGCACCCGCGGGCTGGGCACCGAGCGCGCGATCGCCTACGTCGACAAGGAAGGCAAGAACTTCGTGAAGATCGGGGACGTCAACCCCGACTACTCCTTCGGATTCGCGAACACTGTGCGGTTCGCTGGCTTCACGCTCTACGGCCTGCTCGATGGCATCAAGGGCGGGGACATCTATAACTTCACCAAGCAGTGGATGTACCAGGATCAGCGCCACGGCTCACTGGATCAATCCGGCAAGCCGCAGGAGAACAAGAAGCACCAAGCGTACTACAACGTGGGCTTCTACGACGGACTCGAGCCCAACAGCTATTTCGTGGAGGACGGCAGCTACGTCAAGCTCCGCGAGCTGTCGGTCAGCTACACGCTGGGGCAGGGCCTGCTCAGCGCTGTGCGTTTCCTCGGGCCGAGCCGCAGTGTCAAGATCGCGCTGATCGGCCGCAACCTGAAGACGTGGACCGACTATACCGGCTTCGATCCGGAAGCGAGCTCGAACGGAGATTTCAACTTCCGCGTCGATGGCTTCCGCTATCCGAGTTTCCGCCAGATCACTGGCCAGATCGAAATCGGCTTCTAATCACAGGAACCATAAACCATGAACTATAAGTATCGAATTGCGGCGTTTGCTGGGAGCGTGGCGGTAGCCGCGCTCGCAGGCGCGTGCAATCCCGACCTGAACGTCACCAACCCGAACGCGCCCGATGTGGCGCGCGCGGTTGCGTCGCCTGGTGATGTTCGGCAGCTGATTGGCAGCTCGTACAATTCCTGGCATCAGGGAATGCAGCAAGCGTGTTGTGCGCCGACCGGCTCGGAGCCCGTACCGGGCCTTCCGACGGCCGTGATGGCGGACAACATGACGATGGCGTTCGGCAACTTCGGCGCGCGCTTCAATGGCCAGGAGCCGCGGCTCGCGTACAACAACAGCTCATCTGCTGGCGACGGGCGAGTTGCCAGTTCGCCGTACGACAACATGTACGGCGCCCTGGGCGCGGCGAACGATGGGCTCGGCGCCATCAAGCGCGGCGTGAAAGTGGCAATCAACAAGTCGGCCCCTGACGAGACTCCGCAGATGCAGACGTTTGCGTATCTGGTGCAGGGCCTCACTCTCGGGTTCGAGGCCCTGATCTTCGACAAGGGCTTCGTCGTCGACGAGGACACGGCGCCAGGCTCCGCAACGCTTCAGCCGTACACGGCTGTGAGCACGGCCGCGCTTGCGAAGTTTGACAAGGCGATTGCGGCCGCTGGTGGCAAAACGTGGACGATTCCGATCGAGTTTACGCCGGGCATGACGCTCACGGCCGAGAAGCTTGCCCGGATGGCGAACACGATGGCGGCGCGGCAGCTTGCGTACACGCCGCGCACTGCGGCGGAGAACGCGGCTGTGAACTGGGCGAGAGTTCTTTCGTATGCGGATAAGGGCATCAGCAGCGGTACGCCCTTCGACCTTCAGATTCAGGGCGACGCCAACATCTGGTATGATGAGTTGAAGGGATACGCCGAGCTCGAGAGCTGGGTGCGCGTCGATCAGCGTGTGATTCAGCTGGCTGACAATACCCAGCCGGTCGTCTATACGAGCGTGAACCCGCCGCCTCCGGTCAACTCTCCGGACAAGCGCTGGGGCTCCGAGGCGGCGAATGGAACTGATTTCAAGTTCACCAAGGACATTCCATTCCCCTCAGCTCGCGGCGTCCACTTCTTCAGCCAGTGGGGCCACATTCGTTACGTGGACCACTCGTATGAAGTCGAAAACCCGTTCCTTACGATAGCGCCCTACGTTCTTGCGGCAGAAAACGATCTCCTGATCGCCGAAGCACTCATTAGAACCAACGGCGACAAGTCGCGCGCCGCGACGCTCATCAACAAGACGAGAGTCGGACGTGGTGGACTGCCCGCTCTCTCCGGGGGCAGCAGCAACAACGACCTCCTTGCCGCGATTTTCTACGAGCGCGACATTGAGCTGTTCGCAACAGGCGCTGGACAGCCCTGGTTCGACCGCCGTCGTATTGACGTCAGCCTGACCTACAACACCATCCCCATTGGCAACACCTGGGGCTTCCGCGGCGGGTCAGGCCTCCAGAAGGGCACACCGCGTCACCTCCCGACCCCGGCAAAGGAGCTCGAGACGCTCGGAATTCCGGTTTATACATACGGCGGGAATAGCCCGAACCCGGTGTTCCCGGAGATGTAAGCAAGGCAGTTTTCAGCAGTCGATGTGAGAAAAGGGCACGTCTCCTCGGAGACGTGCCCTTTTCTAATTGAGTCGCGACGCTTGCCTCCAGATGCGCGTTAAGGACTATTCTCGATTCCGACCTCGTCGCTGCCGAAATCGCAGTAGCTCAGCCGGCCGAAGGCCGGAGATTACCGCAGGCTACGAGCCCTTCGATCGTCTGCCGCCGCTCCCTGTAGATATTGATGTGATAGCTGCCCTTCAGCGGAAACTCCATGGGCAGGTCGGCGGTGACCTGCGCCCGGCCGCCACCCCCTACCTGAAGCTCCGGGAAGTTCGTAGTCGGGAGGAGCGGTAGAGATGGGGTACCGCAATTTCCCTCCAGGATCGCCCAGTTCAGGAACCGGTCGGAGCCGCCGTGCGTGAACACCACGCTCACGCGGGTGAGGTTGTTGTTGTCCGCCCTGCTCACGGTGGCTGTTCCATAGCTGCGGGCGCGGCCCGCCTGAGCCACCTCGGAGCGGCTCTCTGTGACCGCCTGTATGTTTGCCGACCACCTGCTCACCGGCTCGGACGATACCGATCTGGAGGGCGAAGCGCCCCCTTCCACGGGTGCACTCGGCGCACATGCAAGCGCTCCGGCACAAGCCGTCGCAAGAAAAAGAATTCGCTTCATTCGCGTTCATCCCTCAATGAAATTGATGGCCAGCT
>JACCRF010000146.1 GCA_013813715.1 Gemmatimonadaceae bacterium | reverse complement strand
CGGTGTTCGTCATCGCCCACCGGTTGTCGACCGTGCGGAGGGCGAACAGAATCGTCGTCCTCGACCACGGCAGAATCACCGAGCAGGGCACCCACGACGAGCTCCTCGCCTCCGGCGGACTGTACCAGGAGTTTTTCCACCTTCAGCATGCCAGGCAGACAACGCCGCATGTCGCACAGTCCGCATGTCGCATAGAATGAGTTCCGGATGAAGACCATAAAGTCGCCAAGGGGGCGGATAATCGTCACCGGCATGGCCGTGTACCTTCCGATGCCCGGCGTAGTCTATCAGATACTGCATTATCTGATCGGCCTCCGCCGCCTCGGGTACGACGCTTATTATGTCGAGGACAGCACCCGCTGGGTGTACGACTCGATAGCCGAGGATGTAGTTCCGGACCCAGCTGGAAACGTGGGCATCGTCGCCGGCATTCTGGATTCCCATGGCTTCGGGAGCCGCTGGGCATTCCGCAACAACCACGACGAGGGGTGGTGTTATGGATTGACGGAGGCGCAGCTTTGTGCGCTGTATCGTGACGCTGACGCTCTGTTAAATGTCACCGGCCAGACGCTGCACGAAGACCAGCTCGCGTGCCAGCGTCGCGTTTATATCGAATCGGATCCATTCGCTACGCAGGTACGGCTCCACCAGGGAGATGCCGAAGAGCGCGCGCGGCTGGCCGCTCATGACACTTTTTTCACTTTCGGCGAGAACATAGGTGCCCCGGATTGCGGAATTCCCGCCACAGACTTTGACTGGCTGCCGACGCGCCAGCCGGTGGACATGGAACTCTGGCAGCCACCGGCACGAATCGCGGCGGGACCCAGGTACACCACCATCACGAGCTGGGTGAATCATGTTGAGAGTATTGTCCACGACGGCGAGGCCTACTATTGGCAAAAGGACCGCGAGTTCGAGACGTTTCTCGAGCTGCCACATCGCTCGCCGGCGTCGTTCGAGCTCGCATCGAATGGCGATGACGAAGTCGTTCGCATGCTCGCCTCGCATGGGTGGAGACACGTACCCGCAAATGAAGTCGCGAAAGACGCTCACAGCTACCGCGCATACGTCTGGGGATCACGGGGCGAGTTTACCGTAGCGCGCGATCAGTATGTGCGTCCCCGCACGGGCTGGTTCAGCGACAGAAGCGCCTGCTTCCTCGCCGCGGGCAGGCCGGTCATCACCCAGGAAACGGCCTTCAGCAAGTTCCTGCCAACTGGCCGCGGACTTTTCGCATTCAGCACGCTCGACCAGATCGTCGCGGCCGTCGATTCGATTGAGACCGACTATGAAGCCCACAGCAAAGCGGCGCGAGAGATCGCGGCGGAGTATTTCGCGGCCGAGAAAGTCATCGACAGTCTGATGACGCGCGCGCGATTGTGACTGTTCCGGGCTGTCCACGCGTCGTCTGCGCATGAAGATCCTCCATCTTTGTCCGCTTTGGTTTCCAGTGTCACATGATTCGCGCGGCGGGATAGAGACGCTGCTCGCTCAGCTCGCGCCCGCGCTCACGCGGCTTGGCTGCGAGTCAACGCTCATTGCCAGCGGCGACTCGCGAACGGCAAGCCAGGTTATTTCGGCTGTGCCGCGCGCGCTTTGTGACGAGATGGAGATCGGCAAGGCAGCAGAGTACGCCTGGTACGAACAGCGCCAACTCCAGCTTGCACTTCGCCACGCGCCGGGATTCGACCTCATCCATTCCCATATCGGGCCTTCGGGGTACGCGCTGTCGGCAGTTCCAGGACTTCGAAACCGGGTGCTGCACACTGTCCACTCGCCCGTGCTCGCCGACCTTCAGTGGTTCGTGAGCGAGCACCGGGATTATCGCTACTCGACCGTAAGTGAGTATCAGGCCCGGAAGATCAGGGAGGCAGGTGCCACCAGCTGCCGCGCGATTCACAATGGCATCGACTTCGAGCGGTTTACCTTCCGGCCCCATAGCGGAGACGGGTTGCTGTTCATCGGTCGAATGGAAGCGGTGAAAGGGCCCGACATCGCGGCGCGCGTGGCCAGCAAGCTCGGAAGGCCGTTGACGCTGGCCGGACCAATCGTCGAGCACGAGTTCTTCCAGCGTTGCGTGGTACCCTTGCTCGACGATCAGATCACGTATGCCGGCGTGGTCGATCACCGTCAGAAGAACGAGCTCTTTGGTCGGGCGGCCTGCGCGATTCTCCCGTTTCGCGGCGAGGAGCCCTTCGGACTCGTGGCGATCGAGGCGATGGCGTGCGGTACGCCTGTCGTTTCTCTCGCCGTTGGGGCGCTTCCGGAAATAATCGAAACAGGCGTGACCGGGCATCTTTCTGATAACGAGAGCGAGGACGACATCGCCGCGCTGGTCGATAGGGCGATCGGGCTGGACCGCGCCAGCATCCGCGCGCGTGCCGCGGCTCGCTTCAATATCTCGCTCACGGCCGCACAGTACGCGCAGCTCTACTCCGAGATCGCCGCGGACGCAATGCAGCACGCAGATTCCTCCCCGGTAACACCATGACGCCCGAGCTGACCCTGGCAAGCATTGTTGTGAACAACTACAACTACGCGCGGTTTCTCGGTTCTGCGATCGACAGCGCGCTGGCTCAAACGTACGCCCCGTTCGAGGTGGTAGTGGTCGATGATGGCTCAACCGATGAATCGCGTGCCTTGATTGAGTCGTACGGAGACCGCATTATCCCGGTGCTCCAATCGAATGGCGGGCAGGGCTCGGCGCTCAATGCGGGGTTCGCGGCCTCACAAGGAGAGGTCGTGGTTTTCCTTGACTCCGACGACGTCATGTTACCGACGGCCGTTGCGCGGGCGATGGCGCTCATGATGCGTGAGGGCGTGGCAAAAGTTCACTGGCCGCTCTGGGAGGTCGATGCGGACGGCAACCGGACCGGACGGATGATCCCTTCAGACCCATTGCCGGAGGGTGATTTTCGGGAGATGACCTTGCGCGAGGGGACTTCGCGGACCGGTAGCTCACCCACCAGCGGGAACGCGTGGGCACGGAGCTTCCTTGAGCGCGTAATGCCCATTCCGGCAACAGAACTCAGGCTCAGCGCCGATGCGTACCTGTTCGGCCTGGCCCCGGCGTTCGGTTTGGTGGCGAGCATACCCGAGCCGCAGGGCAGCTATCGGGTCCACGGGCGGAACAACTACTCCGGAACGCCGCTGGCCCTGCGTCTGGAGACTGGCCATCGGGTCGTCGAACAGCAATGGCGGGCCCTCAATGAGTATTGCCTCGAAAGCGGGGTCGGGGCGGACCTCAGGGAGTGGGAGCGACATTCGTATTTCCACCAACTGAAGGCAGCGCTCGGCGAGATCGAGAGGCTCGTTCCCGCGGGCCAGCCGTTCATTCTCGCGGACGAAGAGCGATGGGCAGCCGACGACACTGTGGACGGGCGGCCTCGGATTCCGTTTCTCGAACGCGACGGGGTTTACTGGGGAAAACCCCTCGACGACGAGACGGCGATCAGCGAACTCGAGCGGCTGCGCGCGGAAAGAGGAGCCACATTCCTTGTCATCGCCTGGCCTGCCTTCTGGTGGCTGGAATACTATGATGCGTTTGCGGCGCATCTGCGCTCAGCGTTCCCCTGCGTGCTGGCGAACGAGCGGCTCATCGTCTTCGATCTGGAGGGTTGATGACAGACGCGATGCGGGAGGGGATCCTCCGCAACCGCCCGCTGGCCAGTGTGGTTGTGAACAACCACAACTACGGTCGCTTCCTCCGCGACGCGATCGACAGCGCGCTGGCACAGACGTATACGCCGCTGGAGGTGATAGTAGTAGACGACGGGTCGACCGACGATTCGCGCGACGTGATCGCAAGTTACGGCGACCGCGTCCTTCCAGTATTGAAAGAGAACGGAGGACAGGGCTCGGCTTTCAACGCGGGTTTCGCGGCGTCGCGCGGCGAGGTGATCGTCTTCCTGGACGCCGATGACGTCCTGCTGACCACGGCGGTCGGGCGCGCTCTGGAACTGATCGCTGAGCCCGGCGTGGTGAAGATTCACTGGCCACTGTGGGACATCGACGCGTCAGGCCGCAGGACGGGCGGCACGCAGCCTGCGGGCGCCCTGAGCGAGGGCGATATGCGAGACACGATCATCCTCCGGGGACCGCTGGGAGCCAACAGCTCACCTACGTCTGGAAATGCATGGTCGCGCCGTTTCCTGGAGCGCGTCCTGCCTATGCCCGAACGGGAGTTTGCCATCAACAGCGATGCCTATCTTGTCACGCTGGCGTGGATTTACGGCCTGGTGCGGATTGTCGCGGAGCCACAGGCGCTGTACCGGATCCATGGGGAGAACAACTTCGTGTCGAAGCCGCTTGGCGAAAAGCGCCAGCGTCAATACGAAATGTACACCCGCCGCTGCGATGCTCTGGCCCGACACCTTCTCAGCATGGAGGTGGATTTTGAGCGTTGGATGTTAAACGGGCCCTTCCGGTGGCATGAGCGACAAGTCGCCGCGAAGCTCCAGATCGCGAATATCATTCCGCAAGGCACCCGCTTCATCCTCGTGGATGAGGACGGCTGGGATGAGGCCGGAAATCGCGAGGTGGTCGCCGGGCGCTACGCGGTCCCGTTTCTCGAACGTGACGGCCAGTACTGGGGCCGTCCGGCGGACGACCAGATGGCAATACAGGATCTGGACCGGTTGCGCGCTGCTGGAGCCGCGTTCATTGTTTTCACCTGGTATTGCATTTGGTGGCTGGATGAATTCCCCGGACTGAACCGCTACCTGCGAACGCGGTATCGCTGCGTATTGTCAACCGACCTTCTTGTTGCGTTCGATCTGCGATAATCAAGTGTCTCGCCCCGCGCGGGGTTCATGGCCCTGCGCCGTCCTGTCACATCAATGAGAATGAGGTCACTGGCTTGCGGCATTTGCGAGACGACCAGAAAGTGTTCGGCATCGGGCTCAGCAAGACGGGCACTACGAGCCTCGCCAAAGCGCTCAACATCCTTGGGATACGGAGCATTCATTTCCCCCACGACGCCCGGACCTTCGCCGAGCTCCAGCGGGGGGACTACCAGCTCTCGGTTCTGGGCGAGTATCAGGGCGTGACCGATACGCCGGTCGCCCCGTTTTTCGCCCAGCTCGACCAGGCGTGGCCTGGCAGCAAATTCATCCTTACGGTGCGCGACAAGGCATCGTGGCTCCGCTCGGCGGACGCTCATTGGCGCAGCATGTGCGATGGCCGGGCCGCCAGGGAAGCTGACTTCCTGGCGTTTGTCGATTTCATCAACACCTGCGTGTATGGGTGCATCGACTTCAGCGCCGGGCGCTTCTCTTACGCCTACGATGTACATGTGCGCCAGGCGTTGGAATACTTCGCGCATCGCCCCGACGATTTCCTGGTGCTCGATATCTGCGGGGGGGCCGCAGGCTGGGCCGAACTGTGTGGCTTCCTCGGAGTCCCCATACCGCAGAACATTCCGTTTCCACATGAGTACCGCACGGGGCGATGGTCGCAACTCTTTCAGGAAGCAGGCAGGGAGCTGGCTGCGATCGTTCCTGCCGGGGAAACGGTCATCATGATCGACCAGGAGGCGCTCGGCGACGAGTTCACTGATGGCCGCCACCGGATTCCGTTCCTTGAGCACGATGGGCAATACGCGGGATGTCCAGCCGACGATGCCACCGCGATCCGCGAGCTGGAGCGGCAGCGGAGGGAGTCCGGAGCAGCCTTCCTCGCGGTGGCGTGGCCCGCGTTCTGGTGGCTGGAGTACTATGGCGAGTTCGCCGCCCAGTTGCGGGCAAGGTTTTCCTGCGTGCTGGCGAACGAGCGGCTCATTGTATTCGACCTGGGTGCGTGATGTCAGCTCTCGGCTGCCTGGCAATCGGCCACAGCCGGCTACATGTAGCCAATCTCTTTCAACAATGGCTCGCCGATCTGGATTGCATCTCGTAATTCTTCCTCGCGGCCTCTCCACTTCCCAATGCTCTGAACGGAAACATTCCCCTTAAGCCATTCCCTGGTTTCCGGCAGGAACGGTACATCCAGGAACTCGAACACGGTTGTCATTGTCCTTTCCGGAAACTCGCAAAGGTGTTCATAAGAAACCTCGAGGTAGCGATCTCCATACCTGCGAGCCCTCATGCCAAACCTGACTGCCGTCACCCAGTGATGCATCTCGATCTCGTTCCGATATTCATCTACGACTGATTCATCGAGTGGCCTGCCACGGTAGCTGGAAACGGCGGAGTCGCCGAATACCACCAGTCTGTTGAGCGGGTTTTTCAGGTTACGCATCCGGACGTTCAGACGGGAAAGCATCACATCTCTCCCATCCCGCACCAGGTGAACCGTCTTCGCCTCAGGATAAGCGTCGAGAAAGATCTCGCAGGTGAAGGTCGTGATCGCCCTCTTCCATCCGAAGGCGATTTTCCCCCCGGGGTGCGGACAGTTGCTCTTCGACTTTTCGACAAGAGCCACCATAGCGTTCTGAACCCGCCCCTTTGCCGTCGCCGTCAGTTCCGAGTACCCAAAGCCCTGTTGTACCAGAGACCTGACGACTGCGTTACCCTGGCTGAATTCCTCAGCATCGCGCTGCTGATTGTCGGACAATCCCATCCAGATCCTGTTCTGGCGGAACGCTTCACAAAGCAGCCGGCTGCCGGAGTGACCACGACAGATGATCGGATACGGTCCCTTCAATTATCTCCTCTCCTCTGCTCTGACCCGGGAACGCTTTGCAAAAGGTAGTCGAGAACGCAACCGCTCCTGAATTCCTCGTGGCGATACTTCCAGGTCAGCTTGTATAGCGGCTCTGTCTCTTGCTTCAGATCGTCGATCTGCTGATCTGTGATTGGCGAAACCAGAGCTCTGATCAGCCTGAGGGGGCCGCGGGCATAAAAGGTGGGCGTTCGGTTCCATACGTCCCTACAAGTTTCGTTCTCGCCTATCGTCTTGGCAAAGTGGTAATGGAAGATGTTATAGGGATATACCTTCGCGGCCCTGGCGATAAGAGGCAACGTCCACCATTGAGCGACCCTGGCGTTTCGATTGAGTACCCTTCCAATCCGCCTGACTCGCTCTCTGCCCTCATCGGTGTGTTGAAGCGGGAACTTGTTGTCAACGAAAAAGTCCCGGTGCTTTTCGTAGAATGTCGAAGCCAGCGAATTGCCCTTTGACGCTGCCAGGAAGAAGTTGGCCAATATCTTCGTCCCGGCGCGCTTCCTCAATCCGGAGATGCCTGAGTCCGCATGCCTGCGAAGCCAGGTATCCGTGCGGAACCTGAAAGCGAAGAAGCCCGAATTCATGTATTCGGGAAGCCATGTATCGAGGGGCCGGCAACAGTAGCAAGTGGCGTCGGCCCACACCCCTCCATGCCTGCTGATGAGATACAGGCGGATGAGATTGGCGAATTTCTGGGGCATGAAATCGAGACCTCGCAGCGTGGAGAGTGACTCGTTGTCGACATAGTCAGACAGATTTTCCTCGTCCAGTTCTATTACCTGCCATGTCGGATTTCGTGTTTTCCACGAACGTAGGCAAAGGCGGACCACTTCCGGGGCCTTGTCGAATCCCTGAAGCCAGAGCATCCAGATGACGCGATTTAATTGGGTCTCAGTATCCATTAAGGGGCCAGGCGGGGGGTGACTAGCGCACGATTGCCTGCATCGTCGCCAGAATGAAACCTACCGAGTCCCTGTTTTTCAGGTCGGATATCTCGCCCAGCGCGTCCGACATTTCCGCATGGAATCCGGCCGGGATGTGATCGGGAATATTCTGGTCGAGCGACGCCAGCCTTTCGCCCTTCGGGAGCTCGAAGAGCGCGGGACTGAAACGGAACCTGTCGCAAAGCAGACGGTTCGACTCCGAATGACGATCGAGTATGTCCCGGCGATCCTGAATTGAGATTGGTATCGCGGGCCCCCCGTTCCTGTGGGACTCGGTCTTTTCGTACGCCTTGACCATTACCGCCTGGAGAGGAGCGGTCCTGATGCCTGCGGTTCCTGCCCGCCTGTTGACCTCGATCTGAGCGCGGTACATCTCCGGCGTCACTCTGGCGTTGAGCTTCGGCGGGACGCTTCTGTCGAGCCGGCTTGCATCTAGCTCCAGATCTTCGATCAATCCGCCGACCACATCGGAGCCCGGTCCCGAATAGAAGTGCGGGCGGAACTCGGCCCCGGTGACCGCGTTTTCAAGCTTCGCCAGGACGGCGTGGTAATCCGAGTCCATGAACTCGCCCGCCAGATCACTCGCTTCCCCGTTATTCTTGCCGTGCTTCGCCAGTTGAACGTACAGCGAGTTGATGTACTCGTCCTGCCGCCGCACCCAGAACAGGAAGACCACCCTATCGAAAATCCGAAGCTTTTCCGCCAGCGCCCCGAGGAAAGCTGGGTGCTTCTCGATCCGCCCTGGCAGGACTTCGGTGGTCATGAGGAACCTCCCGGCTGTGCTGAACGAGACGAAATCAGCCGCCTTACCCCAGCCGGCATGCCAACTCCCGGCGGGCCATCTGACCAGCGGGTGATGCGCCAGCGGACGGCCGCCGACGACCATGCCCTGCGCCTTCTGACCCACCGGAATCACGCACACATCCCCGATCATGTTGTCGGAGACGTTGTTCGTCAGGAACGACTGAATGGCACTGGTGCCGGTCTTGCGCCAGCCCATGTGGAAGTACAGCGTCTTCATCTACTTTGCTCGTTTTCCGCGAAAGCAGTCAAAGTCCCACGATTTCCGGTGAACGGCCAGCGCGCGCCCTCGCGACAATCCCATGTCGTGACGAACAAACGTCTTGACGTATTCGATCTACAGAGCTAAATCGGTAACGTCAAGTTTGAAGTAACGACATTGGGAGCCTTCGCTGCGTTCCGGGTCGACGAGATCTTACACTCCGCTGCGCGAGGGATCCAATTGGTAACAGTCGGCGCTACGGCCGGTACAGGAATCGTCTCTCCACACCCGCCGTGGAGGGAGCGGCTCGGGACGGCGTCTGGTCCTGGTAAACTCGCCGGGTTTCTGGCGATCACGGCGCAGCTTGGGCTGCTATTGGTTCTCCTGCGGCTATTCGAAATAGAGCCGGGATCGGGGCTGCCGCGGATCTTGCCGCTGGTGTTTGCGGGATTTGTGGTTCACGCCGCCTTGCCTCTCACTTGGCGCCTTCCCTTCTTTCTGCTGCTCTCGCTTGCCGCGATCGTGCTGGTTCTCGGGCCTGTTGCCGGCCCAGTGCTGATCCTGATCGGTCTTGTCCTTGTCGGCCTCTGTCATCTGCCTGTGGCGTTCACCATCCGCGCGCTCCTGGTAGCGCTCGTCGCCGCCGGTCTCGCGGCGACGCTCGCCGGCTGGATAAAGCTTCCCTCCACTGTCGGCCAGTCTGTCGCCATGCCCGATCTGCCGAAGATGGTGCTGCCGGTACTTGGATCGATGTTCATGTTCCGGCTCGTGATCTACCTCTATGACCTGCGCCACGACGAGCAGGCGCGCACAGCCGGAACGCCAGCCCGGGCGCGGGCGGTACCGCCGGCGTCACTTTCGGCGAGGCTGTCCTACTTCTTTCTCCTGCCGAACGTCTGCTTTCTGCTTTTCCCCGTCGTGGACTTCCGCACATATCGCCGGACATACTACGATACCGACGAGAACACGATCTATCAGCGGGGCGTCTGGTGGATCTGTTTGGGCCTCGTATACCTGCTGGCGTACCGTCTCGTCTATCACTATCTGGTGCCTTCTCCGGAAGACGTGCAGGGGCTGGGCGGAATCGTTCGCTTCATGACCTCGAGCTACCTGGTCTACCTGCGGGTTGTGGGCCAGTTTCATCTGATCGCGGGCCTGCTCTGCCTCTTCGGCTTCAACCTGCCGCCCGCGCACCGCTATTTCCTCCTCGCTGCCGGATTTACCGACTTCTGGCGCCGTGCTCGAATCGAGTGGAAAGATTTCATGGTGAAGGTGTTCTATTATCCCACGCTGGTTCCGGTCCAGCGCAGACTTGGAGCGACGCCAGCGCTAGTCATTGCGACAATATTTGTTTTCGTCGTGACATGGCTGCTCCATGCCTATCAGTGGTTCTGGCTGCGCGGTGACTTTCGTCTGTCCGGGTCAGACGGAGTGTTCTGGACGATCATCGGCGGATGCGTGCTTGTGAACTCTCTGATCGAAGCACGAGGACCACGTGCGAGGCCAGCGCCGGGATGGGGTTTCCGCCCTGCGCTGGTGCGCGCAGCGAAGGTAGTCGGGCTGTTCGCGTTCATGTCGGTGCTCTGGTCGTACTGGAGCAGCCCGTCAGTGCGTATCTGGCTCTCCTATCTTACCGCGGCGGGAGAGAGCGGACCGGGCTCATGGGCCATTCTGGCGGCCGGGCTCCTCGGGCTGATTGCGGCGGGCGTGGCAGCGCAATACCTCGCGGCAAGACTAGCGGTGGCGGCAGCGACGATGCGCACGCGCTCGAAGCCAGCTTGGCAGAGACCGGCCGTGTGGAGGCCTGCTTCCGTGCTTGCAATGGCGACTGTGCTGCTGCTCCTTCGCGTCCCCGCGACCGGCTCAGCGCTTGGCGCCCCCGCGGCTGACGTGGTCGCCGCTGTCGCTACTAACCGCTTGAACGCCATGGACTTGGAGCGGCATGACCGGAGCTACTACGAGGTGCTCCTGGACGAGACGCGCTCGACGGCTGCGTGGCTCGCCTCGCCGGGTGTTTCCGAGGCGCCGCCGCTTGACGACGAGGCGCCCGAAGATGCCGAGACAGGTGAACCGGAGCCTTCTAGCGGAGCCATCGCGGGGACACCCGACACCGTCGGTCGCAAAGAGAACGGTGAAGGAGGGTCGGGCGAAGCAGTGTCCGGTGAAGCCGTGTCCGGTGAAGCCGTGCCGGGTAAAGCATGGCCGGGCAAAGCAGGGCCGGGTAAAGCGGGGCCGGGTAAAGCGGGGCCGGGTAAAGCAGCTCCCGTTGAAGCAAAATCGGGCGAACCAGTTTCAGGCGCGACTTCGATAATCTCGGCGCCCCAGGGCGGAAAGCCGGAAGAGGCAGCACCGATCGGGAACGGCGACCAAAAAGAAAAAATGGAACTGGCCGGGCCGAAACCGCAGCCAATTCCAGAAACTCGCTCAGCGCCAGCACCTGACGGCTCGCCCGCGACCGATCTCGCTGTCAGCGAACAAGTGGAGGAAAGGAGGCCGGCGCAAACGCCCGCGGTTGCGATCGGCGCTCAGGGAACGCAAGGCAGGCGGCTTTGGCGCCGCACACGACGGTATGAGCGGCCGACTGACGACGTGTTGCTTTGGGAGAACATACCGAGCGCCAGGAGTCGCTTCAAAGGCGAATCCATCATCATCAACGAGTGGGGAATGCGCGACAAACCCTACTCGAAGGCTCCTCCGCCACGCACTTATCGTATGGCACTCCTCGGCACATCGATGACGGTTGGAGCGGGGGTACCGGTGGAACAGGGGATGGAGTCGCTGCTCGAAGACCGATTCAACCTTGAGGGGCCGGGAATTCCCGCGCGGCGCTACGAAATCCTGAACTTCTCAGTGGGCGGCTACGGTATCATGCAGTGCGTCGCTACCCTCGACCAGAAGGTGTTTGACTTCAAGCCCACCGCGCTTCTCGTAGGCGTCTTCTCGATCGAGACACATAGGATGAGGCTCTATTTGTCCAGTCTCGTCAAGAGCCAGGTGGCAATCCCCTACCCCTATGTGCGTGAGAAGCTTCGTCAAGCGGGGGTGGATCACACGATGGAGGAGCCCGAGCTCCGCCGCCGCCTCGATTCCGTCGCCGAAGATCTCGTGCGCTGGTCGTATCAACATATCGCGGAGGCTGCGCGGGCGCGCGGGTTGAAGGCGGTGGCTATCGTGCTGCCCGAGCCGAGGCCGAATCGGGAGGCCGACATCGATCAGACGGCGCGACTTGCCGCCGCGGCCGGCCTACCCCTCATCGACTTGCGCGGGGTCTATGACGGACATTCCACCCAGTCCCTTTCGCTCAACGATCAGGCTGACCCTCACTGGAACACAGCGGGCCATCAACTGGTGGCCAACCGCGTCTACGAGCTGATGCGCGAAAACGACGCAAAGGGCCTCAGGCTCGGATTCACCAATAAGAAGGCCGCCGCGAAAACGATCCCGGCGGCGAAATGAGGCCGTCTCGCGCCATGACAGTCCCGGACAAAGCCGACGCTATGGACTTCACACGCTTGCCTGCAAGGGGGCGTCTGGCTGCCCACTGGCGTCTGCTGCTGCTTCCGCTGCTTCCGCTGCTTCCGCTGCCGGTCGCACCGGCTGCCGCCCAGACACAAGCCGATGCCGGTCGCAGACTCGAAGGGGCGCATATGCGCGTTACGCATAACGTGCTCGGATATGAGCTTGTGCCCTCGTTCACCGGGACGTTCAAGGCGGCCCCGTTCCGCACGAATCGCTGGGGAATGCGGGACAAGGAGTACGAATTGAAGCCGCCCCGGGGCACGTACCGAATCGCCTTCCTGGGTTCATCGTTTTCAATGGGTGGCGGCGTCCCGGAAGAGCAGACGCACGAAGCATTGCTGGAGGATCGGCTGAACCGCGAGGGACCTGGCACTCCTAGCCGGCGAATCGAGATTCTGAACTTCTCCGTCGGCGGCTACGGACTTCTGCAGTATGTCGCCCTCATGGAGAAAAAAATCTTTACGTTTTCGCCGAACGCGGTGATCATCGTAATCCATTCGACCGATGTACGCATCCTGGCCAAACTGACCTCGCTCTTGCGCGCTGGGATTCCTATCGAAGACCCCTACCTGCGGCAGACACTGCAGAAAGCAGGCGTCCAGCCAGGCATGGAAGCGCCTGAGCTGAGGCGCCGGCTGAGCTCGGTGTCTCTTGACCTCGTGAAGTGGAGTTACCAGCGCATCGCCCAGCGATGCCGCGAACACGGAGTCCCGCTGGTGGGAATTGCCTTCGAGGAGCCGCGCCAGAGAGGGCAGGAGCAGGTCGCGGAAATGGCCGCGCTGGCGTCGGAAGCGGGCATTCCAGTGTTGGACCTCAAAGGGGTCTACGATGGGCGATCTCTCAGCGACGTGAAGTTGCGGCCGGGCGACGTGCACCTGAACGTGCTCGGCCACAAACTGGTTGCGGATCGTCTCTATGGCCTGCTTCGGGAAAACGACGCGCGAACGCTCAAGCTCGGCTTCCGGGACTCGCAATGAGCCGCACTCTTGGTCAGCTTCTGAGAAACTCGGCAGAAAGCCATCCGCACCGCATCGCGGTCGATGATCCTGAGCGAGACCACCGGATTACGTATAGCGAGCTGGAGCAACGCGCAGGCAGACTTCGCGACCTTCTGTTGCACTATGGCACGCGCCCGGGCGATCGCATCGGACTGTGCGCGCCCAAGTCAGTCGGCTCAGTATGCGCGATATTCGGCATCCTCACCGCCCGCGCCGCCTACGTTCCGGTGGACGCTGGAGCGCCCCCGTCGCGGAACGCGGGCATCTTCGACGACTGCACGATCAGGATGGCCGTTGTCGCCGGACAGCTGCTTGAAGGATTGAAGGACGCCTGGCCTGACCAGTCAATCAGCGTCCTCGAGCACCTCGAGGAGGATCTCTTTCTCGTCAGCGGCGTCGCTCGGACGGCCGAGAGCGCTCCTGCCGCGGACGAAAACGCTTCGCCTGACGAAGTGGCCTACATCCTCTACACCTCCGGGTCCACCGGAAAACCAAAGGGCGTCGTTCACACACATCGAAGCGCGCTCAGCTTTATCGACTGGTGTTCAGAAGTCTTTGAACCTGTCGAAAGCGACCGGTTCTCTTCCCACGCGCCGTTCCATTTCGATCTGTCGATTCTCGACATCTACGTGCCACTCAAGCACGGCGCGACGGTGGTGCTTATCGGTGAGGAACTCGGGAAGCAGCCGCTCCGACTGGCTCCATTCATCCCCGGCGCGCGGATTACAGTCTGGTACTCGACGCCGTCGATACTGCGCATCCTGGCAGACTACGGAAAGCTCGATCGCCTCCAGTTCCCGGATTTGCGTCTGCTGCTGTTCGCCGGCGAGGTCTTCCCGGTGAAGCACCTTCGCACGCTCAGGAAACTCTGGCCGCGCCCGCGGTACTTCAACCTGTACGGGCCGACAGAGACTAACGTCTGCACGTATTACGAGATTCCGGACGACATTCCGGACGATCGGACGGAACCGTTTCCTATCGGCTTCGCGTGCTCGGGCGACAGGACGATGGTCGCCGACGACGATGGACACGAGGTCGGCCGTGGAGAAGAGGGCGAGCTGCTCGTTAGCGGTGGATCCGTAATGCGTGACTACTGGAACCTCCCCCAGCGGACGGAGCAGGCGTTCTTCGTGGATGGCGACGGCTCGGCCTGGTACAAAACAGGGGACGTAGTCAGGGAGTCAGCGGATGATGGTTATGTCTTCGCCGGGCGGCGGGACCGTATGGTAAAGCGCAGGGGATACCGTGTGGAGCTCGGGGAGATCGAGGCGGCCCTCTACCGCCACCCCCTCGTCACCGAGGCCGCCGTAACGTCGGCGCCGGATGAGGAGAATGGCGTGCTGATAAAGGCTTTTCTTACTCTCTCGAACGGCAGCCGCCCTTCCTTAGTCGAGATGAAGCGATTTTGCATCGAGCATCTGCCGGCCTACATGGTCCCGGATCGTTTCGTGTTTCCCGGTTCGTTGCCGAAAACGTCGACGGACAAGATAGATTACCAGCGTCTGAAGGAATCTGCGTGATAATCCTCGGCGCACTCTGAACTCACCATCCCAACTCGGTACCCGCATGGAATCGGCAACGGAATCGGACATCAAGGCCACGATCAAGGACTACATCCTCCGGGAATTTCTTCCGGGAGAGAGCCCGGAATCGCTCGACGACACCACCCCGCTGATCGCTGGCGGAATCCTCGATTCGATCGCGACCGTCAAGCTTATCGCATTCCTTGAAGACCGTTTCGGCGTCCGGATTGAGCCTCACGAAATGAACATCGAGTATCTCAATTCTCTGCCGGATATCGCGTCGCTCGTCACGGCGAGGCAGAAACAACTTTGACCAGCGCACCCAGGTGATCGCTGATATGGATCGACCCATGGAGACCATACCAGGGAAGGCAGACGTCGTGGTGATTGGGGGTGGACCGGCCGGCAGCACGGCCGCGAACCTGCTCGCTCACCGGGGCTATCACGTCGTCCTGCTTGACCAGGCCCGGCATCCGCGCCTGATGGTCGGCGAGAGCATTTTGCCTCACATTTGGAAGTACATGGATCAGCTCGGAGCAGCTGAGGACATCGAGAAGGCGGGGTTCATCAAGAAAGCGGGCGGGACCGCTATCTGGCGAGGCGTGATCCGCCAGATGAGGCTCGCGGATTTCGGATTCGTCCGCCCCTCACTTCACGTCGAACGCGCCGAGTTCGATGAGATCCTTCTTCGCGTCGCAGAGCGTCGGGGCGTGCAGGCGTTCGAGGAAGTCGTGGTGAGGCAGGTGCACGTCGAAGGCAGTGAAAAGTCGGTTTCGTACGCCGACCGCCGGTCCGGCCAGGAAGGCCGGATAACCTGCAAATTCATTGTCGACGCCAGCGGGCAGGGTGCCGTGATTGCCAACCAGCTCGGCTTTCGCGAGTTCGACAAGGACCTGCGCTTCATGAGCGTCTGGGGCTATTACGAAAACTCGGCCTACATCGCCCATGGGGGTTCGATTTGCGAATGGGGCAAGCGGAGGGAAATCAGACCTACTACCGTCCAGGCCGGCATCGGCGACTGGGGATGGTGCTGGCACATCGTCCAGAAGGAGAGCACGAGCGTGGGACTCGTTCTCGCGCCCGCGCAGGCGGCCGAGTTCAAGTCCGGGGGCGACAAGCTCGAGGAGCGATTCGACAGGGCCTGCCGCAGGATTCCCATCATCGGCGACCTCCTGCAGGAGGCGCGCTTCATACCCGGCTCGGTGCACGCTATCCGTGACTTCGCGTACCGTCCAACCCAGCTCGCCGGCGACGGCTGGTTTCTCGCCGGCGACGCCGCAGCATTCGTGGATCCGATCAACTCCGCCGGCGTCGTGACGGCGTTGTACACGGGATACGCGGCGGCGTCGGCAGTGGACGAGTCCTTCAAGAAGCCCGCGAGCCGGGCGTACTACACTGAAGTCTTCTCGACGCTGGTTCGACAGCGGCTGAGCCTGTTCAGAATCTCCGCCCTGCCGGCAGGCCAGAACAGCTTTCCGGAAGACAACGCCTTGGCCCTCAAGTGCGCTCAACTCGACAGTCGTGACGAGCAGGAGTTGCTGTTCGCTCAGACGCAGCTCACTGACCGCCCCGGAAACCTTGCGCCGATGCACGCGATGGATCCGCGGCTCAACTACACGAGCTCAACCAGATATCAGGAGGTCCCGGCGCTCATCCCGCTGGGGGCAGAACTGCAGGCGGCCGGATGACTCACACCTTTCACAGCCGAGAATCCTGGATGTCGAAGAAGTACGGCAAAGGCACTCCGTGAAGACAGACGTCGCGATCGTTGGCGGCGGGCCGGGAGGGACGGCGTGCGCGATGTTCCTCGAGCAGGCGGGCATTCGCTCGACGATCATCGAGAAAGCACAGTTTCCGCGCTACCACATCGGGGAGTCGATGACGGGCGAGTGTGGCAATTGCCTGCGAACGCTTGGACTTGCCGATGAGATGGTAAGACGCGCGCACCCGGTCAAATGGGGCGTGAGCGTTTACGGTCCTGGGGGAAAGAATCCCTTTTACGTTCCGGTGAAGGGGCGCGGCCCGGACGGATTGTTCGAGGCGAGTACCTGGCAGGTGCGTCGCAGCGATTTCGATCGCATGATGCTCGACGCCGCTCGCTCGCGGGGAGTCGGCTTTATCCATGGTGAGGCGGTCGAGCCGTTGCGCGACGCAGAGAGTGTTACTGGCGTTCGCGTGCGAACTGCGACCGGGGTAGTCGAGGATGTCGTTTCGTCGGTAGTCATCGACGCTTCCGGCCCGTCGACGTTTCTGTCCCGCTCGAACCTTACCAGCCGGAAAGAACGCGGCAACTATGACAATCAGGTTGCGATTTTCTCCCAGGTGAGCGGCGGCGTGCGAGATGCTGGCAAGACTGCTGGCGACACTCTGATTTTTTACCAGAAGAAGCACCATTGGGCCTGGTTCATCCCGCTGGATGACGAATCGGTGAGCATCGGCGTAGTCGTGCCGACCGAATATTTCGCTTCGCGAAAGGAGAGCAAGCGCGACTTCCTCGTTCGCGAGCTGCACGAGCTCAATCCGGAGCTCAAGCGCCGCGTTCCGGAAATCCGGCTCACCGAAGAAGTGCGGGCGATATCCAACTACTCGTATGACACGCGGCACTTCACGGGAAAGGGTTACCTCGCCATCGGCGATTCGCACCGATTCATCGATCCCGTGTTCTCCTTCGGGCTGTACTTTTCGATCAAGGAGGCCGAGCATGCGGCGGCGGCCACCGCGGCATACTTCAAAGGCCTGGGCCGCGATGACGACAACCCGTTCCTGGGCTACGAACAGCGATCCAACGCGGGGATGGATGTCGTCCAGGAACTCATCGATGCGTTCTGGAATCAGCCCGTCGCATTCGCAGTGATGGTGCACAGCCGCTACACTGAGGACTGCATTGACATGTTCGCCGGACGCGTGTACATGGACGAGCCTTCGCCCGGCCTCCTCGCCTTCCGGAAGGTGAACGGCCGGATCGCACCCAGTCCGGCTATCGTTGGCGGCTGAGCAGCTTCAGGGACGATAGCCGTTCACCTCTAAACGCGATGCGCATCACGGTCCTCGGCTACGTTGTCCGCGGCCCGACCGGCGGTCTCGCCTGGCACCACCTACAATACGTCCTCGGCCTGCAGCGGCTCGGCCACGACGTTCGCTTCGTCGAGGACAGCGACGACTACCCGGCGTGCTACGACCCGAACCGCCATGTCATGGACAGCGACCCATCCTATGGCCTTGGCTTCGCGGCTGATGCCTTCGGGCGGCTCGGGCTGGGTGCGATGTGGTCGTACCACGATGCCCACACGCGCCGCTGGCTGGGTCCTGACGCGCGGGGCGCAGCAGCCTTCTGTCGCTCTTCCGACCTGTTGCTCAACCTCTCGGGCTCGAATCCGCTTCGCGACTGGACCCGTGAAACGCCAGTCAGGGCGTTCGTCGATACCGATCCAGCGTTCACGCAGATCCGCCATCTCGAGAATCCTGCGGCGAAAGCCCAGGCACTCGATCACAACGCGTTCTTCACCTTCGGCGAAAACATCGCACGCGGTACAGCCCACATACCTGAGGACGGATTTCCCTGGCAGGCGACGAGACAGCCCGTCGTGCTCGAGCGCTGGCAGGTTGTTCCGCCGCCTGCCGCAAGTGCCTACAGTACGGTCATGCAATGGGAAAGCTACAGGACGCTCGAGTACGACGGCGTACGGTATGGAACGAAATCCGACTCATTTGAGCCTTACGTCGATATGTCCGGCCATACATCAGTACGACTGGAGATCGCTCTTGGCAGCCCGAATGCTCCGCGGGACCTATTGCGAGCGAAGGGCTGGTCGATCGTGGATCCCCTGCGCGTGGCACGCACTCCGTGGCTGTACCAGGACTACATCCGGCAGTCTCGAGGTGAATTCACCGTCGCGAAACACGGATACGCCGCCAGCAACAGCGGATGGTTCAGCGAGCGGAGCGCGGCATACCTCGCGAGCGGGAGGCCTGTTGTGACCCAGGACACCGGCTTCTCCGAATGGATGCCTGTAGGGGAAGGCCTGATGGCCTTTCGAGATCCCGAGGAGGCCG
>JACCRF010000182.1 GCA_013813715.1 Gemmatimonadaceae bacterium | reverse complement strand
CGCCACATCGCATCGGTCACGAACCGGAAGCGCTTCCCGTCCCACGTATACGCAAACGCGCACGATCCCTTGAGCATTTCGCTTTCGACGACGTCCTGGTCAGATCCGGGGAGGTACACGGTCTGCGGCGCGCCGTTGGGCCACTCCACGCGGAGCACGTCCGCCTTGAGGTGAGGCCCCAGGCCGAAGTGGGTCACGCGACCGGTAGCGACGCGCGTCTGGTAGATCTTGCCTGCTCGAAGCTCAAGCCTGGCACCGATGCCGAACGCGTTATTCTTGCCGCTCCCGGTGCGCAAGCCCTTGAGCTCCACATTCAGCGCGAGGTTGCTGTTCCCCAACTCGTTGCGTAACAATCGCGGGCCGCCCCCGGCGTCGATCAGCAAGAGATCTTCGTCCCCGTCATCGTCGAGGTCCGAGACCGCAATCGCCCACGCCCCAGCCGCCCGGACAGCATATGGAATCAACGTCGACCGATCGATAAACCTGCCGGTGCCGTCGTTCCGAAAGAGAAACACGCTCGGCGAGCCCTTGCCGCGCTCGATGGGCGTGCCCACCACCACGAGGTCGAGCCAGCCGTCATTGTCATAATCGACGAACGTCGCTGCCAAACCCGCCGTAGCCCGGAGCGCCTGCACTGCGGCAATTGAGCGGCGGTCGCGGCTGAAGGCGCCGTTTCCTTTGTTGAGCCAGAGCGTCGGCTCGGCGCCAATCACGCTCGCGACGAAGAGGTCGAGGAATCCGTCGTTGTCATAATCCCCTGCTGCCGTTGCCCCAGACCCGCCGCTCGTTGCCAGTCCACTCATCGCGGTAACGTCGCTGAAGCGCTGTGCACCCCCATTGTGCAAGAGGGCGTCGCTGCCCTGCTCGTTCGTGACGAAGACGTCGATGCGTCCGTCGCCGTCGAAGTCGCCGAAAACTGCGTCGCGCGCGGCACCGCCTGCGAGACCGAAACCGGCGGTTGCATCGGTGAAGGTCCCGTCGAGATTGTTGCGGTAAACGATGCGCTGACCGTTTGCAACGAGAAAAAGATCCAAGTCGCCATCGTGATCGAGGTCGACGAAGAGCGCCTTGCGCGCTCCCTTGAGATCAGCGACTCCAGCTTTCGCCGTCACCTCCACAAACGTCCCGTTGCCGCGGTTGCGGAACAGGTGACCACGTCCCTCACCACCGATGACAAAGAGGTCAAGCCAGCCATCGTTGTCGTAGTCCGCGAAGGTTGCGTACGCGGCGCCCTGTGGAAAGGAGAGGCTCGAGCCTTCGGTAGCGTTTCGGACGAATCCGCCCTGAACACGATAGAGATGTGCGTCGGATCTTCGCAGTGCCGCCGACCACATCGAGACGATCAAGTCATCCGTCCCGTCGCCGTCGACATCGCCAGCGGCAAGAGCCGCCGGTCCATCCGGGCGCCCCTGCGAAGCGGCAGACGCCGTACCGGTCTCCGTGCCGGGAAAGCCCGCCTCGTTCGTCGCATCGGTAAAGCTTGCCAGGTCGACCGTCGCTCGCTCTCGTACTCTGCCGATCGAGATGAAGTACTTCGGCGCAAAGGTAAGGACAGGGCGCCCGGGAATCGGACCCTCAGGCGATTTTATGTCCGCCAGTGACGCCTGATACGGCGCCGTGACCTCCATCAGACCGAGGAAGCGATCAAGTGTCGTCCGCGACTCCGCGAGCTTTCCCGCACGCAGGAGCTGAATCGAGCTGTCGAGATACGTGCGTGCCTCCCTCGGCGGCTCGGGGGGTATCCGCCGTACTTCCTCGAGGTGGCGAACGACGCTGTCGGCCTCTCCACGCCGCGCAAGCGCATGCACGAGTTTCAATCGTGCCACGAGATTCGCCGGCGCCACCGCGAGCACGTCCCGCAGCCGGTCCTCGTACCTCCGGGCCGACGCTGGATCCCCCTGCCGCGCTTCGAGCTCGGCGAGCGCGTACTGCACCTGAGCATTGCTGGTTGTGTCGCGCCGGAGCCGCTCGAGCGTCGCGCGCGCGTCCGAAAGGCGTCCCGTCACCAGGTAGAGCCTCGCGAGCGCGAGACCTATCTCGGTACTCGCCGGATCCAGCTCTCGGGCACGCCGCAACTGCTTCTCCGCCTCGGCGTAGCGGCCGGCCTGCAGATAGGTCAGGCCGAGGTCGGCGTAGCCTGCGGGATCGTCCGGCGCCAGCCTGGTGAGCTTCTTGAACGCGGATTCAGCCTCCGGCAATTGGTTTCGCTGGAGGTAGCTGAGGCCCAGCATGCGAGTGGTGTAGAGCTCTTCCACGGGTGCCCGCTCGGGCCGACAAGCGCTGATTGCGGCACAAAACGATGCACCGAGGAGGACGGCCCAGGCTCGCCTGGCCAACAGCATCAGACGCGGCTCATCAAAGAGGGTGGTAGGAGCACCCGACGCCACGCTCTCGACCACACCTCGTTTATCGATTCATACTCCCGCTGCTTCGAGGGGCGAGCAACTTCTCGCGACCTGTGAGATAGAGGACGACGATCAGAACGGCGAATGGAATGAGTGAGAGCAGGTCGGCCGACGCTCCGGCGCGGAGCGGATTGGCGTCGCCGAACGCGGTGATTCGCTCGTTGAAGCCGGCCATGGCCGGAACACCGGCGAGGAAAGCGATGAGGATACCGGCAATCGCGCCACCCGCAATGTACCCGGATGCCATCAGCACCCCCGGGCTCTTGTCTCCCTCCGCGATCAATTGCTCGTGCGTGAGATTTTTGCCGGCGTGCTTACGGGCGATCCACTTGTCCACTGCCCAACGAATCAAGCCCCCGATGAAGATCGGCGACGACGACGACAGGGGCAGGTATACCCCGACGGCGAACGCGAGCGAGGGAATGCCGGACATCTCCAGCACGATCGCGATCATCGCGCCGAGCAGCACGAGTCCCCACGGGAGCTTGCCGCCAAGGATTCCCTTGATGATGTACGACATGAGCGTTGCCTTGGGCGCGTCAAACTTGGGCACGTCCTGTCCGTTTGGCAGCTCGCGAATCGTACCGTTGATGCCGGGGTCGACGAAATAGACAGGCGCGCCAGTCTCGTCCACCAGATACTTCTCGGCGTTACCACCCGACGGATCCTGCCGGTGCCAGACGAAATACTCCTTACTGTCGGCGGGTGCGCCGGCGAGAGCCCCTTCGACGCGCTCGCGGGTACCGAGCTGGGCGACATCGATTCTCTCGCCAGGCCGCACAGAGCCGGCGGAGAAGCCCGCGGGCGCGGTGCCGACTGGAACGTAGACCGAGCCCGCCGAGTTGAGCTTGAGAAGAATCGGCCCGAGCATGAGCGCGGAGACGAGCGCGCCAACGAGAATGGCGATCTGCTGGGACCTCGGCGTCGCGCCGACGAGGAAGCCCGTCTTGAGATCCTGCGAGGTCGTACCACCGTTAGAAGAAGCGATGCAGACTATCGCGCCGATCGAGAGAGCGGTGACGTAATAGTTGCTCCCCGTCCACCCGAGAATGACGAAGCAGAGGCAGGTGAGAAGGAGAGTTGCGACTGTCATGCCGGAGATGGGATTCGATGACGACCCGATCTCGCCCGTTAGGCGCGACGACACGGTGACGAAGAGAAATCCGAACACGATGATGAGTAGCGCCGCGGCCAGGCGTGTTCCGATCCCGGTGCCGCCGAGGTACAACGGGCTGGCGAACGCGATGACGACGACGAGCGCAACGATGCCGAGCAGCACGAGCTTGATGGACAGGTCGCGGTCGGTGCGCGGGGTCGCTACCGCTTCGCCGGTCTTCGCGCTCGAGATATCGCGCATGCCGCCTTGTATTCCGTGCCAGATCACCGGAAGCGATCGGAACACGCTGATGAGTCCGCCGGCCGCGACCGCGCCGGCGCCGATATAAAGGACGTACGCGTTGCGGATAGCGTCCGGCCCCATGTCCCTGATGAGCGCAGTGGACTCCGGTGCCAGCGGCTCCGCCAGCGATGCCCCGAAGAACTTGATCATCGGGATGAGCACGAGATACGCGAGCACGCCCCCAGCGCACATGATGGACGCGATACGCGGCCCGATGATGTAGCCCACACCCAGCAGCTCCGGCGAGACTTCCGTGGAAACCGAAGCGGCGTTGAACGGAGGTCCGAAAACTCTCTCAGGGACATCCTTCCAGCCGCGAAATGCGACCATCGCCGTCTTGTAGACGAGACCGATTCCGAATCCCGTGAAAATCGTCCTGGCGCTCGTGCCGGCGCCGCCCAGCGCCTCCTGTGCCTTTCTCGCTGCTTCCGATGCGGCCGCGCGCGATTCATTGGATGCGCCGGCCTTTAGTACTTCGGCGCAGGCAGTGCCTTCAGGGTACTTGAGGATGCCATGCTGTGCGACTATGAGCGCCCGGCGCAGCGGGATCATCATTAGAATACCGAGCAGGCCGCCGAGTATGGCGACAAGCATTACTCTGGTGATCTCGAGGTCGAAGCCCAGGATGAGAATGGCGGGCATCGTCACTCCGACCCCGAACGCAATGGATTCGCCGGCCGAACCAGTGGTCTGGACGATGTTGTGCTCGAGAATGGTGGCGTCCCTTGCGCCGAGTTTCGAAAGCAGCCGGAAGATCGTGATCGAGATGACGGCGACGGGGATCGACGCACTGACAGTCAGGCCCACTCTCAGGACGAGGTAGAGTGAGGAGGCTCCGAAGATCATCCCGAGAATCGCACCGACGATGATCGGCAGGGGAGTAAGCTCGCGGAGCGTCGTCCCCGGTGCGATGTAGGGTGTGAACGGCACCGGCGCTTCGGGCACGAAACCGATCCTGTCGGGCATTGATTGCTGGGCCATCGTCGAGCGCTCGGGTTTGCTGTGGGCTGCCGGAATCTGGATCGCTAATGTAGGGCCGTGCGTGCGGGGTGGTAGTGGGCCATTTCCTAACGAGAGGTGCAGCCGGGGTGCGAAACGCTTGTTGCCGGGGTTGTCGCAAGCGGGGGCCATTGCCGGGTCCGGCTCGAGCGCGAGATTTGCCTCTTGTCCCCTACCGTGTCCAAACATTTGCTTGACACGGCATCATTGCGACTCTACTTATGGGGTCTATCCCGCGGCAAGTGCGCCTTGTCGAGGCGGCCCCGGGAACGGGCAGACCCAGTCGGCATCGCTTTGCCGACAGGCTGCCGCCTACCGTAAAAGCAGAGGAAACTCCATGCGCAAGAATGCCCTGACATCGCTCGCAGTCTGTCTGGTCGTTTTCGGAACGGCCTGCAAAGAAACCCCTCAACCTGTCGGCCCTGATGCCGAGCTTCAGACGTCGCGGGGAGTTGACCTGCAGGACAGGCTCGCTAACTGGCACGCCCAGGCGTCTCCTGAAGTGCTGGACATTGACGGGACAGTTTTTACGGATCACGACGAGGCCAACGCAAGAATTCTCATTGGCGTCGAGAATCGTGGAATAGAGTCGCGAATAGCGGCCATCATGTCACGACTCGGCGTTCCGGCCTCGGATTACGCGATCCAGGTGACGCCCCCGATCGTCCAGTTAGCGACGCTGCAGGACAAATTCCGCCCGACGCAGGCAGGTACGCAGATCCACTTCGGCTTATACCTCTGCACAATGGGCTTCAACGTAGATCATGCCGACGGCCGCTCATTCATCACCAACTCGCATTGCACGAACAAGCAAGGCGGAGTAGAGGCAACGCAGTACTACCAGCCGCTGAGCTCGACCGACCCGACGGTCATCGCGACCGAGGTGGCAGACCCGACGTATTTCCGTCGTGGTGTTTGCCCGAAGGGTAAGGTGTGCAGATACAGCGACAGCTCGCGTGAGCTCTATGCTACCGCCACTGCTTCGAGCCGCGGTGTCATTGCCAAAACCACGGGAGCCAACAATGGAGACCTGACAGTCGCGGGGGAATTCTCGATTACCAGTCAGGGAGACGTCACCAGCGGCACGGTCAACAAGGTCGGCCGCACGACGGGTTGGAGCTCTGGCCCAATAACGAATACCTGCGTCAACACGAGCGTCTCGGGCACGAACATTGTGCAGCTTTGCCAGACTTTCGTGACCGCCGGGGTCGACGGCGGAGACAGCGGCTCACCGGTGTTCCAGATCACCAGTGGCGACAATGTCAAGCTCGCCGGCATTCTATGGGGCGGATCCGGTACCACCGTGTTCGTCTACAGCCCGATCAGCCAGGTGATTCAGGAGCTCGGCGCGATCACGGCGACGAAGTAGCTGCGAAACTTTCTTGAAGGAGCCCCGGGCGGGCCAGCACTCGCCCGGGGTTTTTCATCTGACCGCCGCACGCGTGCGATCGTCAGTTCTCGATGACACCCGGACTCACACTGCAGCTCATAGCCCCGGCAACGGTTCGGAGAGGCAGGCGCATTCCGTTCAAGTTGAGGGTCGGCAACGCCAGCGATACGTCCCTCGATCTCTATCTGCGGGGGCGTGAGCCGACGTTCGACATCGTCGTCACGGACGCCGAAGGAGCACGCGTCTGGCGTCGGCTGGAGGGAGCGGTGATACCGGCAGTTCTCCGTGTATTGCCAATGCGCGCGGGCGAAGTCCTGGTTCTCAAGGCCGGCTGGGACCAGCGCGGATCGACCGGGGAAATCGTTGAATCCGGGGACTACCTCGTAACAGCCATTCTTCTCACAGATGCGGCTGACCCGCCGTCGGCCGGCCAGCACCACATTCGCGTGCAATGACGCCTGTACGAGTCGCGGTGCCGATCAGCGGCACCGTCTCGAGGTTCGGCAACCTTCCGCCCATCGCCGGCATCGTTCGCTCAGAGAGCGACCCCGCGGTCAGCCGCGCGTTCGGCCGATCTTTTTTCGGCGCTGCAAACAGTCCCCGACACCATCATGGGCGGGCAGCGCTGCTACCTCGTGAAGCTCACCTGGAAGTCCGGGCGCGAGACCTTCGACTGCTTCAGCGCCTCCTCGGGCCTGATCGTTGGGTCGAGGAATGTTCAGCAAACCGCGATGGGCGCGATTCCGGTCGTGACACTGCTCAGCGAATACAAGAAGTTCGGTGACGTGATGTTGCCAACTCGCACAGTGCAGCAGTTGATGGGACAGGAGCAGGTGATGACCATATCCGCGGTGGAATTCAATTCCGGCGCGGGGCTCACCATCGTCGCTCCGCCCGAGGTAATGGCGCTGAAGAAGCCCACCGGCGCGAAGTAGCGCGGCCGAGGGTGGCCGCAGGGTCTTCCGGCAAAGGAGCAACGGCTGTAACCTCGAAGTCTCACGACCCGTAGGGTTGGCCAATGCAGGCACTCCCGGATCCTCAGACGCAGCCGGCACCGGCGGCGCCAATGCCGACACCCGTCCCGACATCGGTCACTATTGTCGGGGCAGACGGCGTTTCGCAGACGCTCGCCCTGCCCACGACCCGAGCCGAGATAAACGCCATCCGCGCGCGGCGCTCCGAGCTTTCGGATCAGCTCACGTCGGCGGTCGGGCGCCGCCGCCGTCTTGCCGAAGAGCTTCGCAAGGAGACGGATGCACCCAGCCGCGTAGGGCTCGAGGGTCGGCTCAAGGTGATCGACGAGCGGATCGTTCAGCTCGAGACCGACATTGCGTCTACCGGCCGGCAGGTTTCGAGCGCGCCCGCGGGGCTGCTTGAAACCACTGAGAGCCCGCCAATGCCGGGTGACATCCCGGACAACGTCGCCGCGCTGACGGGCGCATTCACGTTTTTCGTTCTCTTCCCCATCGCGCTCGCCTTCGCGCGCAATCTCTGGAAGCGCGGAAGCGCAGTCAGGCACGAGGCGCTTTCGCAGGAAGCGTCCCAGCGGCTGGAGCGGCTGGAGCAGGGAGTGGAGGCAATCGCGATCGAGATCGAGCGGGTCTCCGAAGGCCAGCGATTTGTGACACGACTTCTCTCCGAAGGGCAGCCGGGAATCCCACTGGTCCATCGAAAGGCGCAGCCCATTGGGTCCGGCGTGGATGAATCTGCGTGATCTGACTGGATTCGGTTCGTGAGGGCGTGATTCGCGTCCGCCGGACACGGCCCTTAAGATTCACGGGGTCGCTTCCAGGAACCGAGTGGCAAACTGCCGATGCTGACGAGCTCCACCCTTCCAATTCAGCGCTTGCGCGAGTCGCTGGCGCAGACATATACAATCGATCGTGAGCTCGGCCGCGGGGGAATGGCTACGGTCTTCCTCGCGCAGGACGGGAAGCACGACAGAGTCGTCGCGCTCAAGGTCCTGCATCCCGATCTCGCTGCGTCGCTCGGACCGGACCGCTTTCTTCGCGAGATAAAGCTCGCAGCGCGTCTCAACCACCCGCACATACTACCGCTCTTCGATTCAGGGAATGCGGACGGCATGCTGTACTACGTAATGCCATACGTCGAGGGCGAATCCCTCCGCGAAAGGCTCGACCGTGATCAGCACCTCACGATCGACGAAGCGGTACATCATGGCCGCGCGATAGCATCGGCGCTCGACTACGCACATCGGCAGGGCATCGTGCACCGCGACATCAAGCCCGAGAACGTGATGCTCTATGAAGGCGAGGCGATGGTAATGGATTTCGGAATCGCCAAGGCGGTGAGCGCAGTCGGATCGGAGACGCTGACGCAGACTGGAATGATGGTCGGCACGCCCGCCTACGTGAGTCCGGAGCAGGCGGCGGGTGAAACCAATCTCGACGGCAAGAGCGACCAGTACAGTCTCGCGTGTATGGTCTATGAGATGCTCACCGGCGAGCGGCCGTTCAGCGGCGCCACGCCGCAAGCGGTGATGGCGAAACGCTTCAAGGAAATGCCAAAGCCGATGAGAGCCCTGCGCAGTTCTGTCCCCGAGAGTGTCGAGAAGGCGGTCACGAAGGCAATGGCCACCGACGCCGCGGGGAGATACTCCACCGCTGCGCAGTTCGGCCAGGCTCTCGCCTCGGGGAACATGGCGACACCAACCGACAGCCAGACGCTGCCTCAGACTATTGTATCGGCCGCGAAGTCCGTCGCCGTGCTCCCTTTTGCCAACAACAGCGCCGACCCGGAAAATGAGTACTTCACCGACGGCATTGCGGATGAGATCATCAGCGCACTGACGAAGATTCAGTCTCTTCGTGTCACCTCGCGCACTTCCTCATTCGCGTTCAAGGGAAAAAACGAGGATATCGGCGAGATCGGGAAGAAGCTCAAGGTCTCGACGGTGCTCGAGGGAACGGTTCGAAAGATGGGGAACCGGCTGCGGATCACGGCCCAGCTGGTGAACGTCGCCGACGGATCGAATCTCTGGTCGGAGCGCTACGACCGCGAAATGGAGGACATCTTCGCGATCCAGGACGACATCTCGCAGGCGATCGTAAAAGCACTGCGTGTGATTCTCACCGAGGGCGAGAAGAAGCAGATCGAAAAGGCGCGCGTGGTAAGCGTGCAGGCGTATGACTATTACCTGCGCGGCCGACAGCACTTCCATCAACTCCGGCGCAAGAGCCTGGAGTATGCCCGGCAGATGTTCAATCGTGCGATCGAAACCGAGCCCGAATACGCGCGTGCCTGGGCCGGCATCGCCGACTCCTGCTCGATGCTCTACACCTATTT
Organism: Gemmatimonadaceae bacterium; assembly: GCA_013813715.1. Classification (GTDB taxonomy): domain Bacteria; phylum Gemmatimonadota; class Gemmatimonadetes; order Gemmatimonadales; family Gemmatimonadaceae; genus UBA4720. The sequence continues at coordinate 19,278 of JACCRF010000182.1, read as the reverse complement.
CGATGCGCGCGAGTTCAACCTGAAGCAGGCGGACATCGCGAGCGCCAAGGCGTTGGAGCTGGAGCCGGAGCTTGCAGAGGCTCACGTGGCACGGGGGCTCGCGGTGTCGCTGAGCAAACGATTCAAGGAGGCGGAGGCCGAGTTCGAGACAGCGATGAGGCTGGATCCCAAGCTCTTCGAGGCGGCCTACTGGTTCGGGCGGGCTCTTCAGTCGGAGGGGCGATTCCAGGAGGCGGCCAAAATGTTCGAGCGGGCCTCTGCGCTGCGTCCGGAAGATTACCAGGCGCCCAACCTTCTCGCTCAGGCCTTCAACTCCATGGGCATGGCCGAGCAGCGCGATTCAGCGCTTCGCAAGGCGATGAAGCTGATGCAGGAAAGCCTCGAGTTGAACGCGGATGACGCGCGTGCCTGTAACCTCCTTGCGATCGCATTCGCCATTGTGGGTGAGCCTGAAAAAGCAATCGAATTCGCCGAGCGATCGATGGCTATCGATCCCGACGATCCGGTTCTCCTCTACAACGTCGCCTGCACCTTTTCGGTGCTCGGCAAGTACGACGAAGCCATCGCCTGCCTCGAGCGAGCCGTGGACAACGGATTCGGGCACAAGGAATGGCTCGATCACGATCCAGACCTGACGCCGATCCGAACCAATCCTCGATTCCAGGCGATCGCGCAGGCGATGTGATGAAGGTGAGACGCAGAACGTGCCGTGACGCAGAGACGCAGGCATGATGCAGACAATGCTGCCTCTCGATCGCCTTCGCGGCGCTCTCGCCCAATCGTATACCATCGATCGGGAGCTCGGCCGCGGTGGAATGGCTACCGTTTATCTCGCGCAGGACGGTAAGCACGAGCGCCTCGTCGCGCTGAAAGTCCTCCACCCCGAGCTCGCCGCGTCGCTCGGTCCCGAGCGGTTCCTGAGAGAGATCAAGCTCGCCGCGCGGCTCAACCATCCGCATATCCTTCCGCTCCACGATTCCGGCGAGGTCGAGGGCTTTCTCTACTACGTGATGCCCTACGTCGAGGGCGAGTCGCTGCGCGAGCGTCTCGATCGCGATCACCAGCTTTCGATAGAGGAGGGTGTCCATCACGGGCGCGCGATAGCATCGGCCCTCGACTACGCACACCGCCAGGGAATCGTCCACCGCGACATCAAGCCCGAGAACATCATGCTGTACGAGGGCGAGGCGATGGTGATGGACTTCGGGATCGCAAAGGCGGTCGCTGCCGGGTCGGACACGCTGACGCAGACAGGGATGATGGTCGGCACGCCGGCATACGTCAGCCCGGAACAGGCCGCCGGAGAAACGAATCTCGACGGAAAAAGCGATCAATACAGCCTCGGCTGCGTGGTCTATGAGATGCTGAGTGGCGAGCGGGCGTTCAGCGGGCCCACTGCCCAGGCCGTGATGTCCAAGCGGTTCACAGAAACGGCGCGGCCGCTTCGCTCCGTGCGCGGCACGATACCCGAGTCCGTTGAACGGGCGGTTTCGAGAGCGATGTCCACCGATCCCGGTGCCCGCTACAGGACCGCAGCGCAGTTCGCGCAGGCCCTCGGTTCCGGGAGCCTCACTACTCCAACCGACACGCAGGCACTGCCGCAGCAGACAGTGTCTTCGGCGAAGTCAGTGGCGGTTTTGCCATTCGCGAACATGAGCACCGACGCCGAAAATGAGTACTTCGCCGACGGAATGGCGGAGGAGATCATCAACGCTCTGTCGAAGATCCAGTCGCTGCGCGTCGCTTCACGAACGGTCTCCTTCGCCCTCAAGGGCAAGAACGAGGACCTGGCCGAAGTGGGGAAGAAACTGCACGTGTCAACCGTCCTTGACGGAAGTGTGCGGAAGATGGGCAATCGTCTGCGAATCACGGCGCAACTCGTGAACGTGGCCGATGGATACCAGCTCTGGTCCGAGCGGTACGACCGCGAGATGGAGGACGTGTTCGCCATCCAGGACGACATATCGCAGGCCATCGTCAAGTCTCTGCGCGTGATCCTCACTGAAGGCGAAAAGAAACAGATCGAGAAGGCTCGTGCGGTCAACGTGCAGGCATACGACTACTATCTGCGCGGACGGCAGTACTTCCATCAGCTTCGGCGCAAGAGCCTCGACTACGCGCGGCAGATGTTCAACAAGGCGATCGAGATCGATCCGGATTATGCGCGTGCGTATGCGGGCGTGGCCGACTGCTATTCGCTGCTGTACACGTACTTCGACGCGCGCGAGTTCAACCTTCGCCAGGCCGACATCGCCAGCAGCAAGGCGTTGCAGCTCGAGCCCGACCTCGCGGAGGCACATGTGGCGAGAGGACTTGCCATCTCACTCAGCAAGCGGTTTGACGAGGCAGAGCAGGAATTTGAGCAGGCGATGACGCTGGACCCAAAGTTGTTCGAGGCGATCTACTGGTACGCGCGTGCCCGGCAGTCGCAGGGGAAATACGACGAGGCGGTGAAGCTCTTCGAGCGCGCGGCGTCATTGCGTCCGGAGGAATACCAGACACCGGGGTTCCTCGGACAGGCGTTGAGATCGCTCGGCCGGAGCGACGAGGCGGAGGCGTCGTATCGAAGGCAGGCGAAGCTCATCGAGCAGCACCTGGAGCTCAATCCGGATGACCCGCGCGCGTGCATTCTCGGTGCTGCGGCAAGCGCCAACTTGCGGGAGGCCGAACAGGCCGCCGAGTACGCAGCGCGGGCGATCGCGGTCGACCCCGAGGATCCGATGCTGCTCTACAACGTGGCGTGCACGTACGGCGTACTCGGCAGGACTGACGATTGTCTGGGGGCGCTGGAGCAGGCCGTGAGCAAGGGTTGGGGTGACAGGAGCTGGCTCGAACACGACAGCGATCTGGATTCGATCCGGGAGACGCCGCGTTACAAGGCGATCGTGCAGGCGATGTAAACGGGGGTGTTAGTAACTAATAGATACTAAACCCGGAACCTAGAAATACACAGGTAAGAGAAACCAGAGGCGTAGCGTGGAGGTACTAGACAAGCAAAGCGTGCTACGAGAAGCGATTCGATCCCTCTCACAGCACGCTCCGTTCGTCTAGCACCTCGAAAACTAAGCCTTCGGCCTCTCTTACCTGTGTATTTCTGGGTTCCGTTTTTTTGACGTTTTCTTACTTCACGATCAGTCGCCGCTTGTACTTCATACGTGTTGCCGGAGCGCCGACCGTAAGAACGTACTCGCCTCGCTCTCCGGGAACGAACTCCGCGTCGAACATCTCCCCAACGGCGAGCCGCTGAGTCGCCGGGCGCATGACCGCCTGATGTCTCGGTAGATCGGCCCCGTCTTTCGCGAGTGCGCGCCACTTGACCACCGTTGTGTCCCTCCGCAACGAGAAAAAGAGGCGTTGCGCAGGGCCGATATTGATGAATCGAAACCGGTTGGCCACCCCAAGAGAAAGCTCCAGCGGCGGCCCCGACGCCGAGTCGCCGTTGATGACGATTGCCGGCGGCTGGTAGTCGCCGTCCCAGCCGGCAATGAAGACATGATCGGTTTTTGGGTCGAACTTCTGGCCCCGCTCGAGCACGACCATGGCGCCGTACAAGCCCGACGTCAACTGCTCGACGTCGTTGAGGTGCGTGTGATAGATGAACGTCCCCGAGCGTCGCAGCGTGAGCCGCGCGGTGAACGACTTTCCGGGCGCGATCATCGGGGCAAGCCGCTTCTCCATGCCACTCCAGCCCGGGACGCCGTCCGAGTAGCTCTCGAGCTCGATGCCGTGCCAGTGTACCGACGTTGCTTCCTTCAGGCGATTCACGACGGTGATGTCAGTCGGCTCCCCGCGAGTGACGACGATTACGCTGCCGGGGATCTCAACCGAATCCTTCGCTGGTGCGCGACCCCCGCGCTGGAGCACGAAGCCGAGTGCACGAGGTGCGCGTCCACGGGGTTTTCCTTCCTGCACGAACAGGTTCATCCGCCTCACGTTGGTGCGCCGTTCCGCCACGGCGCTGGGTGAGGGTTTGACGTTGATGCCGAGTACGAGTCCGGACATGTGCAGTTTCGGGTCGCCGGAGTGAAGGCTGTGGCCCGAGTTGGTCCGGTCGGAGAGATTGGCGCCGTGAACCACGTGGAACGCGAGGTGACAGTGGAAGAGCCAGTTGCCCTCGCGCTCGGGCTTCATCACCAGGGTCACCGAATGGCCGGGTGACAAATCCTCAGTTACGACGAGGCGGCGATTCCCGGCCTCGAACACGGTGTCGCGCTTCGCGTCGCCGCGAGCGTCCACGCGGAAATAGAATCCGTGCAGATGCATCGGATGACTGCGTCCGCTGCCATTGATGAACCGCCATCGCAGACTGTCCCCGACCGTGGCCGCGATACGCTCGGTGTGCGGCCAGGACCTGCCGTTGATTGCGAGCGCGTTGGCGTCGGTCGTCGTGTCCTTCGGATTCGTGTAGCCCGACCAGATGTTGATGACGAATATCCGGTCATCGGTCGGCGTGTTCGCTGAATCGACGACGATCGCGCCGGTGAGCTGTTCTCGCTCGCCGTGTTTCTCGTAATCCCAGACTCCGATCATTGCCCGGTACAGGTACGTTCCCGGCTCGCCGGCCTCGAATTGCAAATTCCTGGACTCTCCTGGCTTTATGGGAACGCTGTCGAGCGCCAGCGACGGCCTGGTGACAAAACCCCAGACGTAGATTGTGGAATCGGCAAGGGCATTCCTGATGGTCGCGTTGACGATAGTCCCTCTTGGCACGCGGACTAGCGGTCCCGGAACCTGTGGCGGTCGCCCCTCCTCGGAGAAAGCGACAACGTCGATGGATGGTCCGTCCGCTGCCTCGGGATACCAGCGGGCGCTGTCCACCACCAGGCGGAGGGTCAGGACTCCATCCTGGAGGTTGCCAGCCGGCTGGCGGTTGTCGTTGGGCTCGACGAGCGGCAGCGCGCGTCGCGTCTCGCCCTCGCGTCCGGCCACCAGACCGTGAACCCGCAAGCCGAGGAGAAACGGCATCGCGAGAAGAGGAACGCTGAGTAAATAGTTGCGCGACACGGGTGCGAACGTGCTGGTCTCCGATAAAAGGGCAGGGATGAACTTGCGAAGATCGGCGCCGCGGCGCCATAGGATTCTTGATGAGGCGAAAGCCGCTAGGTTAGGGATGCACTCGCAACTCGAGCCCATACCGCCAGTGACCGAGCTGGAAACCGCCATCCGCCGCCGTCGCACTTTCGCGATCATCAGCCATCCCGATGCCGGCAAGACAACACTCACCGAAAAGCTTCTGCTGTACGGGGGCGCCATTCACCTCGCCGGCTCAGTGAAGGCGCGCCGTGCGCAGCGGCACGCGACATCCGACTGGATGAAGCTGGAGCAGGAGCGGGGCATCTCGGTGACGTCGAGCGTGATGCAGTTCGAGTATGAGGGCTACCACATCAATCTCCTCGACACACCGGGCCACGAGGATTTCTCCGAGGACACCTATCGCACCCTCGTGGCTGCCGACAGCGCGGTGATGCTGCTCGATAACCGCAGAGGAGTCGAGGAGCGGACGCGCCAGCTCTTCGAGGTCTGCAAGAAGCGGCGAATCCCGATCTTCACCTTCGTCAACAAGTGCGATCGGGCGGGTGAGGATCCGCTGAAGCTGGTAAGTGACGTCGAATCGGATCTCGGTATCGCCTGTCATCCCGTTACATGGCCGATTTTCCGCGACGGCACGTTTGTTGGGGTGTACGACCGCCGGCAGAGTCTGATTCATCTGTTCTCGCGCGACGAGGAGCACGGCGCGCGGATGGCCGAGGTCCGAGTTGGATCACTCGAAAACGGAGAGCTCAGGGAGCTGCTTGGCGTCGAGGCGCATGCACAGCTCGTGCACGACATCGCGCTTCTCGACGCGGCCGGGCATCCGTTCGACCATGTGGCGCTGCTAGCCGGCGAGCTGTCGCCAGTATTCTTTGGGAGTGCACTCACCAATTTCGGACTCGAGCCATTCCTGCGGGAATTCCTCGAGCTTGCACCACCGCCGTCACCGCGCGAGTCGAGTGCGGGGGTTGTGCAGCCGACGGATTCAGCGTTCACGGGTTTCGTCTTCAAGATTCAGGCGAACATGGACCCGAAGCATCGCGACCGGATCGCGTTTGTACGCGTCTGCTCTGGGCGGTTCGAGGCGGGGATGCAGGTGAATCACGTGCGGACGGGGAAGTCGCTTCGGCTCGCTGCTCCCCAGCAGTTCATGGCCCGCGAACGGACGGCTATCAGTGAGGCGTGGCCGGGCGATGTCATTGGAGTGATGGACCGCGGTACGCTCCGCATCGGCGACACTCTTTCCGCCAACGGCGAGCTGGAATTCCATGGAATCCCGCGCTTTCCACCCGAGCACTTCGCGCGCGTCGTCATCAAGGATCCGATGCGGCGGAAGCAGCTCGACTCGGGGCTCCGGCAGCTTACCGAGGAGGGCGCGGCTCAAGTATTCTTCACGTCGGGTACTGACACGACAAGTCCCACACCGATCGTCGGAGCCGTAGGGCTGCTTCAGTTCGACGTGATGAACTTCCGGCTGGAGACCGAGTACGGTGTGGCCTGCCGGTTCGAGCCATTCACGGCGCGGTATCCGCGCTGGGTACTAGGGCCGATGGAAGACATCGAGCGGGTCGCGAGTGGGCCGGGCTCCACCCTCTTGTTCGATTCCAAGCAAAATCCGCTGATTCTGTTTCAGGACGCGTGGTCACTGAGATGGGTCCAGGAGCGGGAGACCAGGCTGAAGTTTCTCGAGAACGCTCCGTAGATTCGGGGCGATGCGGAACCGCGTCCGCCAGTGCACTTTTCAACAACGGCAGAAGCCGCATAAACACACCCATCCAAGTGAGGCCCCCATGAAACGCCTGCTTCTTTCTCTCCTTGTCCTGCTACCGGTTTCGGCGTTCGCGCAGGGAGTAACGCCCAGTTCCACTGCAGCCGTAGCTGCCCCTGTCGCAGATCCGGGAGTAAACAGTGCCAAGGCCGTCTGGAGCCTGATGACGGATTACGTAACGAAAGCGGCAGAGCAGATGCCCGAAGCCGAGTACGCCTTCCGTCCGACGTCAACGGTGCGCACGTTCGGCGAGCTGATCGGCCACATTGCCGGAGCGCAGAATATGTTCTGCTCCGCCGCACTCGGCGAGGCGGCACGCGCGGAGGATGCGGTCGAGAAGGCCGCGAAGACGAAGGCGGCTCTCGTCGCGGCGCTCAAGTCCTCCACCGAGTACTGTGGTCGTGCATACGCGCAGTCCGATGCGGCCAGCGCAGGCATGACGAAGCTCTTCGGAGGAGACAGGTCGCGCATGTTCGCCCTGATGCTGAACGCGGCACACAATAGCGAGCACTACGGCAACATCGTGACGTATCTGCGCGTCAAGGGCATGGTGCCCCCCTCGAGCCAGCCGGCTGCGACGGGTACCCGCTAATTAGCATCTAACTGCTACTAAAAGGCGGACAGCTTAGCGGCGACTGGCGTCCTGCTGACCGTCTGATCCATTGCATGCCAACGTGTTGGCGTGAGTCCATACATTTTGCGCACATGAGGGTCTAGCTCGCTGATGCCTCCGGCGTTCCGTCTTCCCGAAGTGACGCACGTCGGCCGCGTCCGGCTGCAGGTTGCCGATCTGGCGAGGTCGGCCGCGTACTACAAGACGGTAATCGGCCTTCGCACGCTGTCGTCCGCGCACGGCTCGGCGACGATGGGCGCAATGGAAGACGATACGCCGCTTGTCTCGCTTCACGAGAAGCGGGGAGTGAGCCCTGTGCCACGCCGCGGGCTCCTGGGACTGTATCATTTCGCGATTCTGGTGCCGGACCGCGCGGCACTGGGCCGCTTTGTCGCCCACCTGGTGGAGATCGACGCGCACGCCGGAATGTCAGATCATTTCGTGAGCGAGGCCGTGTACCTTACCGACCCCGACGGCCTCGGTATCGAGGTGTACGCGGATCGCCCGCGGAGCAAATGGAGATTCGAGGGCGGTCAACTCCATATGACGACGAATCCGCTCGACGTGAATGATCTGATTCAAGCGGCGGACGGCGAGCAGTGGGCAGGAATGCCCAGGGGCACAACCATCGGCCACGTCCATCTCTACGTCGGCGACATCGAGCAGGCAGCCCAATTCTACCATGATGGGCTCGGCCTCGACAAGACGGTCTCGAACTATCCGGGGGCGCTCTTCCTTTCGGCCGGGGGATATCACCACCATCTTGGTGTGAACACGTGGGCGGCAGAAGCGAAACCGGCCACCGACGCTGATGCGCGACTTCTCGACTGGGAAGTCGTGCTTCCCGACGCGCAGAGCGTTACCGACACTGCCGAGAGCATCCAGGCCGCGGGCTTCCTGGTGGGGCGGAACGGCGATGAGGCGCTCGCGACCGATCCATGGGGAATCACAGTCAGGATTGGGATTGGGAAGAAGTGGGAGGGCGAGGCGGGATAGAGGCGAGCAGATGATTCCGACAACAAGCGAGGAATAGAATGGCAGGTACAGCAGGTGGGTTGCGGCGCTCCAGGTCTGACCGGGTCGTCGCTGGAGTCGTCGCCGGCCTGGCGCGCTACTTCAGCTTCGATCCGACGATCGCGCGCGTGCTCTACGTCATCGCGTCGGTGGTTTCGGCGGCGTTTCCGGGCATCCTCGTCTACATCATTCTCTGGGTTATCATGCCCGAGGATGAAGACGTTTCGTAGAATGTCGCTGAGATCCGCGCTGCCCGAGTCAGATTGGCCGGCGCCCGACATCCGGATGTACGCGACGACCCTGGAAACCGATCGCCTGCTGCTGAGGCAGTTCTGTGAGCGGGATTTCGCCGAATACGAAAGGATGACGGCGAACATGGACGTGATGCGGTATACCGGCGGTAAGACCTGCATCGGTGTCGAGGCGTGGCGCCATATGGCATCTCTCGTCGGTCACTGGCAACTTCGCGGTTACGGGTACTACGCGGCAGAATCGAAGGCGAACGGGAAGCTCGTTGGACGGATCGGCTTCGGCAATCCTACTGGCTGGCCCGGATTCGAGCTGGGCTGGACGCTTGCGCCGGAACATCAGGGTCATGGCTTCGCGACCGAAGCCGCGCGCAGGCTGCTCGACTATGCGTTCGACGAGATGGACCGGAGCCATGTCATCAGTTTGATCCACCCCGACAACACCCCATCACGGCGCGTAGCCGATAGACTGGGCGAAAAGATCGAAGGCGAGACTGAGGTTCTTGGCATGCCGGTGCTGATCTATGGGATCGACAGGATTTCCCCGTCGCACGGCGTTTAGACACAGAGTCAGCTGAGACCGCCGGGAGAGGGGAATGACTGGCCTGAGAAACGGAATGACGCCGAATCGCAACGCACCACAACGAAGCGCGATAGTCCTGTGGGTCGCGGCTGTAGCGATGCTCTTCTCGGCTTTCTCGAGCTACCGCGAGGGCGACGTATACCGCGCAATCGGCACGTCGACGCTCGCGATCATTTTCGGGATCATGGCGACCGGCGAGTGGGAAGGTTCGCGTGGAATACGCTTGTCGGTTTATGTGATGCTGGCGATTTCGTTCGGGCTGCTCGCGCTTCGCCTTTTGGGCGTCGTTCGGGGCAGCGCGTAATGGCAACCGGGAGGACGACTCATATGGGTGCAGGGGCGGGAGCGGCAGTTGCGGCGGCGGTCGCGCTGGCCAACGCGGTCAAGGCGTCGGGAATGGTGGTGAAGGTGGAGCCCGGCGATTTCATGACTATTCTAAAGCGCTGTGACGAGCCGCTCGTAGTGATCGGGCGCGGCGGCATGTTCAAGAAGCACTTCCAGTATCTCACGAGCTACAAGGGGCTCGGGTTCTTCACGAAGTCGGATACTGCACTGGTGCTGCCCCCGAGGGTGGAGACGATCGTTGCGGCTAAGTCCATCTCCTTCCCGGACATCTAGCGAATCGAAATCAGTCGCGGGCGCGATCCTTGAAAAAAAAGATCCACGCAACGAGCGCGCCCACGATACCGCCCGCGAGCATGCCATAGAAACCGGCAAACCCCCTGACCCTATCGCCCGGCCCCCATTCTGCCGCCGGAACCATCGAGTACCAGAGGGCGATAACCGCCAGTGTCGTGTGCCCGGCGAGCGATCCCCAGAACACGAAGTGCACCCAGCGCGCTTTCCGCCGCAGATGGTGCCCTGCGTAGAGCAGCGCGGCAGGCACGGCGAACAGTCCGAGGAGCAAGGCGATCTGTCCCGCAGTCATCGCCGCCACTTCGGCGCGAGCCAGAGCCAGTAACCGCTGATGAGCAGAATGACCAGCGCGATCGCCGCCGCGTCGCTCATCAGAACCCATCCATCCCCGAATGTCTCGCCCGAATGAAGCCGCTCGAGAAACACATCCCCGCGTGCTCCGACATTCAATATTTGACCGCTGTTGATGTCCACAGTGGCTTCGGTGGATGCCGCATCACGAAATCGGACCTTGACCAGCCCCTCACGAGGCCGGACATCCATCCGATCGATGTCGGTGGTCCCGATTCCTGACGCGGCCCCGCGAGCTCGATCGGCTAGCGCTGCGAGTGGAAGGGCCGTGGTGAAGGGTGCTGACGGCGCGTGATCGACCTCGGGCATGAGGCCGAGTCCGCGTTTGTGATTGAGAAGTATTCCGGTGATCGAGATCGACAGGAGAACGACGGTGAAGAGCACCCTAGCCACAAATGAGCATAGAACGCCGCGCGATGGAGCCAGCGGGCGGGCCGCTTTGCCTGAACGGGGACGGTCAAGGCGTGGCTGCGGGCGCTCCGCTCCAGGCTTTCACTACCGCTTCGCCCATCCGTGCGAGCGTAAGTTGCGCCTCGTTGTCTATCACCCAGCGAATGTCCTTGTTCTCCTTCGTGAGCACGCACGCGACGATGCGGTTGCGAAGATAGAACAGCGAGCATTCGGTGCGCACCTGGTCGGTGGCGCCGGTCTTGTGCGCGGCGCGAACGCCGCCGGCGTACCGCTGAAGGAGCTCGTCGTCGTCGTTGTGTGCGAGGATGTCGAGCATCACCGAATCCGACGCGCGGTTAACTGCCTTGCCGAGTGCGAGCAGCTCGAACAGCCGGGCCATTTCGTTGGGCGTCGTGACCCCGAGTCCGTATTTCACCGAGCTGTCCATCGCGACGCTGGAGTTTCTCAGAAAGGATTTGGAATGGACGCGTGTGCTGCGCAGCCCCAGCGAGTCCATCTTGTTCCACACACGCCGGATGATGATGCGGTCGAGGAGCAGGTTTGTGGCGGTATTGTCGCTGATCGTCGTCATCAGCCAGGCCGCGTCGCGCACCGTGATCATCGTGCCGTTGTGGAAGTACTGGAGCACTCCCGATCCCGGCACCTGGTCGAGCCTGAGAACGGTGAGGGGGTCATCGAGCGACAGCTGTCCCTTTGCAACGAGATCGAAAACGGTAACCAGAATGGGCACCTTGATGAGACTGGCGGTGGGAAAGGTCTCGTCGCCACGCCGGCTCATCCTGATGCTGTTGTCGATGTCAATGATGCTGTAGCCGACGACCCCGCGATGGGCGCCGGCGATCGAGTCCAGAGAACGCCTGAGAGCTGAAGTATCTGCCCTGAGTGGTTTGGGTGGCGGGTTGCGCGCGCCGGAGGGACCCTGTGCCGCAGTTGCCTGCGTGCATGCGGTGGCGCCGCTAAGGGCGAGCAGCAGGCGTGTGACAAGCCACACGGGGCGCCCCCCCATTCGAGGGGCGCCCCGCTTCACGCTCAGCCGAGGGGCAGGCAGCCGGAGGCCCGCTGCTCGGCAGTGAGAACGGCGATGATGTCATTCCGCAGCTTCGCCCTGGCGGTTGCGAGACGCTCAATGGCGGGCCGCACACTCTCGAGGAACTTCGCAACTTCCTCTTTCGACTTGCTTGCCCTGCCGGCGGCCCTCGCGGCCTCGAAGGCGGCCTTCACCGCCTCGATATCAGCCTTGTGGGCGGCCGCGAAAGCGGCCTCGAGCGCGTGGATGTCCGCCTTCTGTGCGTCTGTGAGCGCGGGGAACTTCGCGGTATCACAGCGTTTCGGCGAATGCGACGCGATCCAGTCGCGCTGCTCCTGAGTGAGTATCGCATGGATGTCGCTCTTGAGCTTCGCTTCGGCGGCCGCGAGTCGAGCGCGGATCTCCGCCCCCTCGTCCATGATCGCCTTCACATGCTCGGCCGACTGGCCTCCCTTCGAGGCGCTTCTAGCGCGCCTGATGATTTCGCCGAGCGCCTTGCGGTCAGCCTTTGTGGATTCCTGGAAAGCCTTGACCAGCGCCTTGATCTCTGCCTTTTGATCGTCGGAAAGTCGTATCTCCTCAGGCAGCCCATTCGCGACTCGAGACTCGTAGATCTCGGCGTCGTAGCCCCCGACCTCGGTGAGCGCGGTTCCGTATGCTCCCGCGTCGAGGAGAGAATCATCGACGGTCGAGGGGCTGGTGGTCTCCTGACTGCAAGCGGCGAGAGAAGCGGCCGCAAACATTAGTAATCCGATTCTGCGCATGATTTCTCCTCTTCTGGCGATGTGCCGCGTTAGACGCCGCGAAGCGCAACCCGTTAAGGCCAACCGCGACATACCTCTATAGTGACGACTGAGCCCTGCAAAATCAACTCCGACCCGTTTTTCGGGGGCCGACGGAAGTCCTGGGGCGGGGGTGGGAGCCCGAATCTTGCCGGACCTTTGGCACTGGCTGCCGCGATTCATGACGTACTTAGTCGCGGGGTTGCGTCAAACTTTGGACCTATCAGGAGGGGAACAATGGCGAAATTGAAGCACGTGCTACCTGCCATCATGCTGGGAGCCGCAGCGTTGTTTACTGCGTGCTCCGGCAGGGACGCCGGCACGACGGACACCGGGCTGGCGATGGACACTGGAGCCTCAATGATGGCGGACACAGGGATGGCCGCGCCCGCCGCCGCGCTCACCGACGCCAACATCGTTTACATCCTCGACCAGTCGAACATGCTCGACAGTGCCACTGGAGCGGTCGCGGCGACGAAGGGCACGAACAGTGAGGTCCGTGAGTACGCCAGGATGATGATGCGCGATCATCATTCGCTGCGCCAGCAGGGGCAGGATCTCGCGAAGAAGCTCGGGGTCACCCCCGCCGCGCCTGCTAGTGACAACAGCAGGGCCGAGCTCGATCGATCGATGTCGATGCTCAACGGCGCGGCCAAGGGAAGGGATTTCGACAAGGCATACATTGACGACCAGGTGACGTATCACGTCAATCTCCTGGCGACGGCAACGATCGCAAACGAGGCCGCCCAGAACCCCGAGTTGAAGAACTTCATCCAGAAGGCGGCACCGGCCGTTCAGGCACACCTGGATGGAGCCCAGGCGATTCAGAAGAAACTGCAGTAGCACTGCACCAGCAACTCAAGTTGCTTCGTGGAATAATCTTCGACGTCGACGGCACTCTCGTAGCCAGCAACGAAGCGCATGCACGCTCATGGGTGGAGGTGTTCGCTGAAGCCGGCTATGACGTGCCGTTCGGCGTCGTATGGCCCATGATCGGGATGGGTGGCGACAAGCTACTGCCCGCCGCCGTCGGCATCGACGAGGACAGCGTCCAGGGAAAGGAGCTCGGCAAGCAACGGTGGGAGATATTTCGGGCGAAGTATCTGCCGCACCTGCGTCCCACTCCCGGTGCCCGCGCGCTGGTGGAGCGAATGAAGGCAGACGGCTTCCAGCTCGTCGTTGCCAGCTCCGCCGGGGGGAGCGAGTTGGGAGCGTTGATGGAGGCGGCCGGAATTGCCGACCTCATACCGACCGCGACGTCATCGAGCGACGCCGCAGACTCGAAGCCCGACCCCGACATCGTCGAAGCGGCAGTGAGGAAAACCGGGTTCGATCCAGATGAGCTGCTCATGATCGGTGACACACCTTACGATATCCAGGCAGCGACGGGTGCGAAGGTTCGCATGATCGCTCTGCTCAGCGGAGGCTGGCGTATCGAAGAGCTTGCGGGTGCGGCGGGCATCTATGATCATCCGGCTGACCTGCTCGAATGGTATGATCCCGTTTTCTTCTGTAAGGAAATTATCTAACCGCTCTGCGTTCCAGCGTCATCCGCATACCGTGCTTAGGGCGCAGCGTGATGATCGGCTTCAGTTCGACCGGATGCCCGGGCACCAGCGTCATCCGCCAATTCCGGGCAAGTGCCGCGATCAGCAGCACTCCCTCCATCCAGGCGAACTGCTCACCGATGCAGAAGCGCGTTCCGCCGCCGAATGGGAAATACGAGAACTTGGGCCTGCCTGCCTGGCTTTCCGGCGTCCACCGCCCGGGGTCAAAGCGCTCCGGATCGGGAAAGAAGCGCGAGTCACGGTGCACGATGTACTGGCTCATGAGCAGCACGGATCTCGCCGGCACGGTGAAGCCGCGCATCTGGAAGGCCCCGATCGCCCGCCGGCCGATTGCCCACGCCGGGGGATAAAGCCGCATGGATTCGGCAAGGACCATCCGCGTGTAAGGCAGCGACGACAAATCGTCATACCTTGGATTGCGGCCTGGTAGCGCCGAATCGATCTCGGCGTGCATCAGCGCCTCGACCTCCGGGTGCTGCGAGAGGAGGTACCATGTCCATGTCAGCGCATTAGCGGTGGTCTCGTGGCCGGCGAGAAAGATCGTCAGGGCCTCATCGCGTAATTGCGTATCGTCCATGCGGCCGCCGTCGCCCTCGGTGTCTGTCGCCAGCAGCAACATCGACAGCAGGTCGCCCCTGTCCTCTCCGCTCCTGCGCCGCTCATCGATCAGCCGGTATATCGTGCTGTCGAGTCGAGCACGGGCGGCCTTGAATCTTCGAACCGCCGGAATCGGAAGATTGTCGAGATACTCCGTCAGCGGGAGCATTGCGAAGTTGAACGACTCGAAGGCAGTCGTCAGCGCCTCTCCGATCTCGGCCGCCTCGGCATCGACGTCAGCATCGAACAGCGTCTTCGATACGATGCCCAGCGTCAGTCGCATCATCTCAGCGTGCACGTCGAGCGTCTCTCCATCGTGCCAGCGGGAGTGGGCACGATTGGCGTATTCGATCATCGTGTCGCCGTAACCGGCAATCCTCTCGCGATGGAACGCCGGCTGGGCGAGCCGGCGCTGCCGAAGGTGAAATTCTCCCTCGCTGGTGAGGAGTCCATTACCGAGCAGTCGTTTCGCGCGCTCGAGGCCGCGGCTCTTGCGAAAATTCTTCTGGTTGGTGACCAGCACGTCCCGGATCAGATCGGGATGGTTGATGAAGTAGAGATGCTGGGGACCCACCCTGTAATGCGCGATGTCTCCGTATTCTCTCGCCATGACGATGAACGGCGCGAGCGGATTCCTCGCTATCTCGACCAGGAACTGGCCCGGGTAGCGCGGCCGCGGCCCTGGTGGAAACGCTGGGTTCGCCGCCGTTCGCGGAAGTTTGAACCGCGGAATGCGAACCGGTATCACTGCTTGCGCCGCGGTCGTCTCAGGCATCGTGAGTCTGGATCCTCTGACGCGAAGGGTGTTCCTAATGTTAACATTTCCCCGTTTCGCACCCTCACCCGGCTCCCACCGTCCCATCATGCCGATCGAAAGAATTCGCGCTGGAATTCTCACCTCCATCGTGCTCACGAGCCTTCTGTTCGCGCTAGCGGGCCCGCTTGCCGCCCAGCGATCGCGAACGGCGACCGAGAAGACGGCACCGAAAACCGCCTTCAACGCGGCCACCTACGACTCCGCAATGCTTGGCGAGTTCGCCTGGCGGCCGATCGGGCCTGCGGTGACAAGCGGGCGCATCGTCGATCTGGCCATCGCCGAAGGGCCGGAGTCGAGGATTGGGGATCGGCTGGGGAGGCTGATGTACGCGGCCGCGGCATCAGGTGGCGTCTGGAAATCCTCCAATGCGGGCACCACGTGGGAACCGATTTTCGACCGGCAGAGCACTTCGTCGATTGGAGACATCGCACTCGCACCGTCGAACCCCGAAATCGTCTGGGTAGGAACGGGGGAGTCCAACAACCAACGCAGCTCCTCGTGGGGTGACGGCGTCTACAAATCGGAGAACGGCGGCAGAACGTGGCAGCAAATGGGCCTCAGGACGTCGCAGCACATTGGACGCATCGTCGTTCATCCATCCAACGCCAACGTAGTGTTCGTTGCGGCCGTCGGGCCGCTCTGGGCTTCGGGCGGCGAGCGCGGCCTCTTCAAGACTACGGATGGCGGCAAGAGCTGGAAGAACGTGCTCAGGGTCGACGAGCACACCGGCGCGACCGAAGTCGTCATGGATCCCACCGATCCGAACACGGTGTACGCGGCAACGTTCCAGCGCCAGCGCAAGGCCTACAGCTTTGTGGGCGGCGGCCCCGGAAGCCGCATCTACAAGTCCATTGACGGCGGTGAGTCGTGGACGAAACTCACCGAGGGATTGCCGACTGGAGACATCGGCCGGATCGGACTCGACATCAGCCGCTCTCATCCGCGCACGGTCTACGCGACGATGGAGACAAAAACGGCCGAGATCTACCGGTCAGACGACTACGGCGCGAGCTGGAGAAAGACCGGCACCGGCACGTCGTTCCCGTGGTACATGGGCCAGATCCGCGTCGATCCGCGCAATCCCGACCGCATCTATTTCCTCGGCATTTCTCTCCAGGCGTCGGACGACGGCGGGAAGACAATGCGAAACGTGATGACGTCCACCCACGTGGACCATCACGCTTTATGGATAGATCCGACCGACCCCGACCATTTCGTCGTCGGGAACGACGGCGGCGTCTATATCACGCACGACCGCGGTGAGACGGCGGACTTCGTGACGAATCTTCCGATTGCGCAGTACTACGCTATTGGCCTCGACCTGCGCCAGCCGTTCTACTACGTGTACGGCGGGCTGCAGGACAACAACAGCCTCGCCGGGCCCAGCCAGACACGGAACCGGCAGGGCATCATCAACAGCGACTGGTATTTCACCGTCGGCGGAGACGGATTCTATTCGGCGGTCGATCCCACCGATCACAACGTCGTCTACTCCGAGTATCAGAACGGCGGCATCATCCGCTACGACGTGAGAACGGGTGAGCAGAAGAGCATCAAGCCGCAGCCGAAGTTCGGGCAGCAGGATCTGCGCTGGAACTGGAGCGCGCCGATGCTGATTTCTCCGCACGATCACAAGACCCTGTATTTCGGCGCGAACTATCTCTTCCGCAGCCCGAACCGGGGCGACAGTTGGGAACCGCTCGGACCCGATCTCACACGGCAGCTCGATCGGGAGAAGCTCCCGCTCATGGGGAAGCTCTGGACCAAGGACGCGGTGGCGCGCCACGCGGGCGTTGCCGACTACGGCAACATCAGCACGATCGACGAGTCGCCGATTCGCAAAGGGCTGCTTTACGTCGGCACGGACGATGGGCTCGTTCAGGTGTCGCGCGACGGCGGCGCAACCTGGACCAGGATCGCGAAGTTCCCGGGCGTCCCCGCTCAGACGTATGTAAGCCGAGTCATCGCGTCGGCTCACAGCGAAGGCACCGTGTACGTCACGCTCGACGGCCACCGCAGTAATGACTTCAAGCCGTACGCATTCAGAAGCAACGATTATGGACGTACGTGGACGTCAATCACCGGTAACCTTCCCGTCAACTCATCGCTTCAGGTAATTCGCGAGCACCCGCGTGCTGCTTCCCTGCTGTTCGCTGGTAACGAGATAGGCGCGTACTATTCGGGCAACGGCGGACGGACGTGGTCGCGCCTCCAGTACAACCTGCCGACGGTGCCGGTTCACGACATCCAGATCCATCCGCGCGAGAACGACCTCGTGATCGGCACACACGGACGCGGGGTATTCATCATTGACGACATCACGCCACTTGAGAAGCTCGCCGAGGCCGAGCGAAGCCCGCTGGTTCATCTATTTCCCGTGAAGGTCTCTACGCTGTTCAACTACAACGGGTCGTTTCCCGGCGGACTGCGCGGCGCGACGTCAGTGGGGGAGCGATCATACAGCGCTCCGAATCCGCCGTTCGGTTCGACGCTCACTTATTACGTGAAGGATTCACTGCCGCGTGGCCGTACCCTCTCGCTCGCGATCTTTGACTCGACGGGGAAGCGGGTGCGTGAACTGACGGCCAATGCAAAGCCGGGGCTGCATCGCGCGACGTGGGACTTGCGGATGGCCCCGGCGTACGTGGTGCCGCGTGCTCCCGCCGACCGCCAGCCGAATGGCGCGTTCGTGCTTCCAGGCCGATATGCCGCGCGGCTCATGGTGTCGGCGGCGACGGGCGCGGAGGGGGTCTCAATGGAGACGCCGGTAGTCGTGAATCCGGATCCGCTGATTCCTCTGAGTCCGGCGGAGTATCGCGAGCTGCACCTGGCGCGCGTCCGCGCCGGGCAGCAACAGGCACGCGTCCAGGCCGCGGTACGCTCGGCGGAATCGGTCAAGGAGATGATGGGTGAGGCCCAGGCAGCGCTCAAGAACGGAGCCGGTCCGGACAGTCTCACGAAGCAGGCCGAAGCGATCGAGAAGGAAGTTGACAGTGTCCTGGTCAGGATCCGCGGGCGGCAGGGACCGGCAGCGAATGAGGTGGACGACAAGAAGTTCGATCCGTCCATACAGCAGAGAGTCAATCAGGTGGCGGGCGAGATCGGTGATGTGACTTCACCGGCGACTCAGATTCAGCGTGAGACACTCGAGCTTGCGATGCAGGATCTCGAGAAAGAGGTCGCACGCCTCAACGTGCTTCTCTCGACAAGGGTTCCTGCTCTGAACCACGGCCTCGACGCAGCAGGCGTGCCCTGGACTGTCGGGAGGCCGGTGAGATAGGGGATCCGCTACCCGCTACCCGGTACCTGGTGCGCGGCGTCCGTGACCAGCGATTAGCGATTAGCGATTAGCAATTAGCGATTAGCAATCAGCGATTAGCGATCAGTGACCAGCATGCGAATCGAGGATCTTCAGACTCCCTGCCTTATTCTGGATCGCGTCATACTCGAGAGAAATCTCGGGGCGATGCGCAGCATTGCGCGGCGGCACGGTGTGGTGCTGCGGCCGCATCTCAAGACCGCGAAATCGGCAGACGTCGCCGAGCTGGCGATTGGCAACGGGCCGCGGTGCATCACCGTTTCGACGCTTGCCGAAGCGGAATACTTTGCTGGTCGCGGGTTCACTGACATCACGCTGGCCGCGGGGATCACGCCGCAGAAGCTCGAGCGTGCCGGCGCGCTGGTGGCAGAGGGTGTCTCCCTTCAGGTCATCACTGACGACCTCGATGCAGCACGGGCGATTGGCGAACACGCCGCGGCATTCCACGCCCTGATAGAAGTGGACAGCGGCGAAGGGCGAGGCGGAGTCAGCCCGACCGGGGATTCACTGACG
>JACCRF010000170.1 GCA_013813715.1 Gemmatimonadaceae bacterium | reverse complement strand
GACCGCCTGCTTCGCCTGCACGATGCGCTCACGACCGAGATACGTGCGCTCGACGAGGAGGTCAAGCGCCTCCGGCGCGATCACCCAGCGATCGAACGCCTGCATACGATTCCGGGGGTGGGTCTTTTCGGTGCTCTGTTCCTGGTGGCCGAGATCGGCGCAGTCGAGCGTTTCGCCTCGAGTCATCAGTTGGCGGCGTACGCTGGGCTCGTACCCTCGACCCGAAGCTCGGGCGGAAAGATTACACACGGTGGCGTCGGCTTTGCCAGCAATCGATGGCTCAAGTGGATACTTGTCGAGATCGTGCAGACGTTGAAGCAGGCACCTGGCCCGGTTGGTGACCAGTATCGCCGGCTTCTTCGTGCGAAAGGAAAACCGAACGCGACGACGGCAGCAGCTCGGAAGCTGTGCTGCTATATCTACTGGATGTGGAAGGACGGCGGTGAGCTACGAGGAGTGGCTTGCGCGACGTGGAAATAAAGTCTGGTCGGAGGTGCGCCCGGGTCAGCGAATGGGAATGGTGGCATAGCGCAGCTCAGCCACCCACCCGGTAACACGAATGGTCCACCTCCTTCGAACACATGCTCGTGTCCTCACCGGACGAAGAGGCGCTTGAAGACGGCTTCGCGAATTGAGCGGAGCGCTCTTGAATCAGCGACGAATTGAAGGTGCGGAGGCGGGAGCCGATTTGCTGGCGCGACCAGGTAGGGACGTTTCATCAGGACGCTCACGACAGGGGAGTGTCGGAACCGTGTTGCGCTCATCCCATTGACTTTCAGAGGCTCGCTGATGCCGACAAGCGATTTAAGGTTGCTCGCTCCGCTCGCGATTGTATAATTCGCTTGCCGCATAGCTAAAGGCGTTATGCCGCTGCCAAGCGCAGTGGGGTGTGTCCCGAGTTCAGTTGAAACTCAGGCGATGCCGCACGAGAGGTCGCTCAGGCGGCGGCCTCGGTGGTCGTCGTGATCTTGGGCGCGAGCGCCTGAACGAGCAAGGGCAGCTTCGCACAGCCCTTCACCCGGCGGAACTGTGACGCTCCGCGAGTTGATCGGAGCGCTGTCACACTAACCCTTCGGCAGAGTCGCCTTTGAGGATCGCAGCGCCCCGTTGATCTCGGGGGTGCGCTCCCGCCTGCGCGTTGCTGCGGCTCGGTCTGTTTCATTGGGACGTTTCGTCGATAGCCGATGTTGTTTCATGAAACGTCCGTGCGAGTTCTGATGTCCCGCGGACCATCGGCCTGCAATTTGCGCCTACATTTGTCTTGCCACTTCCCTGTCCAGTGGCACTCCTCAGTTGAGACCACAAACCCACCCGGAGATCGACAATGAATCGAACTGTGTCCCTGCTCGCCGCAGCGTTCGCGCTGGCCGCTTGCAGCGAGGCGCCCACTTCCCAGCGTGTGCTCGCGCCACCCACTTCCCAGCGTGTGGTCGCGCCAGAGGCCGCCGCATTCGACAAAGGAGGAGACGGATCCGAGAACGCAGCATCCGCCGCCTCGCACACCTATGAAGTAACGATCGAGAACATGACGCAGGGGCAGCCGTTTTCACCTGGGGTGATTGTCACCCACACGAAGAAAGCCAGCGTGTGGGAAGTGGGCGCGCGGCCGTCGCCGCTGATCATCAACATAGCTGAGGATGGACTGGCGGACCCCGCACTCACCGCCGCACAGGTAGCTGATCTGCGCGCTCAGCCCGGCGTGTTCCAGGTTGTCGAAACCGGGGCCCCGATCGGTCGGCGTGGACCTTTGCTCGCGGGACAACCCGCGCTGCCCACCTCGCGCACGTTCACGATCGAAGCGGCGGCGAACGCGAATCGCCTGTCGGTGGCGGTCATGATTATCTGCACGAATGACGGCTTCACCGGGCTCAGTGAGGTTAAGCTGCCGGGTGGGTTCAAGGCAGAGTCGCATTTGGTAGGAGCCTACGATGCTGGCAGTGAGCAGAACACCGAAAAGTTCTCAGACATCGTCGATCCGTGCCACGAAATCGGTCCGGTCGTCGCTCCGCCCGATGGGAACAACAACGCGCTTCCGGAAGACGGCGGCCTGATCCGAATGCACGGGAACATTCAGGGTGGCGCCGACTTGGTGGCGGGCGTTGGGCCGACGAAGCATGGCTGGAGCTTCCCAGTCGCGAAGATCACGGTTCAGCGCATGAAGTAGTGCCCTTGACGAGCGCCACGCCCGCCTGAAACCAGCGCGGCGTGGCGTGGCGCCGGCAAGACGGGGAGTTCATTCCGCAACAGCGCCCATTGACCAGCGCTGGCGGGCCAACTGCCCGTCAGCGCTATTCGGCTGTCCCGAAACAGGCGGGCGATACCACACCGGTGGATGCCGCCGCGCGCTATCGCAGGCGACATCACCGCCGGGCTGATCGCGACAGCGGTAGTTTCCGCGCTCTCGTGTCGGGGATGTGGACCAGCACGCGGGCGAGGAACTCCAGGGGGTCGGTGGTCTCGGTGCCCGCGGTGGGGCCCTCCGATTTGTCGGAGCGGTACGTCACCGCCTTGGCGGTCCGGTCGTAGGTCAGCCGCTCCAGCGCGACGGGATTCCGAGCACAGTATCGCGCGAGTCGGGTGGCAAAGGCCCGGTCATCCTCCGGCACCCAGACGGCCGTATGCACGTGGAATCTTGAGTGCGGCCCACGCGAGCATCCCGGCGGCCTGGTCCGCATCGAACAGCTCGAGACGCACGAACAACCGGAGGACGGCCCGGCGAAATGCCTCGGTCAACCGCGCCGTGTCGTGGATCGGCCACGAGATGAACGTCCCGTCGGGCCGGAACCCGCCGTCGGTGACGAGGAGATGGAGGTGCGGATGCCAGTTGGCACGGGAGCCGTGCGTCTGCAGACACGCGACGATGCCGACCGCGAGCCTCGCGCTCGCCGGTGAGCGTGCGGATCGCCGTGGTGACCGTCCGGGTGGCGACGCGCGCGATCTCGCCGAGCAGGCGGCGGCGATACAGGCAATACGCGCGCAGCCGCTTCGGGATCGTGAGCACCACCTGCCGGTGCGGCACGGGCGCCAGGAGCGTGGTGTCCAGCCACTGCGTCCAGACGGCGAGGCGCTTGGCGTGGCAGCTCGGACAGAAGTATCGACTCTTGCAGGAGAACGCGAGCAGGTACTCGTGGGCACAGGCGTCGCAGCGATCCGCGCGAAGCCGTGCTCGAGGATCCCGCAGGCCAGGAACTTGTCCGCCACCTGCCCGACGACCGGGCGCCACGGGCCGTACTCGCGGGCGAACCGCTCGTCACCATCCCATTGCACGAGGGGCTCTTCCGACGCAACGTCCCCCTATCGCCGGCCTAACGATGCTTGCTGCTGAATGCAAATGCGCGGCGATCGCATCTGGGTCGTCGTTCGCGACGAGGATGGCGTCGAATCGGTCAGGCGATATCGCGTCGCGTGGCGGTAGCGTTGACCGCCTTGTCCCTCCGGCCTAACGAATCGTTGCAGCAGACGGAGCGGCCCGGCTCTCTTCCTGGCGCCCATGGCCGCGCGGGCCGCTCCGCAGCTGAACTCTGGCGGTTGAGGCTGTAGAAAAAGCCTGATTTCATCGTGCACGGGCATGCGAGATGGCGCGGATTCGCTCGCGCGTCATCCGATGCGGTACATGTATCGATTGGATACCCGGAAATCGCGCCATGTTGCGCCGGGACGTGCTGCCGCTCTGCGTTGCCTTACGCTGCGTACCCGTGCTTGGCGAGCTTCTCGATGTTGTGGACCAGGCAGAAGAGCT
>JACCRF010000149.1 GCA_013813715.1 Gemmatimonadaceae bacterium | reverse complement strand
CGACGGCGTACGAGCGGATGTCCGTCGGCCTCGGCTTCAAAAGGATCGGGCGCGACCGGCTGTTGATGCGGGCGGAACGGGCTTCGCGCATCGTCTGGTCGCGCGGCAATCCGGCCCTCGTCCAGATCCTCGGCAAGCGCGAGGTGATGCCGATGCTCGAGGGAGTCGGCGACGCCGACTTCGACATGGACGGCGGCGTGCCCATGCCGTACTACCCGGGGCGCGAAACGCTGTGGATCGGATCGGGTCTCGCAAAGGCTGATATCAACGAGAACGAGATCATTCACCCGCTTGCGCGTGGAGCGGAGGCTTACTACACCTATGCCATCGGCGATTCCGTGAGCTTCCGGCTGCCGAATGGAAAACGGATCGAACTGCTCGAGATGCTGGTGCGTCCGCGCGCCCCGATGTGGAACGTCGCACTCGGCTCGCTGTGGTTCGACGTGTCCACCTCTCAGCTCGTACGCGCCGTGTACCGGCTGGCTGAGCCGCTCGACATCTGGCAGATCGCGAACGAGGAAGCCGAAGACAAGGACGACAAACCGCCGCGG
This sequence comes from Gemmatimonadaceae bacterium, assembly GCA_013813715.1. Classification (GTDB taxonomy): domain Bacteria; phylum Gemmatimonadota; class Gemmatimonadetes; order Gemmatimonadales; family Gemmatimonadaceae; genus UBA4720. The sequence goes on along the minus strand of JACCRF010000149.1, from coordinate 4,743 downwards.
TGGGTAACCGGGATGGTCACGCCGCTCACTGCGCAGGTGAACTCGATTACCGTCGAATATGGCCTGCACGAAGGCCGGTTCTGGCTGCCGAGGGCGCAGGCACTGGAGGGAGGAGCGACCGCGGGATTCATGAGGGTACCGTTCAAGGTCGAGCAGAGTTTCAAGTACGCGAGCGTGAACGGCGCGACACCGGTTGTAATTCCACAGATAGCGGTTGGAGACACGGCGCAGGATTCCGTCTCGCGTGCGGCCCGATGGCAGAAGCGGCGGCAGGAATGCAAGGAAGGAGGCGAGAGGAGCAGGACAGTCACGCGGCGCGATCAGGGCATCGCGATGATAGTGAAAACTCCGTGCGACACCGTCGCACTGTGGCACTCGGCTGAGCTGCCGAAGTCTATCTACGACGAGGGTGAGGAGCTGTTCGGAAAGAACGAGAGAGACGCGCTCGTCGAGGAGGCGCTGACGCTCGGGGCGCAGCCCGGATGGATTCCGCAGAAACCGGTAGTCAAGTACGGGCTTGGCCTCACGCGGTACAACCGGATCGAAGGGCTGTCGACGGGAATCGCCGCGAAGCAGAGTCTTGGCGGCGGATACACCGCGCGCGTATCGGCGCGAATGGGAATCGCAGACTGGGCACCGAATGCGGAGCTGAACCTGGTGAGAAGCAACGGCCGGCACACGCTCGGCGTTGGAGCATACCGGCGGCTCTCTTCAGCGAACGACTGGGCCGACCCGTTCAGTTTCGGGAGCTCGCTGTCGTCCCTGCTCTTCGGGCGGGACGAAGGATTCTATTACCGAACGCTTGGCCTCGAGTTGGCAGGCACGACGGACGATTCGACGACAGGATCATGGCGGGTGTTCGCCGAACATCATGGCGACGCGAGCAAGAAGACGGATTTTTCTCTGGCGCATGCGGTCGGGGGAAAGGACTTCCGCGAGAACATCGATGCCGACCAGGGAGAGGTCATCGGCTTCGCTGCTGAGCGTCACGGTACGAGAGGTTTGGATCCTCACGGGTTGCGGCTGTTTGGAACCGTGCGTGCGGAAGGGGCGGCGGGCGACTTCGACTACGCGCGCGCGATGTTCGATGCGACGGTCTCGCATGGAATCACGCGGCGTCTGGACGGCGCGCTGACTCTCGGCGCGGGGTATTCCGGTGGACGTGTTCCGCTTCAGCGGCTCTGGTATCTGGGCGGAACGCAGACCATTCGCGGGCAGCAGCCGGGCGCGGCGATCGGGGACGCGTTCTGGATGACGCGGTTGGAGCTCGGCTCGAGCTTCGTCGGCGCGAGGCCGGTGATCTTCGGAGATCTCGGTTGGGCGGGAAGTCGCGAAGATTGGGGCACTCCGGGCAGGCCGATCAGCGGTGCTGGTATCGGCGCGTCGTTCATGGACGGGCTCGTGCGGTTCGATGTCGCGCGCGGGATTTACCCGGAGAAGAAGATTCGCACGAATCTGTACGTGGAAGCCCGATTCTAGCCTGGCGGAGGACTCAATGACCACGCCCGGCCAATGGCTGCCCGGGCGTGGAGATCGCGCGCGCCGGCCAATCTGCTAGACGCGCGTAGTCGACCGGCGAATAAGCCGGATGAGAAATAGCAGCACCACCGCTCCGACGAAGGCGACGAGAATCGTACCGGCGATTCCCCCAAGCGGGACCGTCACGCCGAGCGCCCGGAAGAGCCACCCACCGACGAACGCGCCGACGATACCGACCACGATGTCACCGATGAGGCCGTAACCGGTACCACCCATGACGAGCGATGCGAGAACTCCGGCGATGAGTCCTACGATGAGCCATGTGAGGAGATCCATGAAAACTCCGGAAGGGGTTGGAGGTTCGGTACATCGCTAGCAAGACTGCCGCCACTGCGGCCGTAAACCTACTCTCTGTCGATGTTCATCCGTACGCCTCGTGTCACGCGTATGTTTCCGCGGGTCGCCCACGTTCCGTCAGCCAACCCTATTAGTCGAATACACCTTGCCCGGAAGACTTTTCGTTCTGGAGGAAGCCACGTGGAAGACTATCCGCGGCAGCAACCACGAGGTTGCCGTCCTTCCGTGGGGTGCGACCGAGGCGCACAACTACCATCTGCCGTACGGAACGGACAACGTCGAGACAAGGCACATCGCCTCGGAGTCGGCGCGTATCGCAGCGGAAGCTAGTGCGAGCGTCATCGTGCTTCCGCTTGTGCCCTTCGGAGTCAACACCGGACAGCTCGACATCCCTCTCTGCCTCAACATGAACCCGAGCACGCAGGCGCATATGCTCGGTGACATCGCTCGCGCGCTCGAGGGGCAGGGAATTCCGAAGCTCGTCATTCTGAACGGGCATGGGGGTAACGATTTCCGCCAGATGATCAGGGAGCTGCAGCCCGCATGCAGTGTCTTTATCTGCACGATCAACTGGTGGAACTGTGTTGATCCGAGGCTGTTCTTCGATGAGCCAGGCGATCATGCGGGCGAGTTGGAGACGAGCGTGATGATGGAGATCGCGCCGGAGCTCGTTCTGCCGCTGTCGGATGCGGGAGACGGGCGCGCGCGCGGATTTGCGATTGCCGGTCTGCGTGACGGATGGGCGTGGGCACCGCGGCACTGGAAGAGCGTGACCGAGGACACCGGCACTGGCAACCCGGCGAAGGCAACGGCGGAGAAGGGGAAGAAGTTCCTCGACGCTGTAACTGAGCGTATCAGCGGATTCCTGATTGACCTCGCCGGTGCCGATCTCTCGAAGATGTACGAATAGCCGGAGCGCCTTTCGTGGACTGAATCAGTCCAGCAGCGCCTCCAACTCCCGTTCCCTCAAGTTGAACGTGTAACCAGTCCCGATCATCCCCACGCGAAGGGAGCTCAGCGTGAGCTGCCTACCTTTCGTCACTTCCTCAGCGTTATCGAACTGCACCGTGCGACCGTCGACGAAGGTCACCCCCCCCTTGCCCACGACGGTGCCCACCTCTCCCTTCACGATCATCGCAGTGTCCTCGTCAATTCCAAGTCCCATGATGTGAGGATACTCGGCGATCGCGACAAAGAGACGATATAGCCGGCGCCGTTGCGAGAAGTGGGTGTCGATCAGTGTCTGGAATTCGAGCAAACCCAAGCCCGGCCCGACGTACTGCTCGACCAGGTTTCCATCTTCGTCCATCTCGTTGCCGGCGAGTGTCAGCTCGGTCACCGCCGCCGCGCCGGCGCTCGTGCCGCAGACAACGCCGCCGTGCAGGTAATGCTCCCAGACTGCATTCCCTACCGGAGTGCCGCTCAGTGTCGTAATGAGCTTCACCTGGTTCCCGCCCCCCAGAAAAACGCCGCGCGATTCGCCGATGAGCCTGGCCGTGTCGCGATTGCACGCATCGGCTCTGGTCTCGATGATCGGAAACACAACATCGCCGGCGCCGGCTGATTTGAAATCCTCTTCCCATCGATTCGCACTCTCACGCACCATCTGGGAGGCGGCGGTGATCCCCACGATGGGTCCGCTGCCGGCGCCAGACGCGAGCTGGATGAAGGCGCCGAGCGCATCACCTTCGGCCGAGCATGCTCCGCCGATGAGAACGAGGGTGCCGGCGCGAACGATCGGGCCTGCTGTCATGGCCGCGGGCGCCTCAGCAGCCGGCGCGGAACTGCCGGAAGAATCTCTGGAAATCAGAGTGCCTGTTCGATATTGCGGCCCGCAGCTGCCGGCTGCTGGAGCTCGTTGAGTGTGAATGCAGCAAGCGCCCCCACTACCTGGGCAACGACCGGCGCCTCGTCCTTGACGACGCCGACCTCGGTAGCACGCCCGCGCTTCTCGATGATGATTCGGTCGCCTTCGACGAGCGCGACCGAGCGTGCTACGCGCTTGTCGCGCCGCGTCACGTCCGAGTCAACGGCAAAAATTGCAACTCGGCAGCCGACCTCGCGCACGCGATCCTGAATCTCCCACTCCTTGGCGGGAACGATCACGATGCCACCACGACTCACTGCGTCAGCGACTGTCGCCACGAGCTTCTGCGCACGCTCGGCCTCCTGATACCTTTCGGGGACGTCGGCGAGGCTGGTGTCGAGCACGATGGCGATGTCGGAACGTGAATACGGCAGCCCCGCCTGGAGCAGGTACGAGGGCGAGACGTCCACGATGAGCTCGCGGCTTCCGAATCCGTGGCGCACGATTTCATCACGAGTCGCGGCGCGGTCGGAGCCCCCGGTGATGCCGCAGAGCACGTGCTGTTGAATGGGCGGCACATCCGGCGTCAGAGCGATGGCGGCGAGCTCGGCCACCGCATGATCCACCCCGTGCAGCGTTCCGGCGAATGCCTGTTGCACTATCTCCAGCGCGAGCGCAGCGGACCGGAGCCCCACCCCCTCGTGGAAATGCTCGAAGACGAGAGTGTATTCGTCGTCGTTGTCGCCACCGCGCGTTCGCCCGAATCCCACGTCGTGCCCGATCATCGTCTGCAGCTCGAGCGCGACATGTTCGATGATGTGGGGAGCGTATGTTCCGCGATGCAGCCGGGTGATGAAGCCGCCGCGCTCACCGATGCTGCACCGGTGCTCCTCGAGGCCGGGCATCGCCCCGATTACTGCCTCGCTGAACCCGGGGATGTCAGCCGAAGAAATATCCTCGTACGCACCGACTGTGAGATCCATCCGCATCACCGGACGGCGCGACCAGAAATTCGCCCCACGCGTCGCGTGCAGGGTGGTCATCCGGATTTCGACTGTCGGATCGGGGAGGGTCATTCCTTATGAAGCCGACTGCTCAGC
>JACCRF010000130.1 GCA_013813715.1 Gemmatimonadaceae bacterium | reverse complement strand
TTTCTTCAAGACCAATGCGGTGATCGACCAGCGAGTTTGCGATGTAGAGCAACTTGTGATGGAAACGGAACGTTCCCCCGGTGGTGATTTTCTTCACCACGAAGTGCCCAGGATACTCTAGCGGTGGTAGCCACTCGCATCGGTCGACTGGCGGTCGGACAGACCATAGTCCTCCATGCGGCGGCCGAGAAAAGAAACCTGAGTGATCGAAACACAATGTCCCGGAACGCCGCCAAACGCTGTAGCCGCAGCTGCCAACGAAGCGCGCAACGAGTCGCAGTCCAGGTGAGCCAGCGACGGCCGCCCAACAATGGGATGAAGCTAAGGAACCGCCTCGGTGCCGCCTTCGGCGTCACGTTGCCCTTCGGCGAGCACCGCGGGTTTCGCAGCTATCCGTGTGTTAGATCGCACCCATTCTGTCGCGGCTCCGCTAAGATTCTGGGGCTGCCAGGAAAGTAGCTCTGATACTGAGTAAGGATTGGTCATGATGATTCCATACTTCGAACAGCCGGCGTGGCAGATCGGGCCACTATCCATTCACGCGTTTGGAGTCACCGTTGCGGTCGCGGTCTGGTTCAGCTTGGCAATCGTCAAGAACAGGTTCGAGCGCCTTGGTCTCGACGCGCTACTTGGGCAGCGCCTCGGCGGGTGGATGCTGGTTGGCGGAATTGCTGGCGCTCACTTGTTCTCCGTGCTCTTCTATTTTCCGTCCAAGCTTCGGGATGACCCGTGGCTGCTACTTCGCGTGTGGGAAGACATCAGTTCCTTCGGCGGAATCCTGGGCGGAGTCATCGCCGCGCTGCTGTTTTTCGCCATTAGCGCACGCGGGGACGAGCCGCGAGCCAAGGTTGCATTTCTCGACGCGATCGCGTTTGTATTTCCGGCCGGCCTCGCCATCGGACGAGTCGGATGTACGCTTGCACATGACCATCCAGGAACTGTCACCACGTTCCCGCTCGCCACGAGTCTCAGCACCGATGCTTCGCTCGCCTATCTCGGCGGAGTCTATCGCGCAGCGGGTCTAGTGCTTCCACAAGCCGCTCCGACGATGGGCTTTCACGATCTAGGGTTCTACGAGTTCCTGTTTCTCTCATTCGTGGTTGTTCCTCTTTTCATGTTCTGGGATCGCCGCCGTCGACCAGTCGGATTCTATATCGTTGCGTTCGCTGCTCTCTACCTTCCGGTACGGTTCTGTCTCGACATGTTGCGAGTTGCTGACGTGCGGTATGTTGGGCTGACACCGGCGCAGTGGGTTGCGGCATTGATCATGGCAGCGCTTCCGTTCGTCGCGGTGCGTCACCGCAATCTCCGCTTTGCGATTAGCGGTGCCGTAATCCTTGCGACCGCTTGGGCGTGCACGGGCAGCGGTCCGTGAAGCCAGTCGCGTGCTTAGCGCTCGTTAAAGTTTTGAGTTCGCGAGAGAACAGTTCCCGTTAATCTAGTTCCGATAACCGTGCGATTTAACACACGCTGAAGCTGACAAGCGATCTATTGTTGCTCGCTTCGCTCGCTACTGCTGATTCGCTTGCACCTTAGCGTAAGGCGCTAGGCGTCCACCCACAGCTGGCTCGACCAAGCCAGCCACTAGAATCGCAGCTGGTGTTGCGCGGGGCCGCGCGCGCAGGCAACGTACGACGCGAGCCCGCCCACCCTTCGCCCGGAGGTCAGCCATGCAGAACCGCCCTCCATCCAGGCCCGACCCTGAGGTTCTGCCCGAGTCCGTGGCGGAACGCCTCCTCGCGCGTGCCAGCGAACTGGACGTGGCCCGCGGGGCCGGCTCAGCGGTCGTCGACCTCCGCGCAGCGGCAGCGGAGGCCGGCATCTCGGCGGGCGCCTTCGATGCGGCGCTCGCCGAACTGCAGGGTAACCAGAAGGCGCGACTGCCCGACGTGAGGGAGAGACCCCGGCGACGCTGGCGGATGTGGCGCCTCACGGCTGCGGTCGCGGCGCTGATCGCGGCCGGCGCGTACTCCGTGTCCCGCCGGCAGGCGGCAGCGGGCGAGGCTGCGCTGCCCCGCGCTCCGATAGTCGAGGAAGCGATCCTGCTCCGTTGCCTGGCAGCGGGGGACGCCGCCGAGTTGATCCGGCCGCTTCTCCCTCTTCGTTCGAATAGCATCGTGTATTCCACCGCACACGCCCCGCGTCTGCTCACCATCCGTGCGACGCCGGTTCAGCTGCTGACGGTGAAGGCGATGCTCGACAAGTATGAGGGCGCTGGGTCGCCTGCCTGCGCGCCACGGCCGACGGCCACGGTGACGCCGTGATACAAGGTGCCTAACCGGCCGAGGACGTCGGTTCCGTCAGTGCGACACGTCGTCGTCAGGACGCCTACGAGGCGTTGCAGCTGACAACGCGGCCAAACCGTCATCTCAATGGCTGGATTCGCGAGAGCCGCCTTGCAGTTGAACTTTGGGTGTTAGGCTTTCCACCCGGCGATGTTATGTTCGCCGCTGAAATTCGCATCCCCGTTCCAAGGAGTCGCACGTGAAGAAAATCCAAGTCCAGGGGTTGCACCACATCACGATCGTGGGTTCGACAAAGCAGAGCGCAGTGGACTTCTGGCAGGGTTTGTTGGGAATGCCTTTCATTTTCGAACAGCCCAACCTTGGAAACCCCGAGGAGAACCACCTTTACTTCGACCCGGGCGACGGGCGACT
>JACCRF010000099.1 GCA_013813715.1 Gemmatimonadaceae bacterium | reverse complement strand
CGAGCGGGGATAGTTTCGAGCAATCCCGGATATGTCGTTGACCCTCTGTTTACGGTACGTTCCTCGGCCGAAGCACCGGATGCGCGGTTTCGCGGGCGCTCACTGTCAGATGGGCCGAGCTAGCTCTTAACGACGGTAATCCACGCCTCAGCAACCCGCGCCTCAGGAACACCGCGCCTCAGGAACCGCGCTCCAGGAACCTTGCTCCTCGCTCCCGCTCCTGCTACAGTTATTCATAGAGGTTTCCCCGTGGCGATTTAAAGCAACTTGCGGCCACGTTAAACATTCCGCTAAAGCGCTCGCCCAGCGCCTGTACGCGGGCTTTTTTCGTATTCGGTACCTGCAATGGCACGTCCCCAACTTGATTCGCCATACCTCCGAGAACTCGAAAAACGCGTCCTCATCTACGACGGCGCGATGGGGACGAGCATCCAGCGCTTCAACCTCACCCCTGAAGACTTCGGCGGTAAGAGCCTTGAAGGCTGCAACGACAACCTCGTTCTCACCCGACCCGACGTCATCCAGTCAATCCACGAGTCGTTCCTCGCCGTGGGCGTCGATGTCGTCGAGACTTGTACTTTCCAGAGCACACCAAGACGCCTCGCTGAATGGGGACTCGGGGACAATGTCCGCGAGATCAACATCGCCGCTGCGCATATCGCACGCGCCGCTGCCGACAAATACAGCACACCCGACAAACCCAGATTCGTCGCCGCCTCGATGGGCCCGACAGGCATGCTCCCGTCGAGCTCCGACCCCGCCCTCGGCAACATCACCTTCGACGAGCTCGCCCGGAATTTCCACGACCAAGCCCAATACCTTATTGAAGGAGGCGTCGAACTTCTCCTCATCGAGACGTCTCAGGACATCCTCGAGGTAAAGGCGGCAGTCGCCGGCATCGAGCAGCTCTTCGCCGAGCTCGGCCGCCGGATTCCGATTCAGGCGCAGGTCACACTCGACATCTCAGGCCGCATGCTGCTTGGTACCGACATCGCGAGCGCGATGACGACTCTCGAGTCGCTCGGCGTAGATGTAATCGGACTCAACTGCTCGACGGGCCCGGAGCACATGCGCGAGCCGATCCGCTATCTCTCCGAGCACGCGACGCTCCCGCTTTCAGTCATCCCGAACGCCGGGCTTCCGATCAACACAGGAGTCGGCGAAGCGGTTTATCCGCTCGAGCCCGCGCCAATGGCCGAGGCGCTCGCGGAATTCGTGAGGGATTTCGGTGTCCGTATCGTCGGCGGATGCTGCGGAACGACGCCGGCGCACCTCGAGGCGGTGGTCAACGCCGTCAAAGCGGTCGAGGCAAATCGCGCAATCGTCGGCCCCCGGGCCGAAGTTGGCGGAAATGGCGCCCGCCCACGTCACCAGAAAGTCCCCAGAGTCAGCTCCGCAATGCGCGCTATCACCCTTCACCAGGATCCACCACCCCTCCTGGTAGGCGAGCGCGTGAACTCTCAGGGCTCCCGCAAGGTCAAGCGCCTCCTCCTCGCCGACGACTACGAGGGAATCCTCGAAGTCGCACGCGATCAGGTGGACTCTGGCGCGCACGTGCTGGACGTCTGTGTCGCACTCACGGAAAGGGCAGACGAAGCCGAGCAGATGTCGAAGGTGGTGAAGCTGCTCAGCATGTCGGTCGAGACGCCGCTGGTCATCGATTCCACAGAAGCCAACGTCGTCGAAGCCGCGCTCGAGCACATCCCGGGGCGCGGTATCGTCAACTCCATCAACATGGAGAACGGGCGCAAGCGTATCGAAGCGATCGTGCCCCTCGTCAAGAAGCACGGCGCCGCAGTCATCGCGCTAACGATCGATGAGATCGGCATGGCCAAGACCCGCGAGCGGAAGCTCGAGGTCGCGAAGGCCATATACCATATAGTAGTGGACGAGTACGGCCTCGCCCCCGAAGACATTATCTACGACTGCCTCACCTTCACGCTCGCCACCGGCGACGCTGAATGGATCGACTCGGCACACGAGACGATCGAAGGCATCCGCCTCATCAAGCGCGAGCTCCCGGGCGTCTCCACCATACTCGGAGTCTCCAATGTCAGCTTCGGCCTAACGGTCGAAGCCCGCTCGGTGCTCAACTCGGTGTTCCTCTACCATTGCGTCGCCGCTGGGCTCGACGCGGCGATCGTGAACCCCGCCCACATTCGCCCGTACGCCGAGATTCCGGAGCGAGAGCGCGAGCTGGCGAACGATCTGGTCTGGAACAAGCGACCCGACGCCCTTCAGCTCTTCATCGAGCACTACGCGGCGCAGGGAGAAGGGGAGAAAACGGGAGGACAGCAGGAGAAGGCGGATCCAACGGAAGGGATGACGCCCGAGCAGCGCATCCACTGGATGATCCTCCATCGGAAAAAGGAGGGCATCGAGGATCAGCTCGACGCGGCAGGAGTCAGGGAAAACCCGGTGAGAATTCTGAACGAAGTTCTCCTCCCCGCCATGAAGGAGGTCGGCGACAAGTTCGGCGCCGGCGAGCTCATCCTTCCCTTTGTCCTCCAGTCCGCCGAAGTCATGAAGAAGGCGGTCAAGCACCTCGAGCAGTTCCTCGAGAAAGCCGAAGGCTACACCAAGGGCAAGGTCGTCCTCGCCACGGTGTACGGCGACGTCCACGACATCGGCAAGTCACTCGTCAACACGATCCTCTCCAACAACGGCTACACTGTCTTCGACCTCGGCAAACAGGTTCCGGTCAACACGATCCTCGAGAAGGCGGTCGAGGTGGAGGCCGACGCGATCGGGTTGAGCGCACTCCTCGTCTCTACGTCGAAGCAGATGCCTCTCTGCGTGAAGGAGCTCGACAAACGCGGAATGAAGATTCCGGTCCTGATCGGCGGAGCGGCAATCAACCGCAGGTTCGGACGGAGAGCGCTGTTCGTCGAGGAAGAGCGCGAGTACGACGCCGGCGTCTTCTACTGCAAGGACGCGTTCGAAGGCCTGGAGACGATGGATCGGCTTCAGGAGCCAACATCGCGTGAAAGCTTCATCGCGAAAAACCTCGAGACGGCTCGTGCCGACGTCTTCCTGAAAACCACGGTCGGGAAGGACATCGCCGTCGGCGACCAGGCAGGCGAGCGCAGTGACGTTGCAGCCAACAATCCGATCCCGAGCCCGCCCTTCTGGGGAACGCGCGTGCTGCGCGACATACCTATAGAAGAGGTCTACGATCTGCTCGACCTCGACGAGTTGTACCGACTCCAGTGGGGCGGACGCGGCTCAGGCGAGCAGTACGACCAGACAGTGAGGAACGAGTTCGAGCCGACGCTCGCGCGCCTCAAGCAGGACGCGAAAGACAACGGGTGGATCAAACCCGAAGCTGTCTACGGCTACTTCCCCGCCCAGTCGCAGGGGAACGACGTCATCATCTACGACACCGCCGCGTACTCCAGCGACGGCGGCTCACTCCGCGAGATTGCCCGCTTCCACTTCCCCAGAATGGTGGGAAGAGAGCGACTTTGCCTCGCGGACTACATTCGCTCGGTAGAATCCGGCGACGTGGATGTCATCCCTGTCCAGATCGTTACGGTCGGACAGGAAGCCACGCGGCACTTTGAGAAAGTCCAGGGCGCCAACGAATACACGGAAGCGTTCTACTCGCATGGCCTCTCCGTCGAAACCGCAGAAGCGGTGGCCGAGTGGCTGCACCGGCGCATCAAGAGCGAGCTGGGCATCCTGGGCGCGCACAAGTTCAGCGAGGGCGAACCTGCGCGAGGCGGCAAGCGATACTCGTGGGGCTACGGCGCGTGTCCCGATCTGGACGACCATGCTACCGTGTTCAAGCTGCTTCCCGCAAAGGAAGCGCTGGGCATGGACATGACCGAATCATTCCAACTTCTGCCCGAGCAGAGCACAGCCGCGATCATCATCCATCATCCCGAAGCCAAGTACTATGCCGTGCGGGGAACTACGGAGAACCTCGGAGGGACCGCAGGTAACGCAGAGAAAGCAGAGAGCGCAGGGAAAGGCGTTTTAGATGGGGACAACGCGCTTGACCGGGCTGCCGCGGGCGAAGTTTCGCTCGCCGAGGCGAGGGTGGACACGTGATTCCGACGATCCCCGCGCGCGAGAACGAGATCACCCGCGTCGAAGCGTTCAGCGACGGGATGATCGCCTTCGCGGCGACACTCCTCGTCGTCAGCCTCGACCCGCCGCGCAACTACGACGAGATGATAACGAACCTGTACGGATTCGTGCCGTTCGGGCTCAGCTTCATCGCGCTCTTCTACATCTGGGTCGTACACACGATCCTCTTCCGCCGATACCCGCTCAAGGACAAGCCGTCGATCTTCATCAACGGCATCCTTCTCTTCACGGTCCTGTTCTACGTCCAGCCGCTCAGGTTCCTGGCGACATCGTTCGTCTCGCTTTTCACGCGCCGGGCGGGCTCCGCGGTCAACTCGTGGGAGCAGCTCCAGAGTCTCTTCATCATCTACGCCGCTGGGTGGATCGTCATCTTCCTCCTCGTCGCCTGGCTCTACCAGCGCGCCCACGCCACGCGCGACTCTCTCGGCATAACCCCCCTCGAGGCCTACGACGCCATCACGTGGAGCCGCCACTACCTCGGCTTCGTCGCCGCCGGTGTCATCTCGATTCTCGTCGCATTGAGTGGCGTCGGACTGAGGTTCGGCCTGCCGGG
>JACCRF010000075.1 GCA_013813715.1 Gemmatimonadaceae bacterium | reverse complement strand
CGCTCGAGCCTCAGCCACGCCATCTCGCGGCTGCGCGTGATGTTCGATCCGAAGCCGGTCCGGTCGGGCAGCACTTTCGGTCCCTGCCAGTCGGCGCCCACTGTCGGAATGTTGTTCTCGGCATAACATGCTGTGACGCATGCCGAGCATCCGGTGCAGCGCGCGAGATCGATCGTCATCGCCCAGCGGTGCCTGGCGAGCCCGCTCCAATGGTTCGGATCGTACATCCCCTTCTGCGCCGACTTCGGATCGCCGAGGTCGCCCTGCGCATCGTTTGCCGCGGGTGCGCGCAGGCCGGGAAGAAATTCATGGCTGGCGTCGCCCGGAAACTCCGCGTGACCCGCCTCAGCGCCGTGTTCGCCCTCTTTGCGGCCGAGCTCCGCGACCATTAGCGCCTGACCGATTCCCCGGCCGTGCTGGCGAGCCGACCCTTCGGTTGTCACCAGCCGCGAATGACCTCCGTCCCTGGTGACTCTCGCCTTCGTCGTGTACGCGATTGCGCCCGAGCGATCCTCAGAGTATGGAAGCAGATCGAATGCGTTGTGACCGGCCTTCGCATAGCGGCCGGCTGCCTCGGAATGACCGCGTCCGGCCGCCACGGCGACCGTATCGGGACGTATTCCGAGATACGCGTACGCGGGGAGGGTGAGTCGTCCTGCCGACGTCTCGATCGTTACGTGATCCCCATTCTCAACACCGAGCCGCTCGGCGGTGGATGGATGAATCTCAGCGACAGTCTGCCACGCGATCTTCGTGACCGGATCAGGCAGTTCCTGAAGCCACGGCTTGTTCGCGCCGTCTCCCATTCCGAGCACTGGGTGCGGGTAGACGAACAGGAAGAAGTCGCCGCTCGATGCAGGGGCCGCGACCGGACCTGGCAGCGGGCGCTGCGCCGCACCCGTCGGAGCAGTCCCGCTTGCGATTCCACTCGGCAGTGCAGCGGCAAGAGCATTTCCCCCGCCCGGGAAGCGTGAGGTGAAAACAGTTCTATAGTCGGGGGCGGTGGTCGTAGTCGTGCCGCCGGCTCGCACCATAAGGAGAACGTCTCCGGTTGCACGCGTGTCGAACACCGGATCCATCGCGGGTTGCTGCAGCGACAGCGTTCCACGAACGGGCTCCGCGTCGCCCCAGCTCTCGAGCGAGTGATTGTCGGGCAGAACGAGGTCTGCCATCGCACTCGTCTCGTCGGGGATGGATGAGAAGCTGACCTTGAACGGCACCTTCGCCATCGCTGCCGCAAAGCCCGAGGACTTCGGCATCGAATAGGCGGGGTTGATGCCGCGGACCATCAGCAGCGGGACAGCTCCCGCCTGCATCCGCTGAGCGAGTACACGAAGCTGCGAGGGTGGATCGATTCCCTCGAAGCTGTTGATGGCTTCCGACGGCTTGATCGATGTGCCGACTGCTCCGCTCGCAGAATTCACGTTGTGGGCGGCGAGGCAAAGCTCCATTCCACGCGGGGACGCCCCGCTGGCGAGCACCATCGCGGGTCTGGCCGCGTCAAACTCGCGCTTGAGCGCGGTGAGACTCGCGACGTCGACTCCGCTTTCCTGCGCTACCTGCGCTGGCGTGATCGCACCCGAGCCTCCGAGCATCTGCACGATCGAAAGCTCGGATCCTGGGCGGGCATTGATCCACTGATCGGCATTGAGGCCGGTGAGCGAGCGCCGAGCGCCCACATATATGAGGCGGGGTGCACCCGAGAGCTTCGCCCTAGCGTCGGCAAAATCAAGCTGCTGCGGCACACTCGCGCCCCAGCCGTCGAGAAAATCGGCTCCGAACGAAATGATTAGTCTGGCGGCGGAGAAATCGAACCTTGGCCATGCCACGCCATAGGCCTGCCGGTTCGCAGCAATCGCCGCATGATCAGCGTCCGGGTCGATGCTCAGTGCCGCGGGAATGCCAAGGCCGGCAAGCCAGCCATTCAGGAATGCTGGAAAGCTCCCCGACTCGTGACGGTTGATGAACACGGCATTCGCCGCCGCACCGCGCGTCTCTATCAATTTCTGTCCAAACACGCGCAGCGCCTCGTCCCACGTAGTGAGCTCGAGACGGCCATTCTTTCTGATCATCGGGCCACGATAACGATCGGGATTGTACAACCCTTGCAGCGCCGCCTGCCCGCGCGCGCAGAGTGCGCCGCGGTTCAGCGGATGTTCGGGGTTACCCTCGAGTTTGATCGTCCGCCCGTCGCGCGTCTCGGCGATCACGCCGCAGGCGACCGAGCATTCGCGGCACGTCGTGGCGTAGTATGTAGAGACACCGGGAACTGTCTCGTCAGGAGAGACGAGATATGGAATGAGTTTCTCCACTTGCTCCGACGAGCATCCGACCATGGTCGTGGCAGCCGTCGTCGCGCCGATCACCTTCAGAAAGTCCCTTCGCTTTACGCCCGTCGCTGTCGTTTCGCCGCTCATTCACCCGCTCCGCGGGCTGGCGTCGGGAAGTTGCGTATTGTGAGCATCAGTAGTGGCATGTCGCGCAATCGTAGCGCGCTTTGAACGGAGGATTGGATCGTCCAACGTGACAGTTCACACACCACCCCATGTTCAGCGAGCTGGCCTGCGACACCTGCTTCATGTTCTGCACGTCGCCGTGACATGTCTGGCATGTTACGCCGGCGTTGACGTGGCGCATGTGGGGAAAATGGACGTACTCGGGAAGTTTGTGGATGCGCACCCAGGGCACCGGCTGTCCCTTGCTCCAGAACCCCGCGAGCTTCTGTATCTCCGGCTTGCTGGTCGCGATCACGGTGTGACAGCCCATGCACGTGCTCATTGAGGGCAGTCCCGGATCGGGCGACTTGGTCGCAGCGAAGTGGCAGTAGACGCAGTTCATCTTCAGTGTGCCGGCGTGCACAGTGTGCGGAAAGGCGATCGGTTGCACTGGGCTGTTTCTCTCCGACGACGATGCGCCGGCGTATGCAGACAGCATTGCGGCGGCGGCGGCGAGAGCGAGGAACCCCGGCACGGCAATCAATTTCCGCTGCATGCTCATTGGCGAACCGGGACAGAAAGGCGAGTCATTCGATCGGGTTTGTGAACAATTTCACAAGGGGACACGGCGGAAAAATGCTTGCGCACGATAAGGGCCGCAAGTTCGGCCGCGCGTTCGCCCGAAAGCGCGTGTTAACACCGATGTGTCAACGCACACTTTCCCCTTTGCCATCGCGCGAGCTGTCGCGAGCGGCACGGTCAAGACTCCGCACCACTTCGATCGCCATCGCGCGCAGCAGATCGAGCTCCCTCCCATCGGGCGCCGCGCGAAAGACGATCGACCGCAGAGACCGCATCACGTGCTCGCTGTTGCGCGTTCTGAAGAACGCGATCTCGGTAAGCGCGCGCTTCGCGTCGGCAAAGAGAAGGTCGTACTGCGCGCTCGTTGGCGCATCGGCCGCCTTGCGCGGTGGAGCGAGCTTGCGAGTGGCGTCGGCGGCAGCGATGTGCAGTTCGTACAGCGCGATAAGCACCGCCTGCGCAAGGTTGAGCGATGCATGGCCGGTGGTCGGCACGGTGACAACGGTGTGCGCGAGGTCGAGCGCCTCGTTCGGCAGGCCTTTGTCCTCGCGTCCGAACAAAAGCGCCACCGGTCCGTCAACAGCGTACTCGAGAAGGTCAGCGGCCGCGCGCGAAGGCTCGAGCACCTCCCGCTTCGCGGCGCGCCGGCGGGCCGTGAAGCCGGCGACGCGAACACAGTCGGAGAGAGCGACCTCAAGTGAGTCGAAATGCTCGATCGCTCCAATGATCTCCGCCGCGTCGTGCGCGACTCCGGCGAGCCGGTACGGATCGTAGGCCACTGGCCGCACGAGGCGGAGACTGGAGACACCCATGTTCTTCATCGCGCGCACCGTCGCGCCGATGTTGATCGGATCCTGCGGCTCCAGGAGGACCACGCGCACTAGCGCGAGGCGGGACTCGTTCATGCAGAAACCGGCCCCCCGCGCGTTGTCCAATGCACGAGGAGCCGGCGAAGCGGGTGAACCTAGACTACGGGTCTGCCGGTTATCAGACGATAGACGACGACGATGATGGCTATGACCAGCAGGATGTGGATGAGACTTCCGCCGATCGGCACGATGAACGCGCCAAGCACCCACAGGATCAGCAGAACCAGCGCGATCGTCCAGAGCATGACGACTCCTACGTAAAGGTTGGCCCGCGAGGCCGCGGTCACGCACCGTATTGGCAACTGTCGTACCGCAATTCGGAATAGCCAGCCGTCAGCGTGTCAGCGTGGCGCCCTTTCGACATATGTGGAGGGATCACGCTTCGGCTGGTGCTCTTCGTGCAGCGCCTGCCGGCCGAGCAGAATCCGGGTCGCCCGGATGTCATGGCCGATATCGATGAGCAGCAGCGCCAGGTCACCGCTCCCGTAAAGGAGGCCGGCGAGCACCACGAGCCGGCTCACTTCACCAAGCAGCGTCGGAATCGCCGCCCTCCCCTGGGTGATGAGCCCGGTGATGATCTCCGAGATGAGGAGGAGAAGCAGGACGGCCGCCATCAGCTTGAACAGCCTGGAGAGATAGCCGAGGCCCGTGTACGGCTCGAGATCGGCCGATCTCACCGGCATCGAGGGATCGGTGCGATGAGGGCGCGGCGCGTCGGCAGAGTCAACTACGGTCGTCGCTTCGTCCATTTGTTTCTCCGGTTCCATTTGCCAGCGCGCGGGATGTCCGCGCGTGTCTACCAGCGCGCGGGATGTCCGCGCGTGTCTATATGAGTGAACGGCCCATGGGCGGAGGTGCCCGCGTACACGCCGCACCCTCCTATCAGCGAAGGATGTGCCGCTTCGACGCGATTTACCGCTGCAAGTATAACGCGGGCATCACCGATGTTGACTCGCCCGTCCCGATTGAGGTCGTCCATGCTGCCATTTCCATCGTTGTCGATGAAAATGTCGGCGGCATCGCCGTACATGTGCCGGCTGAGCGCCGCACGTCCTCGTTTCTCGCCGACTCCCGTGTTGTACTGGGGCGTCCGGAAGCCGCTCATGACCTTCACCCCCTTCGACGGAATGCCGCGCAGCTGAAGGTCGGCAAGAACAAGCTCCATCTTGTCCACCAGTTTCATGTCCACCACGATGTACTTCGGCCACACCGACTGCTGGTCGTGGGGAAAGAAGTTCTTGAGGGTGAAATGATCCGACAACTGCGTATCCTGCGTCTTCGGTGTGACCTCGATAAAACCGCTGGGCGGCTCGTAACGAACGCGCCCCGCACGGGCCGAAGGCCAGTTTCCGATGTAGTAGAGACCGATGCGTCCGCTCTGCTTCGCTGCCGCCGGCTTGAGCGTGATGACGGAAAAGTTCGTGATCGGCTTGATCACGCTCCCAATGGCGAGGGCGACCGACCAGATTCCCGTCCTCCCCGGAGCAGCGAGAACCGAGGTGCTCTCCGAACGGGCGCCGCTGGATGAAAACGTCGCCACCGCACCTTCCGGAAGCGTATCGCGCGCCAGCGTTTCGCCGGGCTGCTGGATGCGCGCCTGGAGCCGCCCGCTTTCGCCGCGCAGCGGATTCACCAGCTCCAGCGCGGCGTCAGTCAGGTAGGCGACCGATGGAGCGCGGCCGTCGGTCAGCGCGCGGCTGATGATTCCCGTCGTCCGCGTGATCCCCGATTCTCCCTCGACCCGCGCGATCGCGATAGACCACGACCAGCCGACTGCGATTAGCAGGAAAACGAGCGATGACGCGATGTTGAACACCCGCTCCGCGCGGTCCGACATTCCCTTCCGATGCCAGCGGCTGCGCGCCGGCTGAGGCACAGCCAGTGCAAGCTCTTCAACGGTTGACCACAGCCGTTCAATTGTTGAACTTGACATTCTCCTGTCCTGCATTCCCCCTCACACTCGATTCATGGATCAACTCCGCGAGCTCTTCGCGAACCTGTCGGATCTTCCCGCACTCATAAAGTGGGCCGGGTACGCAGGGCTCACCGCAATTGTTTTCGCCGAGACCGGGCTGCTCATCGGATTCTTTCTGCCGGGCGATTCCCTCCTCGTGACGGCCGGACTCGTATCCGCGAAAGGACTACTCAATGTGTACTGGCTCGGCGCGATACTGAATATTGCCGCCGCTGCGGGCAACTCGTGCGGGTACTTCATCGGCCGCGCCACGGGCCCGAGAATTTTTACCCGCGAAGATTCGCTGCTGTTCAACAAGAAGCATGTCTACCGGGCGCAGGAGTTTTATGCGCGGCACGGCCGCGCGGCGATCGTCCTCGCTCAATTCATGCCAATCGTCCGGACATTCTCCCCGGTGGTCGCCGGGGTTGGCCGAATGCCGTACCGGCAATTTCTCATCATCAGCGTGATTGGTACGATCGTCTGGGTGTGGAGCATGCTGTTCACCGGCTACTTCCTCGGCACGTATATTCCGGGAATCGACCAGCACGTCGAGATTCTCGTACTCACCGTGATCTTCGTTTCCATCCTGCCGGGCATCATCAGCTGGTGGCGGCAGCGCAACAGGCCGGCCACTGCGCCGAACTGAACCAAGGAGAAGGCAGACATGACGTTCCAGCTTCCCGATCTTCCCTACGGTCACGATGCGCTCGAGCCGCACATCGATGCCGCAACGATGCAGATCCACCACGGCAAGCACCACCAGACCTACGTCAACAATCTCAACGCGGCAATCGAGAAAGCGCCCGAGCTAGCCGGAAAATCGCTCGACGAGCTGATGCGCGGAATCAACGACGTGCCGGAATCTGTTCGCACGGCGGTTCGCAACAACGGGGGCGGACACTGGAACCACTCGATGTTCTGGAAAGTCATGAGCCCTGGCGGAGGCGGGAATCCAGAGGGAGAAATTGCAAGCGCGATCGACGCCGCGTTCGGCGCGTTCGACAAGTTCAAGGAGCAATGGGCGGCTGCCGGTGCCGGCCGCTTCGGTTCCGGCTGGGTGTGGCTGGTCAACGACGGCGGAAAGCTCTCGATCACGAGCACGCCCAACCAGGACAATCCGCTGATGGAGGGCAAATCAGCCATCCTCGGGCTGGATGTCTGGGAGCACGCGTACTACCTGAAATACCAGAACAAGCGCCCTGACTATATCGCGGCGTGGTGGAATGTCGTCAACTGGGCGGAGGTGGAAGCCGGGCTCCGCTGACGCGGCAGGCGTTCACCAAGTGCGGTTTACCACCGATGACATCTGTGGTAATGTGCACTTCTCATCGCGCGGCCTCACCTTCGAGGTACGTGTACCCCTCGAGCCCCGCGACATAATCGGCGATGAATGCATTCGCCTCCTGGCGCGTGATGCCTGTCGCGGCGGCGACCTTTCGCCGGAACGTGGCCAGCAGGTCGGACGCCCGGAACTGCACATACGCCAGCACTTCGGTCACCGTGTCGCCATGCACCAGCTCCGCCACCTCGTAGCCGTTATCCGACAGCCGGATGTGAACGGCATTCGTGTCGCCGAACAGGTTGTGAAGGTCGCCGAGTATCTCCTGGTACGCGCCGGTGAGAAATATCCCGAGGATGTATTGCTCTCCATCGCTGAACGCGTGCAGCGGCAAGCTTGGCCTCGACGCTCGGTCGCCGATAAAGCGCTCGATCTTGCCGTCGGAGTCACAGGTGACGTCCTGAATCGTTCCACGGCGCGTCGGCTCCTCCTCCAGCCGATGAACCGGCATCACCGGGAAAAGCTGATCGATCGCCCAGCTATCCGGTAACGACTGGAAGAGCGAGAAGTTGCAGAAATAGCGATCGGTGAGGGTGCCCTCCAGATCCTCGATGATGTCCGCGTACTCCTCGCGATCGAGCTGCGCGTGCCCCGCCACGGCGGTAATCGTCGCGACGTAGATCTGCTCCGCCAGCGCGCGCTCGCGCAGCGTCAGAACCCCGCTGTTGAACAGCTCCTGCGATCGCTCCTTGGCGAAGGTCGCATCGTGGTACACCTCGCGCACGCGCCGCTTGTCCACTTCGTCGTAGTCGGACGCCATCTCGTGCAGAAAGGCATGGTCGTCGTCGCTCAGCACGGGCATCACGTTATCGGCCTGCGATTCAACGTCGATCACGCTCAACAGCAGCAGCGCATGGTGGGCGGTGAGGGCGCGTCCCGATTCGCTGATGATGTGCGGCATCGGCAGGTCCTGCTCGCGGCACGACTCAGCCAGCGTGTAAACCACGTCGTTGGCGTACTCCTGGAGCGAGTAGTTGACACTGGCCTGCGACGTCGAGCAGGAGCCGTCGTAGTCCACGCCGAGCCCGCCGCCAACGTCCACATGCGTCACCACCACACCCATCGCGCAAAGCTCGGAGTAGTACCGGGTGATCTCCTGGAGTCCCGCCTTGATGTACCGGATGTCGGTAATCTGCGAGCCGAGGTGGAAGTGAATGAGCTTGAGGACGTCAAGGCGGCCCTCGTCGCGCAACCGGTCGACGAGCTTGACGAGCTGGGCGGTGCTGAGCCCGAACTTCGATTTCTCGCCGCCGCTTCTCGCCCACCGCCCCGAGCCCTCCGAATGGAGCTTGATGCGCACCCCCGCAGTCGGGTTCACGCCAAGCTCGTCGGCAACCTTGAGGAGAACGTCCACCTCGCTGAGCTGCTCGAGCACGATATACACCTGGTGGCCGAGCTTCTGGCCCATCAACGCGAGGCGCATGAACTCCTCGTCTTTGTAACCGTTGCAGACGATGAGGTGATCGGTGTGGTCGGCCAGCGCGAGCACTGCCTGCAGCTCGGGCTTGCTCCCGCATTCGAGGCCGACGCCGGATTGCTTTCCGAACTCGACGATCTCCTCGACGACGTGGCGCTGCTGGTTGACCTTGATCGGGTAAACTGTGGTGTAGCCGCCCGTGTATTCGTACTCGATGATCGCGCGCGCGAATCGCGCATTCAGGGATTCGATGCGCGAGCGCAGCACGTCCGAAAACCGGAGCAGGAGCGGAAGACCGACTCCCTGCGCCTCGAGGTCGTTGGCGAGCTCGAACAGGTCTAGCTCGCGAGACGGGTTGTCGGCGTCAGGCCGGACAACCACGTGGCCGCTGTCGTTGATGTCGAAGTATCCGACACCCCAGCCTTCGATGTTGTAGAGCGCGCGTGCCGAGTCGATCGTCCAGGGTTCGGTGTGTGCGGCTTTGGTCGCTGCGGAAGGGCGCGTCATCGTCATGACCAAAGTCTACGGCCTCGTGCCGCACTTTTGTACCGCCTACGGGTAGAGCGTCTCCATCGTCCAGCTGTCGCCGGAGCGCGTATAGAGGTGACGCTCATGCAGTCGGCCGGGACGGTTCCTCCAGAACTCGATGCGGTCGGCACGCAGACGGAAACCCGACCAGAACGGAGGCCGAGCGACGACGGCGCCCTCGAACTTTCGCTCGAATTCGGCGATCCGGTCGGTGAGATCGCTCGCCTGCTCGATGGGCTGGCTCTGAATCGACGCCCAGGCACCAATCTGGGCCTCCCGGGGACGCGTCGCGAAATATTCGTCGGCCTCCCTGTCGGCGACCTGCGTCACCGGCCCTTCAGCGCGTACCTGAACTTCCAGTGCCGCCCAGTGAAAACAGATCGCCGCTGCCGGACGCGTCCGCAGCTCGCGACCTTTCCGGCCCTCGAGGTTGGTATAGAAGACGAACCCCCGTTCGTCGACGCCTTTCATGAGGACGATGCGAAGCGACGGATTGCCGCTCATCCCCACCGTCGCGAGAGACATCGCGTGAGGCTCGGGGAGGATCGCCCGATCCAACCTCTGTGCCTCAGCGTACAGGCGGTTGAAGCGGCTGAGAGGATTCTGGACGGGATAGGGAGTCGTCATGGGGCGAGCGATACGTTTGCCGTGGTCGCGCGGTAGACGACGGCGGTGCTGTCGCGGTGCCATACTGACCAGCTACGCTCGCGCGCCAGGCCCTTCGCCAGCGGACTCTCCGATTTGACGATAACAGTCTGAACGTTCCACCGCGCGAGCTCTTCCTGCCAGCCGGGAAGCATGTCTTCGATGGCGGTATAAGACTTCATCGTCACGGCGTTGAATTTGAGTGGGTCGACGTGAACGGACGCCTCGGGCCAGGCGTACATTATATAGCCGCCCCAGCCCCAGGCGTCGAAGACCCGGCCGGGCAGAGCTGCCGCTCTCGCCTTCGCCACCGCGACGGTTGGAAATTTTCGCTCGTTCCACTCGTCGGCGATGACCTGAACCGACCCAACGTGCCCGCGGTTGAGACCCAGAGCAAGGAGTAGCACAGCAACCGGGACTCCCAGGATTCCGACTCTTGAGCCGGGATCGAGGCGGGCGAACTCGGTAAAGAACGGGAATCGGCGCCCCCCCGAGGGCCAACCCCTACCAACCTGGAGCGCGATCAGGGGCCAGGCGGTCACTCCAAAAAGGGCGATGTTCCGAAACGACCGAAGCGCGAAGAGGAAGCTCAACAGAATTGCGCCCAGCCAGGGGAGCGGAATGCGGCGGGTCGTAAGCGCAAACAGGCCGATTGTCGTCAGTATCGCGAGCAGGAATGGCACCTGCGCTATCTCTTGAAAATTGGGCGGCATGAACTCTGCCATCTGGCTGGCGAGCGATGAGTTCGTCACGGCGGAAAAGACCTCCCGATGGAGCGAGAGACCGAAGGGATTGAGCAAGGTCGCCGCGGCTGCTATGCCGAACGCGATACTGTTTTTTCTGGCTGCGCGCAGCCACTCCGGCCGCTCGCTTCCGAGAAGCGCCTCGGCGAGATCACCCGCGACGTACGTGCCGATCAGGGCCAGCCCGTAGAGCCAGCCGCCGTGGAGGTTCGCCCAAAGCGCGAACAGGGGAAGGAAGAGGAGCTCGCGCCGCGGCCGATCGGACTCGAGTAGAAAGAGAGTCAGCGCCGCGCCAACGATAGAGAACATATGCGGCCGCGTGAGCCAGTGGCTGGCGCCGAGGGCGAGGCTCAGGAGTGCGGCGAGAAACGCCCATCGCGGGTCCGCGCCGCGCCTCCTCAGGAAAAGCGCGACCGAGCCATGAGTGAGACCGACGACGATGCCGGTGATCGCCGCCAGCAGCGGGAGGCCTCCGATTCGGAAGAGAAGCGCGAATATTATCTCGCTGAGCCACGCGTGGGCGATTAGCGGGTCGGAGGTCGAGGTATATGACGCGAGGCTCAGAGACGGGATGTGCCCGGTGGCCAGGATTGTATCTCCCATCCGGATGTGAGCAGCGAGGTCTCCGTCACTCTGCGTCAGCTTCACGGCGCCCCGGATCGCGGTCAGCGGAGCGAATACCATGAAGATCAGGTCAGCCGCGCTGGGAGCATTGTTCTTTTCCACCGGGACAATCTTGCGGGTCGGGCGGCGCCGCGCCACGGGCAGTCCGAACCCGCCGGCCCCTTGTCCGTAACCGTCGGCGCGTTAACCATATCGTTACTAGGACATTGTCCGCGGGGCGGTTAGTCTCCACGAATCCCGGGAACACGGCACCCCAATCCCCCAATTTCAGAGGCTGACAATGACCGCAATCGCTCGGACGATCCGCAACTTTCTCCACGAGGACGACGGTGCCGCAATGGCGGAGTATGCCATTCTCGTCGCATTCATCGCCGTCGTATCGATCACGATTATCACGACCTTCGGTGGGAAGATCTCGACGAAGTTCTCGGAAGTCTCGGCCCAGTTCAAGTAGTACCGCGGCTCCCGTTCATCGAGAGCGCGTGCGATTGACCGCGGGCTCACAAATCGTTATGGGAGAAAGACGCCGTTGCTATCGTACAACTAATGTTGTACGGTTGGCGCCGATGCGGTAGCTGTTCTGCTCGGCGCGTCGCCTGCGAGCACCGCGCATCTAACAATTGCTTCAGTGCGGCAGGATGATTTCCTCAAAACGCTGTCGTCCACCAGAGATCTCTCCGGCCGCGCCAGTCCGGCCGAGCGCCTCCCGGCGTTCTCGGCTAGCCCATCATTAGTTTTCAGGGGGTCCGAAGTGGCCAGTCTTAAGCGCGTAGCCGGCAAGTTCATCAGAGATGAGGAAGGCGCCGCAATGGCGGAGTATGCCATTCTCGTGGCATTCATCGCCGTCATATCGATCACGATTATCACAACCTTCGGCGGAAAGATTTCCACGAAGTTCTCGGAGATCAGCGGAGCCCTTAAGTAAGACCGGGGCGGAGTGGGGCTGTTTGACGGAACCCCGTCCGGCGTGCTGTCGGGTATCGTTTTCACAACGTTGCTCGTAGGGGCCGCCGTCGGGGACATCCGGCACCGCCGCATTCCCAACCGGCTCGTTGCAATCCTCGCGGTATTGGGGGTCGTATTTTCGATTTCTGAGGCAGCCTTTATTGCGGGGTTTCTCAGCGGCGTAGTTGGATTCGCCGTCGGCCTCGCGTGCTGGCTGCCTTTTTATCTGCTGGGTTGGTTGGGCGCAGGTGACGTTAAGCTCTTCGCCGCCGCGGCTGCCTGGCTCGGGCCGATGAGAGCGCTGGAAGGCGCCTTCATCGCTGCGCTGCTTGGTGCGTTACTGGCGTTCGTCTGGATGCTGAGGTCGTACGGTGTGCGAAACGCGCTGGCGACTCTCGGAATGGCAGTGGGCTCTCCGGGTATGCTTGCGTCCGGCACAGAGACTGCAAGGTCGCGACGAACACTTCCATACGGAGTGGCCATCGCTCTTGGCGCCCTCTACGCTGCTTGGGTACCAGGGTTACTATTCGCATAGCATGGAGATCCGGTGAGGATATCGAAGTCCTGGAAAGCGAGCGACGGAGCGGCGCTCGTCGAATTCGCGATTACAATACCCATACTCCTCCTTGTTGTATGGTGCGTTATCGATTTCGCGCGCGCTTATTACACGAGCAACTCCCTTTCGTCCGCTGTACGTGAGGGTGCACGAGTGGGCGCCGTGCTGAACGACCCCTGCGCAGGTACTCCCGTCAAGGATCGCGTAAAGGGCGCGTTCAATGCCTTTGGGGGGCCGCCTGTCACGGACGCGGAGATCAAAATCTATGTAAATGACATCCTTTGCCCGACGGCCCCCGCCGTACCGAGCAGTGTCACCGTCGAGGTCAAGGACTATCAGTGGCTGACAACCACTCCGATAACGATCATCAGCGGCGGACAGATCCTGATGACGCGAAAGGCGACGTTCCGCTACGAGCGGGAGCCGAGCTGACGAGTTGCTGGGCGGGAAGGTATGCGGCAGTACAAATCCTGATTTAACCCGGGAAGGAGCATGGGCGGACGTTACAAGTATGTGTTATGGGGCGCGATTCTCGTTGCCGCTGCGGCCACATTCGGCGCGTACAAGCTTCTCGCCGCCAACAGCGGGTCCGGGAAAATCGTGACTCGCCCGGTAGTCGTCGCGAGCCGCGACATTCCCGAGGGGTCGTCGATCGACCGCGTCGCGCTCGCCACCGTTCAATGGCCAGTGAACACGGTCCCGGTCGGTGCGTTCTCCACGACCGATTCGGTCGTCGGCCGCGTGACGCGAGTCAGCGTCTTCAACGGCGAATCAATCGTGCCCGGACGTCTCGCGCCGGTCGGTACCGGACCGGGACTCGAGCTCAAGATTCCCCCCGGACAGCGCGCGATGGCCGTGCGAATCAACGACGTCGCGGGCATCAGCGGACTCCTCCAGCCGAACAGCCGGGTTGACGTGCTGGTGACGATCAAGGAAGAGGACTCCGAGAAGCAGGTGGCCAAGCTGTTCATGTCCAACATGTTGGTGCTCTCCGTGGGTACCGAGATCCAGCGTGACGCGTCTGGCAAGCCGATAACCGCTACGACCGTCACCCTCGGCGTCACGCCGGAAGAGGCGGAGCGTCTTGCAATCGCGATGAATACGGGAGCGATTCAGCTGGTCCTGCGTGGTTACGGCGACCCCGACAGCATCAGGACAAAGGGCGCTACCTCCACGGACGTGCTCGCTTCGCTCAGGGGCTCGAGAGTCGTTATTCCCGCGACCGTTCCGAGTGCGCGCCCGCGGGTGATCTACCGGCCGGCGCCAACCACCGCCCCGGTGGTTCAGAGACCGCCGCCGCCACCGCCGCCCCCTGATTCGGCAGTGGTGAACGTGTATCGGGCAGGCAAGGCAACGCCGATCAAGTTCGACACCACGGGCAAACGCTGACCATCGCCAGCCTCGCGCGTCATGCAACTAAACGACAGTGAATTTCTTCGTGGAGGTTAGACTGAGAGTCAAACCCAGGGTCCGCGGCCTCTGCACCGGCCTCATGTTCGTGCTCGCGGCGCTCGCCGCTTCATTCGCAGGCGCCCAAACCGGGCCGATTACACGCTTGAATCTGCCGGTGGGACGTGCCTATCCACTCACGACTCAGGTAGGCGTGACGAGGGTGTCAATCGCCAACCCGGAAGTTGCCGACGTGGTTGTTGTCGGGACCCGCGAGTTGGTGATCAATGCCAAGGCAGCCGGTGAGACCGACGCGATCTTCTGGCTGGCAAACGGCACGAGACTGCATTACCGGGTCTCCGTACATTCGCCTGCCGACCGGCTGCAGATTGCCCTTTATATCAAGATCGCGGAAGTGCGACGCGACGTACTGCGGCAGGTCGGGCTTTCGGGGCTCTACCGCAACAGCGGCACACGCGTCGGAACCGGGACTTTCCGCACGGACAATGTCTTCGATCCCGACGGCACCATCAGGCTGCCATCCGATGCAGGATTCCTGACGCTCCTCACCGACTTCGGCACGAAGAACCTCCTCGCACTGATAGACGTCCAGGAACAACAGGGCCGCGCGAGAATTCTCGCCGAACCGAACCTGCTCGCGGGCAACAAGGACACGGCCACGTTCCTCGCGGGCGGGGAGCTTCCGATCCCAATCCTGCAGCCGAGCACCACCGGCGGCGGCAATCAGGTCACGATTCAATACAAGGAGTTCGGCGTTCGCCTCCAGTTCGTCGCCGAGATACTGAGTGACAGTCTCATCAAGCTACGGGTCACCCCGGAGGTGTCGAGTCTCGACTTTGTGAACGGCATCACTATTTCGGGATTCAGGATCCCAGCCTTCCGAACGAGGCGCGTGACGACGACGGTGGACGTGCAGCGCGACCAGAGCATGATCATCTCCGGCCTCTTTAACGCGGAGCAGGAGCGTGTCCGCTCAGGGGTTCCCTTCCTGATGGACATTCCGATTCTCGGCGAGCTGTTCTCCAGCACCCGCTGGCAGAAGAACGAGACGGAGCTTCTCATAGTCGTGACTCCCGTGCTCGTGGATCCGAACGATCCGCGTCCGCAGGACATTCTGCGGCTGCTGCCCGACACAGCACTGCCCGCTCGCGAGGCGATTCAGAAGCGCCTCAACGAGGGATCGTCCCGGCCTCCGTCGCCCATCATACGCTAGCGGAACCAGGGAGATGCAGCGAAGGGCACTCATCGCCGACAGTGCGGCCGGCTCACCGGAAATGGTCGCCGGTGTGCTTACCCGATTCGGATTCGTGCGTACGGCAAGCGCGACCGACCGGGACGACGCGATCGCGCAGATGAGAGACGGACATTTCGACCTCGTCGTGATTCCCGTGTCGGGCATCACTTCGAGTCAACTGCTCGCGCTCGAGAAGGAGATCCGCAGGAATCCCAATACTGCGGTGATAGCGACGGCTCCAGTGTCGGACCCGGATATCATTGTTCGCTCGATGCGCGCCGGTGTTCACGAGTTTCTCGTCTATCCTCCGAAGCCAGAGGAGATGGCTGGGTCGGTCGAGCGGCTCATGAGGCGCGGCCGCACCGAGACCGAGCGCGGAGAGCTCATCGCAGTCTACAGCGGCAAAGGCGGCCTGGGCAGCACGAGCATCGCGGTGAACGTCGCGCAGGCGTTCGGAGCGCAGCGCACCGACTCGCGCGTCGCCCTCCTCGATCTGGTGGTCGCCGGCGGCGACGTCCGCGTGTTCCTCAATCTCAAGCCGTCGTACGACCTGAGTCATCTCGTGGCAAAGGGGAATCAGGTGGACGCGGAACTGCTCAACTCACTGCTCACCCCCTGCCCGGGTGGTGTGTGGGCCCTTCCTACGGGAGATCATCCCGAGGATGAAGAGCTGTTCGACACTGCGGCCGTCGGGTCGATTCTCAACCTGCTGAGGGCGCATTTCGGGGTGACAGTCGTCGATTGCGACCATCATCTGAGCGAGGCCACGCTGGCGGCGCTCGATGCGGCCGACAGGATCGTTCTCGTCACCCAGCTCAGCGTGCCGGCGCTGCGAAGCACTCAGCGGTCGCTGGCCGTCTGCCGGCGGCTGGGCTACGACGACGCCAAGCTCTGCATCGTCGTGAATCGGTATCAATCGGGCGATGTTCTCCCGGTGAGCGACGCCGAGGATCTTCTTCGTTGTCCCATCTACTGGAAGCTGCCCAACGATTACAGGCTCTCCGCGGCGTCTCTCACCAGGGGCGTGCCAGTGTCAATCGAAGACGCAGCCTCGAAACTGGCGCGTAGCTATTCCGATCTCGCGCGCAAGCTCACCGGAAGCGGCAGTTCGAAGTCCGGTTCATCACCGGTGAAGGACGGAAGCGGAGGGTCGCGGCTCCGCAGGCTGTTTGGAACTGACAAGGGAGTAAGTCATGTCGCTTAGAGACCGTTTGACAAGACGCCAGAATGGAGCGGCGGCGCCGGCGACGGCGCCCGCCGAGCTGGCAGGCGAGGCGAGGCCGCCGGCTACGCCCCGCGCGCCGAGTGTGGCCGCGACCTCGGGGATGTACGGCCGCCGAGCGGAGGTAGTGCCAATTAGTCCGATCGAACAGGTCAAGATGGACCTGCATCGGAAGCTCATCGAACGGCTCGACCTCGAGGCTCTCGAGCAGATCCCCGACGAGCGCCTGCTCAACTCCGAGATTCGCGCCGTCGTCATCGAGCTTCTGCGAGAGGAGTCCACCCCGCTCACAGTCGCCGACCGCGAGGATATCATCGAGCAGGTGCTGTACGAGATCACCGGACTCGGCCCGATCGAGCCGCTGTTCCGCGACCTCAGCATCAGCGACATTCTCGTGAACGGCTCGAAGGAGATCTACATCGAGCGCGGGGGTCGCCTCACCCGCGTGGCGGCTTCCTTTCGCAACGACGCGCACCTCCTGGCCGTTATCGACCGCATCGTCAGCCGGGTCGGCCGCCGCGTGGACGAGTCCTCACCGATGGTTGACGCCCGCCTTCCAGACGGCTCGCGCGTGAATGCGATCATTCCTCCCCTCGCGCTCGACGGCCCCGTTCTGTCCATCCGCCGGTTCGGCATCGACCTTTCCATCCAGAAGCTGATCGACAACGGCACACTCAACACGGAGATGGCGAGTCTCGTCGCCGGTTGCGTCGCGGCACGCCTGAACATTCTCGTCTCGGGCGGCACCGGAGCGGGAAAAACGACCTTGCTCAACGCGATGGCATCATTCGTTCCGCCCGACCAGCGCATCATCACCATCGAAGACGCGGCCGAGCTGCGGCTTCAGCAGGAGCACGTCGTGCGGCTCGAGACGCGCCCGCCGAACGCCGAGGGCGAGGGTGAGGTGAAGGCGCGTGACCTCGTCAAGAACGCGCTGCGCATGCGCCCCGACCGCATCATCGTCGGTGAGGTGCGGTCTGGCGAAGCGCTCGACATGCTCCAGGCGATGAACACCGGCCACGAGGGCTCGCTTACGACGATCCACGCCAACAGCCCGCGCGATGCCCTCGCCCGCCTCGAGACGATGATCCTGATGGCCGGCGCCAATCTGCCCGACAAGGCGATGAGAGAGCAGATTTCTTCCGCGCTCGACCTCATCATCCAGATCACCCGTCTGTCGGACGGAACACGGCGAATCACGAGCATGGTGGAAGTCACGGGAATGGAAGGCCCGGTCACGGCGACGCAGGAGATCTTCCGCTACCGCAGAAAGGGAGTTTCGCCGGCCGGGGAAGTCATCGGCGAGTTCGAGGCGACTGGTGTCAGGCCGACGTTCATGGAGCGTTTGCGCGTCGCTGGAATCGAAGTGTCGAACGATCTCTTCGCCGAGGGTGTCCTGCGGTGATTCTAGTCCTGACGGCCGTCTTCCTCGCGACTCTTGCGATACTCGTGGGAGGATTCGTGTTCGTCAACCGGCGGTCGCTGGAAGCCGCCGACGTCGCTCGCACGCGCCTGGGCGCAGCCGAAGGAACCGAGAGGACGTGGACACTGCTCAAGGACGAGCGGGTCAGCGATCTCGCGTTCCTCAACCGGCTGCTGACCGGCCGGGCGTGGGTAGACATTATTCGCGTTCACCTGCTCCGCGCCGGGACGGAAGTTCGCGCCGGCACTTTTTTGTTGATCATTGTCCTCTGCGGGATGGCGGGCACAATGTTCGGCTTGCGGGCCAATAGCGTTCTCTCCGGTGTTCTCTTCACCCTGCTCGGATGGGCGGCCCCGATCATCTGGCTCCGCTGGCGTCAGGGACGGCGGCTCCGCGCGTTCGAGCAGCAGCTCCCCGACGCACTCGACATGCTGGTGGGGGCAATGAAGGCCGGCTACTCCTTCCAGGCCGCGACCCAGTTCATTGGCGAGGAGATGATCGATCCCATCGGCCTCGAGTTCGCCCGCTTCTACGACGAGCAACGCCTTGGAATCGACGTCCGCACCGCGCTGCTCGCCATGCAGAGCCGGCTCGACAGCCTGGATCTCAAGATGTTCGTCACGGCAGTGCTGATCCAGCGCGAGACGGGTGGGAACCTGAGCGAAGTGCTATCGAATCTCGCCGATCTCATCAGGGAGCGCATCGCGATGAAGAGTCATATCCAGACCCTCATCGCCGAGCCAAAGCTCTCGGCACGGTTCCTTGCCGTTCTGCCGGTTCTGGTCTTCGCGGCTGTGTCCATGCTCAACCCGGGATTCTTCGACGAGATGGTCGCTCCCGGGAGCGCCGGCCGGATCGTGCTGGCCGTCGCGGCGATATCTGTGGTGGTGGGGTACATGATCATGATGAAGATCGCCGACGTGGACATCTGAGTCGATGCCGATCCTCCTGATCGTTCTCATCGTCGTTGGCGTGGCTGGAGCGGCCGTCGCAGTATGGGTGCAGCTGCAGGAAAAGTCACGGCGCGAAGTCGTGGACCGGGCGCTCGGAACCTCGGGGACCGCGGAAGTCCGGCGTGCCATTCGCCGGGGGGGCTCGGCGGATGCCGGCGATACTCTCAAGGCGCGGATGCTGAGGAAGGCACCATCGATTTGGGCGGAAAACCGTACGATCCAGCACCGGCTGGTGCAGGCCGGGTACGACACGCCGACAGCACCGCTGGCGTATTCGCTGGCCAGGGTCGTCGTGCTGGTCGCGTTGCCGCTGCTGGCCTTCCTGCTGATACCGAGGACTACGTTCTTCCAGATGATCGTCGTCGTCGGGGGCGCGGCATTCGTGGGCCTGATGGGCCCGCCGTTTTTCCTCCTGCGGCGGGTCTCTGCGCGGCAGGACCGGATCCGGAAAGCGCTCCCCGACGCCCTCGACCTCCTTGTGGTTTGCGTTGAGGCCGGTATCAGCCTCGATGCCGCTATCTTGCGGGTCGCGAAGGATTTGACGTTCGTTCACCCTGACCTCGCGGCCGAGCTCCTCGTAGTCAGCCGCAAGATGAACGCTGGCATGACTCGAGAGGAGGCTCTGCGAGGCCTTTGGGACAGAACTGGCGTGGAAGACGTGCGGGTGCTGGTCGCGAGTCTGGTGCAGAGCGAGAAGTGGGGATCGAGCAGCAGCCGCGTTCTTCGTGTTTCCGCCGAAACGCTGCGCAGAAAGCGCAGACATGCGGCTGAGAAGCGCGCGGCAACCGCGCCTCTCAAGATGATCGTCCCGATGGCGATCTTCATTTTCCCTGCTCTCTTCATTGTCATCCTCGGGCCGGCAGTGATCCAGATTCTCGGAGCAGGTTTTTGACCAGGCACACGGAGTAGCTCGGGCAGGCGTGCGTCCGAACCACCGGAGGCAAAAATGAACGTAGCTCGAAATATGACTCGGCTCCTGAAGGGATTACGACGCTCCGATCGCGGTGGAGCCATGGTCGAGCTCGCCGTCATCCTCCCTGTTCTCGTCCTGCTCGTCGTAGGGGTAGTGGACTACGGTCGCGCGTTTTACACGTCGGTCACCGTGGCCAATGCGGCGCGGGCCGGCGCAGAGTGGGGGGCTCAGTCCCCTGAGTTCCAGCTTGACTTTGCGGGAATGGAGAACTTCGGGAAGCAGGATGGCCAGGACGCCGCGCCGTTGAATCTGACTGCCACACGATACTGTGAATGTGCCGGGGCCAGCTGGCCATCGTGCACAGCATGCGCGGGAGGTGCGGCGCCTGACGTCTTCATCGAAGTTACGGCAAGCAAAAACCTCACCCTGTTGCTCCCATATCCGGGGTTGCCCAACACCGTCTCTATCGCGCGTAAAGCTACATTCCGAAGTCAGTAGTGGGTCACATATTCGTGCGTCGCGGTAACAGGTATGGACAGAAAGGAGTGATCGATAATATGTTGTTCAAGCGTCCCAGGAGGATTCTATCATGATCAGAAGGAACCTCGGGTTGCGCTCCAGGATGCGAAACCGTCGCGGAGCGATGCTCGTATTTACGGCGGTGGCGATGGTCAGCCTGATGGGCATGCTGGTTCTTACGCTGGACGTCGGCGCGGGAAACCGGCAGCGACGAATCGAGCAGACGGCCGCTGACGCCGGAGCCATTGGCGGCGGCACGCAGATCTATCGGGGAATGGACAGCGCAACCGTAGTGGCCGGAGCGATCAATTCGGTCACGAAGAACGGGTTTGCCGCGGGGGACGTCACTGTCTTTTACCCGCCCGCAACCGGCCCGCATGCCGGCGACAGGCACTACGTAGAGGTGGTGCTCGCGAAAAACATCCCGACGATCTTCGGAACGATGTTCAACAAAGACAGCCTGGACGTCAGTGCGCGAGCGGTCGCCGGGCTTGGAAGCCTAAGCACGTACTGCGTCTTTTCGCTCGCTACCACCGGAGCGGGCATAGACATCCCGGGGGATGTCACCACCAATTGCGGAGTCGTTTCCAACTCCTCGGGTAACCCTGCGATCGACGTGAAGAAGGGCATCGAAGCCCCGCTTGTCGCGGCGGTCGGCAGCATTGATGGGGGTCCTTCCGGCTCTACTTTTACCGGCATCGCACCCGTTCCCGATCCCTTCGCCTCCTTGCAGATTCCCGCGGAAACGGGCTGCGACTATACGAATGTCGTAGTCGCCTCGGATGTAACTCTGAACCCCGGCGAGTACTGCGGCGGGATCACGATCAAAAACAACATTACCGCGACTCTGAACCCGGGGACATACGTCCTTCGCGGGGGAGGGTTGACCGGCGGAGAGATCGTTGGCTACAACGTCACAATCATCAACGCCAACGGGCCGGGAAACGACATCACGGCGTTCCGACCGATTACGTTCGGAAATTCCTGTCGGCACCTGCTTACCGCACCCGACAGCGGTCCCTACAAAGGCATCGTCATTTTTGTGGACCCTGCCGGCCCATCGACTGGTCCGAACTCGATCAACTCATTTTGCGGCACGGGCGGCGACCCTGATATTCTGGGCATCATCTACATGCCAAACCAGACTTTCGATCTGGGAAACAGCAACGGAAAGCTCACCATAACGGGTCTGCTCATAGCCAAGAACATTACGGGCCAGAACGGGGGTGGCAAATTCTGGGTCAACCTCGACACATCCGGGAATTCGGCCCCGAAGCGACTTTCACTCGTCGAATGAGCCACGGGTTTTTTTCGACGCGGAGGCTGTTTCAGGCACTCCGGCGCGGGCAACGCGACGACAGCGGCGCGGGCCTCGTTGAGTTTGCGTTTGTCGCCGGCCTTGTTTTTTTTCCGCTCGTCTTCGGCGTCATAGAATTCGGCCGCGCCGTCTTCGCGAAGACGACTTTGACGGCGGCTGCACGGGAGGGTGTTCGATACGCGATAGTTCGCGGCAGTGAGAGCGGCTCGGTTGCCGATTCGGCCATGGTTGCCAACTATGTGAAAGGGCGGACTCCGCTCAGCCCCATAGTGGTCAAGCCAAGCTGGACGCCGAACAAGAATCCCGGATCCGTCGCCCAGGTCCAGGTAACATACACCTACCTGCCAATCGTCCCGCTCATTCCGTCGAAGGTCCTCACCAGCACCTCCCAACAGGTCATCGCGTTCTGAAGGCGCAGGTCTGCGCATGATAGGAGCGCGTCGGCCGACGCGCTCCTTTTTTTGCCTCATCTCTCGTTCATGATTCGCGCGCGCTCCCCCAGCCGTACCCGGGACGGAACAGGCGCGCTCTGCTGAACGCATCCGTTTCGTTCTTGTCGAAATCACCGTCACATGATTAAGTAAGGATCATCCGCCAACCTATCGAGATTCACAATGCTTCTGCAACGTTTTTTCGACGAGAAACTCGCCCAGGCCAGCTATCTGCTCGCTTGCCAACGCGCACGAGTGGCGATTGTCGTGGATCCGAACCGGAATCTGGAACAGTACAGCGCAGCAGCTCGACAGGAGCATCTTCGCATCACGCACGTCACCGAGACGCACATCCACGCCGACTTCGTCTCGGGCGCGCGCGATCTTGCGAAGCATACCGGAGCACAGCTCTGCCTCTCCGATGCCGGCGGTCCCAACTGGAGATATGCTTACGGGACGGATGCCAGAGCCGAGCTCCTGACCGATGGATCGCGCATAATGGTCGGCGACGTGACCATCGAGGCCGTGCACACGCCTGGACATACGCCGGAGCACATGACTTTCATCGTGACCGACACACCCGGCGCCAACTCGCCGATCGGAGCGCTCACCGGTGACTTCATCTTCGTCGGTGACGTTGGCCGTCCCGATTTACTCGAGCGCGCAGCCGGTCTCGCTGGAACCATGGAGGACGCGGCTCGACAGCTGTTCCGCTCAGTTCGGTCGTTCAGTCAATACCCGGATTACATGCAGCTCTGGCCCGGTCACGGAGCGGGCTCCGCGTGCGGCAAAGCACTCGGAGCGATGCCTCAATCGACGCTCGGCTATGAGAAGCGCTTCAACTGGGCACTGCTCGAGCCGGATGAAGATGAGTTCGTTCGACAGGTGCTGAGCGGACAGCCCGAGCCGCCGGCGTATTTCGCGGCCATGAAGCGGATGAACCGGGATGGTCCGGTCGCGGCGTTACCGGCGACGCCGGACACTATGGCGCCCGCTGAAATAGCGGCGCGGATCCGCGGCGGCGACACCGTGGTCGATATCCGGCCAGCTTCAGACTTCGCCGCGACGCACGCGCGGGGGACGATCAACGTTCCGCGCAACAAATCCTTCTTGACCTGGGCAGGATCGCTGCTCCCCTACGACCGCGACATATACCTCATTGCTGGCGGCTCGAAACATGAGACATCAGCAGCCGTCGGTGAGCTTTCTCTTATCGGTCTTGACCGCGTCCGCGGAATATTCGAAGCGAGCCGCCTCGGAGAGCTCGAGCTCGAAGGTATTGACATGAACTCGACAATGCAGGTATGCCCCGCCGAGCTCGCCGCTCGACGCGATCACGCAACGATTCTCGATGTGAGGGCACGCAGTGAATTCGAGGAAGGACATCTGCCTGATGCGGTAAATATCCCGCTGGGCGAGCTGGAGGCCAGGATGGCGGATCTGCCTCCGGGCAAGATCATCGTGCACTGCCAGGGTGGGGGCCGGTCGGCGATAGCGGCCAGCCTTCTCGAGCGGAGCGGTCGCGACGGCGTCGCGAACCTCACCGGTGGCTACGCTGATTGGGCTCACGAAGGTCGTCCGGTCGAGCGTTCGAACCCAGCTCGGTGAATCCATCCAGCCGATGAACCATCGGCTCCCTGGCCATGAAATTTAGACTGTAACTTCGTTGTTACCTTGCGCGTCAACAAGGACGTGGACATCTTCAAAACACTAGCGCGGGGCAACGTCCGCATTTGTGCGTGCGTAGGGGCCGCGTATCGTTACGAGCCCTTAACATGGCTCGACAAGGAGACGCGGTGGCCGCAAGGCGAATGAAAGACAGGCGAGGAGCGATGCTCGCCTTGGTCGGACTCGTGATGGTCGGGATGCTCAGCTTCCTCGCCGTCGTGGTGGACATGAGCCGCATGTACACTCAAAAGAACGAGCTCCAGACAGCGGCCGACGCCGCCGCGCTTGCCGGGCTCAGCCAGCTTTATGGCGACCTGACGATGGTGGACGATACAGCCATCAAGTACGGAGAGCAGAACAAGGTACAGAAGCAGACCATCACAATTGACGGGGCCGAAGTGATTTGCGGTGTCTGGACTCCTGACACGGGGCCCTTCACGCCGAATGCAGGGGGAATCTGCGAGATCACCGACAATGCGGTGTCGGTGACTGCCCGTGCGGCAGCGCTTTCCGCGATGCCTTCGATTCT
>JACCRF010000068.1 GCA_013813715.1 Gemmatimonadaceae bacterium | reverse complement strand
CGAATCGGCTGACGCGACGGCGTCTAGCACGGTGGCATCGCGCGCTACATCCACCGGACGTGAATCCACGTACACACGAATCGTGGGGCCGGTCACTGGGTGATCACGATTCGCGCTTCCGACGGCGCCGTCACTGGCGAACGTAGCGTCCGCATATAATCCACGAGCGCATCCAGATCGACGATGCCGAGCGGTATCAATCGCGCCCCGGCCGGTGGTCGCATGTTGACTCCCCCGGTGGCCATGAAGTTGTTCACGATGACGTTGTACATCGCCGCATCCGACAGCGTGCGGCCGGCGGGCAGCCGCAGCGAGACAATTCGCTGCCCCTTGGGTAGCTCGGGGTTGTATTCGATCGTCACTCCGCTCACGTGCTCGCGCAGCTCGTCGCGCGCCACCACACGCTCGAGATACTCCTTCACCTGCGCACCACTCATTCGAGCGCGGTAAAGAGTGTTTGCGAACGGCTGAACCTCGAACAACGAGCCATAGGTCACCGGGCCCGCGCGGAGCCCGGCTCGAATGCCGCCATTGTTCATGATTGCAATGTCGCCCTTGCCCGCCCACCGCTGCGCATCAGCGATGAGATTGCCAAGCGCGTACTGGTTTCCCGTTCGGGCGAGCGGGGCACCCAGGCGGGCGACGCGGCGGTTCACGACGGAGCCTACCCTCCCCGTCGCGCGCTTCACCAGCGAATCCACTGAGGCGGACGGCCGCGTCCCACTCACGACGACCTGCCTTACTTCTCCCGATCCCTCGCCTGAGGGCTTGCCGTCGCTCAGGGGAATGTCCAGGACTGCGATCGCCTGCCCGCTCGATCGCGCCTGCACGATTGGAATCCCTTTCACCGAAAAATCGATGACGCTGTGGGTGTGACCGCTGACGATCGCGTCTACCTTTTCCGTGAGCGCGTTCGCCAGATCGATAATCTCACCAGCGCACGCCTCCGTGCCGCTGGCGCTGCAAAACGCCCCGTCGTGAGCGACCACCACGATGACGTCTGCGCCTCTCGCCCGGAGCGCTCTCGCCCGCGCGTCGACGACCGGCGCTGGCTCATCGAAGCGGAGTCCACGCACGTTCGCGGGAAGGGTGTTCGTCGGGGTTTCTTGAGTCGAGATGCCGATGATCCCGATTCTCGTAGAGCCCCGCGTCACCAGCGTGTCGTCGCGGATCCATGGGACGTCGCGGCCGTCGGTGAAGCGGACGTTCGCG
Organism: Gemmatimonadaceae bacterium; assembly: GCA_013813715.1. Classification (GTDB taxonomy): domain Bacteria; phylum Gemmatimonadota; class Gemmatimonadetes; order Gemmatimonadales; family Gemmatimonadaceae; genus UBA4720. The sequence continues at coordinate 26,585 of JACCRF010000068.1, read as the reverse complement.
CCAAGTATTGCGTGCTTCGCTTCCCGCATCCGGGCACGTAGAGTGTCCACCCCCCAATCGAACTCGTGGTTACCCAGAGCGGCCGCGGCGTAGCCCATTCTATTGTAGTACTCCACCACCGGGCGCCCGAACGCGAGGTTCGACGCCGGCGTGCCCTGGAACATGTCGCCGCCGTCCAGGAGCAGAGTTTCGCACGCAGGCGCGCATTCCTCGCGCGCCCGATCGATCATCGCGGCCACGTAGGCCGCTCCGCCGCGCTGTACGCCCCCGGCGTCAGGACGCGGCTCCAGCGCACCGTGAAAATCGTTCGTCGAGATGATACGCAACCGCGGCCCCTGAGCGAGCGTCTCTCTCGCAGCGCCAGCCACCGCCGGAGCGCCGGGATACACGAGCGACCAGTTCTGAGTGAAGTAGTCGGCTTGCTTCAGCTCCTGCCGCCGCGTCACTTCCGCGATCAACAAATCCCTGATCTCCTCCTGCTTGTCGTAAACGACGGGCGCGCCTTGTATCATCGCGAAGCCGCCGCCGCCCGACTGCCGGTAGTTGTTGAGCGCGAGGGTGAAGCTGTCGGCCGGGGCCACGCGCTTCCCTTTGACGCTGAGCGAGGTCACCCGCGAACCCACCGGTTTCGTGAGGTCAAGGGCATAATCGGCGCCGGCGATGATGTCGTAGTTGTATCCCGGGATGCCCGGATCTGTGGTAGGCGACGCCGCTGGTCCAGCCGCGACACCCGCGTAATAGCGGCTGCTGAACTCCAGATAATCCCGGAGCTGCCTGCCGCTGATCCTGACCGCCCGCAACGTGTTGTCGTACGGATAGAGCCGCGCCATTTCGGCGACGGTGATGGCGCCCGTGTCGAGCGCGGCATCGAGCGTGAAAGCGGCCGTCGATGCCAGGTCGGCACCGGTCACCTTCCGCTCGACCTCGAGAATCAGATCTATCAGCGGCGTGTCGCGAAGCCGAGCCGAATCACCACGCCAAGCTGTGCGCGTGAACCCGATCACGGTATTGGCGTACGCTACCGTTGCGCGATGCGCCGCCTCTGCGACCGCGACCACCGCGGGAAATTCTGCGTGACCGGCTGCCTGAATTGTCTCGCCACTCGATGCCGCTACCCGCCATCCCGACCCCGCACGGGCGATGCTCAGCCGCGACACCCCAACACTCGTCGCCCAGTTCTTTGGCTGCATCAGCAACGTCGACCCGATGTGCAGATTCTTCTGCTCGCGGTGAGTGTGGCCGTACACTATGAGATGGATTCCCGGTATTTCGCGCGCGACGCGCCCCGCGACATTCTCGCTCGGAAGGCCTGTCGCCGCGCTGTCGTAGCTCGCGGGCTCGTCCAGGCCCGAGTGCATGGTGACGATGACAATCTTCGCGCCCGCATCGCGCACTTCGCCAACCGCCTTGCGAACGGCTGAGACGATTTCCCCGAGGCGGATGCGGCCGCGCACGTTCTCCGCGTCCCACACCATGACCCCCGGTGTCGTCGCTCCCACGATGCCGATCTTCACTCCCTGCCGTTCGACAATCGTCCAGGCACGGAAGGCGAGCTTGCCGTCGGGACGATAGGTATTCGCCGAAAGGAACGGAAAGCGCGCCTGCCTGACGGCACGCTCGAGGTAGGGTACGCCGTAGTTGTACTCATGATTTCCTATCGCGGCTGCATCGTACCGCATCGCGTTCATGGCGGCGACAATCGGATTCGCCGAGTCTCCGAACTGCCTTCTGGCGACGTACGCGAACGGATTCCCTTGAAGGAGATCGCCGGCATCCACCAGCAGCACCCGCTCAGGATTGGCCGCGCGTATCGAATCCACCACCGTCGCGGCTCTCGCCAGCCCACGCACCGACTCGGCGGAATCCGAGTAGTAATCCCAGCCGCGGATCCGACCGTGCACGTCGGTGGTGCTGAGAACGATGAGATCGAACCCGCCGCTGCCGGTTCCCGGCGATCTCGAGGGGGTCACTGACCCGGGACGAGGAGCGCACGCCGCGGCGAGCGCCAGAAGCAGGATCGGACCGGTCGAAAACTTCACTGAACTCCTCGGACACGCCAGTCCAGCCAGGGTTGTACTTCGATCGGGTAAGCTATGCGGCGCAACGGACCACTGCGAGTATTCGAGACTCGACAGACGTCAAAGCTAGGAAATCACCGCGTTACCTGCTGCCGGCGAATGCGGCCCTCCCGGCGTCCGGCCCGACCAGAATGACGCTGCTACTTCGGACTCAGTCTCAGTACCGAATTTCGGCGGTGCTGCTTCAGCTGCAGTTCCGGGTCAGCCCGCAGCCGGCAGCGCACCACCGAGCCGACGGCCGGCGGCTTGGCAGTTCTCGTTTCCGTAGTTCACAGCCGCGGGTACTGAAAACCTCTTCCCCCGTCACGAGTTCGTGACAATGGCGGCGTTGACTGTTACACGGCGCTGCCGCGAAGTTTATCCGCATGGAGCCCCCCGTCCCCGGTGAGCGTGTACTCGTCGTTGACGACGAGCCTGACATCGTCGCTCTCGTCGCGTATCACCTCGCTAAAGCCGGTTACCGCGTAGTGACTGCCGCGACAGGCGCCGAAGCAATCGACCAGGTGAAGCGCGAACACCCGGCGCTAGTGGTGCTCGACCTGATGCTGCCGGGAATGAGCGGCCTCGATGTGATCCAGGCTCTCCGCCGTGATGAGCCAACCCGGCGCGTTCCGGTGCTCATGCTGACGGCGCGACGCGAGGAATCCGACCGCATCCGCGGCCTGTCTCTCGGCGCCGACGATTATCTCACGAAGCCGTTCAGCCCCGCAGAGCTCGTTCTGCGCGTGAAGGCCATACTGCGGCGCACCGGGGCAGTTCCGGACAAGGACGACATTCTCGCGATCGGAGACATTTCCATCAACCGCTCGGCGCATTCGGTTGCGGTGAGCGGCGACGAGGTCGACCTGACGCCCACGGAGTACAAGCTGCTGATCCTGCTCGCCGAGAGAAGGGGACGGGTGCAGGCGAGGTCGCACCTTCTCCAGGCAGTGTGGGAAGCGGCCCCTGACATCCAGACCCGCACCGTCGACATGCACGTGCAGCGGCTGCGAACGAAATTGGGCCGCGCCGGCGACACAATCGAAACAGTCCGCGGGTTCGGCTACCGCCTCAGGTCCGGCGCAGCGAAGGGGACATGAATCTCACCGAGCGACTGCAGCTGCAATCGCTCCTCGTCGTTGCGGCTCTGGTGGTTATTGTCCGCGTCCGGCTTGACGTTGCGTGGTCGGCGCTGGCCATGCCGGCGATTTTGGGCGCCCTCATCGGCCTCGCGCTGGCCTGGGTCATCGCCCGCTCCGTCACTGGGCCGATGCGCGAGCTCACCGCCGTCACACGCGATCTAGCGCGCGGAGACCTGTCGACTCGCCCGTCGCTCTCGGCGGTCGGCGAGGTTCGCGATCTCTCGACAGCGGTACACCGACTGGCCGAGCAGCTCGGAACACGGATCGGGGCGCTTCAGGCGGAGGATGCACTTCTCACCGCCCTCATTGAATCGCTGAATGAAGGCGTCATCGCTGTTGATGCGCCGCGGCAGGTGGTGCGGATCAACCGCGCCGGACGAGAGCTCCTGAAGGTGACGGAGGTAGTTCCGTTCTCCACCGATCGGCTGCCTCGAGTTCGCGAGCTGCACCATGCGATCGGCGCGGCCCTCTCCGGGATAATAACGGAGCCGGCCGAGCTCGCGCTCGGCGACCGTACGGTCTCTCTCACGGCGCGACCCCTCCTGGGCGGGGGCGCAGTGCTCGCGCTCTTCGACCTCACCCGCATTCGCAAGCTGGAGACCGTGCGGCGCGACTTCGTCGCCAACGTCTCACACGAGCTTCGAACACCGCTCACTGTGATTGGCGGGTTCGCCGAAACGCTTGCCCACGACGATCCCCCACCCGATACCCGGCGACACTTCGCGGCGACGATCCGAACGCACACCGAGCGCATGCAGAGAATCGTTGACGACCTCCTGGATTTGTCACGTCTCGACACCGGGAGATGGTTGCCTGAAGCAACCGACCTCGATATCGCCGCCCTGGCGAGGGACGCGTTCTCCACCGTCGATGCGCAGGCGGTGGAGAAGGGACTCGAGCTGCGGACGGAAGTGGAAGCCGAAGCGGGGACTCTCGTCGCCGACCGCACCGCGATGCGCCAGATTCTGTCGAACCTCGTCGAAAACGCGGTGAGACACACGACTCTCGGGAGCGTCACGATTTTCGCGAAGCGCAACGGGAAGGGTGTGTCAGTGGGAGTCTGCGATACCGGTCCGGGGATCGCGCCTCAGCACCTGCCGCGAATCTTTGAACGATTCTACCGCGTGGACATGGGGCGCGGCCGAGACAGCGGCGGAACGGGCCTCGGCCTCGCGATCGTCAAGCATCTCGTGGAGACCCACGGGGGCGGCGTTACCGCAGAGAGTCAGCTCGGCAAGGGCACGACGATCTCGGCCTTCTTCCCCGACCCGGAGCCCGATCCGAATCGAAGCCTGTTCGCCGAATCGTGACAAACTCGTTGCAGTAGTCTGAGGGCTTCCGAGACAAGTCCGGATGAGAATCCGTTGTCGGCGCGCGACCGCGGCGACATCAACTCTCGACCTCAATCAGGAGAGACATGCGTTGCATCGCGCGTCCTCGACTTGTCATAGCCGCATTGGCGGCGTTTTTTTCGGCTCCTATTTTCATGTCAGCTCGAGCCCAGGGCGCTGCAACAGCACCCGCTCGCATAGTTGGACGCGTGGTGGATGCACGCACCGGTGAAGGGCTGGCGGATGTAGGCATTCAGGTTGTCGGCACGACCACCGGATCCTCATCCGGACTCGACGGCCGCTTCAGCCTCGGCAGTGTCACCGCCGGCACCGTCACGATTCACCTTCGCCGCCTCGGCTTCGCCGCCAAGACGGTTACCGGCATATTCCTCACTTCCGGCCAGACGATCGAGCAGAACGTCGCGCTCGAGCCGGTCACCGTCTCGCTCACGACCCAGGTCGTGACGGCGTCGAGCGAGCGGGGCACCGTGAACGAAGCGCTCGACAAGCAGCGCACCGCGGTCGGTGTGGTAAGCGCGGTAACCCGCGAGCAGATATCGCGAAGCCCCGACAGCGACGCAGCTCAGGCGGTTCAGCGAGTGAGCGGCGTCACTGTGCAGGATGGCAAGTACGTATTCGTCCGGGGCCTCGGCGAGCGCTACACGACCACGTCACTGAACGGTGCCCGCATACCGAGCCCGGAGCCGGAGAAGAAGGTTGTTCCGCTCGATCTCTTTCCGTCCTCGCTGATCCAGACGGTTACCACCTCCAAGAACTTTACCGCTGATCAACCGGGTGATTTCAGCGGGGCCCAGGTGGACATCCGTACGCGTGAGTTTCCCGCGCGCAGGGAGATTCAGTTCTCGTCGTCCGTTGGCTACAACGATGCCGCGACCAACCGCGTGCTCGTAGGCGCCCCGACGCTAGGCCGCGACTGGCTCGGTTTTGCAGGCAGCCAGCGAAAGCTTCCGGCATCACTGGCCGCGGCCGGCCGTCTCGATCGCGAGCCGTCGCAGAGCGATGTGAACACCATCGTCGGCTCGTTCAGGAACGCGTGGAGTCCTCTCTCGCGCAACGGCTCGCCGAACACCTCGCTCGGCTTCACTGCGGGCGGAAATGGTATGCTTGGGGGGGCACAGGCGGGATACATCACCGCGCTCAGCTATTCATACGGTCAGGAAGTCCGCGAGAACGAAGTTCGCGCTTACGCGGAACCCACGAACGGGACGACCGAGATCGACCGCTTCGAGGGGAGCACCGGGCGCTCGAGCGTGCTGTGGGGCGGCATCATGAACGGCAGCCTTATGTTCGGAAGCAACACCAGGTTAAGCCTCAACAATACGTACAACCGAAGTGCCGACAACGAAGCCCGGCGAGAGACGGGATTCAGCGAAAACCTCGGCGCTGAGCTCATCGTCGACCGCCTTCGTTTCGTCGAGCGTACCGTTGGATCAACGCAGGTCGTCGCCGAGCGTCAGCTCGGTGCCAGGCAGAAGGCGAGTGTCTCCTTCTCGGCGTCATCCGTGAACCGTTCGGAGCCGGACCGATCCGAATTTGTGCGGGTGATTCCGGGCCCCGGGGCGACCCCCTACTGGCTCGACGCCAGCGAGGCAGCTGTCCGCACCTTCGGTGATCTGAACGAGAAGAGCTACAACACCACCGGTGATTACTCGATTCAGTTCGGATCACCCGAGCGGCAGCACCAGCTCAAGTTCGGCGGGCTGTTCCGATTCACCGACCGGCTTGCGAGCAATCGCTCCTACAGCATTCAGGCCCGTACCCTCGGGCTCGATGAACGGCGCCTTTCGCCGGAGGAGATATTTGACGGGCGATATGCCGAAGCGTCCGACGCGGTGTTCAGACTCGTTCCGCTGTCACAGGGTGGATCGTACGGCGCGAATGAGGAGGTAGGCGCCGGTTATGCGATGATGGATTGGGCGCTCGGCGATCGCTTCCAGCTGGTGAGCGGCGCACGCTTCGAGCGGTCGAGTACGATCGTGTCTGCGGAACCCACGGTCGGCAAGCGCGTTCGCACGAATCCGGTTTACAGTGACCTGCTTCCGTCGCTGCTCCTCAACTTCCGGATGAACGAGACGCAGAACTTCCGGCTCTCGGCAACACAGACGCTGGCGCGCCCGGAATACCGTGAGCTCGCCGAGGTCCAGTATCGCGATGTTATCGGCGGAGAGAATGTTCTCGGCAATCCGTCGCTGCGCCGCACCCTCATTCAGAACCTCGATGCCCGGTGGGAATGGTATCCACGAGGCGGCGAGGTGCTGAGCGTCGGGCTGTTCGCGAAGCGGTTCAAGGATCCGATCGAGCGGGTATTCCTCGCGACGTCGGGCACGCGAATCGTGACGTTCGTGAACGCCGACGGAGCAGACAATCTTGGCATCGAGCTCGAAGCCCGGGCCGGTCTCGACCGGTTGGGTCAAGCGTTCGCGCCGTTCACGGTGTTCTCGAACCTCACTTTCATGCGTAGCGAGGTGCGCCTCGGCAACGACCCGAGAGTCGCGCAGGAGGATCGCGCGATGGTCGGACAGGCACCCTCGGTGGTCAACGCCGGCCTCAGCTACGCGTCGGCTTCCCGCCCACTCAGCGCAACGCTGCTGTTCAACCGGGTTGGACGGCGAATCGTGAGCGCGAGCCAGCGGCCCCTTCCGGTGACGTACGAGGAGTCGAGAAGCGTGCTGGACTTCTCCGCCAGAATTCCTCTCGTCGCGCGGGTCGCGGCGAAGTTCGACGCGCGTAACCTTCTCGACCAGCCGTATCGCCAGACCCAGGGCGTGGTGACACGCGAGTCGTACACGGCCGGACGCGTCTATACGCTCGGCCTGAGCTGGCTGCCGTAAGTCAGCGCGAGTCACATCGTGACGCGGTCGTGACGCCGAACGTGCAGCTATGAGACACGCGCCTCGTTGCTTTGAGGCGCGTGTTTTTTCTCATTGAATCCACTAAAAGACAACTATGCTCACCATCCCTCGCAACAACCGGCTGACCCTTGCGCTCATTGCGGCGTGCGGCATAGCGGCGTGTTCGGAGACTGATCCACTCGGTCCTGACCTCACCATCCCGCCCGGCACCGCGACAATTACGTCAGACATCACTGCCAACCGGCTTTTCCGCGCCGAGACCACATACACAATTTCCGGTTTCATCAAAGTCGCCGATGGAGCCACGCTCACGATCGAGCCTGGAACGAAGATCATGGGAGACTTCGACGTCCCCGGCTCCTCGCTCTTCGTTCTCCGAGGGGCAAAGATCAACGCGGTCGGAACGGCTGACAGGCCGATCGTCTTCACATCGGAGCGTTCCTCTGGGCGTCAGGCCGGCGACTGGGGCGGATTGGTCATCGTCGGTCGCGGAATCATCAACAGGGCCGATCCGACGATCCTCGAGGGCACCGGAACCAACGCGCAGACCAATCCCCAGGTGAACTACGGTGGCGGAACCAACAACGCGGACAACAGCGGCACGCTTAGCTATGTGCGTGTGGAGTTCGCCGGGTATGCCACGGCCGCGGATCAGGAGCTCAACAGCTTCACCTTCGCCGCCGTCGGCAGCGGCACGCAGCTCTCGTACCTTCAGTCGCTTTACGGGCTCGACGATGCGTTCGAGTGGTTCGGCGGCGCGGTTGACGCAAAGTACCTCGTGTCCTACGAATCGGGCGACGATCACTTCGATGCATCTGAAGGATTTACGGGACGCAATCAGTTCCTGATTGCGTATCAGTCCATTCGTCCGGAAGCGCGGGCGGCGGCCGGCTCTCCATCATCCGATCCCCAGGGAATCGAGAACGACGGCTGCAACGGAGCGAACTGCCTCGCTGGCCAGAATTCCCTCCCCCGCACTGACGCCATGTTCGCGAACTTCACACTCGTGGGTACAGGCACTGGCGTAGTGGACGCGACGTCAGGCGGAATCGGGATGATGCTCCGGCGGGGGACTGCCGGTTACTACCTGAACGGAGTGGTGGCCAGATGGCCCCGCGCTGCGGTCAGTCTGCGCGATCAGGCGACTGTCGATCGGGTCACCGACGGATCGCTGGTCGTTCAGAACCTTTACCTCGCCGAGAACGGGCCCACATTCCAGGCTGCTTCGGGAAGCACGGTGCAGGGCACGGTGAACGTATCCACCAGCAGCATCGAGGTTGCTGCCGCAGCCACCACAGCTGCGTCGCTGTTCACCGCCCTCCCGGCAACGCCGGCAACAGCGGCCGCTCTCGACTGGAGCCTCGCTGCGAGCGTGGCTGCAAGAACCGGAGGCACGGGCGCGTTCACCGGTGCGGTCGCAACCAAGGCAGGCAGCTTCGTCACCGGCACGACCTACCGCGGTGCGGCCGATCCTGCCGGGCAGAAGTGGTGGGCTGGCTGGACGAATTACGCGAGAAATTGAGGCTTTCTTCAATCGCAATCGCCGCGATTTCGGTGGCGTGTGCTGATGCCAGCGGCGACACGGCATTCGCAATGCGCGGCTCGGCGAGACCCGGCGCTGCGGCGGCGGCCGGGCCCGTTGACAGTATTCTCCCGGTCGAGGAAGCGACTCGCCGCTTCCTCGACGGCGTACCGGCCATCGACACGCTAAATCACGCTGCGCCGACGCGCGATCGCCTCGTGGGGCGGTTCGTGGCGGCTATCGGCAGGTCCGACAGCGCCGCGCTCAGCGCCATGAAGGTGTCGCGAGCCGAGTACGGTTTTCTCTACTATCCGTCCAGCGCGTACGCCCGAAAGCCGTATGAGCTGGCTCCGGACATCGCGTGGATGCTCAATTCGGAGAGCAGTGATAAGGGAATGCGGCGTCTCCTCGGGCGACTGGGCGGCGATGATACTCGCCTTATCGGATATGAATGCGAGGAACCACCGGTCACGGAGGGAGACAATCGGGTCTGGCGCGGCTGCGTGGTCACGTACGAAGCACCGGCGCCCGAGGGGGTAGCAACCCGGAGACTGTTTGGGGCAATCGTCGAGCGTCACGGGAGGTACAAGTTCCTGTCCTACGCCAACGATTTCTGACCGCAGAGGAGAATCAGGCAATCACGACTGAGTAGATACGCGAAACGTGGAGTGAGATATTTGTCCAGCCTCAAACCACGAGCATTCCTTGCGTATCTCCCTGGTTCTGGCCGGAACCGTGCTCGGCTTATCGGCCGTTCTCAGTGCTCAGGTTCCTGCGGGGTACCCCGCAGGCCGTGATTCGACACAGGACACAACGAAGGTACGCGCCGCTCCGGCCGCGCCCGCCGCGCTCGCGGTCGATTTCTCGGGAATAGTCTTCGCCCATTTCCAGTACCGCGGCGAGAAGGGACCTTCGCAGGCATCCAATCGCTTCGACGTCGAGCGGGCATACCTCACTTTCCGCATGCCTGCGGGCGAGCGAACCAGTGTCAGGATCACGACCGATCTCTATCAGCAGACTACGCCGGGCAGCGATTCCTACTATCGCGGCTGGACCGTACGCGCCAAATATGCGTATCTCCAGTACAACTATCTGAATGGCCGCGCCTGGCGCGCGCTCGCCCGGCTCGGATTGCTGCATACCGTGATGATCGAGCACGACGAGTCGTTCTGGCCGCGATGGATTTCGCAGGCGGCGACAGAGCGCGCGGGGTTTTTCTCCTCCGCCGACGCGGGCCTTGCGACATCGCTCACACTCCCGCGAAAGCGCGGCGAGCTCTACGCCACCATCACCAACGGACCAGGCTACACCTCGCGCGAGCTGGATCGGTTCAAGGACTATGCGGCACGGCTCACGCTGACGCCGTGGGCTGGTGATCAGGACGGCCCGCTCCGCACCGTGGCGCTGAGCGCGTGGGGATACAAGGGAGCCATTGCGAGCAAGTTCGTGAGTGGAGGCAGCGGGCAGGTCGGGCCGGTGGGCGCATCGCTGAGGCGCGACCGGTGGGGATTGCACGCCGCGGCTGGAGATCCGAGGCTAACCTTCGCTCTGCAGTACGGATCGAGGATGGACGAAGGCGAAACCGGACTAAACAGCGCCGGCTCGCCGCGAAACGTAACCGACAGTACGGGGCGCCTGATATCGGGATATGCGATCGTCCGTCCGTTGTCAGCTCAGTCCCGTTTTGGCCTCATCGGGAGATTCGATCGAGTGATCACGAACACCTTCACGGATGCCCGCTACAACCTGATCATCGCGGGCATGACGTGGGATTTCTCGAAGCGCGCGTCGCTGGCTCTCGACTATCAGGAAACGACGCCCGTAGAAGGCGCTCCCGTGACACCGGTGAAAGCGTATTTCGCCCATTTCGTGGCTCGCTTCTGACGTCGGAGTCGGCCATTCCGCTGGAGGCGCGGTCCTCGGAGCGGTTCAGCCGCCCGGCTGCGAGCGCGCGCGCCGTCGGCACACCGCCTGTATTGAGATTGTTTTTGCTGGGCCCTCGCGGGAATCCGTGACACACCCGTTACGCTTTCGTGGCCGATTCACTGTGCTTCGCATCGATCTTTCAAGGTTCCATCAGCCCATTCCAGGATTCAAGCAGCCCACCCGGGAGTCGAATTGAAACGTCTGATAATCGCAGCGGTCGCGTTCGCCGCGCTTGCCTGCAGCGCCGAGCAGTCGAAAGACGGTAATGATTCCGCAGCCGGAGCTAGTCGTTCCGGCTCGGTCGATCTCACCGGCGCGGGCGCCACGTTCCCCTATCCGCTCTACTCGAAATGGTTCGCCGACTATGCGAACCAGACGGGGGTGCGCATCAACTACCAGTCCATCGGGTCGGGCGGTGGCATCCGCCAGCTCTCCGAAGGCACGGTGGATTTCGGCGCGTCCGACAGCCCGATGAACGATGAGGATATAGCCAAGGCGAAGGGGCGCGTACTACACGTTCCAACCGTCCTTGGCGCCGTCGCGGTCACTTATAACATCCCCGGCCTCAGCGCACCCATCAAGCTCACCGGCGAGCTCCTCGGCGAGCTCTTCGCCGGGAAAATCGCGAAATGGAACGATCCGCGGATCGCCGCGATCAACCCGGGTGTCGCACTTCCCGCCAGCGATATTCTCGTCGTGCATCGCAGCGACGGGAGCGGTACGACGTTCGTCTTCACCGACTATCTCACAAACGCAAGCAGGAGCTGGGCCGCCGGACCGGGCCGCGGCAAGGAAATCGCGTGGCCGGTAGGGCTTGGTGGCAAGGGTAATGAAGGGGTCGCCGGACAGGTCAAACAGACACCGGGTGCGGTGGGCTACGTCGAGCTCGCGTACGCGAAGCAGAATCGTCTTCCGTTTGCCGCGATCCGCAACAGGGCGGGCAATTTCGTTCTCCCCTCGCCTGACGGAATGACGGCTGCCGCCGCCGCCGTCGCGGAAAAACTGCCGGCAAATACCGACTATCGTCTTTCCATCGTCAACGCCGAAGGCGCACAGGCATACCCTATCTCGTCCTTCACCTGGATCCTTCTGTACGAGCAGCAGGCCGACGCGGCAAAAGCAAAAAAGCTCGTGGATTTCCTGCGCTGGGCCCTGACAGAGGGTGAGAAGCAGGCCAGTACGTTGGACTACGCGCCGTTGCCGGCGACAATGGCAACGCAGCTCCTGGCTCGCCTGGACGCGATCAAGGTCGGCACGGCGCAGTGACCGACGCCGCAGCGCCGACGCGGGAGACCGATCCGCTCGGCGTGAGTCCGGTCGCGGCAGCGATGAAGGCGTCGCTGCACGGCGACCGGATCTATCATGTACTGACTACCGCCTTCGCGGCGGCAGTTCCATTACTGCTCCTGCTGATCGCCATCTCCATCGGCCTCGCTGCGTGGCCGGCGCTTTCCCTCGCCGGCCTCAGCTTCATCACCGCCAGCGAATGGGACGTCGCGGCCGGCCAGTTCGGGGCCGCACCTGCTATTTACGGCACGCTCGTTTCGTCAGCGATTGCCCTTGTTCTGGCTACGCCTCTCGCGCTCGGCGTATCGATATTCCTTTCCGAGATCGCGCCGAAATGGCTGCGGCAGCCGGTGGGCTTCCTTGTCGATCTGCTCGCCGCAATTCCCAGCGTCGTATACGGGCTGTGGGGAATCTTCGTGCTCATCCCGCTGATGCGCGACCCCGTTGGTCCGTTTTTGCGCGAGACTCTGGGCCTTGCGAAGACGCCGATGTTCAGCGGACCCAACTACGGATACAGCATGCTCGCCGCGGGCGTCATCCTGGCGATAATGATCCTTCCGTTCATCTCGGCGGTGACGCGCGAGGTTCTGCTCGCCGTTCCGCGCTCGCAGCGTGAAGCGGCGCTCGCGCTGGGCGCGACGCGCTGGGAGATGATCCGCGATGCCGTGCTGCCTTTCGCACGTTCCGGAATCATCGGCGGCATCATCCTCGGCCTCGGCCGTGCCCTCGGGGAAACGATGGCCGTCACGATGCTGATCGGGAACCGGCCGGAGATTTCCGCGTCGCTGTTCGCGCCCGGCTACACGATGGCGTCGCTGATCGCGAACGAGTTCAGCGAGGCGACGAGCGACATGCACCTCTCGGCGCTGATGGCCGTTGGCGCCGTTCTGTTCGTGGTGACACTGATCGTCAACGCGATAGCCCGGTGGCTGGTGTGGCGAGTGACGAAGGGAGCGAGATGAGCAGGCGAAGGCGGCAGGCACAGAGCGTGATGATGATCTCGATGACGTACGCAGCGGCCGCAATCGCGACACTGCCACTGCTTCTCATTCTTCTGCACCTCCTCCGCGAGGGGGCGGCGTTCATCCGGCCAGGCTTCTTCACGGAGATGCCGATGCCTGTGGGTGAGGACGGCGGCGGCATGGCGAACGCAATCGTCGGTACACTCATTCTCGTTGGTGTCGCATCGGTGATTGGCCTGCCGATTGGAATCGGCGCGGGGATGTACCTCGCCGAACGACGCGGGGCGCCGTTCGCGACAGCCGTGCGATTCCTGTCCGATGTATTGAACGGACTCCCATCGATCGTCCTCGGCATCTTCGCATGGGAGTTTCTGGTGCGCCCTTTCGGCGGATTCTCGGCGATGGCGGGCGGACTTGCGCTCGGCGCGATGATGATTCCGCTGGTCACGCGAACGACCGAGGAGATGATCCGCCTCGTGCCCGTATCGCTGCGTGAGGCTGCGCTCGCCCTGGGGTATACTCGCTGGCGCACTTCGATGACGATCGTATTGAGAACCGCGCTGCCCGGCATCGTGACGGGCGCCCTCGTCGCCATCGCACGCATTGCCGGCGAAACCGCGCCGCTCCTGTTCACCGCTCTCGGCAATCAGTTCTGGTCGACGTCGCTCGATGAGCCGATTGCCGCCCTGCCGCTCCAGATCTTCAGTTACGCCATAAGCCCCTACGACACTGCGCACGCGCAGGCCTGGGCTGGTGCGCTCGTGCTTATCGCGATCGTGCTCGTCATCAGCCTCATCGCCCGGTACGCAACCCGATCACGCTTTGGACTCGGTGGCGACTGAGATGCGAGTCGAAGACGCAGAGGCTGAGGCAGCCTGGCCACGCAAAGCAACAGCGGAGGAGATGCCTGAGCCGCGCAAAGACGCGGACACGCAGCCTGCTCCGGCCGTGTCAATTCGCGAACCAGTGCCCGAGGCGCCCGGGCAGCCCGAGCAGCCAGTGCACCCGCGGCTCGCTACGCACAGGCTCAACGCCTATTTCGGCGAAGTTCGAGCGGTGAGAAACGCGACGGTCGAATTTCCCGACCGGCAGGTGACTGCCGTCATAGGACCGTCCGGTTGCGGCAAGTCTACGCTTCTTCGCTGCCTCAACCGTATGCACGAGACCGTTCCCGGCGCGGGCGTCGAGGGCGACGTCACACTCGATGGCAGCAGCATATACCGGGGCGGGTCGAGCGCGATCGGAGTCAGGCGCAACATCGGGATGGTGTTCCAGCGGCCGACCCCGTTTCCCACCATGTCGGTTCGCGACAACGTTGCCTCGGGCCTTCGCATTCTCGGGCGCGGCGGGCCGTCGCGGTCGGAGGCGGATGGTATCGTCGAGGATTCGCTCACGCGGGCGGGTCTTTGGGACGAGGTAAAGGACCGGCTGCGAGAGAGCGCGATCGCGCTCTCCGGCGGTCAGCAGCAGCGGCTGTGCATCGCACGCGCACTGGCGACAAAACCGCGGGTGCTCCTCCTCGACGAGCCCACTGCATCTCTCGACCCGCTCAGCACACAGACGATCGAGGAGCTTGTCTACGAGCTCCGCACGGCAATCGCCGTAGTTATTGTGACGCACAACATGCAGCAGGCGGCACGCGTATCCGACCGCACCGCGTTCATGCTCGGCGGCGAGCTCATCGAGGTCGCGGCAACCAAGACACTTTTCACGAATCCGAGCGATTCGCGCACCGAAGCATACGTCACCGGACGATTCGGATGAGCGCGAGCGTAGCAAGGACCGACGCCAGCTCGGCGCCCGGCGTGGCGGCCGCGGTCGAGGCGCGGAAGTTCTCGTTCTGGTATGGCGAGAAGCAGGCACTTTTCGATATCGAGCTTTCCATTCCGTCCAACGGCATAACCGCTCTCATCGGGCCGTCCGGATGCGGCAAGTCGACGTTTCTCCGGTCGGTGAACCGGATGAACGAGACACTTACCGATATCCGCCGCGAGGGTGACATGCTTCTTCACGGAAAGGATATCTATGGTTCCGGGGTGGACGTCGTCGATCTGAGGTCGCGCGTCGGCATGGTGTTCCAGCGCTCCAACCCGTTTCCGAAGTCCATTTACGCCAACACCGCGTATGGCCCACGCATCAATCGCGGACTCCGCGGACGGGCGCTGGACGAAGTCGTTGAGGTTTCGCTTCGCCGCGCCGCTCTCTGGGATGAGGTGAAGGATCGCCTTGGAACGAACGCCCTCGGACTTTCCGGCGGACAACAGCAGCGACTCTGCATTGCGCGCGCGCTGGCAAACGAGCCGGAAGTGCTGCTGCTCGATGAGCCCGCCAGCGCTCTCGACCCGGTCGCAACCCAGCGCATCGAGGAGCTGCTCTTCGAGCTGAAGTCACAGCTCACGATCGTGATTGTAACCCACAACCTTCAGCAGGCAGGCCGTTTGTCCGATCGCACCGCATTCTTCTATCTTGGTCGTCTTGTGGAGGTCGGTCCGACGGACGTCATGTTCACACGCCCGCGTGAAGAGCGCACCGAGGCGTACATCACCGGGAGGTTTGGATGAGAGCCGTGGAGCCCGCAACGGGATTCCGTCACTTTCACAATGAGCTCGCACAGCTCAAACAGCGGTTGCTGGATATGTCCGTCGAAGCGGAGCGGCTGGTTGAGCTCTCGATTACATCGCTTCTCGACCGCGACCAGGCCATCGCCGAGGAAGTCATCGCCGGCGACAAAGCCATCAATCTGCTGGAGGTCGAGATCGAGCAGCGAGCGGTTGCATTGCTCGCGCTCCAACAGCCGATGGCGCGGGATCTCAGGTTCATCGTCGGCACTATCAAAGTGTCGAGCGATCTCGAGCGTGTCGGCGATCACGCAGTCAACATCTCCGAGTCGGCCGTGCGGCTTATCGCCGACGGAGGCCGTCTGACGCCAAGTCCCGAGATTGAGGACATGGCCCGCCGCGCCAAGTCAATGCTCAGCGATGCGCTAGACGCCTTCACACGCGCCGATGGCGCGCTGGGACGGGAAGTCTGCAAGGCCGATGACGCGGTCGACGCTCTGCACAACTCCGTCTTCCGAATCCTTCTCACTCATATGATGGCCGACCCGCGGACGATCACTCCTTCACTCGAGCTCCTCCTCGTCAGCCGCAATCTCGAGCGAGTGGCCGACCTCGCGACTAACATCAGTGAGGACGCCGTTTACCTCGCCGAAGGCAAGCAGATCAAGCACCATTTCGAGGATTGAACGGCGTAGTCGTCGGCACGCGGCACGCAATGCATTCTCCCGTAGAAAACAGTTGACGTACGGCCGGTAAACACTATATGTATGCCGACATGACACTGCCGGCGCCGCCAAAGGACAGGATCCTCGTCGTCGATGATGAGCCGGAGATTGTTGCCCTGGTCGCTTATCACCTGACCACCGCCGGCTACGAGGTCCACACCGCAGCCGATGGCGAAGAGGCCCTTGCCAAGGCACGCCGGCACCGCATGGCGCTCGTCGTGCTCGATCTGATGCTCCCCGACATGTCGGGCTTTCAGGTTCTGTCGGCGCTTCGGTCGCAAGCGCGCACGCGCGACTCCGCGGTCATAATGCTGACCGCACTACGCGAAGACGGTGACCGTATCCGCGGTCTTTCCATCGGTGCCGACGACTACCTCACAAAGCCGTTCAATCCCGAAGAGCTAGTGCTCCGCGTTGGCGCGATCCTGCGGCGAGGAAGAGTGCACCATACCCCCGACCAGGTGAGCACGGTTGGACCGGTGGCGATCGACCGGCAGGCACATCGCGTGCGGGTCGGCGGCACAGAGATTGTGCTCACCCCCACCGAATACCGGTTGCTGCTGCTGATGGTGGACCACGTGGGTCAGGTTCAGCGAAGGCAGCACCTGCTCCAGACCATCTGGGGCGCGGAGCCGGACATGCAGACCCGCACAGTGGATGTACACGTGCAGCGGCTCCGGTCGAAGCTTGGGATCGCGGGCGATATGATCGAGACGGTCCGCGGGTTCGGCTATCGCTTCAGCGGCGAGGGCGCGGCGAAGGCGTGAAGCTGGTCTACCGGCTGCTGATATTTTCACTGGCGCTCATCACCGTTCTCATGATGGTGGTGGTGGCGATCGTTGACACGCGCCTCCAGGAGCGCATCATCGGCGAACGTGCCGCGGAGCTCGGCCGCGAGGCGCGGCTCGTCGCTGGTCAATGGACGGCCCAGGGCAACCCCGAAGAGCTGGCCCGCACTGCAAGCATCGCGCTTGGCGGGCGCGTGACGCTTATCGACACCGACGGCCGAGTCGTCGGCGATGCCGCAGCGAATGGCGGCACCGGGCAGACGATCGGCACGCGGTACACAAGGCCCGAAGTGGCCAGCGCGTTGGCGGGAGAAGAAAGCACCGTGGCGCCAACGCCACACCTCGCGGGGCCCGAGCTCTACCAGGCCGTGCAGACTCCGCTGGGCATCGTCCGCGTCGGCGTCCATACGCGCACCCTCGAAGCGATTTTCGATGCGGCTCGCCGCGACGTCGTGACCGCCGGGTTCTTTGCGCTCGCGTGGGCGTTCACGCTGGCGCTTCTGTTCGCCCGCTACGTCTCGCGGCCGGTGATCCAGCTTCGCGACGTCGCCCGCGCCCTGGCTCGCCGCGAATACGGGAATCACCCGAAAATCGACGCGCCCGGCGAGGTCGGCGATCTCGCCAAATCGCTCGAGCATCTTTCGGTGCGCCTCGAGACGCTCGAAAGCGTACGCAGGGATTTCATCGCCAACGTGTCACATGAGCTCTGCTCCCCGCTCACGATCGCCGGAGGCTTCGCAGTAACGCTGGCGAACCACGACCCTCCGCCCGAAGCGAGGAAGCAGTTCGCGCGCGCTATTGTCTCCAATACGACGCGGATGCAGCGAGTGATCGATGACATGCTCGATCTGTCGAGAATCGAATCTGGCGGATGGATACCGGTCCCCGAGCCGATAGATCTCGCCGCGATAATCGAGGAGGTCTTCGAGTCCCTCGGACCGGCGGCGACGGCGAAAGGAATTGCGCTCGTCTCCGACCTCCACGCTGGCGGCTCGGTCCTCGTTGCCGACCGAACGGCGGTTCGTCAAACGATCGCCAACCTCACCGAGAATGCGCTTCGCCATACCGAGAACGGCAGCATCACAGTCTTTACGCGGCCGGGCACCGATGGTGCGTGGCTCGGTGTGCGCGACACCGGTGAAGGCATCGCCAGTAATCATCTGCCGCGGATCTTCGAGCGACTCTATCGCGCCGACCGCGGGCGAGCGCGCCGATCCGGCGGGAGCGGACTGGGCCTTGCAATAGTGAAGCACATGGCAGAGGCGCACGGCGGACGGGTGGACGCGGAAAGCGTGGTCGGGGGCGGCACGACGATTCGGGCGTTTTTCCCTCATGTTCCGAGCGCGAGAGAAACTTCGGGTTTGGCGGGCCGGGTGCGGCTGAATCTCGACAGCGTCGCCACCCAGCTGTGAGACGGGCGACTATCGGTTCATGAGTCCAGGCGCAGCAGGACTCACGTTGATGCCGCAGACCGAGGAGCGCGCGGGCGGTGAAATTCGCATCGCCGCGATCGACATCGGCTCCAATTCGATTCGCCAGATAATCGCCGACGTGTCGCCCGTTGGGAGCATCCGAGTCGTCGACGAAATGAAAGCCGCGCCGCGACTGGGCGCGGGGATCGACACAACCGGCAAACTGAGCGAAGTCTCCATTCAGAATGCAATAGCCGCTCTCGCGCGCATGGCCGCGCTCGCGAGGCACCAGGGTGCGCGGCGAATCGAGGTCGTGGCGACGAGCGCCGTCCGCGATGCGTCGAACGGAAAGGTCTTCATCGACCTCGTTCGGCGCGAGACCGGGCTTCACGTCAGGGTGCTCCACGGCGAGGATGAAGCGCGACTCAGCTTCAGAAGCGCGCTCGCGCATTTCGAGCTCGCCGCGGGACGGGCCGTCATCATGGACATCGGTGGCGGCTCGCTCGAGCTCGCGCTCAGCGCGGATGGACTCGTCGAGCGGTTGATTTCGCTTCCGCTCGGAACCATCCGGATGACAGAGCAGTTTCTGGGAGAAGGCGATCCCCGCCGCGCGCTGCGGCGCCTCCGAAAGCACGTCCGCCGCGAGCTGTCGGAGCACGTTGCGGCGAAACACTGGCGCGGAGCCCAGCTCATCTGCTCCGGTGGGACGTTCACCAATCTCGCCGGCATCTACCTCGCCCGCCGCGGAATGGAGAGCGCGAGAACAGTGCACGGGACAGTCGTGCCGCGGGTGGAGCTCGAGCACATCGTGGACGTGCTGAATGACATGTCGCCCAGCGAGCGACAGGGTGTGCCGGGCCTCAGCGACGCGCGCGCCGACATCATAGTGGCCGGCCTCGCAATCGCGGCCGAGGTCGTAGCGCGAATCGAGGCGCGCGACGTTGTGGTATCGGCCTATGGTATCAGGGAGGGAATTCTCCTGGAGGCCGCACGCGTGACCGCCACGTCCGCGGACACCGGTACGGCCCGCACGCGCTCAGTGCGCGAGCTGGCGGAGCGGTCTCATTACGAGGAACCCCACTCGAAGCACGTCCAGAAACTGGCGCTTCAGATCTTCGACGCGATCGGCACGCGGCTGGGCTGCGTTCCGGACGACCGCAACCTGCTCGCAGATGCTGCCCTCCTTCACGATATCGGGTACCACATCAACTACGACAAGCACCACAAGCACTCGTATCACTTGATCCAGCACGCCGAACTGCTCGGAATGTCGCCTGTCGAACAGATTGCGGTTGCGAACATCGCGCGATATCACAGAGGCGCCCCTCCCAAGCGAAGGCACGCCAACTTCGGGGCTCTCGATCCTGCGCTGCGCGAAACGATACGGAAGCTGTCCGCGATTCTCCGCGTCGCCGACGGCTTCGACAGGGGTCACTCAGGGTCGATCGATGCAGTCAAGGTGCGATGGACGCAGCGCGCGCTCCGGTTGACCGCGATTCCCCATCCGCGTGCCGGGAGCCTTCGTCTCGATCTCTGGGGAGCAAGCCGGAAGTCGGCGCTTCTCTCGGAAGTCGCCGGCGTGCTTGTCGAGGTGGTGAGCCCCGATGGCACTGTCCTCACCGCGGCAGACGATGATGGCCGGCCGGACTGAAGCCGGTACATAAAGGCAATTATTTGCCGCGTTGGTCAACCCGCAGCAACAACTCCTTCCTCACTCGCTGAAGCACCTACCCCAGCCATTCCCCACGAATCCCTCAGCAGGATCTCATGGGTCGCGTGAACCTCGCCATTGCCGGGCGACCGCTGAGTGTACTTCCCATCTGCGCCCAGATCCCAAGCCTGCCTGTTGTCCGCGAGACACGTTTCCAGCAGAGAGTGAAGGCGCGGGTGGAGCGCGCGATCCTTGATCGGCACAACAGACTCCACCCGACGGTCGAAGTTGCGCGGCATCCAGTCGGCGGAGCCGAAATAGAACTCCTCGCCGCCTCCATTTCTGAAGTAGAACAGCCGGGAGTGCTCGAGGAAACGGCCGACGATGCTGATGACGCGGATGTTGTCGCTCACTCCAGCCACCCCGGGTCGCAGGCAACAGATGCCGCGCACGATGAGATCGATCTCGACCCCCGCCTGCGACGCGACGTACAGCGCACTGATCATCTCGGCATCAACGAGCGCGTTCATCTTGGCGATGATCCTCGCGGCCGTGCCTCCGCGAGCATGCGCCGCCTCGCGCTCGATCAGCCTCAGAAACCGGGGGCGCAATTCGGCCGGTGCGACGATGAGCTCGCGATACGAGGTCTGCCGTGAAAAACCGGTCAGCGCGTTGAAGAGATCAGTGAGGTCGGCGCCGATCGCGGGGTCGCTCGTCAGCAGGCCGATGTCTGTGTACGTGCGCGCTGTCCTCGAATTGTAGTTGCCGCTGCCAACATGGGCGTAGCGGCGAATGCCGTCCCCTTCCCGCCTCACTACCAGCGCAGTCTTCGTGTGTGTCTTGAGTCCCGCCAGGCCATAAGCGACATGAACTCCGAAGCCCTCCAGCGTCCGCGCGAAGGTGATGTTGTTCGCTTCGTCGAACCGCGCCTGAAGCTCGATCAGCACCACGACCTGCTTGCCCAGTTCCGCCGCCTCGGTGAGCGCACGCACGATCGCCGTTCCGCCACTGGTTCGGTAAAGCGTCATCTTGATAGCGAGAACGTTTTCGTCTGTCGACGCCTCGGTGATGAACTGCTCCACCGAGGCTGAGAAAGAATCGAAGGGATGGTGGACGAGCACGTCGCATTCCCTCATCACATCAAAAATCGATCGTGACGGATCCTTGAGCTCGCGCGGAACCGCCGGCGCATACAACGGATCGCGCAGCTCGGCGATCTCCAGCAGGGCAATCGTCATGAGGTCGCCCAGATCGAGCAGCGGACCCAGCTCGACGAGTTCTATCGCCGGAAGTGGAGGCAGCTCGGCGGGCTGGTCCTCGCGCAGCTCGTCGAGCAGCAGCACCTGAAGCGCCTCGGGAGTGCCCGACTCCACCTCCACCCGCACGACCTCCGCGAACCTGCGGCGGAACACCTGTTCCTCGATGAGCGCGAGCAAGTCGTCCGAATCGTCGGAGTTGGCGATTTCGAGGTCCGAGTAGCGCGTCACGCGGAATGTGCTGCACCCGAGCACTTCCATCCCCGGAAACAGCGCTGCCAGATTCGCCGCAATTACCCGCTCCAGTGCGATGAACTGGTTCGGCCGCCCGAATGATACCCACCGCGGCAGGCTCTTCGGAACTTTTACGCGGGCGAATTCCTCGGTGCCCGTCGCCGGATCGCGCAGTCTCACCGCGAGCGATAGCGACAGGTTCGAGATGTACGGAAAGGGATGGCTCGGGTCCACCGCCAGCGGCGTTAGAACCGGAAACACCTGCGACTCGAAGAACTCGTCGATCGTTGTCAACTCGCCCGGCGTCAGGTCGCCGACCTTGACGAAGCGAACTCCGTGCTCAGCCAGTTTCGGAAGCAGATCCTCGTGGAGGCACACTCGCTGGATCTCCAGCAGCTCGGTGACGCGAGCGTGGATCGCCGCAAGCTGGTCCTGAGGAGACATTCCGTCGGGAGCGGGCGAGGCAACGCCAGCCGCAATCTGCCGCCGGAGCCCGGCGACCCGCACCATGTAGAACTCGTCCAGGTTGGTGCTGAAGATCGCGAGGAACTTCAGGCGCTCGAGGAGTGGATGCCGTTCGTCGGTGGCCTCGTGCAGCACGCGGGCATTGAACTCGAGCCAGCTCAGCTCACGGTTGATGAACAGGGATGAGTCAGGACCCGGCACGCGTCACGCCCCCACGAATGTGCGCAGCAACAGATATGCGAGCGCCGCAATCAGGGCGGACGCGGGAATGGTCACTACCCACGCCCAGACAATACGCCCGGCGACGCCCCATCGTACGGCGGAGAACCGATGAGTTGCGCCAACACCGACGATCGCGCCGGTGATTGTGTGAGTTGTACTAACGGGAATTCCCAGCGTCGTGGCCATGATGATGGCGATCGCGCCGGCGCCCTCAGCGGCGAATCCGCTGATCGGCCTGAGCTTCGTAATACGGGAGCCCATCGTATGCACGATACGCCACCCGCCAAACAGGGTGCCGAGGGCGATAGCGGCATGAGCGCTGAGGATGACCCACACCGGGATGTTGTCGGCGTTGGGGACGTAAAGGTTGCGGATCCAGCCCGTCTCAAGCGCGAGAAGTGGCTCCACCGTTACCAGCAGCCCGACGATGATTCCCATCGTCTTCTGAGCATCGTTGCCGCCGTGGGCAAGGGAGAACAGTGCGGAGCTCAAGAGCTGGCCACGCTTGAACACGCGGTTCACCCTCGCCGGTCCCGTCCGATGGAACGTCCAGTAAAGGATCACCATCAGCGTGAAACCGAGGGCCATTCCGAACAGTGGTGAGATGACGATGAACGCCAGTGTCTCGATCCATTTAGTTCCCCATAGCAGCGCTGCCCACCCGGCTTTCGCGACAGCCGCTCCGGCGTAACCGCCGATCAGGGCGTGGGACGAGCTCGACGGGATCCCGTAAGCCCACGTGACGAGATCCCAGATGATCGCGCCGAGGAGCCCGGCGAAAATCACGTTGGGCGTGACGATGTTGAGGTCTATCAGCCCCTTGCCGATGGCCTTGGCCACCGCCGTGGTGAAGACAAAAGCGGCTATGAAGTTGAAGAACGCGGCCCAGATAACCGCCGCGATCGGACTCAGAACCCGGGTGCCGACGATGGTCGCAATCGAATTCGCCGAGTCGTGGAACCCGTTGATGAAGTCGAAGATGAGAGCTACGCCTACGATTGCCAGGACGTAGTACAACACGATCAGGCGTTCTTCAGCGAGATGCTCTGGAGAACGTTGCCGACGTCCTCACACTGGTCCACCGCGTCTTCGATCTTGTCGTACAGCTCCTTCCATTTGATCACTTCGATGGGGTCCCTTTCGGCCCTGAAGAGCTCTTCCATCGCTTCGTGATAGACTGAGTCTCCCTCTTCCTCGAGCAGCTTGAGCTTGCGGTTCGCCCCTGTTACTGCCTTCGGGTCCTTCATCTTCGCGACCGTCTCCTCCACGCACTGCGCCGCGCGGAGCAGGATCTCGGAGAGCATGACCCCGTGCTTCCGCGGCGTCCCGATGTGGAAGATGGCGACCCGGCGGGCCGCGCCGTCGATCAGATCCACCACGTCGTCCAGCTCGCCGGCGAGCGCGTGAATGTCCTCGCGGTCGAATGGAGTGACGAAAGTGCGATCGATCCGATCGATGATGTCGTGGGTGAGGTTGTCGGCCTCGTGCTCCAGCGCCTTCACGGATGCGACATGCTGCTGCACCTTGCTCGGATCCTTGAATATCTCATGGAGCAAATTGGCTGAACCAGTCAGGCGCGCAGCGACCTGGGCGAAGATGTCATAGAACTGCTCGTCACGCGGAATGAGCTTCAAGTTTGGCCCCCCTTTGAGCCATTGATGGGCGAGCGTGCCGGCTCACGCGCGTGAATCTACGGCGAATCCGGGCGGCGAGCCACCGGCACTAGGCCGGTTCCACGCCGACGCTCCGCCGGGCGACGAGCCTCGGATTCTCGAAAAGCTTTACCAGTACCAAGCCCGCCACGAAGCCTCCCACATGCGCCCAGAACGCCACTCCGCTAGACACCTCGGGCCGCATCGATGACAGCTCGGGCAGCCCGCTCAACACCTGCAGCGCAAACCACCAGACCAGCACCAGCCACGCGCGAATCGGTATCACCTTGAAAAAGATGACGAAGATGAAGAGCATCCTGACTCTCACCTGGGGATACAATACGAGATAGGCGCCCAGCACACCCGAGATCGCCCCTGATGCGCCCACCGTCGGTATCGGCGAGCCCGGCTGAACGAACACATGCGCCATCGCCGCGGCGATCCCGCAAATGAGATAGAACACGAGGAAGCGAACCCTTCCCATGCTGTCCTCGATATTGTTCCCGAAGACCCACAGAAAAAGGAGATTGCCCAGGATATGGCTCCAGCTTCCATGCAGGAACATGGAAGTGACGGGAGTCAGGATGTTGATCCGCTGGTCGTCGATGACGCACGCCAGTCCATCGCCGAGCGGAATGCCGGTGCCAACTGCCGCCCGCTTCGTGATCTCCCCCGGTACCATCCCCAGATCGCACACGCTCGCCGCCAGCGCGTACTCGTCGAATCCGGCGCCCTGCACGAAAAACCACACCGCGAGTGTCACGGCGATGAGGGCATACGTCATCACCGGCGTTCGGAGGGTCGTGTGCTCGTCGCTGAGCGGAATCATGGGGCTCCCGGCCGATCAATCCGAGGCTGGCGCATTTCGAAAAACGATTTAGGTAGCGGATACGCCGTTTTGGCAGAGAAGAACGGCTCGGCCTTTGCCCTTGAACGGACACCACTCTCAAGCATAACCAATCAAGAGGCAGATATGGCAGACAAAGTTATCGGAATCGACCTCGGCACGACCAATTCGGTCGTTGCGGTGATGGAAGGCGGCGACCCCGTCGTCATCCCCAACGCCGAAGGCGGCCGGACAACGCCCTCCGTCGTGGGCTTTACCAAGGACGGCGAACGGCTCATCGGCCAGATCGCCAAGCGCCAGGCCGTCACGAACCCGCAGAACACGGTGTTCTCGATCAAACGGTTCATGGGGCGCAAGCAGGATGAGGTCAAGGAGGAATCAGCGCGTGTGCCGTACAAGGTTGCGAGCGGTGGCAACGATCTCGTCAACGTTGAGGTACAGGGCAAGCGCTATACCCCGCCCGAGATCTCCGCCATGATCCTCCAGAAAATGAAGCAGACCGCCGAAGATTACCTCGGATACAAGGTCGAGAAGGCCGTGGTCACCGTTCCGGCGTACTTCAACGACTCGCAGCGTCAGGCGACCAAGGACGCCGGCAAGATCGCCGGCCTCGAGGTCAAGCGGATCATCAACGAGCCGACCGCGGCATCGCTCGCATACGGCCTCGACAAGGAGGACGCCGATCAGACGATCCTCGTCTTCGACCTCGGCGGCGGGACATTCGACGTCTCGGTGCTCGAGATCGGCGACGGTGTGTTCGAGGTCAAGGCGACCGCCGGCGACAACCACCTCGGCGGCGACAACTGGGACAAGGCGATCGTCGAGTGGCTGGTCGCAGAGTTCAAGCGCGACCAGGGCGTCGATCTCGCCCAGGACAAGAACTCGCTGCAGCGCCTCTACGAGGCGGCCGAGAAGGCGAAGATCGAGCTCTCCTCGACCCAGGAGACGCAGATCAACCTTCCCTTCATCACCGCGGTGGAGGGCCAGCCCAAGCACCTCGACCTCAAGCTCAGCCGCTCGAAGCTGAATGAGCTGACGGCGGAGCTCCTGGAGCGGATCGTCAGCCCTGTGAAGCAGGCGCTCGCGGACGCAGGCGACGCCGATATCGACCACGTCGTCCTCGTCGGCGGCATGACGCGGATGCCGGCGGTGCGCGAGAAGGTCACCGAGCTGACCGGCTCCGAGCCACACCAGGGCGTAAACCCAGACGAGGTCGTCGCCGTCGGCGCTGCTATCCAGGCCGGAGTGCTGGCCGGCGACGTCAAGGACGTGCTGCTCCTCGATGTCACCCCCCTGACGCTCGGCATCGAGACCAAGGGCGGCGTGATGACGAAGCTGATCGAACGCAACACGACGATCCCGACCCGCAAGTCGGAAACCTTCTCGACGGCCGAGGACAACCAGCCCTCGGTGGAGATCCACGTTCTCCAGGGCGAGCGGGAGATGGCCGGATACAACAAGAGCCTGGGCAAGTTCCAGCTGACTGGAATTCCTCCGGCACCGCGGGGAATGCCGCAGATCGAGGTCACCTTCGACATCGATGCCAACGGCATCCTCAGCGTCGGCGCCAAGGACCTCGGCACCGGCAAGGAGCAGAAGATCGAGATCAAGTCCGGCTCCGGACTGGACGAGTCGGAGATCGACAAGATGATCAAGGACGCCGAGGCGCATGCCG
>JACCRF010000038.1 GCA_013813715.1 Gemmatimonadaceae bacterium | reverse complement strand
AGCAACCGTCTCGGCTGTAATGCTTTCCGCCGGCATCGCGGTCATGGCCGCGATCTCGTCACGGATGAACCGCTCCACGTCATCGTATGCTACCACGCGTTTGAGTCGGCCAACTCGACCAGATCGCGTCCCATTATGAACTCCTCACCGTTTATCAGGTGCTCGCAGATAAAATCCAGGAACGGATCAGCTCCGGGCAGCAAGTGTCCACGCTTCTCGTGCTGGAGGCTCCACCAGAGCGAATGAGGGTCGCGCACGACCGGGAGTGGAACCTGCCGCTGCATGAACATCGAATAGGCGTATTGCCGGGCTAATGCGGTCTGCTCAACAGTAGGCCGACCGATGCAGCCTGCCCGCCTGAGGATCTCTCTATAGCGGTCGATGGTGAATCCGTCCTGTGTGAACCCCTTGCCGCTGTAGTGCGCTTCTCCGGCGAGTATTACCGGCTTGCCGGAAAGTGCGAGCTCCAGTCCCGCAGTCCCGTATACCGTTACCCCACCGTCCAGAAGGTCAAAGAACTCCAACGTATTCACCTCTTCGTCCGCCCGAATGAGTCGCACGTTTGGCGGAAGTTTTGGGAATCGTGTCTCGATGAGTCGCTGCACCCCCACCTCCCGGTCGTACCCTGTCTCCGCCGGATGGACCTTGATAAGCCATTGTACCTCGGGGATCACCGAGACCTGCTCGATCGTGTCGATTATCCACTCATCGAAGGACGGATAAGCCATGGGCGAATAGTCAGCGACACTGTCCCAGCTGATGTGGGACATGATGCCCCAGACAGGCTTTCCCCGCTCCAGACGATACTTCGAGCGGAGCCACTCCGTTTTGCCCGCGTAGCGATGCAGGCTCCGTAGATCGAAGCCGACCGGATGATGGTACCGGTTGTAGAGAAACGCATCGAGACTCTTTTCCTCCTGTTCAGTGAGAGGAGTGGCAGCGCGCTTGCGCCAGGCGCGATCACTCAGCTGGTAAAAGTCGACGTTGCCATCGGCCACATGGTGGAAGAGGAAACGCGCCGCGAGATACGATGATTTCCACGTCGTGACCGGAATAAAATGCGCGAGCGAAGTGTGCAGCGCCGGTCCCCAGTCGACGTAGACACCGTGTGACATGAAAACGCGCTCCGGCTTGAACCTTTCGATCGCGACTCGAGCAGCCTCGGCTGAGAGCAGCGCGCTGTAGGCGTACTCACAGACAATCCGTTCATCAATCTCGATGTGGAATCCCCGCCGATAACGCACGAGTGACGACACCACGTTCTGCCCGATTGCCACTCCGCGGTAAGTAAGCTCCGGAAGGTTGTCCGCCGTGCATTGCTCGGCGAGGCACCACAAAGCCTTCCTCGTGTCGGGCGAGACGAAATCTCCGACCGACGAGTACGGTATACCCATCAACTCGACCACACCCCTGTTCGAGGTGATGCACTTCTCACACAGCTCCCGCCAGTTCTCGTATGGAATCCCATCCGTGACTTCCCGTCTCACACAGGCGCGATACGGGGAATCGCAGAGGATCGCATGCACGTTATACCCTCTCAGGCGAAGCGCCGCGGCAATTCCCGTTTCGACATGCAGCAAGTGCTGCATTCCCCCCGGTACCCAGAAGAGCACTGTGGGCGCTGCCGGACGAGGAGCGTCATTTCGCTCATACAGCCGCTGCATCTGCCAGCGCTGATGCTCGCCGGTATGTGGGAAAAGCCGCTGGACGCGTAGCGGCAGCCGGTCGACCGTTGTCCAGACCACCTCTCTTAGCCCCCGAGGCAGCCGCCGATAGAGCGTCCGCAATGCCTTAAACCAGCCAGCCGAAGACCGCCTGAATGCGGCCATTCCCGTAAGCCGCTCAGACATGCGACCAGTGGGCTGGTGTTTGCACCGGTTTTATGGAATTCAATTCGTTCCACGTTTTGCTAACGTCTGTTGTGACACAGGTGTCGGTACTCAGGATAAATCGGAGGGACGGGTGCGGCTTCAACTGGTGGCCAGTTTCTCGACGAGCTTTACAAGGCTTGGAAAATTCGCATCCCGATTCGCATGGCGTCGAGCTGTGGCGATATTCGCTTCACGCATGCAAGCCACCTCAGACGGGTGCGAGATCACGAGCAACATTGCCGCGGCAAGGGATTCGATATCGCCGGGACGCGCCAAGGCTCCGTTCACGCCCTCGCGGACCCATTCCAGGTTCCAAAAGTATTACTTGCCACCACCGGAAGTCCACACGCCATTGCTTCGAGAAGCGAGACCGACGTGCCATCACTGACCGCAGCGCTCACATAGGCGGCCGCGGGCCGGAAATAGTCGGGTAGCGACTCATAGGGCACGCGCCCCGGAGTATGGATCGGGTCCTGCAGTCCGAGATCGCGAATGAGCCGCCGAACCTCGCGCTCGAGCGGGCCGTCGCCGAGGAGGATGAGCCGCGCGCTCGGATGCATCCGAGTCCACAAGAAGATCGGTTCGGCTTTGCCCGGGCAAGAGCAGCGAGGAATGCTCCGGATTGTACCGGACCTGCGATGACAACATCCGGCCGGACGTCCGAAAGAAGCTCGCTCAGTCTGGCAGGCGAACCCAATTATCCCGGATCAAAGCCGAAGCGCTCACATTCGCGGACCTGACCGAATGTCCATCACGGATGAACGGGCAACGGTACAACTGTAACGCGCAACCCGCCACTAACCCGGGTTTTTCTCTCCAAATCACCCACTCAATCCGGACAAAACCCTAATTTAGTTGTGCGTCAAAAACAACCGAGGCTCGGAATGCAACAGCGAACGGCAGAATGGCTCGATAAGGACAAGGTCAACAGGGACTATCATGACAGGCAGTTCCGTGAACCGTACAGAAGCACGATTGCCTTCTGCAACTGGCTCGAGACAGCAGGACTTGTGGCGCGCGAGGGCGGGCTCAGAATACTCGACATGTGCTCGGGAGCAGGTGCGAACATCTATTACATGTCAAAGAGGTACCCGAAAATGTCGTTTATTGGCGTCGATATCAACGCCGATCTCGTCGAGCAGGGCAACGTTTTTTTTCAAAGCACGGGAATTCAGGATTGCCGTCTCGAAGTCGGCGATATTTACAACCTCGATCCCAGGTATGTATCCGAGTTCGATGGCGTGGTTTCGTTTCAGACGTTGAACTGGTTCCCCGAATTCAAGGCTCCTCTCGAAGCCATGGCAAAACTGCGACCCGGATGGATTGCGGTGAGCGCTCTGCTCTACAACGGCCCAGTCTCCTGTACCATCGACATAACCGAATACGACGACGACTTGGAGCCAACTCGGTCCGGCTTCTACAATGTGTGTTCCTTACCTGTCGTAAGAAAACACCTGGAAGGCGACGGCTTTCGCGATTTCCAGTTCACTCCATTCGAGATCGATGTCGACTTGCCAAAGCCAGGGCACGGCTTGATGTCAACATACACTGAGAAGCTCGAAGATGGTCGTAGACTTCAGCGATCCGGTCCGTTGCTGATGCCCTGGTATTTCATTGCGGCAAGACAGTCATCAGCAGCGAGCGGATCGACATCCTCGCCCGCGTCTTGAAGAGGACTGGACAGTCCTCAGCCGATCTCCTTGATGGCCTTTCTAACTGCGTCGGCGTTCTTCTCCGCGGACCGGATGTTGTTGGTCTGGAATTGCACAAGCCGTGGCTGCAGACTCTCCGCACTCGGGCAGGTTCCGTCCGACGCCAGGTGCCGGAATGCTGGTTCCTGGTAAGTTACCCGCCAGCAGGCGTACGGACGCTCACCGCCATGCCTGCAGATGCTCTCGACAAAGGGCGGCCACAGCTCTTTTGATTCGAGCGCCACGGCAAAGCACCAGTTGTCGTGTTTCCACCCATCGGGAACGCCTTGCGGACGCATCCACGAACAGCCGCTGATTGCCATCCCGTACAGGTCGGCGGCTTCCTTGCGCTCAGCCAGTAACTGTTCCGCCTTCTCGAGCTGCTTCAATCCTTCCGCCGCGACGACAGGGGCCATCCGGTAGTTCCAACCAAGCGAGTGATGGCGGTTGAACGTAGGGGATTTCAGCGTTGCGGAATCAATTCGCGGCTGCTTCGCGTCCATCCGATAGCCGAGGGATCCGAATTCCCTGGCTTTGGTGGCCATCTCCAGCGAATCCGTCACCAGCATCCCGCCTTCACCCGTCGAAATGATCTTCGATGCCTGGAAGCTGTAGCTAGTGAACGCCGACGCGCCGTGCTTGCGGAGGGTCTGCGCGGCGTCGTCGATCGAGTGACTTGAGTACCGATGCGGGGAGCAGAGTCCAAACAGGGAGACAGGGATGGTGTAGGCGGAGGAGGTTCGCTGCATGAGCCATGTCTCGGGATTGACGTCGACGAATTCTGGACTGGCTCCAGCATGCAGCACGGCAATCGTTGTTGACGCCATCGTGATACATGGAACGGCAACCGTGTCGCCCGGCCTGACTCCCAGCGCGACGAGTGCGGTGTGGAGCGTGGCTGTTCCGTTCACGCATGAGACAGCGAATCTCGCCCCTACGAATTCAGCGAACGCCTCCTCGAATGCCGCTACCGTCGCTGTGTTACGCAATGACGCTCTGTGCTGCCGCCAGATCATCGACGCTGTCGATGCTCCAGACTCCCGGAGGTGGTTTGGGTGGAGCGGTTGGGAACAGGGCGTAGGTGATGTGTTCGCGGTAGTCGGACCGGAGGTCTGGAGTTCGCTGCGCTTCGTCCAGCATCGCGAGCGTAAATGCTTCCGCCCCCACCTCCACCGCCATTCGTTCCCCATTCGCTACTCGCTTCATCATTGCAGGACTCTTCCGCCAGTCGTCCGCAGTGACTCGGACGATTACCGAATCGGGGTGCCACCGATAACTATGCGCGCAATAGTAAAAGCGAGAGAGGACGTCATCCTCAGGCCCCTCCCACGCGAATCTGTGAGCCCCGAGAGATTCGAGCAATTCAACGAGTGGCGCGTTTTCGGGTGTGTCGGGATGAGCAACGACTGTGTGTCGTTTTCCGAACGCCTTGACTGTTCTTCGCCACACGTGTTCAATCAGCGGAGTCCCTCGGATGGGCAGAAGAACCTTGCCTGGGAGCCGCTTGCTACCCACGCGGGCTTGAACGATGGCGAATGGCGGCGGCAAGGTCATTGAACGTTCCGGTAGTTTTGGCTCAGCTCAGGCGTCGGTCGAGGGCCGGTCATGTCCTCAGGGCTGCCTCGCTCGTCTGGCGCGGCGGTTACGGAATGTATGCACTGAAGTCGTTGGCCTCCAGCGCCGCGACATGCGGACGGGGTTGCATGCGGACGCACCCCCGTCATTGCGGCCGCGGAGTGGGCCACCGACGCGGATCGAGCAAGCGGCTCAAGGCGGGATCGTCGGCCAGAAGGCTAACCTTCTTCTGAAACTCCTGCGCTGTGTCATTCGGGATCTCGAAAGCTGCGGGGAGAACATCGAGCTCCGAGACGTTATCGACACCGATTACCAACCTGTCACGAGGCCGATCACTTTGAGCATGCTGGCGATCAACAATGGGGCGAGATCCGTATCGAGCACGGCAGCCGCAGCCTGAACAGCCGCTGTGACTCCGCCCGAACCGGGAGCGCGCGAATCTGCCCGCTTCGGGTCCTCGGGCAATAAACCCTGTACGTACACTGAGCGAACATCGAGCAGGACAGCCGAACTGCTGCGTGCCCGAATCGCTCGCTGATCAAGAGCGTTTCCTGGCGACGGGGCAGCTGCGGGCATCGGCACGGTCGGCAGGCGGGTCTCCCGCCGGTGTCGGAACGTTGATGGCCGGCTGGATCAAGGTCTGCGAGTGCGGAGCACAAGTCAACGGGATCTCGCCCGATCTGTTTCGCAACGAGCGGGTCTATGTGGTCTTCAAGGGCCAGACCAGTCCCGGACGAATCAAGCTCGTGACGCGTCAGGGAAATGGATCCTGGGTCGCCGCAAACATCGACACGGCGTTCGCTCCGCTGCTGCAGGTGAAGACACTCACGAGCGTCGCGGCCAAGCCGGTGGTGCCGTTCATCCGCGACATCACTGTGTATGTCGGCAGCGATCAGGGTCTGTATCGAGGACATCTCGGTCTGAAGGGCTGGAGTTGGACGCAGGCAGCTGGCATGCCCAACGTCCTGGTCACCGACCTGAAAGTTCATCAAAGTGCCCGGTTCTTCGATCTGACGCGGATCGTGCGTGCATCGACATTCGGTCGAGGCATCTACGAGCTCAGGAAATCGCAAGGGCCGGTCCTCGAGAATGTGCGCATGGTGCAGGTGCGTGCGATGCGAGCGGGCGAGGACGGTGCCCCTCCAGAGCTGTCCGTCGGCCTTCAGGCGCACATCTCGAGAGAGAAGATCGCGAGAGAACGGGGAATGAAGGAGACTCC
>JACCRF010000021.1 GCA_013813715.1 Gemmatimonadaceae bacterium | reverse complement strand
CCCGGTGGGGGCAGTCCACGTGGAGCTATGGGGGCCCTGGATGATCAGGGAATCCACGTCTGACAGTGTGGCTACCGCGTTCCGCCATGGCGCGGGAAGACACGACAGCATTTGGTGCGCTGCCGTTAGGGGGCTCGCCTGATGCCAATAAGACGCAAAGGCCCGTCGCTCGAAAAGATCGTCGCACGGATTCCTGACGAGTTCGCGGCCGGGATTCCCGACACCCTGGCCGCGATCGGCGTCATCGTGGAAGCAGAAGTGAAAAGACTCTTGTTGACGCCAGGCCGTGGCCGCATGTACGGCGTTCACAGGGCGAGCGCGCCCGGCGATCCGCCTGCGCCCGATCTCGGCAACCTCCAGCGCTCAATCACGCATGAGGTTGTCGGGCAGACCGT
Source organism: Gemmatimonadaceae bacterium (assembly GCA_013813715.1). Lineage (GTDB taxonomy): Bacteria > Gemmatimonadota > Gemmatimonadetes > Gemmatimonadales > Gemmatimonadaceae > UBA4720. The sequence continues at coordinate 14,321 of JACCRF010000021.1, read as the reverse complement.
GAGAGTTGGTACGACTGCCGAAGCTGCGGAGGCGCTTGAGTTCGGAACTGTCACCGCCGGCCGAGGCCGAAACACGGTCATTCTCCCGCGGCCGTTCATGAGGCCGGCGATCGCGGCCACGCGAGACCAGGTGACGGATGAAATCAGGAAGCTCATGCGAGGAGCGAAGCGATGACGCCTTCCGCAACGCTGTTGGCCTCCGCGTCCCAGGCCTGCACCGAGCTCGCTCGAGAGATAGAAGCCCGCCAGATCGCAACGTCGCAGGAAATTGCGAACTGTATTCCGGGTGGCAGCGAGAACCCTACCACCTCAGGTAATGCATGGCTTGCGGCAGTTGTGATGCTGCGCCGGCTCCTGACGAGAGACACTCCACTTTCCGGGCGGGCCTTCGAGGAGGCCGAAGATCGAGACGCTGCGCTGATCGTCTCACTCCTCGATCAGCCCGTCATCCTAACCTTGAGCGCTGACACAGAGAACGCTTCCCGGTTCGCAATCCATCCGAAGAGTTGGGACGCGCTTCTCGTTGTTGACGATTGCGTTCGGCGCATCCGGAGTTGGGAAGAGGATCTGGAATCCAGCCGCAGTCTCCCGCTGGGCGCCTGGGAGCCTGTAGCAAAGGTGTGTGCTGACGGGATGAAGGAGGAGTATCGGATAGTCGCCTGGATCGGCACGCACCCCAGCCCGCGTCTCCCATTCGATTCGCGAGACTCCATTTCAGTTATTCCGGCGTGGACCGCAAAGATTCGGCTTGATGATCTCCGAATGTTCGGGCAAGCCCTCTTTGCAGCGAATGGCGGGCGGGTTATTCGCATCTTCCCGGAGGCCCTCCCACCTGTTGCTGAATCAGAAGTCGCAACGGACGGCTCGCCCCCAATCGGATGGGACCGCTTCCTCGCGCTCCGCAGTAGAGAGTTCGGAGTGACAGAGCAGGAGCTGCAGAGCAACTACTCCATTGCGTCCCTCGCAGCCGTGGCGGCGATGTCTCGCGAGCTGGCTGCGAACATTAACCCCATGTCATTCGGGCTCACCTCGTGAAAGCATCGGAAGCGAAACCCGAACGCTCGGCCGCCCTGGAGCGGTGGCAGCTCTGGTACGAGCGCGCCCGAGTCGCTCGCACGCTCAACGCGAAGGTCAAGGCAGAGTGTCACTCTCTCCGCGGCTATTTAGAGGGTAAGGCACTGGCCACAGAGCAGGAGCTTGCTGACGAGTGGCCTGACGGCGTGCAGAATTCAGGAAAGAGCCCGTGGAATTGGGTCAGGTGCTACGCCATGTATATCCAGTTCCTAGGGCGAATGGATGACAAGGGATCGAGGCACGGAGCGCAGTCCGACGCAGCTGAGCGCGCCATCCTCGAGGCTCTTAGCGACAGACCCGTACCGATCGAGTTGGAGGCGCTCGGTGACGCGGAGCCGCTCACTGTGTCGGCATATCCGAAGTCCTTCATCTCGCTGGATTTCCTCGATAAGCGGGACCGCCACATCGCCTGGCTCACCGAGCAACGGGTGAAGCTGCTGGCCCTCCCGAGTACAGAATCGGCCGATGCACTGGAAGCAGTGGCCAGGGAAACGAGCTACCAATACGGGTTGGTCACCTGGGCTGTCACTCATCCAGCGCCCGGCCTTCCGTTCGATCCGGAGAACCTTCCGCGAGAAGTACCTGGATGGATCGCCGGCATCACGTCCGTCGATGTAATTCGCATCCACGATGGCTTTATCCGCGCGAATCTCCTGCGCCTTCACTCGCTCTATGCGCTGCTCAAGGTGGAGACTGCGGCGGCCAGCTACGAGCGCCCGGCATGGACCTCGTTTTTCGCCACTCAGAGCGAGGACTCGAAGGTCCCCACGGATCTGTTGATGCGCGACCGCTCGCTGGCTTCACAGGTCGCAACAGCGATGATCGCGGCCGACGCGCGTAAGCGCGCGCTCGAAGAATCCAGGAATGAATCCAAGAGAGAGGCAGCATAATGGGTAGCACACTCGTCGAAGGTCTCGTGTACGAAGCGACGTTGGTCGCGGACGGAATGGAGAAAGGAAAAGCGCAGGCGCTTTCCGTTCTCAGGCAGGTCGAGAATCAGGCTGAGAAAACAGGGAAATCTCTCGACCGCATCGGCACCGCCGGCCCGCTTACTGGGCAGTCGTTCCGCGGGCAGCTCAAGGCGTACCGCGATCTCGAGGACGCGTTCAAGGCCGGCACCATCTCAGCGGACGACTTCATAAAGAAATCCGGTGAGTTAGGGAAAAAATGGGATGTCCTGGCCAACCAGGCGAAAGGCGCGGCCGTAGCTGCAACAGCGGCGGGCAAAGCCACAACCGCGATTCCGCCGGTCCCGGCATCTACCATCGGCTCTGTCGGGAAACTCGCCGCGCTTATCGGAGTGTTCGCCAGCGGGACCGTGTTCAGCATCGCCATTCAGGCCGGCTTCACACTCCTGCGGAGAGGATTCGACTCGGTAGGGCTCGGAGCCTCGAACGCCGCCAAGAAGGTTGACGAGCTGATCGAGAAACTGAGGAAGCAGCGCGAGGAACAATTCAGAGCGAGCCGGGAGGGCCTGGAGTCAGAGCAGAGCCAGCTCCAGCAACGCGTATCTGCCGCTGAGAAAGCTCTCCAGAAAGCAGAACGCGGCAGCGTCCTATTCGATCCCGATGCCCCGCGCGCGGCGCCGAGGACTCGACTGGTTGACCAGGCGGCCGTCGCCAAGGCGCGCGACGAATTGAACAATTCCCGCCGTGACGCGCGGGACATCCAGGAGCAGCTCAACCGGCTCGAGGTGGAAGGCGCAGAGAGAACAGCGTCCGCACTCGGCAAGGTGCTCACAACCGGAAAGGCGACTAATGAGATGCGCCAACAGGCCAACAACCTGGTTGCGGCCTACAACAATCAGCTCGCGAACCTGATCGCCAACGCGAAGACCGATCCGATAACGGGCGGGTTCAAGCAGGAGGACCTGGCTCAGATCAACCGCCTGCAGTCGATGATCGATGACCTCACGGCGGCGGAAAAGAAAGCGGACAAGGCCGGCCAACGCGCAGAGGCAGCGAGTGCGAGGCTGGCTGAACAACAGGCGTCGGTCCGCTCAGCTTTCGCATCCGCGACCGCAAGCTTTACGGGCGGAAAGGAAGACAACTTCGAGAGCCAAGTGGATAAGCTCACAAGGCAGGCGGTACGTGCGAAGCTCGGTAGCGATGAAATCCGAAAACTGGTTGAGGAGCTACGAGCCGCGAACGCTCAGGCTGTCCAGAAGGTGCAGGAGGAATTAGGGCGTGACCTCCGAGACCTGACCGCGGGCTCGACGATAACCGCCGTCGATGATTTGCAGAACGCGCTCGCCGACCTCCTTCGCACCATGCGGGAGCGGGGGGCATCGGATGCCCTGATCGCGCAGGTAGAAGCGATTCAGCAGCCGATGATCGACGCCACGGCACGCGCCGAGGCGCTACAGAAGGCGCTCGACGACATCGAGCGCGATGTGTCGCAGGGATTCAACCTATCCGCCAACATCGCCAAGGTCGGCGGCCTCATAGATGCCGCGACTGCACGGCGTGACGCGGCACCGGAAGGAAGTACGGCACGCGCTGCTGAACAGAAGACGATCAACGATCTGATCGCGAAAGAAGCAGCGATCCGAAAGCAGATCAATGATCTCCTGAAGGGGGCGAAGGCTCAGTCAACCAGCATTGCGACCGATACAGCCAAGCTTGCGGGCGACATCGCCAACGCGGCGAATGCTGCCTACATCCTCGCGGCGGCCCTCGCCGGCGTTGATAGCAACATTGCAAAGACGATCGCCAGCATCGGGCAATTGGCAGGCGGGATCGCAAAGGCTGTGGCCAGTGCCTACGCTGGCGATGTTTTTGGCACGATTGCTGGAATCGGTCAAGCCATTCAAGGCGCAGTTGGCCTGTTCGGCAAAGACCCCGCGATCGAGGCGGCCCGCAAAGAAACGTTGGCGGGGATGAAGGCCCTAGAGGCGGCCCTAATCGAGCTCAAGGACACCTACCTCCAGAACGTCAGCACTCAAGCAATCCAGAGCGACATAGCGACAGTCGAAACAATCAACGCAGCGTCCGCAGCGGGCCAGTTCGGGCAAGTGCTACAGCCGGGCGAAGGGAACGGGCCGGGCAGACGCGGAACCCTCCGTGACATCGGACGCTTGATCGGGCAGGACTTCGACTCGGGCGCGTTGCTCGCCTACTTCCGGGAGATGGATCGAAAGTACGGGACCAACCTCGCGTCGTTCATCGAGCGCGAGGACCCGTATGGCTTGCTCCAGGCACTTCAACAGATCCCGGCAGTTCTCAAGGAGGAGTTGGGCGAGCTTGGCAAGTTCGGGGACGAGGCCGCGGACGTAATAGCTCGAATCAATTACGGTCTCGACCTGATGGGCAAATCGAACGCGGCCGAGCGGTTCCGCGCGATCATCAAGGGGCTGAACGACGCAGGCATCAGCCTGGGCGAATTTGCGGATGAATTTGCGGAGCTGTCTGACCCCGCCACGACAGCCGAGCGGATAGATGAGATAATCGCCGCAGTGCTGGCACGTCTGGATGAGGGCGGCGCGGACCTCGGTGGGCTGACAGCGGAACAGCTCCGTGACCTGTTCAGGCAAGGTGTTGACGCGACCAGAGCTGAGACGGCTGGCACCGGCGGCTTCAACAGGGTGACGACGATCACGGAAGTGACAGGCTCCCGGATCGGCGCGATGCTCTCGACCGCGAACATCTTCGCCGAGATGACAGCAAAGAACACCGCACTGATCGCGCAGCTCATGGGGGGCAGCCCGAACGTCGCACCTGTCGGGGCACCACCGATTGAGACAACGGGCGGGGAATCCTCGGGCGTGGGCGGAACGACACTGAACCTCGCAGCGGGCGCGGTGCAGGTGATCGTCAACGGCGCGATTAGCGAGGCGCAGGCGAAGACCGCCGGCAAGATGGTCTCGGAGGCTCTCATTCGCGAGATCGACAAGCGCCTCGCTAATCGGCTGAGCTGGAAGCTGCGCGCTGTCGGCAGCGTGGCGGTGAACTGAATGAAACACTCCTACGCGCAACGTGAGGTGCGACTCGGCAGGCTCGCAACGGCCCAGCGTGCAGTGATAGACGCGTCCGACTTCGAAAGACGCCTGAAGGCGTTGGAAGATGCCCAGCGAGATCGCCCTGCTCGTTCGTTGCGGAGCGCATGAACCGATACACTGAACCCACAAACAAGGAGAACGACGATGCCAACCGAAAGAGAAGAAATCAACCAAAAGATCGACCGACACAAAGCCGTGATCGCGGATCACCTCGTGAAGATGGGAGTCAAGCCGGACGTAGCGATCCAGGCAGTTTCAGGACAGGTGAGATACGGCCTCAGCCAGGCGAAGACGCTCCAAGTCAACGTTGCGGGGCGAATCCGCGGGGCCTTTGGCGCAGAGGCCGAGTGCGCGCGAACCATCAAGAATACCCTGCCGCCGGAGGCCTTCACGGAATTCGACGAGCCGGACGTCGATGAAAGGACCTGGGCAGGGTTCGAGGAACGGCTGACAGGCACAAGTAGCCAGTTCTCCCGCGAAGAGCTGCGTGAGCAACAGAAGGAAGATGCGCTCGATCGCATCTTGAACCCAGTCGCAAGGGGCGAACCTACGGCGGACGAGATTCGGATACGTGCGGCGGTTTCCAATGATTTCTAACGAAGCCGCCTTGGAGGAGGGCCGAGCCGCGATGGTCGCGTTTCTCGTGCGGAACGGTGTAGAGCCTTCCTATGCGCAGGTCTTTGTACGGCAACAGCTCACGCGTGCGCAGTCGTATCAGGGGCAGCCGATCCTGCCTTACGGCGACAGGCAGTATTCGCCGCGGCACTACGACGAATTGGGCAAGCTTCTTCTAGTACGAAGTGGCCGCGGCCGTCCGCGTCCTGAAGAAGCTAAGGCTAAGGACAACGGCTTAGCCGAAATGCGTTCGCGCGTGGCTAGAGACTTCTGAGACGCAACGAAAAGAGCCAGCCGGCAATCCCGCCCGACTGGCTCCCTCTCGATGTGACGCCTGTCTCCCGGCGAAGTCCGGAAGGCGTCGCAGTACACGCGTATTTCAGTTTAGCAGAGCCGCACGCGGTCCTGCAATGGGTGAGAACCCGTGGTAGTGGGTCAGTTTGAATGTAACAACAGCAGGATCAGGCGTCGTCGGCGTCGAACAGTCCTTGGGGTTCGGCGACCTTTCGTAAGGCTCTTGGAGCCTGTTTGTACGTCCGGTTGATTCCCGCCGTTCGCGGGTAGTCAATTGTCTTTCCCTCTAACAGCTCTGCCACGGTCAAAAGCTGTAAGCGCGGATGCTTTCCCCAGGGCGATTCATAGAATCCCGCGGATGCTGCATCGCCGCGCATAGGCTTCGTCGGCTTCTCGAAGCTGATAAGCACTCCGATGTCGGCTTGCTCCCGTTTTCTCACATAGCCGAGCGCACGCACGTCATCCGCTTTCAAATGGCCGCCCTTCACGCTCAGAATTATCTGACGTGTTTGATCGCTGCCATCGTGGAAATAGAGCCGCCCGTCAATTCCCCCGTCCGCGCCTTTCTTGATTGCGCCGGCCAGTCGTGCCCCGACCAATCCGAGTGACCATACCTGAAACTGATAAGGTGCCTGCTTCGCTAACTCTGCCGCATCCTCAACGGTTGTAGGCTCCCCGATGACTTCATATTTCAGTTCATCTCCGTAGGCATCCCGCAGCCGCGTCTTGATAAGTCCGATTGCAAGGTGGGTCACGTCTATTCCAATCCACCGACGGTTGAGCTTCTGAGCCGAGGCGATGGTTGTTCCGCATCCGCAGAAGGGGTCTAGAACGATGTCGCCTTCGTTAGTTGATACCCCAACGATTCGCTCTAGCAAAGCTTCAGGCTTCTGCGTGGGATAACCAAGCCGCTCCTGTGCCTGCGAGTTAATTGGGGGGATGTCTGTCCATACCGACGTAACAGGGGTGCCCTGCATTTCATCCAAGTATCTCTTATAACGTGGCATGCCCGAATTTGTGTAGATCAAGCGCCCTGCATCATGCATGGCCTGCATCTTCTCAGGCGTCCACCGCCACACGCGCAGGTGGCCGTTCCATTCGTATGTAAGGTTCGGCCGATCAGGATTGGGGTTGAGGCAATCGCCCAGGGTAAATCTTCGGCCTGTTTTTAGCTCCACATTCGCGTAGTGACTTTTTACGTACTCCTTGCGGTGAGGGATGAAAGCAGGATTCCAAGTCACCGAATCTGTTTTTCCATAGTACAGAATCGAATCCTGGGCCGTGGGGAAGCGAGTAAATGCGTGACCCTTCGCGGTGGAGCGCTGCCATACGATCTCGTTTCGAAAATGCTCAGGCCCGAATACGGCATCGAGCAGGAGTTTCAAATAGTGAGAGGCACCGGGATCGCAATGCAGAAAAAGTGATCCGGTCGGTTTTAATACTCGATGCAGTTCGATCAATCGCGGTGCCATCATGGACAGATACGCGAGCATATCGTTCGTTCCGAGGAAAGTTCGGAAGGCGCGAAGTACGTCGGATACCGAACCGCCAGCTTCCACAGTCTCGTCGTAAATTGCAGCCGCCGCCTGATCCCATTTCCAAGTGTCCTCAAATGCCTGGATTTGAGCGGCGGCCTGACTGCCATCCTTCGCGGCAAAGAGGACGTTGTAGCTCGCGTTGGAATTGAACGGAGGGTCGAGATACACGAGATCCACCGACTCGTCCTTTATGTGGCGTCGAAGCACATCGAGGTTGTCGCCGTAGAAAAGCAGATTCTCAGCAAGTGGCATTTGCGGCGAATCTACCCGAGGGCGCGATCCGGGGCCATCATTCCAAGAATTTCCACGACGGTCCAAACGTGGTCAGCGATTCCAGCGGCCATTGCGGGCGTCGTTCTTGATGCCACCCGCTGCCTTGGTAAGCGTCTGGTGCGGGCGACAGTAGTTGTAGAACATGAAGTAGAGAACTGACCGCGTGGGCGTGATTCTCCGCCTTCTTGCTGAACGCGTTGGTCAGTCGCGTGAATCTCCGGTTCTGCATCCGAATGGTGAGGCTCGCCCGAGGGCAATCAGGAACACAGTCGCAAGGGATGGCCCCGGATCGCCCACAATTGGCGGAATTGGGCGGGTGCTCGCTGGCTGCTCCACTTCCTCGGTCATCAGCATTTCGAGGACTCCATCAAAGGTTCGAGTTCTTTTGAGCAGCCACTTCCTTCAAGCAGCTTTTAGAGTTAGCGAACTCGTACCCGACGGTGATGTAGCCAGTGTCCCAACCGTCCGCCCTAACGACTAGTGCAATCTCCGTGAGCGGGTGGGTCAAGGTCTTATCCTTAGACCAGAATGCAGCCAGTGACCGCTCGTTCTGGCGGACGGCCAACATCCAGTCGCGTGGTTCGTTCCATATGGAACCCGCGTGCAAGAAATCGAACTCGCGGTCTGTCGCACCGTATTTCGCGGTAAGTGCCGCCTTTATCTCCTTGAACTTTCTTTGGGTAGCCACCCCATAGGAATCGTTGTTTATACTGCTACTTGCCGCCATCACCTTACAAAGCCCCCCGGTCGAAGGAGAAAATGCCAAGGCATAGGTCTCGAAGTCATCGTGACCCTGAGGTGCGCGGGTTGCTTCCAGCGCAAATTTCGAGATGGGGGATGGGGTCGCATTTGTGAGCCGCCTGACCTCGGCCATTGTCATCCCCATATGGAACCCGAACGGCGTTGTCTGTGCTGCCGCACGGGTGGTAAGGCTGAATGCCAAGACTAGAAAGATTTTTAGCATGGTTTGTCCATTGTGGGGCAATATGTAGAGGTTCTACTTCCTTCGTCCTTTCGGCTCCCGCTCGAGCCAGATCGCCAGGCTCGACCTTCAGCAGCTTAGCGAGCTGTTCCAGTACATCGAGATGAACCTGTCGGGTCACGTTGGTACAGAGCCGGTTGATCGTGGCGAAGGATACCCCTGACTGCCGGGCAGCATCACTTTGGCTGATTCCGGCAAGAAGTTCACCCTTCGCCTTCGACATATCTCGCAGCAACTCACCGAGACGGGCTAGCGTGCGGGCGCGCAGTGCGTAAATACTTTGCCGTAAACTTTGCCGGTCAGTGCGTGCCAATGGTGCCAAATATGGCCTATGATGCACGACGCCGCACTATGAAAATGCGTCTTCATAGTACGGCGGGTTTGGTTTAGGAAACCGCTGCTCTATCCACCTGAGCTACGGGGGCGATGTTGCACTGCAACAACTTAGCTAACTCTCGGAGCCCGCTGCTACCGGATTCCTTGCCGTGACCTTGCCGTTGAAGCGCAGATCGACGCGCGAGACAGGTCCGCCGAGTCGTGCGGCCGTTCGCCTCAAGTCATGCACGAGCCGCTCCGGCACAGAAGCCGCAACGCACGCGCGGCTCCAGGCTTTCCGAAAATCGCCCATTGGCGCACCTCTCCGATGGAAGACGTGGAGTCCCCTGCCGGCATCTGAACCGCTCAAGCAATAGCTCTCGCAGCTCGATGGCCTTACCGATTGGAAACTCACGCGCATCGCCTCCCGAGGGCGGACAGGAGAGGATGCGAGAGATCGCCGTAAAAGGCGGCCAGGCGACCAAGGCCGCCTGGGCAGCCGAAGGCTTTGCGCTTGATGAGCTTCCCCGACTCACTGACATCGAGTCCGCTATGGCGGAGCTGGACACTGTGCGCCAGGCGGCAATGACTAGGCGTCTCACCCATGCCGAAGCCAATGCGGCGAGCAAGGCGATTAGTGAATGGATCAAAGGGCACGCCGTACTTCAGACTCAGCGCATCGTCACTGAGCTACAGCGGGAGCTCGACGCTAAGGGTGAAGAGATCGAGCAGCTACGGAAGCAAGCTCTCCCCGTTGTCACCTTACAACTTTGCTCATCCACGCATCCCGCCGGTGATCTCGCGTGATCACGAAGGCCCGCTTTTGATCGGCCGACATCGAGACCGTGGACGTCGGCCGAGGAGTACTCCCGATCCTCTCGACCGAGCCGCCGGGGCGAGTCCGATAGAACGTGAACGACTCCGGAGTATCGGCAATCTCGATTAGCAAGCCGCCGTCCTCCAGCCAGCGCGTTTCAGCAAATTCACCGAACGTCGTGTAGACCTGTGTGAAGCGGCCATCCGCGACAGAGATCACCGCAACTCCGAGTGAGTCTTCGTTCGGCGCTTGCCATCCCGCGACCGCGATGCTGCGACCATCGGGCGACCCGGAAATCCAGAAGATGTCCTTGTACCAGGACGGCAACCGGATCTCACGCGCTTGCGTCTCGCCATCGCGCTGCACTTTGACGACGTTGCCTCCCGATGGAATCCAGGTCCACGCGTCGGCGCCAAGCCTCGATTCATCGCGCAGTCGTGCGTCCGGAACAGAGAGAACGGAGCTTCGCCGGCGCGTTCGATAGTTGTACACCGAGAACGTTCTTCCCGAGTCGGTTACGTCGATGATGCTGAGCGTCACTGAATCACGCAGTACCGCTCCGACATGAATACCCGGAATTTGTATCTCAGCGCCCCCGTCATACGGCATCACAGAATATTGCCGGCCACCGCTTACCTCGCGGCCGATCGCGATCATCGTCCCGTCGGGTGAGAGGGTTCCCACGACATTGTTGGTTGATCGAAACAGCAGTTTGTCGTCGGTGAACTTGCCGGTCACCACATCCGCGAGCGGAAGCTTCCACGCAGTGAGATCAGCCGTCCCCTCATCGAAAACGAGAGTACCGCCATCGGCGGTTATGCTCATTCCGGTCGCTTTGCCGGTGTACACCGTATCGCCCCGAGTCTCGAGCCGCCCTGTCGCCGTATCTAAGGGCACTCGCACGAAAGCCGCAACCGAAGTTCCCGGAGATTGCACAAAGAGCCAGAGGGCATCCGTAGTCGTCGCAGCGCCGGCAGTCGTTCCCCTCGGAAGCCTTAACGATGACTGCCGCCGGCCTTGGCGGTCGATCACGAAATATTCGGGAGCGCCACCGCTGACAGCCTCATGGACTATGTACTGTGTGCCGGGGAATGCGACAAACCTCGGAGCGTCAACCGACGGTCCTTGAATCCGGATGCTGTCTACGGGAACACCGTCGAGACCACTGACTCTCATCCAGAAATATTCCGCGGCTTGACTCAGTTTTGTCAGGAGCAACGAGTCACCGCCTGCGTAGAAGCTCGCGAATCCTGCATTTACGAAGCGAGGCGCACCACCGATGGTCGAGACGATATACGAGCCGAATACGCCGTTCACGGACCCCATCATAACGATGTTCCGACGATCGGGGCTGATCTCGAGACGGTAAATTGCGCTCGCACCATCGAGCAGTCTCCGCGTCGGACCACCCGTGACATCCTGAAAATCGATAGCATAGCGACAGCCCTGCCTTCCACAATCGGTAACGACGTATGCGAGCACCTTCCCGTCATCCGAGATGGACGGAACGGAGACTGTGCCGGTCTGGGTGAGCTGAGTACGATCCCGCAGCGTCACCGGCACTCGGCTCGGTCCAGCGGAGCCCGGCCCAGCCATCCAGAGCGCCGTACCGATCACGGTCGCGGCTGCCACACCACCGATTGTCCACCACCACTTTCCCTTTCCGCTCGCAGCAGATGTACGCTCCGGAGCTACTACCGCCAACGCGCGCACGAACTCTCCTGCCGATGTAAACCTGTCAGCCGGAACCTTCGACAGCGCTTTCTCCGTCGCGCGCTCCATCTCCATCGATATGGTCGGCCGCACAACGCGCAGCTTCACCGGTCTTTCAGTGAGAAGCTTCGCAATCATCGCCTGCGCAGTCGCACCCGTCACCGGTGGCTCTCCCGAGATCATCTCGTAGAACACCGCGGCAAGCGAGTAGATATCACTCCTCTTGTCGAGCGCGCGATCACCCGTGGCCTGCTCGGGACTCATGTACTGCGGAGTTCCCAGTGACAAACCCGTTTCGGTGAGGCGGTTGCCACCCGCTTCGCTCACGGCGAGTGCGATACCGAAATCCGCGAGCATCGCTTCACCTTCGTGCAGCAGGATGTTCTCGGGCTTGATGTCGCGGTGCACCACTCCATGCCCGTGCGCGTAGTCAAGCGCGCTCGCGACCTGCCTTACTATGGATAAGGCTTCATCTACGCCAAGCTGCTTTTCCCTGTTTAGCTTCCCTCGAAGCGATTCGCCACGCACATACGGAAGCACGTAGTAGAGAATCCCTTCTGCAGATCCCGAATCGATCAGCGTCAGGATATGCGGATGATCCAGCCCCGCGGTAATGCGCACCTCGGCCAGGAATCTCTCGGTGCCGATCACCGCGCTCAGGTCGGCTCGCAGAACCTTGAGCGCGACCTCGCGATCGTGCTTGAGATCGCGAGCGAGATACACGGTCGCCATACCACCTGAGCCGAGCTCCCGCTCTATGTGGTAACGGTCGGAGAGTGCCGCCTTGAGACGATCTGTTGCCGGCATCGAGAGCTAGGACTTGGTCAGGGCACGAACACCGCACCGTGCGGCGTCGCCTTCCCCTTCACTCCGTTGGGCCACTTCACATTCAGGAAGCTCACCCCCGGTTTCGCTGCGCCTGCATCCCGGAATCGATCATCCCACGCGAGCTTGCCCGTGTTCGCATCGAACCGGCCGAGCATCACCTTCGGCGGCCCATCTCCCTGATCGGTCACGACGATGCGGTCACTTCCCGGATCACGCGATATCCAGTGAGGATAAAACGTCGAATCCATCGCCACCGACGCCACTTCGACCGGATGCGCAGGATCCGAAATGTCGAGCGTCGCGAAGCGATGCGCATACGCGATCGGCATCACCATGAACTTCCCCGCAATGACCGGCACCGAGCATCCGATATTCTTCGGATGCTTCATCACCATCACCCGCTCGATCGTCGGCTCGCTCTCGACCCCGGTGATCGTGTAGAAACCGCAGTAGTACGTGTTCATCATCACCGTCCGCCCGTCGGCAAGCGTGCGCACCTCGAACGGAAACATGTATGCTGAATCCGTGGATACCTCGGGCACTGCCAGAGTCTTGAGGAGCTTGAGATCCGAAAGACGCCACACCTGAACGACATTTGCAGTCCGCTCCATGTCCATCGGACTGCTCGTCGTCACCACCCTGTCGATTGCGGGCAGAGTCGTCAGTGCATACGTCCTGATGAGAGCGCCTGGAAACGCCGCATCCTGTGAGCTGCCGTAACGCACCAGCTTCCCCTTTCCATCGAGCTCGGCAAGCCCGCCCGGGTGACCCGCGACATTATGATCCCCATGCTGCACGGTCGCGAGCACATGTCCGTTGGGCAGTCGCGCGAACGAATGCATCATCTTTCCCTGCGTCACCGAAGCCGTCCGCCCCGCAAGCCGCGGCTTCGCCGGATTGGAGAAGTCGATCATGTACGACCTGTCCACACCATAGTCGTTCAGGAAGAACGATCCGCTCTTCGGCAGATCGAACTCGGTGTGATGCGGAACGCCCCCCGAGCTGTCCACCGTCAGCGCGTTGATCACAGCGCCGTACTTCGCGCTCGTGGGATCCGCATCAATGACAATGAGGCTGTTCACCCCTTTCGTTTTCAGGTCGCCGGTCCCAGCCCACACGTAGAGATACCGGGAGGGCTTTGTCACCGACTGACTACCGGAGGCCGCGACTGCGATCAGTACTATAGAAAATGCAAAGACCAGAGATCTACCAGCGTGACCGCTTGAGCATTGGAGGCCTGGATTGGGGTGCGCATAATCTACGGCCTAAGGGTGGGTACAAGCATGAGTCTTGAAAAACCCAGAAGGTGGCGGGTGATGGGTTCACGGGTATCCGGTTGTGGCTTGTACGGTTTTTAGACCGGAAAACACAGAACTGGATAACCGGTAACTCAGGACCCGCCACTCACAACCGAATGGGTCTTGTCAGCGAGTTTTTTCGGTTGCACGAGCCATGTTCTCATCCTCCGGATTGCACAGGGCTAGGAAATTCAATCGCCCCCGTGGGAGTATGCGGTGCGCCGCGGAGGGTGGCAAACCGATCCGCGGGGCGACGGCGACGGTCCCCGGCAAGGCTCGTCCGTGGCCCGATGGCCACTGGCACGGTCAGCGAACGTCAGTCACGGGCTTGTCGGCGGCTCCCACGCTGTGCGGTTCCCCGCGTCGCGCACGCTAAAGGCCCCCCGGCCATGCACCAAGGGGCGTACGGATCGAACGCGCAGGCTGAACGGGTGGACGGGCGCGGCGCGAACGGGGCATACGGTGCGCGCCAGCGAGGCTCAGCCGGTGCGCCGCGCGAGCCGCACAATAGCCGCTTCGGCCTCTTCCACACGCGGCCGCAGCGCTGCGTCGCAATCGCGCCAGAGCGAAACGAAGC
>JACCRF010000004.1 GCA_013813715.1 Gemmatimonadaceae bacterium | reverse complement strand
TCACGGAGGCCTTCCGCACGCCGTCGGCCTTGTTGAGCGATTTCTCGATCCGTCCCGCGCAGGCGGCGCATGTCATCCCGGTGATCGGGAGATCGATACGCTCGGCCTGACCGTCAGGCGTCGAGTGGTCATGGCGGGGCGGGGCGGTCATCGTCCGCTCCTGTACATGAGATCCACGATCTCGTCGTACATCGCGGACGCCTCGTCTTCACTCGAGCGAATAGCCGATGCGGCACAATGCTTGAGGTGGTTTCGCATCAACTCCCGGCCGACGGCGCGCAGCGCTTCGTGGACTGACGAGATCTGCACCATGATGTCGGCACAGTAGCGGTCATCGTCGACCATTTTTTGCAGTCCTCGAACCTGCCCTTCGATTCTCCGGAGGCGTTTCTGGTTACGCTCCTTGATCGCAGCGTCGACCGCTACCGCCTTTCGTTCGGATGCGGGCCCAAGTGACCCCACGCCGCATGCGCAAGGCGCCGGGGCGCGCGCGGGTGTCGCTGTGAATTCGGTCGTGCGCGATGAACCGGCATCGATATCGGGTTCGAGTGGTTTCACAGTAGCCTCGGTCATTCGGATAGATACCCCTGGGGGGTATATTAGCCGGTTGGCCCTCCTGAGTCAACCCCAGCGGAATGCCGTGATGTCAGGGTGCACGTTCAGCGTTGGCCGCCCCTTCGCGGGTAGGGGAAAGGCGGTGAGGCCCGCGACTCTGCGGGAAAGACAGGCTCAAGACAGGCCGTGCGCTAACGGCCGGCCCGCTCGCGCCCGGGCGGCTCAACTGCTCTAAGACTGTTCTCCCCCCCGGAGGCCGCTGCAACTGGCCGTGGTTCGACTACAAGGCGGCCCCGAACAGGTCAGTATTCGCCCTTTCCTGTCTCCTCACGCAGCGCCTCCAACTCGGCGATCGCTTCGAGGTCACGGGGTCGTCCGGCAGCTCGCTTGGTGGCGATCAGCCACCCGAGGTTGAGACATTTCGTGCGATGCGAAAAAAGAATGACGTCGATCGTGTGATCGATCAAATCATCGTACCCACCGCCACCAGTCACTTCGCCGAGCAGATCGATGTCGCCCGCGGTGGTGGTGAGGGTGAAGTTGAGGCCCGTGCGAAGAGTCACTGCCGACCACTCGAATGGGAGGCCGTGGGGGGCGCCGCGCAGGTACGGCTTGAGTGGGCGGAGGGCGCGAACCAGGCGGTCGAGGTTGGCGTCAGTTCTGGCGTAACAGATATCCACATCCTGGGTGAGGCGGCTGGAGCCGTGGATTGTTGCTGCCACCCCGCCGATGATGATGTACTCGACGCCAGCCTTGTGAACGGCAGCGAGCAGCCGGGCGAAGTCGGTCACCGTTTGCTTCGAGCGGCTCGTCCGGCGCGACGGGCTTCGTCGGCGAGACGAGCGAGAGCCTGGAGCGATCTCACTCGCTCATCTACGGTCTTCTCAAGGTTGCGGCGGAGGAGCGAGCGGTCGATGTCGCGCTTGAAAGCGTCGGTTAACGGATCGACAACAGGCCGCGGGACAAGCTGCATGTCAAGGTTGAAGCCGGTCGCCTTCAGGAGACGCGCTATGGTTTCGAAGGTTGGGCTTGTCTGACCGCGCTCGATCCGGGCAATGACCGACTGCGCGGTTGCGGCTCGCCGGGCGAGCTCGCGCTGGGTGAGGGCAGCGCGCGTTCTGGCTTCATGGAGGAGCGGCGCCCAGTCGTTGATAGCTTCCATCCTATCATGATAGCTAACTAAGCATCACAAGTCAAAGACGGGGCAGTCGAATTGTCGCCAGGCGCAAGTGAGAAGGGCGGCATGTTTTATGCCCCCTAAAACGATTTCGCTCGACTTCACGTTGTCCTTGGAGGATTGCCATGCTTGACCGGAGCATTGCGCTAGCCATCGCGCTTTCGTCAGCCACCCTTCTCCTTGCGGCCTGCAGCAAATCGGACTCGGGTTCCGCCGACACCGGACAGGCAACCGTCGCCGGGATGCCCGCTGACACCGGGATGGGCTCGATGGCCGGAATGGACCACTCGACCATGGCCTCCACTCCGGCCCGGGACCCCGACCAGGAGTTCCTCCGGATGATGGTCGATCACCATAACGGACTGCTAGCCATGGCCGACACCGCGCTCGCGAAGAATCCCTCGGAGCACATCAGGATGGACGTGAGGGAGATGAAGCAGAAGCAGGCGCCGGAGATGAAGCGGATGGTCGGCATGCTGAAGAACGACTACGGCGAGGACAAAATGCCGATGGTGACGCCGAGTAACGCTCAGATGATCTCGGAAGTCGCCTCGAAGAGCGGCACTGACCTCGAGCGAACCTTCCGGGAGAAGGTGATCGCGCATCACGAGGAGGCGCTCAAGATGATCGGCGACTATGAGCCGAAGTTCACCAGGCCGGCAGTGCGCACGATGGCCGCAAAGATGAAGTCCGACCAGCAGAAGGAGATCGCGGAGCTGAAATCCGAACTCAACAGGATGTAGCCGCTTCGAGCTGGAGATGATCGAGCGGTCTCTCATCGCCTGGTTTGCGCTTACGGCCGTCTCGGTTCTCTATGTTGCGTGGGACACGTACCGCAACAATCCCGAGATGGTCGTCATGAAGTATGGCTTTATCCTGGTGACGCTGTTCATGGGTCCGGTGGGAGCCTGCGTCTATGTGCTTTCCTGCAAGCCACCCGTCCCACGGGATCATGCTGCTTTCGTCAATCCTCTCTGGAAGCAGGCGGTAGGGTCAACTGTCCATTGCCTTGCGGGCGACGCCACCGGGATAATTGTCGCTGCCGCGATAACCATGGCGATGGGACTTGTAATGTGGCACGACTTGCTCGCTGAGTATGCGCTTGGCTTCGGCTTCGGGCTGTTCGTGTTTCAGGCGCTTTTTACGAGACAGATGCTCGGCGGGTCGTACTTCAAAGCCCTGAGGAAGTCACTGTACCCCGAGTGGGTCTCGATGAACGCCGTGATGGCGGGAATGATTCCGACGATGGTTGTCATCATGAGCCGGGACATGACCAGCATGCATCCTGCTTCGCTGCGGTTCTGGGGCGTGATGTCCATCGCATCGACAGTGGGATTTTTTGTTGCGTACCCGGTGAATCTCTGGCTGGCAGGAGTGGGGCTGAAGCATGGCATGGGAACCGTTCTGGCGCTTGGCGAGGGTGGCCACTCGCCCGAGATGGAAGGTGCGCCCGCCATGGCAATGGCCCACGATTCAATGCCCGCCGGTGCGACGCGGCAGCAGCGCTGGGCGATGGCGGTGCTTAGCCTGGTTGCTCTCTGGGCCGGTGTGCTGCTGGCCGCGTGGGGTGGCGATCTCACCATGTCGCCCAGCTCGGGCATGGCGGGAATGCCGTCCGCCATTCATCCTATGCCGCCGCCCAACTCGCAACCCTGAGTGTTTAATTTGCCTTTATGAAAACAAGAAGTGGATTTCTCCCATTCCTCCGAACGGCGGCGCTTGTCACCGGCGCTCTCGTCGCAGGCTCCGCCATCGTTTTCGCGCACGATTTCTTCCTCGTGCCTGGTGCGCTTTCTTTCTCGTCAGGACGAGACGTGGAGATTCTCGCACAGTCCAGCTCGCGGTTCCCGACGAGCGCCGGGGCGGTCGCCGTCGCGAGAATAGCTCGTGCAGTAATGATCGCGGACGAGGGCGAGACAGCTCTCACCGACCTCTCGCAGCGCGGCACGTCGCTCGTTCTCCGCTCACGACCGACGTCAGACGGCCAGCGAATCGTGGCGGTGGATCTGGTTCCGCGGTCAACCCGGCAGACTCCAGCTGAGTTCCTGCGCTGGCTCAGGCTCGAGGGAGCGGCGGACGCTGCCGATCACATCTCGCGAGGTAGCTCGCTTCAGGGTGTGGATTCCCTCACTCGAACCGATACGAAGCGCGCCAAGACAATCATTGACGTGGGCAGCGGCGGCCCCCGGTCATTCAGTCGCTCGTCGGGCCAGATGATCGAATTCATGCCGCTTCAGGATCCTGCCGTGCTTCGCGCAGGGGACACGCTTCGCACGCGTCTGGTCTTCAATGGAGTGCCGCTCGCGGGCATTTCGGTTCACGCGTCCGTACCGGCACCCGAAGACACGGCACAGAAGGGCGAACCCGATGTGCATCTGGTGACCGACGCGGCAGGAATCGCGTCGCTGCCCGTGCGCAAGACGGGATTGTGGCTCATTCGCACGATTCACGTGGTGGAGGCGGCCCGCGGCAACTGGGAGACGCATTGGGCATCTCTCGTTTTCACGGCGGGCCTGTAGAGGCGCCTCAGTTAGCGCTCGATCCCTGCTGCCGTCGTGTCGACTGGTGACGGCCCTGGAAGCTGAGCCTCGATGCTGGCGTCGGTGCCTCGCATCATTTCTTCGTCCACCGCGGTGGGCGTCGCGACGAGCACCGCGGTCACGGCAAGAACGAGCAAGCCAACGGCCAGTTCGAACGTTGCCGACCGCCGAATCCTTGCCGCACCTTCGAGCTTGCCGAGGGCCGGCTTTACCCTGAGCCAGTTGTACGCTCCGGTACCGGCCACGACTGACAGAATCGTTAGCTTGACGAGAAGGGTGGCGCCGTAGTCTGTCTGCCATAACGCTGTTACGGATCTCAAATGGAGCCAGGCAGCGAACACTCCGGTGGTGGCCGTGATCCCCGCGAACAGGAGCGCGGTCGGTGAAAATGAATTGAACAGATCGGCGACTGCGGGGCCTTGCTGTTCACTCTCGAGCTTGAGCGCAGCGGGTACACCCACGATGACTACGAACAGCAGACTTCCCAGCCAGCCGCCCGCGCCGATGACGTGAAGCGCGTCGGCGGCCACTGCCAGACCTGAGATATTCGGAGTGGAGGCCGCGTGCCCTGAGAGTCCGGGGGAAAATGCGACGGCGAGCGCACCCGCGGCCGCGATGGCCCATCCTCGTCGTGAATTGCGGGACGCGAAGCGAAGGCCGGCGAAAACGAGAGCGCTTCCGAAGAGCTGAAGAAGCCAGCCGGCACCCCAAGTCGTTTGCCCGATCATAGGACCCATCATCCGGAGATTCATGACATCAGCGCCGCCGTGCATGGCGAGCGACTGCGCCAGGAGTCTCACCACCGCGAGCAGCGCCAGAGCGACGGCTGCCCATTGAGCGATCTCCGCAGCCCGCCTGCGCGCGACGGCCAGCATGGGAGAATCGGGATGCTGCTTCCTTCTCAGAAAGCCGAGCACCAGGTATTGAAAGGCGAAGGCTCCGAGAAGGCTGACGAGCGTTGCGAACTGGAACCAGCGAATGACGGCGTATCCGGTCGATTGGGCGTCGAAGGGCCCGCCCGAAGGCAGGGCAGACGAGTCGTGATGCATCTCCATCGGAGCCATCCCCGCTGTGGGGAACGGTGCTGGCACGGCGTCGGTCGTTCCCGCGGCCGGCACGGGTGCGTCCCCTCGCGGAGCGATTGCAAACGTGAACCGGCCCCGCACGGGATGACCATCCTTCCCCGCGGTTCTCCATATCACCGTGTACGTGCCCGGCGCCGATACCCCGGGGAAGGACAGCACGAGTGTAAGCGGCCCGGAAAAGACCGGCTTCCCTGTGTCGATCAGGCTGCCACTGGGGCCGCGAAGCTGCACCGAGGTGAACGCCATCTCGGGAGCTTCGCTGAAATCGAGACGAATACGGGTCAGCACGGATCGAACGGTGTCGCCCGGTGCTGGATCGGAGCTCTTCAGGCCCCCATGGGCACTCGCATTGGCCGGCGTAGCGAGCCATCCCGCGACCGCGACCAGCAGAGCAGAAAGCTGAAACCGAACCGCGCGCGACGCCGACGATCCCGGGCGCCTCGATGGGCTCATTTCCTGGGAGGCATTTTCATCTTGCTATGATCCATCCCGGCCATCGGGTCGGGCTTTGACGGGGTTTTCGTGGCCGTCTTCGGCTTGGCCGCTGCGGGTTTCGTCGGCGACGTCGCAGCCCGTGCAGGTGTTGCCTTCTTCGCGGCTGTCCCGGTGGCCCGCGCCGCAGGCTTGCTGGTGATGGGCGCCTTCCCCGAGCGGGGGCGACTCGCTGAGGCGGGCGGCATGTCCCGCATCACGTACTCCATCATGCGACGCATCGCCGGATCCGCGTTCACTCTTGCCCGGATCACCGGATCGGCCATCATCCGGGCGTGAAGGTCCATCATTTCGCGCGAGTGCTGGACCTTCGCTGTTCCGGCAGGGGTGGCCATTCGCCTCATCCCGGAATGATCGGCCGTGGCCGGCGCGGCGGGAGCCATCGGCATTTTCGAGTGATCCATGCCCTGCATCGAAGGTTGGGCCGCCGCGCCGACCGCTGGCGAGGCCGGATTCTGCATCCCGGGCATGTTGCCGTGATCCATTCCAGCCATGCTACCCGTCTGTGCGTGGCTCATGACCGCTCCGCGCTCGACGGTCGGCTGCGGGAAGCCGGCGAGGAATCCAGTAACCGGACCGCCCATGTTGGCGATACCCATGCCGAGGGCCATTTCGCGCCACTCGTCCGCCGTCATGACGAAGGAAGTGTTGTCACGATAGCGGCTCGCGGCGCGCAGGATCTCTGCCCGCTTCTGGTCGCGTGGTACCGCCGGGTTGGCGAGGATGTCCGATATCACATCGTGCATGGCGTGCAGGTTGTCGAAGATGATTGCGGCCTCCGGATAGCGTGCCGTGAACAGCGGCGCGACCGCCGGCGACATCGGCATCAGGCGCGGCATCCACGTGGGCGGGCTTTCTATCATCTGACGAAAGCGCGCGACTGTGGCCAGCACTCCCGTCTGCCGCTCGTCCTTGTTCGTTCCCGCGAGAAGGGGCTCGTACAGCCCGATCTGGAGCCAGTGGTACGCCCAGATGAGTCCGTTGAATTTCGGGTACTTCTTTCTGAACGCCAGCGAGTAGGGCTGGCCTTCCATGAGCTCCATGCTCTTGGGCCGCGAGCTGAACGCCAGCTCCTTTCGGGTCTTGTAGTACCGTATCAGCTCCTGGACCCTGGCGTCCTTTTGAGCCCCGGTCAGGCGTTCGTCTGACCAAGCGTCATAGATCTGCCGGTGCAGCAGATGCGCCCAGTCGAACATCATCTTTGCTTCGGGCGCCAGCTTCGCGTACGCGACCTCGATCGCGCCCTCCTCGAGCGGAAGGTTGGGCGGATTCACGAGGAGCTCGCGCGTGATAAAATTGTACTCCTTCTCCTCGAGCAGGCTCACGGGCGCGGCCGGCTTGGTCCAGAGCCTTTCATAAAGGATCGCGTGGCCGTAATCGAACGCGTTGAACAGACGGTCGCCGGCCGGATAATTCTGCCGGAACTGCCAGTTCGAGCTGCCGGGCAGATAGAACTGCTCGTACGCTTTGGACCATTGTGCGGAAGCGCGGGAGGGCGCCACGACGAGTGAGAACGCCCCGAGCGCAAGCGAGCCGGCACCTAGAATTCGCATCGCTGACCGGTTCCTGCGCGTCGCGGAGCTCATGGTCGTCGAGATGCTGTGCGTTGTATGATTCTTCATGTTTCTATCCTGCAGAAGTGAGAGAGGGGTCGCGGTACGAAGCACTCAGGCCCCCGGAAACAGTGAGCGTATCGCAAAGGCTCGAGACAGCCCGAAGGTGGCAAACCAGCTCCGCCCGTCGCCACTCAACTGCTTGCCGACACCACCGTCGACGTTGAAGTGGGGACTGAGCTGTTTCCGAACGCCGAGCGCGGTGTTCCACTCGACTTCATTGCCCTGGCCTCGCGGCCGGCGAGCGAAGATCTCCGCGCCGATGAGAATCGAGCGAAGCGGGGACGTGCGATCAACCGAGATCCCGGCGAGCCAGCGTGACACCTCAACGGCTCCCGGCCCCGCGCGTGGCGCGCTGCCTGATTGCTGGCCGGAATCGTCGTTCCCGAAAGTGTATTGCCCGTTCAAGTGGAAACGCGCCCATGTGAAAGTGCGGGTGGCGATGCCAGTCGCGGAGACTACCGCCTTGTCGGGGCCAAAAGCGCCGACCGGGAGCAGCACGTCACCGACGATCGCAAGCGCGGGAAGCCGCGTCTCGACATTCAGATTGTGCAGAAGAGAGAGCTCGACGCCGGCGAGTCCTGACCGTCTCGCGCCGCGGCCGGTATCTACATATGAGATTGGTGCACCTATCTCGACGTGAGTGCGCGGCAGAATACCGTATGCGATTTCCGGCTCCACACCCCATTGATAGACACCTCCTGGGGTGCGCTCGAGGCGCACCGGAGCGAGCTGGAGCTCGAACGCATACCGCTCGGTGGCATACGCATCCTCAATCGTGAGCGGGCGGCCCCTGTCGGTGTTGTAATAGTCGGTCTGCGCCTGCACCGCCTGCGGGAGTGCCGCGGCAAAGAGACTCGCGCAAAGTGACATCAAGCCGAACCTGCTGCGGCAGCGCTCCGGAATGCGTGACCGACGCGCTGTCACGTCGTGCGATCTATCTAGTTTCGGACTTCTCGGCATTTCCTGTCTCTCGTGAGGCGAGCCTTGCCGCAGGATGAATCGGACAGGCCCGTAGTGTTTTACTGCATGTAAAGTACCCGATGCGGTGAAAGCAGTTCCTGCTGGTGATACGTCAAAAGTTCGCCGGCGGATCCGTCGGACGACGCGCCCTGCTCGCGGTGTGAGTGTGACGAACCACCCACCGACCACCCTTCTTTTCCAAGATGGCTGTACCTCGACCGATCAAATCGAGAACTCTGCCTCCAGTCTCCGCCTTGAGATTGTACCGGAAGATGGCCCATGCCGTCGTCCCGGCAACG
Organism: Gemmatimonadaceae bacterium; assembly: GCA_013813715.1. Lineage (GTDB taxonomy): Bacteria > Gemmatimonadota > Gemmatimonadetes > Gemmatimonadales > Gemmatimonadaceae > UBA4720. The sequence goes on along the minus strand of JACCRF010000004.1, from coordinate 12,004 downwards.
TGGGGCTCGATCTCGAACGGGCGGTACCGAAAACCCTTCATCTCCTTCATCTCTGGAGCGAGATGATGATCGCGATAGTCTGCCCATCCTCGGTTGATCCCTGTGCTTTCGATGACGGTGAGGTCATTGCCCGCGTACAAGGAATCCAGTGCGGCGATGTCGTTCCTCTCGGCGGCCGCAAAGAGGGCTTCGATCGCCGCGGCTACCTGGCGCTCCTCGGTTGACTGGGGACGCTGCCGTGAATCCTTAACGCCCGTGTCGTCAGTGACGCCTCTGTCGCTACTGAGGCCGGCAGGTTTCAGGCCGGGCGACCTCGCAACCACCGGCGCCGCCACCACGAAAAAGCCGAAGCTGGCGAGGAAGAACCATGCCCCCCGCGCCAATATGGAAGACTCCGTCACGTGCTGCCTCCGTGATCCAAATGAGGGTGAAAAAGGAGTCGCTCACTTTGTTTCGAGCAAGAGTGACGCCGGGAGCGCGGGTTCGCGGGGGTCGCGCCCGCCACGGAACTGGACGGGCGACTTTACGATGGTTAAAATAAGCCCTGATCTGTCGCAACGCGAGCGCCCGCGAAGGGCTGACCGAGCGCTCACACCACATGATCATTCTCGGCTACATCGTGGGAATTGACGGGCTGCGGAGCGTGCTGGACGTCGGCTGCGGCCCCGGTGGGCTGCTCGAGCTGGGGCGAAACCTGTCCCTGTCCGTATACCAGGGCATCGACACTGCGGAGGTGGCGATCGCCAGCGGTGCAGCTTTACCCGAAATAAAGCGAGTGGGCGCGGAACGTGCAATCGAAGCGGCTCGCCTGACGCTCGGCGGGACGGCCGCCGGCGCGGCGGGACCAGCCCTTGATAAGGAGAGCGAAATGCCACACACCGCGGCGCATTCGGCGATGAGTGCCGACATGAAGAAGTGCAGCGAGGAATGTCTCTCGTGTTCAACGACATGTACCGAGACGGTCCACCATTGTCTTCACATGGGCGGCAAGCACGTTGAACCGGCTCATCTCACAAGTCTCATCGACTGCGCCGAAATATGCCAGACGAGTGCCAACGTTCTCTTGAGAGGTTCCTCGCTGCACACGGAGACCTGCCGCACGTGCGCAGCCGTCTGCCGCGCCTGCGAGGCATCGTGCCGCCAGATAGAAGGAGAGGAGATGAAACGGTGCGCGGATGCATGTGGGCGCTGCGCCGAGTCGTGCGAGCGGATGGCGGCAATGGCGAGCTGAACCGCGGGGCTGGAGGCGCCGCGGCCGCAGGTGGTCGCGGTGAGTCGCATTCAGGCATTATCATCACCTTTAGAGTCGAAAAGGGTGGAACAGTGAACGATCAGGTCATTTCGGCAAGAAAAGTTCTCCGATCTGGGATTATCCTTGCCCTGGCTGCGGCGCTATACCTCGCGGCGCAGTCGGCTGGTTACGCACAGGCTACCCAGGCAAGTCCGCAGGACAGGCCGTTTATGGTCGAGTACTATTACAAGGCGAAGTGGGGCTTTGCCGAAGAGTTCATTCGCCTCTACAGGAAGAACCACTACCCCCTGCTGAAAAAGCAGGTCGAGGAAGGGCGGATTCTTCAGATGAAGACGGAAAGGCCGTTCTACCACGCGGGCGAAGACGGGCGCTGGGATTATCGCGTCACGATCGTCTGGAAGAACTCCGTTGTGGCCCACGACGACTACGACGACTCGGTCAACAGCAAGAAACTCTTTCCGGAGCAGCAAGCGTTTAAGCGCGAGGAGCAGCGGCGATTCGAGATTCTGCTCGGGCATTGGGACGCGGCAGTTGTACCCGTGGACATGGACAAGCCGTAACCAACGCTGAAATCAGTATGTCGTTGCTCAATACCGCCAGGTAACAACGGCATGCACCAACAGGCCTCGGCTGAACAACAAGCAATCAAGAGGCTGGAAATGATGCACTTGCGTCGCGAAACGATGCACCCGCTTCGCGCGTCGCCTGAGTTCGCACTCGCCGTGCTGATCACCCTTGGACTGGCTGGCCTCTACGGTCTGATGGTTGGTCTGATGGCCTTGCGACTCGAACCCCTGCTCCCTGGGAAATTCGCCCAGATGGCTCACTTCACGCTGGCACACCACCGCACCCACGATCTCACGTTTGGATTCCTCTTCGTGCCGGCCGTGGTGGGGATGCTCGCCCAGCTCCGGCGACCGTTGAAGAACGTCGCCGCTCAGTTGATGGCGCTCATCCCTTCGCTGGGACTGTTGCTGACCCTGATGCTTGCCTTTGTCCTCACAAACAACACGAACGTTCTACAGCCTCCGTGGGTAACGGTCGGGGTGGCAGCGCTCATTGCAATTGTTCTTCACCCGGCTGGACGTGATTTGTTGCGTTCGTTCAGCGTCGCACGTATCGACCGGGGAATGCTCACGCTGGTCATCATCGCGGCCGTTCCGCTGCTCGTATTCGCGTCCATCAACATCGGGCTGCAGGGCACCGTCACCGACGACCATGCCGCCATGGGCCACTACGGTTTCATGGCTGCCTTTGCCTTCGCAGTGATTGGGATCGCCCTCCTAGCCAGCCTGCGACCTGAGGGTTGGAGGCTCGCGGCGTGGACCGCCGGCCTCCTCCCAGGCCTCCTCGGGCTCGCATCTCTGGCGTTCCCGAACGCGACCTCGAGTCTCGGCCTGGTCTGGGCGCTCACGGCAATTGCATGGGGCGCCGGGTTCGTTGCGGCGGCCGAACTCACTCTCATGACTGACCCGACCCCCTACGCCGACACCGGGGATGACGCCGGGGTGGGCCCCGGCCACGGATCGCCCCCCATCACACCACGCTGGGTGAAGGTGTCTGGGATCATCGCCCTCGCTCTGGTCCTGCTGGTTGTCACCATGATGCTCACCGGCGGCGTTGGTGGCCACAAACCGCCGTCGGGTGGCCACTGACGACTATGACACCATACCTGTGGAAGCTCGCGTTCACCAAGCGTCTCTCAACATGCCAGCGGCCAATGGTGCTCAGCCAGCGTGCGAGCAGCGGCTGCTGAGCTGCGCCCAGCTCGCTCCGGTACAAATGAGATGCGCCAGAGGAAAACTCTGCGAATGGTGACAGTGCGCTTCCCCCGAAGGGCTCGACTGCGCCGCTGCGAGGCCCGAAGTCAGAATGAGGGTCACGGACAGGCAAGCCCAGAGGAGGGAGAGCCGTGTCAGATGCGTCGGTAACGAAGTTTCCTCCCCCGCCAGCCTGCGGACCCGCCGGTCGAGCAGGTCGGGGCTCTCGAAGCCTACCGTGCTCGCGACCGAGCGCGGAGATCCGCAGGAAGCGAGGCGCAGAATCGCCGAGGCCAGGATGAGCGGCTCCCTCCTGCCGGCAACATCGTCGGCTCTGATCTCCGCCTCGTCGACCATGTCCTCGGCGAGGCGCCGTAAGGCGGGGATCCAGAAGAGTGTACAGCTGAGGAAGCGATAGACCGAGAGCCGCAACGGGTCCCGGTGCGCCACATGCGCGCCCTCGTGCGCAAGGACGAGCGCAAGCTCGGCAGAGCTCAGACGGCCGGCTATGTCGGCTGCTACGTAGATGCGCGGAGCGAGCGCTCCCGCGGTGAACGCGGGATTCGGGAGCCCGGGCACTACCCGTATCACGCGGGGATCGACTCCCGCTGAACGCGCTGCCCGAGCGATCGCGTCGTCTGCGCCAGGATTCCAGGAATCGAGCGGCGCCAGCGTCCGGGTCAAGGTTCTCGCAGCCCGGAAACGGTCCCACATCGCGTAGACAAGGCCTGCGGCGAGCGCCGCGTGAAAGCCCCAGTGAACGGGAGTGAAGAGCTGGCCCAGCGCCCTCACGCAGAGGCCGCCGAGATGTTGTAGCCTGGAGAGCGGTTCTCCGATTTCGGCGACATGGTGCCCGAGAATCGGCAGAGTTGCCAGCAGCAGCAAGGATGTCAGACTCAGTAGTACCAGACGCCTGTGCAGATGCTCACGAACCAGGAGGCGCCTGGAGACTCCTGCTGGTGCTGCCCGCCTTTTCATCGATCGTTCGGGGAAGCCAGCCGGCGGCGAACCAGCTTTCCCAGTTCCGCGAGCTGCTCAGGATCCCGCTCGGCGAGCACATCCACGAGCGACGCAGCCACCGCCTGGGGGCCGAAAGACAAGATTCCTTCCACTATCCTTCTGGAGGCAGAAGCCATGAACTCCTCCTCGCTCAGACGGGCACGATAATGGAACAGGTCATCCTCTTTCGCGCGCCTGAGCACTCCCTTACCCACCAGCTTGTTGAGCACGGTGATCACGGTGAGGAGCTCGACCTTGTGTTGTCTAACTACACGAAGGTGAATCTCTCTCGCCGTCGCGGGACGACGCGCTTTCCAGACTGCGCGCAAGACCCGTGCTTCGAGATCGCCAAGAACCTTGGCGAGCCCTCGCGCCGAAAGGCGAACTGTGTCCTGCATTCCGGGCGTTCGACGCCGCGGTGTGTCGCGGTTATCTGATTCGGCCAAAGCCCACTCTCCATTTGTTGATACGCGGGCGTAGCTGGGACAGTAGCGCGAGGGACAATGCTCGTAAAGGCCGATTTGACAAGACGCGTCAGCGCCTTCCCATGAATAAGAGCACAGGCAGTCCCAAGGTTATAGCGATTGCGATCTGGCCACGAATGTAGAGCCGGTTGCGGAAGCCGTCAGTTCACTAAGGTCGGTCGTCACTAAGGTCCACGTCGTGCGCGACTGGCCTTGGGATGTAACAGACCCCATCCATCCCGTCGAAATGCTCGTCCTGCGTCCAGAGGGTTGCTGCATGCAAGCGCGCAGTCGCGAAAATAGCGCTGTCTGCCAGCGGGAGCTTGAGTTCGAGGCCCAGCCGGCCCGCCTCCAGAGCCAAGTCGGCATCGAGATCAACAACCAGGCCTTGTCGCATCTGGCTCACCACCTCGAGTGCGGCGTCTTCACCTTTCTCACGGAGCATTCGCTTGAAGACCTCGAGGAGACAGATAGTCGGAACGATCAACCGCTCAACGGCGAGAATAGCTGGCTCGAACGCGCCGGCATTTGGTCCATCGTCGACGTACTCGAGCCAGCCGGAAGAATCCACTACGTTGGCGGCGGCGCGGGCTGATTTGCGCGCCAAATGCCGCGGTGCAGGTCGTTGGCGTGCCATCAGACGCGATCCGCGTCCCTCTCAACATCAGAACCTACTCCGCGATAAGCGCCCCGAAGCTCCCGCAAGGGGCGGATCGGAATGAAGCGCAGCTGCCCGTCGTAAACGACAACCTGGAGTTTCTGTCCTGGACGAATGCGCAGAGATTCACGGGCCGCTCGCGGGATGACCACCTGGAATTTCGGAGACACGGTAACGCTCGACATATCGACCTCGATCGATCACAATTTGGTATGATAGAGAATAGCGTGGGACTACATGATCCGCAACGCCAGAGGCGGCGCTGAGTAGTCGGTTGTCGTCGGCAAGTCTCCCTCGCTTCCGACGCTCCAGCCAGTTGAATATCACTTCGGCCGCGTATACGCAGCCTATGGTGGAGTGTTCGTGGTGCTGTCACTCTTGTGGGGTTGGTGGATCGACGGTCATCGTCCAGATGCTCCGTCAGCCATCGGGGCCGTGATATGCCTTATTGGAGTCGGGGTAATCATGTACTGGCCACGAGCCTAGCTTAGCTCGGCAATTCGCGCGCCTTCCATAAAGAATAAATCGCTGGAATTACCAGCAGGGTCAGCAGGGTGCTCGTCACCATCCCACCTACCATCGGCGCCGCAATGCGCTTCATCACGTCCGCGCCAGCGCCCTCGCTCCAGAGAATCGGCAGGAGCCCGGCAATAATAGCAGTCACCGTCATCATCTTGGGGCGCAGACGCTCGACCGCTCCCTCCTCCACGGCCGCATCCACATCGGCTCGGCTGCGGATCGCTCCGCGAGTCAGCCGCGTTGCATGGGCCTGGTCGAGATACAGAAGCATGATGACCCCCGTTTCAGCCGCGACTCCCGCAAGCGCGATGAAGCCGATCGCTACCGCCACACTAAGGTTGTAGCCGAGTGCCGATATGAACCACACTCCACCGATGAGAGAGAACGGCAGCGACAGCATCACGATCGCGCTTTCCGTGAGACTTCGGAAATTTGCGTAGAGCAGCAGGAATATCACCGCGAGCGTGAGAGGCACCACCAGCATCAGCCGGCGACGTGCACGCTCCAGTGATTCGAACTGGCCCGACCACTCTATCCGGTACCCCGCCGGCATGCGCAATTCAGACTCGAGAAGCTTCTTCGCGTCCGAAACGTAGCCCCCTATATCGCGGTCCGTGACGTCCACATACACGATGTTGTTGGGTGCGGCGTTCTCGGACTTTATCATCGTAGACCCACGAACGACTCGCAGCGTAGCCAGCTCTCGCAGTGGCGCCGCCCCTCCACTGGGGATCGACACCAGCACTTCCCCGATTTCACTCGGGTTCTCGCGCAGCCCCCGCGGATACCGAACGAGCACGCCGTAACGTTCCCGGCCAGCGATGACCTCTCCCGCCTTCGCGCCCCCGACAGCCGTGCTCATCGCAGTCAGCACATCATCCGTGTTCAGCCCGTAACGGGCCGCTGCGGCGCGGTCCACATCTATCTCGAGGTATCTGCCACCAACCGCCCGTTCGGCGAAGACCGAATTGGTACCCGCAACTCGTGGAAGCAGTTTCTCGATAGCTGCTCCGAGGCGGTCCAGCTCCTTCAGATCCGGGCCGAAGATCTTTATTCCTACCGGAGTCTTGATGCCGGTAGCAAGCATGTCGAGCCGGTTCCGGATCGGCATTGACCACATGTTGGCTACTCCCGGAGTTCTTACGGTTGCGTTGGCCTCCTTGAGCACCGAATCGTAGGTCACTCCCGGACGCCACTGGTCGCGGTCCTTCAGGATCGCGATGCTTTCGATCATGGACATGGGCGCCATGTCCGTGGCGGATTCGGCTCGTCCGATCTTGCCAAGGACTGTCTTGACTTCGGGAATTCGCGCGAGTGCTGCATCTCGCTGTTGAAGGATCGCCTTCGCCTGGGTGCTCCCCACCCCCGGAAAGAGTGAAGGCATGTCCATGATGCTCCCTTCGTTGAGAGGGGGCATGAACTCGCTTCCCAGCCGCCACGCGGGTATTGCGGTCACAACGAGCAAAAGCGCAGCCACTGCCATCGTCTTCCAACGATGCGTGAGTACCACCTCTATCAGCGGCCTGTAGAGGCGAATCATGATTCTGTTCACGGGGTTGGCGGCTTCAGGCTTGACTCCTCGCCTGATGAACAGCCCCATCATTACCGGAACGACGGTGATCGAGAGCAGCGCCGCGGCCGCCATCGAGAGCGTCTTCGTCCACGCGAGCGGCCGGAACAGCCGACCCTCCTGCGCGCCAAGCGCGAACACCGGGAGGAACGAGACCGTGACTATCATCAGAGAAACGAACAGCGCTGGCCCGACTTCCTGCGCCGATTCGGTCACCATCTTCCAGTGCGGAATGTCGGTCTTGTCCCGCTCGTTGCGCTCGACGTGCTTGTGGAAGTTCTCGACCATCACGATGGCAGCGTCTATCATTACGCCGATCGCGATCGCGATGCCGCCGAGCGACATGATGTTCGCGTTCAGGCCGAGCGCACGCATGGCAAGCAGAGCCATCATGATCCCAAGTGGGAGCGTGACTATCGCGACCGCGGCACTTGCGGCGTGCAGCAGAAATACGACGGCGACCAGCGCAACGATCACCGACTCCTCGATGAGTTTTTCGCGTAGAGTGGCAATTGCGCGGTCGATCAATCCCGAGCGGTCGTAGCCCTCAACGAACTGCACGCCATGCGGAAGACGGGGCTCGATTTCGGCCATCCGCTGCTTCACTCTGTCGATGACCGCTTTCGGATTTTCTCCGTATCGCATCACCACCCACCCTGTGACGACCTCCCCTTTGCCGTTCAGGTCCGATATCCCGCGGCGGAGCTCCGGGCCGATCTGCACGGTCGCCACGTCTCCGACCGTGACGGGTGTCCCGCCCGCGCCTGTGCCGAGTGATACCGCGCGAATCTGGTCGAGTGATGAAAACCGGCCTCGCCCCCTCACGACGAGCTCGGTGCCGCCCATCTCGAGCACGCGGCCCCCAACGTCCGTATTGGATGCGCGGACCGCGTCGATGACGCGCGACAAAGGAACTCCAAACGCCAGGAGACGGGATGGATCGGCCTCGACCTGGTATTGCTTTTCGAATCCACCAAACGACGCTATCTCGGCTACGCCTCGCACCGCGGTCAAGGCCGGCTTCACGGTCCAGTCCTGAATAGCGCGAAGCTCTGCGAGACTCAGCAGACCGGTGGTGTCGGCAAGTATGTATTGCATCACCCATCCAACACCCGTCGCGTCTGGGCCAAGCATCGTCGTAGCACCGGCGGGCAGCCGGCTCGTCGCACTGTTCATGTATTCCAGAACACGTGACCTGGCCCAGTACAGATCGGTTCCGTCCTCGAACACCACGTAGACGGCAGAAAGACCGAACTGGCTCATGCCACGAACGAACTTTGTGCGCGGCACCTTGAGCATTTCAGTCTCGAGCGGATAGGTGACCTGATCCTCGACGAGCTGCGGCGGCTGTCCCGGCCACTCCGTCATGACGATTACCTGCGCATCCGACAGGTCGGGGATGGCATCGACGGGGGTGTTGAGCGCACTCCAGACACCCGCGACGCTGATTGCCGCGGCCATCGCGAGAACTATCGCGGCATGGCCGACGGACCATTGAATTATGCGACGCAGCATTTGCTATCTCCTCGGCGCCGCGGGCATCTGCATGCCCTTCATGTCCGCTCCTTTCTCATCCATTGCGGGAGCACCGCTGTCTTCCGTCATGCCTTCCATTCCGCTCATGGCCCCGGATCCCTGACCGATCATGCTCCGCATGACTTCACCGATGTTCGATTCTGATTCCAGGAGGAATTGCGCGCTTGTGACCACAATCTGTCCAGCATCCAGTCCCGACAGCACTTCGACCAGGCCGGCCCCGCGGCGGCCGATGCGGACGTCGTGCGGCATGAGCGAGCCCGCGCCCATGTCGACGAAGACGACGGATTTCTCTCCCGTCTCGATGACCGCAGTTGCGGGCACGGTCAAAGCCGAAGCCCCGACAGATGTGAGTAACGCTGTTCCGAACATGCCGGGCTTTAGCCGGCCTCCGGGGTTGGTTGCCGTCATGCGCGCTCGGACCGTTCGACTTTCTTCCTGGAGCGTCGGATAGACGTACGCGATACGGGCTGCGATTCGTTCGCCAGGGTAGGCGTTCATCTCGATCGTGGCTGCGGCGCCGCGAGTTGCGCTCCGCGCATCCGACTCCCGCAGCTCGGCGATGATCCATACCGTGGACAAATCGGCGATTGTCATGAGCGGCGATCCCGGCATCACAGACTGCCCCTGAACAGCCATCCTCTCGGTGACGACTCCCGAGGCCGGCGAGAAGAGAGTCAGCGATCGGCGGACGCGGGCACTCCTGAGAATTGAGTTTATCTCCGCGTCGGAGATCCCCCATAGTCTGAGCCGTTGCCGCGCAGCCGAGAGTAGATCGGGTCCGGCGGCCATGCCCGGTACGGAGCTTTGACCCATCGAGCGATTCAGGCGCGCCGCGAGGAGCATTTCCTCCTGTGCTGCGACGAGCTCGGGAGAGAAGATGGAGGCTACCGCCTGGCCCCGGCTTACCTGCTGCCCGGTGGAGTTCACGAACAGGCGCTCGATGAATCCGCCGAACTTCGGCGTGATCTGTACGATTCGCGTCTCGTCGACCGACACGACGACAGGCGCTCGCACCTGCGTGTCGAGCGTCCTCAGCTTTACCGTATCGAAGGTGACCCCGAATTGGCGGATCTGCGATGCTGTGAGACGCACCGTACCATCGCTGTTCATACTCATTCCGGCCATGCCGGACATGGCCGAGCTTTCACGAACGGCGGCAACTGCCCCGCCTGATGTCTTTCGCGGACGATCCGACTGCGAGCGCAGGAGCAGCCAACCCGCAGCCGCTGCAATGACGACTCCGCCCGCAATGAGCCAACGCCTTCGCATTCTTCGAGATGATTCTCTGTTGTCGATCATCGGAGGGTCTCCTGACCAGTCATTGCGTCGAGCTCGGCGATGCGCTGAGCGAAATCGGACAGCGACCGGTGGTAGTCCAGCTCGAGGTCCAGCAGGGTCTTCTGTGCTTCGAGGATGGCGATGAAGATTCCTGTGCCGCTCTGGTACGAAGTGGTCGCCGAACTCATTGAGGCGCGCGCCTGCGGAAGCAGGGCCTTCACGTAGAGCGCGAGCCGCGTGCGACTCCGCTCGATCTCGCTGTAGGTGCGGGCGACCTCGGCGCGGAGGAGGTTCCCTGCCGCTCGCTGTTGTGCGGCTGCTGCGGCGAGATCAGCCGAGGCGGCGGTGACGAGCGCCGATTGCTTTCGTCCCCGCTGGATCGTGAGCGGCACGGATACGGTGAGCGATATCATGTCGTCGCGCCCCATCGCTCCGGGCGGCTGCGCGGATCGTCCTGATCGTTGGCCGTATTCGAGACTGACGTCGAAGTCGGGGAGGTGCTGCTTGCGCGAAAGCGCGAGAGACGCAGCGGTCGCCGTTTCGACGAGCCGCTGGCGTCGCAATCCGGCATTGTGAGCCAGCGCAATCGCCTGCAGGCTGTCGAGCGACGGAAGGGGCGACCCTGCGACACTCGCTCCCAGCTGGTTCGAGCGGAACTGAACGGCTGCGAGATTCGAAGGAATCGCTGCTGCCGCCAACCGGCTCGGGATGCCGACAACGGCCGGGATTTCGATGTCGCGGTCGAGGAGCGACGAAAGTATTTCGAGCTGGACTCGCCGACTCTCGATGAATGCATTGGCGGCTTCGTTGATTCGCGTTGCCGCGAGCGTTGCGCGAACCACTTCCTGTTGCTCGCCACGTCCTGCTGCGTATCGAGCCTCCGTAACTTGCGCGAGGCCTAGAAGCATCTGATGCGTGCGGCGCGTCGTCTCGAGTGCCGCATCGATGTAACCGATCTCGAAGTACGCGTCCTTCACATTCCTGATGACCGACAGTCGCACGCTGTCGAGCTCGACCGCGATCTGCTCGGCTTCCAGTTCGGCTATCCGACGCATCAGTCCGAGCTTTCCTGGATACGGCAGCTCCTGCCGAACGCCGACCATCTTCATGGTCATGTCGTCCTCAGTCAAGCTGAGGCTTCTTGCCGGAACATTCAGCACGCCCACCATCAGCATGGGGTCGGCGCGTGAACCCGCTGGAGCGACACGCGCTCGCGCGGCGGCGACTCGCTTTTCTCCTGCCTGGAGCTCAGGGTTTCGTGCGAGCGCCAGGGCAACCAGGGAATCGACACCGCTGTAACTGCCCGGCTGCTGGGCGCCGGCACCTTGCAGTGTCGCGAGTAGTATTGCCGCGCCGAAAACGAGGCTGTTTGCGGAAGGCGTCAACAGCCGGCGAAGGCGACTTGGCGTTTCGAGGAAGCGCAAGCTCAATTGATCCATTGTCGTGTTCCAGTGATCGTTGGCGGGCGCACTGCGCACGCGGAGACGCCGCTACCGCGTGAACTCAGCGGCAACGCGGACGATTCGGTGTTGCTCTGGAACTAGCCCTTGGGAGGAGGGGGCTCGGGTGGGATGGTGCGCGACGCGAAGCTCAGAATCTTGATAGCAGACGGTCCAGCCGGGACAGCCGCAGCCACGATGTGCGGGACAGACGTCACGATGGTGTACGTTGCCAGGCACGGTCCCGTTGCAGAGCAGGGAAGGGAGTCCGTAGAGGCTGGGCAGGAATCTCCCGCATCCTCATCCGACGCGGGCATTCCCGGCATGTCAGGCATTCCGGTCATGAACGCGGCCACCGACCCGCTGCGGCCGACGCCGACGCAGCTCTCCCCACCCACAGCCAACTGAGGGAGGAAGCCCGTCGTAATCACGAGCAGAATCAGGAGCCGCAGAACTCGCGTCATATCAGCAATATATGGTATGGCCGACCGGTTATAGCGAATGCGACCCGCGAATGTTCCCGGCT
>JACCRF010000175.1 GCA_013813715.1 Gemmatimonadaceae bacterium | reverse complement strand
TCGATCACGGTAGCGGTTCCGCCACCAGCGTTCCCGCCGCGATAAGGAATGTCAACGTAGAAAGATACAAAGATGTCGCTCTTGGTATCCTTACCCCTGACAATGCCGCCACCAGCCGCCCCTCGCGCCTCACTGGCCGCTCTTCCACTCGTCGGGCGAGCAGCCGAGCTGTCGCTCATCGCATCTCTCTTCTCGGAGGCTGAAAAGGGCTCCGGAAAGACGCTCATCGTCTCCGGCGAGGGTGGCGTGGGCAAGACGCGCATCCTTTCGACTGCCGCCGAGAAGGCCGCGCGCGACGGATGGAACGTCGTTGTCGGACACTCGTACGCCGTGGAGACGGGAATTCCTTACGCCCTGTTCTCCGATGCGCTCCTTCCATCCCTGCGGATGCTCGAGCCGGCCGCGCTGTCGCTGCTGACCCGCGGCAGCACGGCCGAGCTCGCCTATCTGTTCCCCGCGCTTGCAGGTCCCGGCGACCGCGAGCGTGCCGCAGCGGGAACCGGTGCTTCCGAGCTGAAGTCGCGCCTCTTCTGGAACTTCAGCCAGTTTCTCGGGCGCTATGCGACGCGCCAGCCGCTGTGTCTCGTGCTCGAGAATCTCCAGTGGGCCGATGCTTCGTCGCTTGAGCTCTTCCACTTCGTCGCCCGGCAGATTTCCGGCCACCCGATCGTGCTCCTGGCCTCGTACAACGAGGCCGAGCGCGATGCCAACCCCATCCTTCGGACAACCGAGCAATCGCTCGTCAGCCTCGGCCTCGCCACACAGCTGCGTATCGCGCCGCTCTCTCATAGTGACGTCGGCAAGATGCTGGAGAAGGGGTTCGGTGTGAACCCGTCGGCGATCCGGCAGTTCACGGCCCTGCTGTACGGATGGACGCGCGGCAATCCCTTCTTCGTCGAGGAAACGCTCAAGTGGCTGGTCGAATCGGGGGTGCTCGCGCAGGCCGACGGTCGCTGGGTCGGGTGGGAAGTGGAATCGCTTCAGCTTCCGCCGACGGTTCGGGACGCAGTCGCCTCGCGCATCGAACGCCTGTCGCCTCAAGCACGCGATCTCGCCAATGTCGCCGCTGTCGTCGGCACGAGACTCACGTTCGACCAGCTCGCGGCCGTCTCCGTGCTGGGCGAAAGCGCACTCGCTGACTCGCTCGAGGAGCTGCGGACGTACAGGGTAATCGAGGAGACGCAGGGAACCGGCGGAACCACCTACGACTTCGCCCATCCGATACTCCAGCAGGTGATCTACGGCGCTCTCGGTACCGCGCGCGCGCGGCTGCTGCACGCAAGAGTTGCGGAGGCGCTCGAGAGTTACTACGGGAGACGCGCGCCGTCGCACGCCGGCGAGCTCGCCTTTCACTTCACGCGTTCGCATTCGCTCGCTCCGAAAGCGGTGCTGTATCTGAGTCAGGCCGGGCTCACTGCACTCGAGACATACGCCAACCGCGAAGGGGCGACCTATCTGGCCTCCGCGCTCGAGGTGATAGATCGGCTTCACGAAGCCCCGGTGGATCGCGACGAGATCGTTCGAAGCCTCGCGCGCGCGCGTCAGCGGCTTGGAGAATACGACGAGGCGCTGGCACTCTGGGCGTCAGCGCGCGACACGGTCCTCGCGACGGGTGATCACGGTGTCCTCGCGACTATCGAGCATCGCATGGGCCTCGCTTGTTACTGGAGCGGAAAGTTCGAGGAGGCGCTCGTGCATTTTGCCGCAGGCCTCAGCGCCGCGCCCACCTCCTCCGATCGTGAGGTCGTGGTGCGACTCCATCTCGCGAAGGGCATCTGCTTTCAGGAGCTGGGGCGGCTCGATTCGGCGAAGGCCGAGGTCGAGAGCGCACGCGTGGCCGCCGAGCAGACGGGCAGCAAGCCCCTCCTCGCAAGAGCGCACCGTGCGCTTCTTCTATTGTATGCTTGGACCGGCCCGGCCGATGTCGCGCTAGCACACGGTATCGAGGGGCTCGCGCTCGCCAAAGAATCCGGCGAGCGGATGCTCGAGTGGACGGCTCACTGGGCGATGGGAGTTTTTGCAGGCCTCACCGGAAATGCAACCGAGCTGGTGAAACACATCGGCGAATGCCAGCGGCTCGAGGATCAGTTACGGTCGCCCTTGCTCCCACTCTGGACCGCGGAGTTGTCGGTTCAGTATGCGTCGAGCGTTGGAGAGTGGGATGCGGGCCTAGCAACGGGTGAGCGGACCATTGCTCTTGCGCGCACCCTCAAGCAGCGAACGCTGCTGCCGAGGCTTCTGGTCTGGACGGGACTCATCTATCTATGGCGTGGCGAGCTTGAGCGCGCACGGGCGTATTTCGAGGAAGCGTGGGATCTCTCTGGCGCGGGGACAGATCGCAGAGTGGATGTGCCGACCATGGCGCCGGCTCACATGGGACTTGCGGCTTATCATCTCGAGACCGACAACTGCGCCGAAGCGATCCGTATTGGTGAAGCCGGCCTTGCGATCGCCGACAAGTCTGGGTACATGGCATGGTCGCTCCAGTGGCTTCTCCCCGTGGTTGGGGAAGCTGCACTATGGATTCGCGACTTCGAGCGCGCCGCGGCGCATCTCACACGCATGCGGCGCGACGCCGTTCCGCTGAGCAACCGACTCGGCCTCGCGGTCGCCGATGCCTGCGAAGGGATGCTCTTTCTCCTCCGCGATCACGATCCCGGGGCCGCCATTCCTCTGCTTCGGAAAGCAGTGGATGCTCTCGAGGCAATTCCCTATCCCGACAGCGCATCACGGGTGCGCCGCGTGCTCTCGACAGCGATGCGCGACAGCGGCGACCGGGAAGGTGCGCTGCGTGAGCTGAGAACTGCGCACGATGTGTTCGCGCGCCTGGGCGCGGCGGGTGAGTTGGACGCAGTGAGGGAAGAACTGCGAAAGCTCGGTGCCCGGCCCCCTGCGCGCACGGTCGCTGAAGGGGTGGCAGGACTCACCGGACGCGAGGTACAGATTGCGCGAATGGTCGCTCAGCGAAAGTCCAACAAAGAGATCGGAGCCAGTCTCGACATCTCAGCGCGCACGGTGAGCACTCACATGTCGAACATCTTCGCCAAGGTCGGCGTCAGCTCGCGCGGCGAGCTGGCTGATTTCGCGCGGGAGAATTCGCTGGTCGAGGAATGAGTACGTGGTCGTGCGTAAGTGTCTCCGGTCGCCGGGGGGCCAGGATGCGCATTTGTGCGATAACAGCTTACCCGCAAGGCGTTCGATCTGCCAGGAATGCCGTGTGAGATGGACGATGTGAATCCTGAACCCGTCGCCGAGATTCATTTTCGGCGCCCATGATGGCAAAGCCGGAGAGCGGATTCGCAACGCGCGCCAGTCGAACGACGCAGCATCGTCCATTTCCTTTACAAAACTCATCTCCCGGGAGAGAAGCTCCTCCACGACGCCGTTGCGTGGTGTGGGCCCAGGTCGAAAGACCTTTGGACTCTTAAGCGGCCGGGGCTTGAGAAGCGAGCTCGCGATCATCCCGCCGATGAACGACGAACTCCACTCTCGCGACGGCGCTCCCGCGTCCCGACGAGAGCTCTGCAGCAGGGCCGCGAGTTGTCCTTGGTACAACTCGTCTGCGATGCAAAGGTGTTCGAGCACTTCGCCCACGCTCCATCCCGCTGGCTCAGGATGCTCATTGATCTTCGATGGGTCGAGCAGCCGCACCATCACGGCAATTCGCTCACGCGTAGCAATTGCTTCGGCGCGTAGCTGCTGGTGGAGATCGCCCTGGTTTATGCGCATGTGACGTGTGAAAGGAGTGTATCGTTCCTTCTATCGTGCTGAATCGGCGCTATGCGAGAAAGCTCACCAGCTCGCTATTTATCTGGCTTGCATGAGTCCAGAGCACGCCATGCGGACCGCCCGGAAGCTCGACCAGCTTTGCGCCCTTGATCATCTTCGCCTGCCGGCGGGATGTGGCATCAGGCGGGAGAATGCGATCGGCATCGCCGTGCAGGATGAGCGTCGGCACGTCATTGCGAGGCAGGTCTTCGCGGAAGTCCTCGATCCACGCATCGACACATGCCAGAGTACCAATGGCCGATGCGCCTGTGGCGACGTTGAAATTGTCTTCCAGCACACGCTCGCTGACAAGCTTTCCCCCGGTTACATCGAAGTTGTAGAAGTTGCGCAGGAACTCGATCAGGAAGGCGGGTCTGTCTGCCGCGATAGCGCCTTTAATGCCCGCGAAGACGCTGACGTCCACGCCCTCCGGGTTGTCTGCGGCTTTCACCAGATACGGGCCGAGGGTCCCGATGAGCACCGCCTTGCGTACGCGCTTGGTGCCGTATTTACCGATGTACCGTGTGACTTCGCCACTGCCCATGGAGAAGCCCACCAGGTTTACGTTCGTCAGATTCAGCGCGGTCAACACCGCGTCGAGATCGGCGGCGAACGTGTCATAGTTGTAGCCGATTGACGGCTTGCTCGAGCGGCCGAAACCACGCCGGTCGTAGGTGATCACCCGGTGACCAGCGGCTAGAAGGGCCGCCGTCTGCTTTTCCCACGAAGCCCCGCTCAACGGCCATCCGTGAAGCAGTACCACCGGAGACCCGGCCCCATGGTCTTCGTAGTAAAGGTCGATGGATGCCGAGTTCTCCTTGCCGACTGTGATCGTGTTGCTCATCGCTGTGCTCCTCGAGTTGGAGGGAGAATGAAAATGAAGGATGCGCGACTTTCGACGGAAAGCCTGCCTGCTCGAGATGCGGAGTCAGTCCCCGCCATTCGCGGGTAACGCTATCCGGAGCCGTGTGTTTGCGACCGCGGCCTCGGTCACTGAAATTACCAACGGTCTGCTCGTCGCGCTGGCTCGGCCCAATTGGTCCGGTGGAATCGGCGAACACCATCAGAATAAGTATCGGCAAGAGCCCCGACAAACAAATGCATGAGTCGCCAGCACTTAGGCCGGACAACCCCGTTGTTCGTTGCGGTTGGGCGCGAACGCCGCTCAGCATTGAGTATCACGACGCCGAGTGGGGCGTCCCGGTCCACGACGACAGGATCCTGTTCGAGTTCATCACGCTCGAAGGTGCACAGGCAGGTCTGAGTTGGGAGACCATTTTGAAGAAACGCGAGGCCTATCGTGTCGCGTTCCTGGATTTTGATCCGAAGAGGGTGGCACTGTTCACGCCGGCGCGGGTCGAGCGGCTGCTCCGGAACGAGGGGATCGTTCGCAACCGGCTCAAGATCAACAGCACGGTGCGCAACGCGAAAGCGTTCCTCGCTGTTCAGGAGGAGTTCGCCAGTTTCGATGCCTACGTCTGGGGGTTCGTCGGGGGAGCACCTCTGGTGAACCGCTGGCGTGCGCTCGAAGAGATTCCCGCGCGCACGGTGGATTCAGACAACCTCAGCCGTGATCTGCTGCGCCGAGAATTCAAATTCGTCGGCTCGACGATCTGTTACGCGTTCATGCAGGCGGTCGGGCTTGTCAACGACCACACTACCGACTGCTTCCGCTATCCGATCGTCGGGCGGAGGCGATAAGCACTGGCACTCGTCCGCGATGGATCGGCTGCTTCAGCTAAGCCGTGGAAATCGCGCAGCCCATCATGTTATTCTGGATTTGCACGCTGGCACATGGAGCCCACTGGCGGCGCACCTTGAACCTCCTCTCCCGCAAAAAGCGGAAGAAAACACGTCTGCTCGCCCTCACGGTTTAACGAACTTGCAGCGCGAGTGATCTTTCCGCACGAGCATGTGTCCGTTCGCCCGGCCACCAGTTCCACCGTCCGGCAAGTCGAAACAGCGCCGGTCCGATCGCCATTCGTACAACGGTTGCGTCCACCAGCACTGCAACGCCGAGCGCGAGCCCGAGAATCTTCACGATCACGAAATCGCCGAGTGTGAACGCGGCGAACACGACGATCATGATCGCGGCTGCGCTCGTGATGAGCCCGCCGGTGCGAGCCATGCCCTCGGCGATCGCTTCCGCGTCGGCCAAACCGTTCCTTCGCGCCTCCGCGATCCGGGCGACGAGAAAGACCTCGTAGTCCATGCTGAGCCCGAAGACGACACAGAAAACAATCACAGGAATCGCCGTGAATGTGCCGTCGAGCGGCGAGGACATGCCCACGAGATGAATGCCCATACCATCCTGGAAGACCAGCACGACGGCACCGAAGGCAGCCGCTACCGACAGCAGGTTGAGCGCGACTGCCTTCACGGCGATGAGCAGCGACCGGAAACCGATGAGAAGCGCGAGCATCGTCACGCCTACGACTGCAGCGACAACGCTCCAGAAGCGGTCTCCGATCGCTGCTTCGTAGTCCACGTTGAATGCGGGGAGTCCACCGACCTGGATCGACGAGCCGGCCAGTCCGGTTAGCGAAGATCCGGGCCGACTGCGCAGCTCACGCACGATGTCCATCGCGCCGTGCTGCGCCGCAGCCTCGGCGGGCATCACCTCGATGAGTGCCGACCGCCCGTCGGTGCTGACGAGCGAGCCGCGGAGATCCGGCGGCAGCGCGGCGATCAACTGGAGGTTTGGTGACTGGAATCCAGTCGCGGTGGAAAGAGAACGCACTCTCGCGACGCGTGGATCGCGGAAGAACTTCTCACCAGCCGTGCGGACGGCGTTCCAGCCAGCCGGTGAATCCCAGGGAGCGCCGGCGGGAAGCTCCACCAAGACACGCACGGAGTTGACTATTCCGCTACGCTGCATCCGCTCGAGCGCATGCAGGCCCCTCGAAGATTCCATCGCCGCCGGAAGCCAGTCACCGCGCGGCAGGTCAGTGTTGAGACGCGTGGATTGCAGCGCAAGCAGCGCCGTGGGCGCGCCCGCCGCAATGAGAACGAGGATCGGGTGCGAGCAGACGAACATCCCCCAACGTCTCCAGCGAGCTGACCCGCCTCGCCCAGCTCCAGCCTCGGCTTTAGCTCCAGCTTCAGCTTCATGTCTTTTTACGACTCGGCCCCAGTTGACGCGAGGCCCAAGCATCGCGAGCATCCCGGGAAGCAGCGTGACGGACAGCACTACCGACGTGGCGACCACGAGGAGCCCGCCCACGGCGATCGAACGAACCTCGTTGACTGGAACAAGCAGCAGCGCAGCGAACCCGATGGCGACACTGGCCCCGGAGAGAAGTATCGTGTGACCCGCATGCTCGGCGCTCGCGCGCGCAGCGTGCAAATGACTGCGACCCGATGCAAGCGATTCGCGGAAACGTCCGACGACGAGTAGCGCATAGTCGATCCCAAGACCGAGTCCCAGCATCGTGACGACGTTTTGGAGGAGGATTGACAGCGGCCAGACTCCGGCGATCGCGACCGACGCACCAAGCGCCAGCGCGATCGCGAGCCCGCCCGCGACCAGCGGCAGCAGCGACGCCGCAACTGCTCCGAACGCGATCATGAGCAGAAGGAGGGTGAGAGGGAGCACGCGGCGCTCCGCCTGCCGTGCGTCCGCGGCGCTGACCTGCCGAAGATCGTAGTTGAGTGCGATCTCTCCGGTCCACATCAGAGAGATGTCTGGATGGATGCCTCGCGCTGACTCGCTGATCCGGGCGGTCACGTCGCGAAGCACCGGAATCAAGTCGTCGGGCCTGCGACGGTTGGCATCGAGACCGACAATGACGAAGGTCTCGCCTCGTTGTCCGATGAACAGGGTGTCGGGAACATCGAGCCAGGAGAAAGCGCGCGTCACGACTGAGGATTCAGCCAGATCGGCACGAACTCGCTCGAGCAAAGTCCGCCCCGCTTCGGTTATCGGCGATGCACCGCCTGTTATCACGAGGACCGCGTACTGCGCGAATCCCGAAGAGAAGCGAGTCGCGATCACCTGCTCAACACGAGCCGATTCACTTCCGGGGACGCGCGCCGCCACGTCGAGCGTCTTCTCGACCCGCGCCGCCCGCGGGATAAGCAGCGCCGCGACGACGATCCACGCTCCCATCACCCAGAGCCGCCTGGTGATGATCCACGCCGCGATCGCCGCCCAGGGCCTACGGGCAACGGGTAGCACGTAACGGGTAGCGGCAATCATACGAGCGCGATCTCGTAGTGAAGCGGACGGCCAGCGAACTCGGCGGCATCAACCGGAGCTCGGCTCGACGTGACGAACGCGTTGACGTCGGTGGGTTGCGCTAGCAGTCCCCCCATTCCAGCTGTCAGAGGATCAAGCACGTCGAGGCCGACGTTGAAAAACGAGTAACCCTTGTGTCGAAGCGCGTTGTGCGCCTCGATCACCAGCGCGCGAAGGATTTCGGGATGTTCTCGCGGAACGCACACGTGCAACGCCGTGAGGAATCGCAGCGCCCCGCCTTCACGCGGTAGCTTCTCGGCCCCCATAAGCGGAGCGATCGCGTTGAAACAGCGCCGCGTCACCGCCAGTCGCGGCGAGTAGCTCTCGACACGCATCTGCTTGAACGAGCGCTGATCCCATAGCGCGAAGAAGCCGACCAGCTTGCCGTCTCCGCCGCGCGCCAGCAGATACGACGAGATGGCGAGGCCCGGCGCTCCGCCGATCCAGTCGCACAATCCGGAGGCGTCGAGCACGGGTGCGAACTGCCGCACGGGAGCGACGCGCCGCCACAGAGAGATCATGTCGTTCAGATCACGCCACTGCGCGCGCTGGATCACCAGCCGGGAGCCCGGCAACGGCCTGCGCCGCCACAGTATGCTCACCGCATGACTCCGCACAGTCGCAATGTGCGTGAACCGCGGAAGCCCTCTGGGACCGGAGAGGCGTCGCTCCATCGCCCGATTTCCAGCCAGAACCGTGATCAGCGTTGGCGTTCCCGTGGGCAGGCCCGCACCCATCGCGCCCGCGAATAGCGACAGAGCATCCGCGACCCGCGAGTCACGATGCGCGGGATGCACCTTGAGATCTCCAGCGTATCCAGTCAGTGTCGGCTTTCCGTTGAGGTACACGCGTCGCTCGCTGAACGCGACGCACCCCACCGGCAACTCCTCCCTGTCGACGACGCCGACACGCCACCGCTCGCCCTCGAGGCGATTCAACGCAAAGAAGTCGGGACCGCGGTCGATGCGAAGAGAAAGGTCGCCCCGCATGGGGCACGCCGCCGCAAGCGCGATCAGGGCGCGGTTGTCAGCCGCATTCGCCTCGCGAACCACGCATTCCGATGAATTCCCGGCACGCTGAACGACCGTGGCGGACACGGTTTTACTTCTCCACCGTGCAGATTGCGATGCGCGCCTGCAGGCAGCTCCGGTCGCGGAGAATCGCGGCCCTTCCCCACTCCGCATCCTCCACGAGAATGTCCTTCAGTCGCTCCGGAACCTCGGTATGGCCGACGAAGTTCCTGAAGCAGACTCGAGCCCCAGGCCTCGCCACACGGATCACTTGCGCGAAGAGATCAGAAACCTCAGGCGCGGTCAACCATTCGCAGATGTTCGACAGCGCAAATCCGTCCACGCTGCTGTCTGCACACGAGGCGAGGTAGTCCTGATACCGTCCGTCCACCAGCTCGAGTCCAAGCGCGCCGGAGCGGCTCGTGTCATTGTCCGACTTATCCAGATATGGAGGAACCCCTCGAGGCACGCCCGCAGGGTACGCACCGGTAAGCATGTGATGGAGGAAGTAGTTCGTCGCTACCGGCACCTCGCACAGCGCATGTTCCAGCAGCCCGCGGAAGTGCGCCGCAAAGCTCGGGTTCGCGACATTCGCAAAGAACCCGGGCTCATAGGTGCGGTTGAACGCCCAGCGATTGAGCATGAGATCGAACAGCAGGCGCCAGCGACGGTTGTTCCACTCGCTGTGATACAGCTCGCGCTGCTCCGGCAGACTGGTGCACGCGAGCAGACGCTCGATTCGCTCGCGTGGCTGGACGCATTTTCTGAGAACGCCCGCGACTAACGCGATGAACCGCTCACTGACGCCCGCGTTCAGAACTCCCCTCTCGATCATCGCTAGGTTAGAGTTCCAGCAGGCGGTCGCGGCCGACGACATGAATCGCGACAACGTCGAGTAGATTCGGCGGCGCTTCCTGCCCTCCATTGACGATCCGCCGAGAAAGCTTACGGCCTGGCTCGTACCGAGCGCGGTCACGGCCGCCGCCTTGAGCTCAACGATGCTCGTCTGAGTCGAGTTGGAATCGACGGCAATCACTCGCCCGGCACCGGCGGCGAGTAGAGACAGGGCCGTGCACCCGCCCGATCCGACGACGACGACAACATCGTCGCGCGCCGGCACGAGGGCCTCGATCTCGAGCAACGGATCTTCGCGAACCTGCGCAAAATACAGACGGCCTGGCAACACGCCCGGCAGCGTGATGCGCGGCACTCGGTAACGGGTTCGGACCGGCGCCGCGCGAATCGCCACCGGTGCGCTCATGCAGCGCTCCTGAAGCCGTACTCCGCCGTCAACGCGTCGTAGATGTTCTGGTCGGCGGCCGCGTAGCGCCTCATCGCGTCGCGCACTTCAATGCCGTGATCTCTCGACTGCTCGTCGAGCCATTCCTTCACCCAGGAGAGGTGCCCCTTCTCCTCCTCGAGCATTCTGCGCAGCGTCACTGCGACAGTTGGATGCACGTTCGGCCGGCGAAGGTGGAGCATGAAATGGCGGTACACTCTCCGCTCGAACACTTGCGTGAGCGCGAGCACTTCGAGCGTGCTGATCGGTGTGCCGACCCGCTCGACGTACCGGTTCTGATATGTGTCGCGCACAGGCCCCGGCCGGCCACCCACCGCAAAGATGGTCTCCGTCCACAACTGCGCGTGCATGACCTCCTCGGCGCTATGACGCGTGAGCTGCAGAATGAGATCCGGATCGCGCGTTCTGCGAACCATCTGGCCGAGTATGAGCCCGCCGTGCAGCTCGGACGCGCGATAAAAGTTGAGTAGCGAGATCTCCGCGTTGTCGACAATCATTGCTATCTCCGGTGTCAGAAACCCTGTTTGATGTGATCTACGAGGCGCACGCCGCACAGCCGCTCTATCCGTCGCGCGAATGTCTGGATGGCGATTGGGTCCCCGGGCTGGGCTACCGGGACAGTGCCGATTGCCTGCTCGCCGAAGTGATGGAAGTCGAGCGCGGCATCGAGCACGCGCGGCACGAGAGACGCGTCAGCCGCAATGCGCTTTGCAATGATGTCGGACGCGCTCTGCGCGTGCCGCACCTCATCCGACGCGATTCGTCCAAGGAGATCCGCAAGCACCGGATCCTCGGCCTGCTCGCCAAGGCGACGGAAGAAGTAGTGGGCGAGATGCTCGGACAGCATGAACTCCACGAGCCGCTCGATGACCTCGTCCCGCGTCACCTCCACCTCGGCCTGAGAGCGCCGAATGTCCACCAGCTCCTCGTCAGTTATCGCCGGCTCGTACGCGACGGCCTCGAGATACCAACGCAGCGCGTGGAAATGCTTGAACCCCTCGTACAGCTCGAGTGAGAAGACCACCGACGCGTCAACATCATCCCATGTTGCCCGCATGAGTCGCGCGAGGTTTACCGGGTGATAGGATTCAATGAGCGCGGCGTCGCGCAGCGCGGCGAGAACCTCAGGCTTGGCATGCGCCCGATCGCGATCTACTTCCGACCAGGCGATGTCCCGCTCGACCGACCATCCGCCGCGCTCCGCCGCCGAAGCGCAACGCGCATAGAGCCGCGCTTTCCGCGCCGCGACCAGCTCGATTGTCCCTTGCATCTCAATGCTCCTGGAAAACGGGTTCATCGCAGCTCGTCGCGTCGATCGCAGGCCACCCGGCCTGCGACGGGCCGTGCGCGACGAGAAACGCGAGCAGCCACCGCTCGAGGCCGAACGCGACGCAGGCGCTGTATGCGGGAGAGCCATCGCTCAGCGTGATGCCGAACGCCTCGCCGAAGAACCGCTCGTGGTTGTTGAACGAAGCGATCGCGAGCTGGCGGCCGCCGGAGTATTCAATCGTCAGCTCGTGCTTCAACGCCTTGAGCCGTTGCAGCAGCGCGCGCCCGCGCCCGGTTGGCGCAAAAAAGGGATCCGTCGCCTCGAGCATCGAAGTTGCGATTCCGAGCGATGCCGCCAGCGCGGCTCCGCTCCGCATTCCGCGCTGCCGGAACTCTTCTACATCGGCGGCGGTTCCAAGGCACACGATCTCTCGCATTCGAAACGCCCAGCCGCGCTCCAGCGGAGCGAACCGGTCGCCCTCGTGCCGCCAGCATACCTCTTCCGCGGTCATGAGGCTCGTCCCCTCGAGCGCGCTCCCCGACAACGCCGCGTATGCGTGATAGCAGACCGCAGGCGACAAAGCGGCCGACGCCGGCGACATGCACGCGCGTGCGGCGGCACCTGGAGATGCGGACTTGGCGACGCGCTCCAGCATCGCCTCATCGCCGCTCAGATGCGAAGCGGCCGTGAGCCATTGCGGAAACGACGCGAAGTACTGCGCGGACTCGAGGGTCTCGAACGCGATGCCCGACGGCACGCGCCACTCATCATTGGTCTCCGCACGCGCGACCCCGGCGATCGCTTGCTCGATATCGCGCGCCAAATCCAGGAGCGGCCCGCGCATGCCGACCAGGCCCGGCGTTGCTTCCCACAGATACTGGCGCGCACGCAGCTCGGCTACGAGCTCCTCAGGCAGCCACATTGGCGCTCTCCTCGACAAACACCTGGGCGATCCGCGCCACGGTGCGAAAATTGTCCATCCGGACGCGCGGGTCGGGGATTTCCGACCCGATCGCTTCCTCCGTCCAGGCGATGAGATCCAGCACGCGGATTGAGTTGATGAGGCCGTTCGCGAACAGCGGCGTATCCCTGCCGATCGTGATGCCGTCGGGCGCGAACCGCGTGTTGAGCCAGGCCACCATCGCCGTCACAAAATTCTCGGCTCGCGCGCTCATGCCGCTCTCTCCGAGACAACGCCCCAGTTTCCTGCGAGCAGATGAGCCAGCATGGCGCTCCAGTACGTGCGCACCTCCGGCGCGGCGCAGCCGACCAGGCGATCCGCGACTGTGGTGTCGAACTGCTTGGAGAGCGCGAGCTGCGGAATGAAATGCGAGAGCGACGACAGCACCGCGCCGAGCCGGGCGTCGCCCGTCTCGATCACGGCGTTGGCGAAAAGCGTGTACGTCGCGAGATCGGTGAGCACCGCCTTCTCGATGCCGCGCTTCCGCCACATCGGGTCTCGTGCCCACAGCTCGTACGCCGTGTCCACCAGCTCGCCGAGCGGCAGCGCTGCACTGCCGGCGCAGAGGTGGAGCGTTCTGCGCGAGGCGCGGGGATCCAGCGTGACGCGAGCGATCGCGTCATTCACGTAGTCGGCCGTCACGAGGTCGAGAAGATCCTCGCGGCCACCCGGCATCATCGCTGCGAGGCCGCGATAGTACACCCGCAAAGCGCGGTGCACCGCGTTGATCTGCGGAATGCTTCCCTCAACACCGCGGCAAACGATCGTGCTCGGCCGGAAGATCACCCAATCCGCCGCGCTGGCCCGAACGAGCGCTTCGGCTTCGTACTTCGATTGCTCGTACGAGTTGACCCAGCCCTCGGCCGGGCCATTGTCCATCTCGCGGATCAGTCCGCGGTGACGGCCAGCGACAAATGCGGTGCTGACGTACGCGAAGCGCCGGAGGCCCCCGCAGATGCGCGACAGCGACAGCAGCTCACGAGTTCCCTGAGTGTTTGCCAGACGCGCCTGGTCTAGCGGCCTCGAAAAGCTCGTGTCGGCCGCGGCGTGCACGATCATCGTGACTTCCTCAGCGAGACGACGGCGAGCTCCGTCCTCGAGGCCCAATCCCACGACGGTCATGTCTCCCCGCACGGGCACGATCCGCTCGGCGAGATTTCCAAGGCGATGTGATGCGGCGTGCCACCCGATCTCGTCCCGCACGAGCACGAAAGCCCGCAGGCGCGGATTTGCGCGCAGCATCCGCATCAGAATGCCTCCGCCGACCAGGCCCGTCGCGCCGGTCACGAGAACTGTGTCGTGATCAGTCATTTCAGGCCTCCACCGCGACGCCGGTCCAGTGTGCGCCGAACCCGTAGGAGAAAAGCAGGACGCGCTGACCCGCTTCGATCGCACCCGCATCGATAGCATCGCGATAATTGATGAAGTTGTCTCCGGCAAGGGTGTGACCGTGCCGGGATATGTTCTCCGACCAGAGCCGCGCGTTAGGCAGGCGAAGGAGGCCGGAAAGGATCTCCCAGCTACGCAGGCTCACGTTGTGCGGGATGATCCAGTCCACGTCGGCCGTCTTCCAGCAGGCCTGCTCGAGCGTGCGCTCAACGACGAATCGCGACGTCGGGAAGTACGACGCAACGATCTCATCGCGCATCGCGTCGACGTCCCAGTAGTAGCCCTTCGTCACCGTGCTCGCGGACACGAGCCGGTTTCGCGCGCCATCGCGCTCTATGAGCACGGCGCAGGCGGCGTCCGAGGTGCAGTTGAAGATGGCTTCGCGCCCGGCGTGCATCGGGAAGAACTCCGACGACACGCAGATCGCGCGCTCGATCCCCTCTGTGATGCACAGCGAACGCGCGATCCGCGCCGCGCCGAGCAGCGTGGTGCAGGCAAGCTGGTCTATGGCGAACGTCGACGCGCTCGTGAGGCCAAGATCGTATTGCAGCCGCGCGGCCGGATACTTGAACCGGTTGCTGCCGCACATTCCGGCCGCTCCCTTCTCCGCGTCAGCGGCGGGTGAGAACGCCATGAACCCGGGCGTCCCCCCATAAATCAACAGGCCTACGCTTTCCGGATCGATACTTTGCTCGTCGAGCAGTCTGGTGACTGCACTGAGAGCAAGGTCGTAAGGGCTCTCCGAGGTGCCGACGTGCACGTTCTCAAACCCGAATGACTCGAGGGTCTCAGCCGACGTAGCCAGCTTGCCTTCGTCGAAAAGCTGGCGCACGGAGCGCGAGCAATCAGGGAAGACGTAGCTGATTCCCGAGATGGCGGGACAAGGTGAAGCGGAGCTTGAAGCGGCAGAAGCCATTCGCGACGATCCTGATAGGGGACGCGCTAACGATCGCTCCCCCCGCTGTCACGACATATCCGCAACCTTACGTAGTCGTCACCCTCCAATGACGTAGCATCAATTCAGCCCCGAAACGGCGGCTTAACGGCTACCCGCGCGCGTCGCACGTGCCGCGCGCACGATTTCCTTCACCTCGGCCAGCAGAGTCGGGCCGTGATAGGGGATCCCATCCTTTATCGTCCACTCGACGCCACCCGTCTTCACCGCTCTCCCGTCGCGGATCACCTCGACCCCCGTGGGATAAAGCACCTTGAGATTCTCGAGTGGATTGCCGTTCACGACGATGAGATCGGCGAGATACCCCACCTTCACGCGCCCCAGCCGCGCTTCTTCTCCAAGAATTCTCGCGTTGTTCCCAGTGGCGTGCTGAATGACCTTGATCGTGTTGAATCCCGCTTCCTGGTGGAGCTCCAGCTCGCGAATGAGGCCGAATCCATAAAGCTGGTAGATGAATCCCGCATCATCACCGGCGCCAATCACGCCGCCGCGGCGCTCGAATTCGCGCAGCGCGTTCATCCAGATTCGGTAATTCTCTTTCCAGAAGGCCTCGTCGGTAGACGTCCAGCCCAGAAAATACGACCCGTGGTGCTTCGGATTCGGGCGGAAATACTCCTCGAGCGTAGGATGCAGGTAGTCCGCAAACCAGGGCTGGGTCTGCGCGCGCTGCAGATCGCGGCTCGCCTCGTAGATGTCGAGCGTTGGAACCCATGCCACCTTCGCCGCGACCATTCCGTCGAGCACCGACATCAGCTTCACCGGATCCGCTTCGCGCCACAGCCTGCCTGCGTAACGGAAGCGATCCACCTCGCTGCGGTAGTTGTAGCTTGACGGAAAGCCCTGCACCCCGTCGGCGAGTGCCGCATCCGGAATCCCATACCAGTGCTCGATGCTCGTGGTGCCGAGTCGGATGTCATCCCACGCGTTGGTCTCTTCGACGCCGGCGTGGTGCGCTATGCGCAGCCCCACTTTGTGGGCTTCCTCCTCCATTGCCGTCATGAGATCGCGATCTATGCCGGCGGACTTGATTCCGTTCGCGCCCATCCGCTTCAGCTCGCGAACTCGTTCGCGCACTGCTTCGATAGTACGCGGTGCTGGGGGATTCGCGAAGCGGGCATACACGAAGATTCGCGGCGACGCGACCTCACCTCTCTCGCTCCGTGCGCGCAGATCGAGAAGCTTGCGCGTATCGTCGGCACCGACTTCGCGTACCGTCGTGATCCCCGACGCGAGCCACAGCTTCAGCTCATAATCCAGCGGCTGCGGTGTGCCTCCGCGCTCGTCCTGGACGTGCGCATGCGCGTTGATCAATCCAGGGAGAACGTGTTTTCCGGTTCCGTCGATTTCTGTGTCGGCGGCGACTCTGGGCACGGCCCTTTCCTGCAGCGCCACGGGATCTAGCCAGCGGATCTCAACGATCCGGTTTCCCCGTATCACGATGTCGGCAGGTCCCGACGCGGGCGTGCCGTTGCCGTCGACGATCGTGACGTTTCGAATCGCGAGGCTCGCCGCGCGCTTGCCATTTACCGGAGCACGTGCCGCGCCCTGCGCGTACCCCGTCTGTGCGAAAAACACGATCGCGGCGACGGGGAGCAGCATCAAGAGAGAGAGTCGTGCCTTCATGGCGTGGAAAAGTGCTGGAAAGCGATCTGGCGGATGGGAACGGATTAGGGACGGAAAAGAGGCGGGATGAGCCTAGGTAACGACGGGAAGAAAGTTAACTCAGCGGTCATCTGACGCCGCGGCCTTACCCCGTCCCTTATCCGCTTTCATCCGCCAAATCGTTCCCCTCGTTCCCCTATCGCTCGAGCTTGAACACGAACGCCTGCTGCACCACCTGCGACACGTTTGTCTTGCCGATCTTCGCCGCGCGGAAGCGCATGCGCGGGAGGGCAGCTTTCACCGCCGCCGTGAAACTCGGGTTGCTCGAGCTCAGAATCTTGAACGTGCTCGCCTCGACACGCCCACTCTCGTTCACCACGAACTCGGCGAGCACCTCGCCCTCGACACCCGACGACCTGAGTCCTTCGGGATAGGCCACCGAGACGCCGGAGATTGGACTCACCGGCTGCTCGACTTCGAACTCCGCGTAATTCCTGTTCGTGTCGACACCGGCTCCGGCACCTTCCTTCGTGCCCTCGCTGCCGGCCGTACCGGTCGAGCTGCCGCCAGCGGTGCCCTTGCCACTGAAGTCGGCTTCGTTGGTGACCTTGGCGGAGAGATCCACCGTCGGAATCTCAGTCGGAATGGTCACTGGCGCTTCGAGAACCTGGAATCCCTTCGGAGGCGCGATCTCGACCTTGGGGGCAGGCGGAAGCGGGGCCGGACGGTGCTCGGACGGTTTCGGCGGCTTCGGCTTCGGCGGCGGTGGCGGCTCGGGCTTTTTCTCCACCGGCGGAGGCTCGGCCGGCTTCACCTTGACGAAATCGACCTTCTGCTCACGCTGCTCGTTGTCCTTCGGGATTCCGGCGCGCGCTGTGGCATAGATCGCGAAAAAAATGAGAACCGAGTGCAGGACGATGCTGAAAAGTGCGGTCCCCGGGCTCCGCTGTTTCTGGGGTCTCGATTCGAGCAGGGTATTCATCATTGCTGCGTTACTCCCGGTTGAAACAACATCTCGCTCTTTAAGCAAGCCTCCTGCCACGCTGGTGGTTTTCCATGACTCTGATACACTTGACTGATGACAAGAACACATATGCTAATCGTTATTTAATGAAGGTATCTTCCACCGTCATGCTGACCCGTCCACAAGGCAGACAGGTCTCTCCTTCCCGACTTCCAGCGATACTCAGATCATGATCAGGACGACACGCAATCTCTTTCCGTTGATGGCGTTCATTGCGTTCGGGGCCGCCTGCAGCGACAGCGGCACCGGGCCGATCGACCTTCCCGAGCTCAAGCACGACCCGATTCTGTTCGTGCATGGATACGGCAGGAGCAAGGGAAACTTCAGTGAGATGATCGCGAGCTTCAAAGCCGACGGGTGGCAGGACAACGAGCTGTATGCATACGATTACAGCTTCACCACCTCGAACGCGGTCAACGCGCAGGAGATTCGCGATCAGATCAACGGAATTGTCGCGGCAACCGGCGCGACAAAGGTGGACATCGTGGCGTTCTCGATCGGCAGCGTCTCGTCACGATACTACCTGAAGACCCTCGGAGGAGATGCAAGGGCGGATGCCTGGGTCTCACTTGGCGGGCCCAATCACGGAACAGACACGGCGATCAACTGCAGCAATCTCTTCATGCCGTGCACGGAGATCCTGCCCGGGTCAACTTTTCTTGCCGCACTGAACTCCGGGGATGAGACGCCAGGGCTGCCGCGGTACGCCACGTGGAGGTCGCCGTGCGACGCGACGATCAACCCCGATGAGAGCGTAGTCCTCGCCGGAGCAACCAACAACGAGACGGCATGTATCGCTCACCTCCAGTTGCTGGTGGATCGGCCGACGTACGTTCAGGTGCGCGACTTCGTCGACTAGAGATTGGAGGGGTGATTGTGTGCGGGCGCGGGGGAGGGATGGTAGCCCGTGAGCGAGATCGTCGGGAGAGCGGGATTCATGTCGTCGCCACAGAGGCACGGAGCCACTGAGGAACATCACGCGGGGACACTAATTGCGGGAACGCCTCGTTCTGGATTTTTGGGGGAACAGCAGAGCAACAGCAAAACAGAAATCGCGGCTGGCTGCGCTTAACGAAGGACAGGTGCGGAGCACGGCGAAAAACGAGCTCATCTCCGCGCAGTTCCCCCTTCCGTTGCAGTTCTCTGTGTCTTTGTGTCTCTGTGGCAATCCGCAAGATCCGGCCCTCGTCGCACCGCCTTTCGAACGAACAAACCTCTATCTCCCGAAGCTGACCCCCACCGAAGCATAGGTCCGACTCTCGGTCGGCTGTGCCCCGTCGAACTGGTTGTACGTCACGACGCTGCCGCCGCTCACGCGTCCGATCTCTCCCACCACCCGGAGAACCTGAGACGTAATCCACACCGAACCGAAGATGTTGTTGCGCGTCAGCTTCTGTCCGAGAGCTATCGGCCCACCGGTGCCGCCCTCGGTCGCGGGACGGGGCGCGACACTGACGCGGATCGATGCGTTCGAGTCGTAGGTATCCTGCCCGAATCCCGCCGCGAATCCGAGGAAGAGGATGCTCTTCCCGGCTACTGCCCGCCATGACCTCGCCTTCACCCTGACACTGTCCAGAAAGAGACGATCCTCGCCCGACGCGCCAGCGAGATTGACGACCGGAAGCTCACGCTCGAGAAAGCTTACTGACACACCCGGAACCAGCGGCGATTCCTGAAGCAATCCGACTTTTGCACCGAATCCGAGCTCGAGCGATCCACCCGGCGCGGCGATGTCGAGTTGGCCTCTACTGTAGTTCGGGACATAGGATCCGCTAACGAGAAGATCCACTCCGCCGACTCTCGTCAGCCCGAGAGGCAGTCCTCCGAAGACGCCGAGGGCGAGGTCGCCCGTCACGAGGCCGGCGGGCTTCTGATCGAGGGAATATGTGCTCTGCTGAGCGCCACGAGTGTTCGGAACGACTTTGTCGACTTCGGGCAGCGACGCGCGCAACGCATTGCCGCGGAGTCCGATCGCGAAATGACCGATGCCGCCAAGCGTTCCGGTGATACTCTGGGTCGGATTGCCGCCCGAGAGCACGGCACCGAGCTGCGGCGCCACGTACCTGAAGAGATCGATCGCCTTCTGGCAGGCGTCCTGGGCGACTTTCGTATTGTCCGGCCCCCCGCTCGAATTGAACCCACCAGGAGGACATTGTGAATCAATTCCTTGCGCCGTCGCCGGCGAAGCCAACCCCAGAACAAGAGCCGCCGTCGCGAGACCTGCTTTCATCCTTCCCATCCGGTTAATTGAACGTGTAGGAGACGACGAACGACACTCTGCGCCCGTCATCCGAAAACAAAAAGCCTGACCATCGTTGCGTAAGCTCCGTACCCCACGGACATTCGGCGCTAAGGCTGAAACTGATCCGGCCGTTTCCCAATCACGTTGCGGTAGAAGCCACGAATCCGCGCCATGTCTTCGGACATGTTCCCCGTGGTCACGATCGGATTTCCGATCCGGACCGTTTTTGTGCCGTAGTCGAACGCCACCGGAACGATCGGCACCGCGGCGCCGTGCGCCACGTGATAGAAGCCAGTCTTCCACTCCGTAACGCGCTTTCTCGTTCCTTCAGGGGCCACCGCCAGGATCAGCTTCTCGTTGGCGTTGAACGCGGCGATTGTCTCGCTCACTCTGTCACGACTGACAGAGCGGTCGACCGGTAGCCCGCCGAGCCATCGCATCGGCACGCGGAGCGGCCCCGCGAATAGAGTGTGCTTGCCCAGGAACGACACCCGGAAGCCAAGCGCGAACAGCGCCGCGACGCCGAGAAAGAAGTCCCAGTTGGATGTGTGCGGCGCGACGACGACGACGAACTTCGGCTGATTCGGCATCGCGCCGTCGAACCGCCACCCGGTGAGCGACATGGCCGTTCGCCCGATGCCCCGGGAGAGGGAGTTCCCTCTCTGAGGTACGGCCGGGCCGAGCGCGGGGACGTTCACCTAAGCAATGAAAGAACGGAACATAGAAATACCCCGCTACCGGCTGCCGGCCACATAATGCGCTACCGGCCGCCGGCTTCGACCAGAACGACGGAGCTTCGTCAGTTGCGGTTCCGAGTGAGCCCGCAGCCGGCAGCGCAATACCGGGCCGGTCGCCGGCGGCCTGGTCGTTCTCCGTTACGTAGTTCTCAGTCGCCCGATGTAACCTCAGCGCCTCCGTTCCCGCCGCGTGAGCAGCGCGCACACCTGGCTCATCGCGCGCGAGCCGTCGGACCCCGTCTTGAGCCGGTCCCACGTCATGTACTGAACGTCGCGCGGATGCGGCGGCGTACCTTCGCCAACCACCGCACCATTCGCCGCGTAGAACGACTCGTTGAGCCGCTTGATGCGAACCGGAGCGCACCGCACGAGCGCGGTCTGGGTCATGGACATATACGGCCGGCGGCTCTCGAGAGCGTGCAGGCTTGCATAATCCCAGCGGGTGACGGTCAGGTACGACCCGTCCGCATTTCGCTTCGCGGCCGCCGTGTCGAGCGCGACGGTGACGTTCGCGTTTCTGAGAATTACCGGCCATGCTGGCTGCGCATCCGCGGGTGCCGAGGCAAGTCCCGCTACACCGCCGGCGAGAACCAGCAGAATAGAACGCGTCATCAGATCTCCATGCCGTTCAGCTGGCCCGTGACGTGGCCGGCAAAGTGAAGTTGAATTGAGCACCGCTACCCGGTGGACTCTCTACCCAGATGCGGCCACCGTGTGCCTCGACAATTCCCTTTGCAATCGACAGTCCAAGGCCGGTGCCGAGCTTGCGGGTGGATTTTGCCTGCCAGTACCGGTCAAAGACGTGCTCGAGGTGCTCGTGTGGAATTCCTGGCCCGGTGTCAGCGATGGTGAACCGCACTTCGGAATCCTCGACGCGCGCGTGAACGCTGATTTGACCCCCTCGTGGCGTGAACTTTATTGCGTTCCCGATGAGATTGGCGAATACCTGAAGCATCCGCTCTCTGTCGGACGCCACCATGGGTGTCGGCTCCGTGACGTCGGATTGAACTTTGAGGTCCTGCGCGCCGGCCAGCGGCGTCGCCGCCTCGACAGCCTCGATGATCAGCGAGCTCACTTCGACTGGGATCGGATCCACCACCAGTCCGCCCGCCTGGATACGCGCCACGTCGAGCAGATCCTGAATCAGCCGGTTGGCCCGCGTCGCCGCGCGCTGAATTACCTGGAGTTGGCGCCGCGCGGTCAGCCGGCGGTCGTTCGCCGGGGCGGTCTCGAGCAGGAACGCCGTGGCCATGTGGATCGTGTGCACCGGATTGCGCAGGTCGTGCGACACGATCGCGACGAGATCGTCACGCGCGCGAGTCGCCTCCTGCGCCGCCTTGAACAACCGCGCGTTCTCGAGCGCGACCGATGCGAGCTGCGCGAGCTGCGTGAGGATCGCCTCATCGGCCTCGTCGAAGTCGCCCTCCTTCTTGTCCCACAGTTGAATCACGCCCAGCATCCGGCCGTCGCGCCCGACGAGCTCCGCCGAGAGGGTGGTCGGGACGCGGAATCCCGTCGAGTCGAGAAGTCCGGGCGCGTCGGGATCCGCCGCGAGCATCGCCAGAATCTCCGGGGTGATTCCGGGCATGTCGTCGCGCGTCGCATCGGCCCAGGACGTCAGCTCCTGCTCGTCGTCGGCCGGTGCTGTCGCGCGCCAGAGCGCCGTCTGGCTGTCGAGTGCATTCCCGCCCGGGCTCGATGCGCCCTCGACGCTGAGGCGCGTCTCCGCGCGCCTCGCGCTGAGGATGCGCCGCGCGTTCTCGGTGGTGGCCTGTAACATGGCGTCCACCGCCAGCGTCGAGTTGATCTCGATCGCCGCCTGGGCAACCGATCGGAGCTGCTGCGCGTACCGCCTGAGCTCGTCGTCGGCCCGGCTAGCCTCGACCTCAGCCTGGTGCACCCGGACTACACCGCGAAGGCTTTGAGCGAGCCGTTGCGAAGTGAGCGAACTCTTCGGGATATAATCCGATGCGCCGGCCTTCATCAACTCCACCGCCGTCTGCTCGTCGCCGAATCCCGTCAGCATAATGAACGGCACCAGCACCCCTTTCTCCCGGGCGCGGCGCACGACCTCGAGGCCATCACTTCCCGGCATGCGGTAGTCGATCAGCGCGCAGTCGAAGGTGCCTCCGGCGAGACATGCGAGCGCGCTGTCGGCGCCGTCAGCCTCGGTCACCAGCGTGTCGATTCCCGAGGCCTTCAGCGCCCGGCGTACCGCCATGCGATCTACCTCGTCGTCGTCCACGACGAGAACCTTCAGTGCCAGGTCAGGCATGCGCTACGGCATCTCCACCAGCGCCCAGTACTTGTCGAGCGTCGCCATTCTCTCGCAGAAGTTATTGAAGGTGACGGGCTTCAACAGGTACCCGGCGACATTCAGATTGTAGGCGTCGATCTTGTCCTGGTCGTCGTTCGAGGTCGTCAGCACGACTACCGGCGTGCTCGCGAGGTCGGGGTCGGCGCGGAGCGCCTGGAGAAACTCGATGCCGCTCATCTTCGGCATGTTGAGGTCGAGCAGCACGAGCCGGCGTTCTCTTGGCATTCTGTCGCTGCGCAGCACGTCGAGCGCTTCCAGCCCGTTGCCGGCCAGGAACAGCGGATGGGAAACATTGTTCCGCTCGAATGCGCGCTGGACGTTCATGACGTCAACCGCGTCGTCCTCTACCAGCAGAATATTCAGGACTCTCTCCGTCATCAGTTCACTCCAGGGTGGTCTCGTGTTTCGGCCAGAGAAAACGGAACGTCGCTCCCCGTCCGACGTCCGACTCGATCCAGACGCGCCCGCCCTTCGCCTCGACGATCTTCTTCACCACCGAAAGGCCGATGCCCGTACCCTCGACCTTGTCGCGCGCTTCGAGCGTCTGGAATATGCCAAATATGCGCTCATGGTACTGAGGGGCGATGCCCTGGCCGTTGTCGGATACAGAAAACTCGAAAAAGGGTTCCGCGTCCCTCCACGCCACCGTGATGAGCGGGTGCGACATGCCAGTATGCTTCAGTGCGTTGCCGATGAGATTCAGGAACACCTGCTGGAGGGGAACGCGCTCTGTGGTGACAGTCGGCATTCCTTCCATTATCTCGAGCCTGAGCGCGGACTCCGGGGCGAGCAGCTCGACAGCTTCCTTGACTATTGCGCCTGCATCCACCGCCTCCGGCCTCGCCTTGGCACGCCCCGCGCGCGAGTACTGAAGGATTCCGTCGATGAGCGACTCCATCCGCTGGACTCGCCCGCGCAGGAGCTCCATCTGGCGTTTGCTCTCGCCGGCGAGAGCATCGCCCAAGTCCTCCTCGATCCACTGAGACAGATTCGCGATTCCGCGAAGCGGGGCCTTCAAGTCGTGCGACGCGACATACGCGAACTGGTCGAGCTCCTGGTTGCTGCGCGCAAGCGCCTTGATCAGCAGCTCACGCTCGGCTTCAGCCGCTTTTCGTTCGGTGATGTCCCGAAGGACGCCGGTAAACGCCTGCTCGCCGTCAATGTCGCTGCGAGTGATGGTGAGCTCGGAAAGAAATTCCGAGCCGTCCTTCCGCATGGCGGGCAGCTCGAGCCGTTTCCCGATCACGTGCGCCTCACCGGTCTCGAGGTACCGCATGAGCCCCACACGGTGTGCGTCGCGGAACCGCTCCGGCACGACCAGTTGTCCGAGCGGCTGCCCGAGCGCTTCGGCGCGGGTGTATCCGAACGCCGCTTCCGCGGCGCGGTTGAACTCGGTGACTTTCCCGTCGGAATCCATCGAAATAATCGAATCGAGGGTGGATCGAAGCACGGCCGCCTTGCGCTCCTCGCTCTCGGTGATCGCGCGCTGAACGCGCTTCCGCTCTGTGACATCCGCGAAAGCCACGACGGCGCCGCGCAACATGCCGTTGCCGTGAATCGGCGAGGTCGAGTACTCGACCGGCAGCGGCGTTCCATCCTTGCGCCAGTAAACTTCCTCGTCGGTGCGCGCTCGCTCGCCGGTGCGGCAGGCGATGTAGATCGCACATTCCCCGGCCGGATACGGCGAGCCGTCGGTTCTCTTGTGGTGAATCGTGTCGTGCATGTTTCTTCCGAGCAGCTCTCCGGGAGAGAAGCCGAGCATCCGCGCGCCCGCGGGATTGACGAACGTGCAGCGACCCTCCGCGTCCAATCCGTAGAAGCCGGCATCGGTGGACTCGAGGAGCGCTTCCTGTTCTTCCAGTTTCTGCGCAAGCTCGCGTTGCTGTTTCTCGAGCTTCGCCGCCTGTTCCTTCAGCTTCTTCGACTGCTGCTCGATCAGCTCCCGCGCGTGTTCGCGATCGATGACGTCGCTCCGGATCGCCCGGTTGATGAGCACCGATAACAGGAAAGCGATGAAGCTGCCCAGCCCGACCACGAGATAGACCAGACGCTGCGATGCCTTCTGCTCAGCGCGGCGGGTCGCGAGTGTTGCGCGCTCGGTGTTCTCCATTGCCCGCGTGATATGGCGCGCGTGGTCCATGACGATCATGCCTTGCCCGGTGGCCACCATCGCGCGCGCCAGCTCGAAGCCGGAGCTCTTCCTGAATTCGACGATCTGCTCGTCGAGCCGGAGCCGGCTCGTGGCGACGCTCTCGAGCGTGTCGAGGCGTGCCTGCTGAACCGGATTCCCCTGCGTCAGCACTCTCAGGCGCGCGATCGAGGCGGGAACTCTTCCTTCGGCCGACCTGAAGGGGACGAGGAACGTCGTGTCGCCCGTGAGGACGTAGCCCTGCGTCGCGGTTTCCGAATCGGCGAGGCCGGTGAGCAGTCGTTCCTGCGCCAGCAGCACTTCGCCGGTACGCTCGACCTGACTCGATGCCCTTGATGAGCGCGATACAGCCCAGAACGAAATCGCGCCAACCAGCAGTACAAGCGCTGCCGTCACCAGACCGGCGGCGATCTTGTATCGCAGTGAGAGGTCGAATCGATCGCTCATGGTGGGCCGGGCAGGTGTGCGAACACGCAGAGCAGGCGAAGGCGAAGGAAGTCTGCGGCTGCCTGGATGGCCGTAAATCTATCGAAGTCTACATGTCCTGCCCTGGCGTCAATCCACCAGCAGTTCTCGAGGCAGCATGATGTTTCCGCGTCGCACGGTCTGAGCCCCACGGCTCACGCGGCGCGGGGCAGTAGCCTGATAGGAGAAAGGCATCATGCCGCTGGGAATTGTCCCACCCCCTTTGATTGCGCTGTTCCGCGCATGCCGGAACACGGTGCCGGGATAGCGCCAGCAGTCGGGCGTGTTGGTGCCGCGCACGCAGCCGTTGTAGCCGAGCAGGGCCTCGGGGAGAGTCTTCGACCCCTTGAGGTTGTCGGCGAGGATGGCGACGCCGTGACAGATATTCGACTCGATGTCGAATAGATCACCCGAGCCGCACCCCCACTTCCCCGCGTGAAACGGCATGACCTGCATCAGACCACGCGCACCCATAAAGCTCGTCGCCCTCGGATCGAGCCACGGGTTCTCGGTGAGCATTACGCCCAGCAGAAGAGTCGATCCCACATTCTTCCGCCGCCCTTCGCGCACGAGCGCGGCCGCGATTCGCCCGGCGCGCTTCTCATCACTGGTGTAATCGCGCAGAACCCTGGCGACATAACTCTCGTCGCTTCCCGCAGCGAACGAATCACCGCGGGACTCTGGACGGTCATTGAGGATGATGTCCAGTATCTCCGAGACCGTCGGCTTCCTTGCGATCACGGTCACGGCACTCAAGGCAAGCTGCGGGGCCGCAACTGCCGGGCTTCCGTCCCATTTCGCTTCGACTCGCGGTGCCGCACCTATCTGGCCTGCGACTGCAGCAATGACTATTGCAACCAGCGCCACTGCCGATAGCGCCGTTCTGATCCGGTTCATATGTCTTATACTAACCAGTCGAGACAAAGTTCTGAACCTCGCGACCACAATTCGCATTCTCTCATTCCACCTCTTTCCATGAGCCTTCCGACGCGCGTCCATGTTGTCGCCCGGTTAGCAACTGCTCTCCTGGGCGTGCCAGTGTCCGAAGTCGGCGCGCAGCAGGTGGACGTCCGCCGTTTCCGGGTGGCGCACGAGCACCAGATTCTTGGCGAGTTCATGCGCCTCCTGGCCAATCCAAACCTCGCATCGGACAGCGCCGGAATCCGCAGAAACGCGGATGCCATCGTCGCTATGATGGAAGCACGGGGCCTGTCGCCGCGATTGCTGTACGGATCCGATTCATCGGCGCCTCCGGCCGTCTACGGCGAATGGAGAGCGCCGGGAGCCAACCGGACGATCATGATGTACGCACACTATGACGGTCAGCCCACCGATTCCGCAAAATGGACCGGGAGTCGGCCGTGGGTCCCGATCCTTCGCACGGCTGCGCTTGAGAGAGGCGGCCGCGAGGTGGCGCTGCCGGCTCCCGGCGAGCGCCTCGACTCCGAGATGCGCGTGTATGCACGATCAGCGTCGGACGACAAGGGCGGAGTCATGGCGATTCTCGCCGCGGTCCAGGCGCTGAGGGCCACCGGAGCGCGGCCGTCCGCCCACATCAAGTTTTTCTTCGAGGGGGAAGAGGAAGCGGGCTCCCCGCACCTCGCCGATCTGCTCCGTCGGAACCAATTGCTGGTAGCCGCCGATGCCTGGATCATCTGCGACGGGCCCGTGCATCAATCGGGGCGCAAGCAGGTCGTTTACGGAGTGCGTGGCGATGTAAACGTGGATGTAACCGTATACGGCGCCAACCGCCCGCTGCACAGCGGACATTACGGCAACTGGGCGCCAAACCCCGCGCTCCGCCTGGCACGCCTTCTTTCATCGATGAAGGATGAGGCCGGTCGCGTCCTCATCAGCGGCTGGTACGATGACGTCGTTCCGCTCGGGGCGCTCGAGCGGCGGGCGATCGGCGACTCTCCCGCGTTCGACGACACGCTTCGCACACAGCTCGGCATTGGCAGAGCGGAGGGCGGGGGGCAACCATTGGCGGATCTCATCAATCTTCCGTCGCTCAACATCAATGGCATGGCGAGCGCGGAAGTCGGCGCCGGCGCGCGGAACGTCATTCCGACGACGGCTACAGCGACGCTCGATCTTCGGCTCGTGAAGGGGAATGACGTTGCCCGACAGGTGAGTCGGCTCGTCCGCCACATCGAGCGCCAGGGCTATCACGTGATCGATCGAGAGCCCACAGACGCGGAGCGAAGCCGTCATCCGATGATCGCCCAGGTGCGGCGCCGCGGCGGCGGCTACAACGCCGAGCGCACGGCGATGAACCTGCCTGTCTCCCGGGCGGTGCTGTCGGCGATCGAATCGGCGTTTCCGCGACGAACTCTCGCGGTGCCGACGCTCGGCGGCAGCCTGCCCCTCTCGATCATCGGAGAAACGCTCAGCGTGCCGACAATCACAGT
Source organism: Gemmatimonadaceae bacterium (assembly GCA_013813715.1). Classification (GTDB taxonomy): domain Bacteria; phylum Gemmatimonadota; class Gemmatimonadetes; order Gemmatimonadales; family Gemmatimonadaceae; genus UBA4720. Next base: position 27,630 of record JACCRF010000175.1, on the reverse strand, counting down.
CCCCATCGCCAACTACGACAATAACCAGCACGCCGAGAACGAAAGCATCCGTCTCCAGAATCTGTGGGACGGCATCGAGATGATGGCCGCGGTGATGATGATGTCGCTGCGTTAGTGCGGCATATCTCCTGCTTAGGTCGCCACCGCCACCTGCCGCCATGAACTGCAATCCTGCAACCGGAGCCTCCGATGCCGACTGATTCCAGAGAACTCACTCCACGAAGCATCGGTCAGATCGCAATCAACGTACAGGATGTCGGGCGCGCTACTGCATTCTACCGGGACACACTCGGGCTCCGCCTTCTCTTCGAGTTCCCGGGGCTCGCGTTCTTCGATTGCGGCGGCGTTCGGCTCATGCTCGCGAAGCCTGAGAAAGCTGAGCTCGACCACGCCGCCTCCCTCATCTACTACAAAGTGGATGACATACATGCGGCTCACGCTGCGCTCGCCGCGCGCGGCGTGACCATCGAGAATGCGCCAGCCGTCGTCGCGAAGATGCCCGATCATGATCTCTGGATTTCCGCCTTCCGCGACACCGAGAACAACATCCTCGCGCTGATGTGCGAAGTTCCGACAGGAGATCCTACCCAGCGCGAGGCTCAGGTGTGATCGCCGGCGAGCTGACGTCTGGTACGTGTCGCCGGGGTGTACGAAGTTCGTAAGATTGGCCGAATCGGACACAAAGCGACGAACTTTCCGTAGTGCATGCATGTCCAACGAGCAGATACCTGATACACAAATCGCTCGTTCAAACAAGAGAGGCAACATGCAGGCACCATGGCACGAAGGCGATGTAGCGTCGACTACATGCACGGTTTGCGGCAAGCAGGTCAGAACCCGCTATGAGAGCAGAGATATTCGGTTGAACCGTTCCCGCGTGACGTTCTCGAAAATCCTGGTCGCAGTCTGCGGGGAATGCGATTCGATGATTTCCCTGCCGCGACAGTCGATCGCGCAGCTGCGGGAACTCGGCTCCTGGAAGTAGGAGAAGAGGGAGAACCGGAATAGCACGGAGCAGATTCAAGTCTGGCGCTGTGGGGGCGGCCAGACCCAGCCCGCGATGCGAGAACATCCGTGTCGCGGGCAGTTTTTTTGTAAGAACGATCAAACGGATGGGAAAGGATCAGATCCGGAACGTCTTGATGGGGGTTCGGCACCCCCCCATTCTGTCTTTGCCCATCCATCCGTTCCCGGCCCTGATCCGTTCAATCCGCCAGATCGTTTTCCCTTCGTGGTCCGTTCCAGCGCCTAGAAGGCCAGCCAGTAAGTTGCCTTGACGAGGAAGATGTTGTCGGGATGCGCCGAGAATAGCGCCTGCCGGTCACGGGAGAAATCAAAGTTGCCGAATGGCACAGTCTGCGACCGGTTCTGCTGCCACACGAAGAACAGCGTGGAGCCGGGGCGGTATTCCCACCGCATCACCGCGTTTCCGCGGAGCGACCGGAAGTTGAAGTTGGGATTTCCGAACGAAAGCGGTTGCGCCGGGCCGGCTCCGTCACGGTCAACCGTGTAGACCTTCGAGCCGCCCTCACCGGTCGACGTTATCTCGCTCGGCGTCAGGTCATGAAGCGCCGACTGGTTCGGCGCGACGAAAGTACGGAACTTGACGTAATCGCCGCTCGCGATCAGCGGCTGGGCGAACACCTCGAGCGTCAGGTTGGGTGTGAACGTGACGTTCGCCCGGGTGTTCATGGACAGCGACCGCTGCTCGAGGCCGGCGAACACGTACTGCCGTCCGAAGAATGCAGTGTTCGTCGAATCGGGGCCAGAAGTGACGAACTGGGCGGCGCTCCATGTCTTGTTGAATGAAGGTCCGAGGGACAGCTGGACGTTTGACGACGGCTTGTAAGTCGCGCTCAGGTTGATGTTGTAATTGTCGGCCTCGTGCTCGCGCGCTGTATAGCTCGGGTTTATCGAAAAGGAGATTTTTTTTCGCGCGTCGGTCGCAATGAATGTCTGGTAGTACCGGTAACCGTAGCGCTTCACCTGCGGCCCGCCGCGGGTCGCACGGTCATCGTAGCTCTCGGGAGTGCGGATCACGAACGCGTTTGCCTGCCAGAAATTCCTGAGCTGGCCGAAAATGCCGGCAGCAAACTGGCGGTCGGTGAGGTAGCCGTCGTAGTTCAGCTCCTGCTGCGCGCTCAGTACGGCGAAGTAGTTCCGGTAGATGGGCCCGGGCTTCACGATTGACCGCGCGACGTTCGTGTTCATCCAGACGAAATCGGATTTGCTGAGGAACGAGATGTCGTTGACCTCGAAGCCGGGGCTCCGATAGTTGATCATCGACTCCCAAAGCCAGACTCCGGCATCCTTCGCCACGCGAGCGTATCCGGCGTACCCGCGCAGATTGTCAGCGGTCGGATCGTACCTGTCGGAGAAGAAGCCGTTGTCACCGTTCTCCCTGTCCGGCCGCTGGAAGTACCGCGCGCTCGAGCGCTGAAGTCTGTCAATGGAAGTGGCCGAGCCTTGGATGTCTGACAAGGCGAGCTGACCCATGAAGCTGTAGGTCCGGTTGTCGCGCGAGGCGAACCAGTCCAGACCGACGCTGCGCGCGTTCTTGGGCAGCCGGAACAGTGCGAGAGAATCGTCCGTGAACCGGTCAACCGCCGTGACGATGCCGCCTAACGAATAGGCGCCGCCCTGGAATTCCTTCCGCGGACGGAAAACGAAGTAATTGGTGAGCGGCTCGACCTCGCGCTCGAACTGATCCCTGCCGCTCGGATTCTGGACGATGACGCTGGCGTTCTCGCGCCGCGTCACCGCGTCGAGCACTCCCACAAGATAGTTGTTCGCAGTCCGCCCGGTGATTTTGGCCGCCGCGAGAATCGTCGCGTTTTCGGGCTGGTCGACGTATGTGCCCGCCGGAAAGAGCTGCGGCGAGCGGCCGATTCGACGGGTGTAGAACATCTGAAGGTTCGAGACGTTGCTGCAGAAATAGCAGTTGAAGCTTCCGAACCCGAAGTTGCTTTGATTCTCGATGAAGAACGGTCGCCGCTCCTGAAAGAATGTCTCGAACGCCGAGAGATTCACGACTGCCGGATCCACCTCCACCTGGCCGAAGTCAGGGTTGACGGCGGCGTTGAGCGTCAGGTTCGACGTCAGCCGGTACTTGAGATCGCCGCCGATGCGGTAGTCGCGGTCGTTGTCTTTCGTGAAGGGGTTGGTTGGATCGGCTGGCCGAACGTAGCGCGCGCGGGCAACGGTGTACGGAACGATTTCCATACCGCGCGGCCGCTCCGTTATCCTGATACCCTCGAGGTGGCCGTAGCGCTGGGGGCCGCCTGATTCGTTGTTGCCCCACCACGAGAAGTGCGACCGCTCGTTGAGACGGTGCACAAAGCGAAGAATCTGAACCCCCCAGGTCTGGTCAGCAGCGCGCGAGAAGTTGAGCTGATTGAGCGGAATGCGCAGCTCGGCGGACCACCCCAGCGAGTCGATGTTCGTTGCCGTTTCCCAGACCGGATCCCACGTCGGATCGCCGGTGCCGTCCCGCTTCGAGCCGGCCGGATTCACCCAGAAGAAATAGCTCGAGTTGTGCGAGTGGTAGCTGTCGAAAACGATCTGAAGAATGTCGCTGTCGCTCTCCGTCATGGCATCGCGGCGCATCAGCCGGCTCCTCACTCCGGCGGCGCCCTTGTCGTCGAACATACGCGCACCGACGTAGATCGCCTCGTCGTCGTACGCGAAGCGCACCTCGGTCTTCTGCGTGGCGTCCTTCCCCTCGTCCGGTTGCGACTGGCGGAAACCGGTCGCGGGGTTCGGCGTGCGCCACACCTCCTCGTTGAGCTTCCCGTCAATCGTCACAGTGGACGTGAGCCGCGCCGCTCCGACAACCGGAGGACTCGTAGGGTGAACGCCCCCCGCGCTTGTTTGTGCTTCAGCTGGAGGAGCATTCACTGTGAAGAAGGCGCTCGTGACGATGAAGGTGATCGCGGCTGAGAGTCGGGGACCCGATGAGATGCACATTCGAAGTAGGCGTTGTGGGTTCGACGCGTCCTTGCAAGACGGACCGTTTGGCATGGCGGCTATATCTTGGACGCGAAATCGCCGGAAATGGTTTGGTTCTGCGAAACTCAATCGGTCATTGATAACTCTGCACGCGCGGATGCGTTGTCCGGGTTTGCGCAGAGTGTTGTCAATGTTTTGTAAACGACGAGAGGACGAGGCCGAGAGCGCTGGCGCTCACCGGAGTTGTGGACGACCGTTACACGGGTCGCGAACGTTTTCGATTCCGCCTGGCTTGCGGTATATCTATTGTATCTTCCCGCCAGTCCGGAGCTTCGAGCCAGCGCGGCAACGGCACTGGCGGATGCCGATGGAGCGGCAGGGTTCAGGAGCAGGCTCGCCGCACTCCGCGGCGGCCAGATGGTCGCAGGACAGTAGAATCCCTTCTTCGAGAGGAGATCTCGCTATGGCGGCAAAAAAGGGAGCACGAAGGAAGACGGTGCGAAAGCCGATGGGCAGAAAGGCAACCAAGCGAAAGACGATTGGACGTAAGACGGCGGCGCGGAAGCCGGGGCGCAAGGCTGCTCCGCGCAAGTCGGCAAGCCGCAAGTCGGCAGGAAGGAAGACAACAGGACGGAAGACCATAGCACGGAAGGCAACGGCTAGAAAACGGATCGCAAGTCGCAAGTCGACCGGGCGGCGAACCGCGATGAAGAAGTCTTCCGCGCGGAAAGCACCGGCTCGAAAATCTCCGGCGCGAACGGGTTCGAGGGCCGTCACGCGCAGGCGGACGCGGATGGAGGTCACACCGGAGCCGCCCTCTCCGCCGCCGGTACGTACCACCGTGAGGCGCAGGAAGGAGAGCACGCCACCGCCCCCGCCACCACCGCCAAGCCCAGCCATCGTCAACCGCAGCTACGAGTCGATGAGCAGCGGCATGGGCGGCTGGGATGAAGCGCTGGCCGCCGACCGCGGTGAAGGGACTCCCGAGCCGCCGCCAAAACCACCGCCGAAGCCGGGAGAGATCGACTGATCGAACGCGCCGGTGGCTGTCAAGCTCGCGCTCGCCAGCCACCGGCCTCAACTCCCCGCCTCGTGCGCGTTTAGATGCGCGCCGCGGCCCTCGCGAAGCTACTCGGCCGCGCCCGCGTTGCCTGCGCCACTCAGCTGGTCGGGCCTACCCGTCGCTCCCGCCTACCTGGACGCCGAGCCTCCTGATTGTCGGTCTCGAAGAGCGCCTTGTAGAACGCGTGCATGTCGGCGACTGTCGACAGCATTCCTCCGTTACCGCGCAGGTTCCACCATGGGCCGTCAGAGCCGTGCGGCTTCGATAACATCGTGCCGGCGTCTTTGCCGCCAGTGCTGTATCCGGCAAGTTGTCGTCGGTCGAAGTTCGGCAAATGGAAGCCGGTGCGCGTGAGCCCGAGCGGAATGAGGATGTTGTCGCGGACGTACTTGTCGTAGCTCTTGCCGGTCACCGTTTCGATGATCGCCGCCAGCTGCGCGTACCCGGTATTCGAGTAACTCACCCGCGCACCGGGTTGGAAGAGCAGCTTGAAGCGCATCGCGTTTGCGATGAGCTGGTCGCGCGTCACCGTCTCGAAGTCGCCGCCCAGCCCGAGTGGGAACCCCGCCTCGTGCTTCATAAGCACGGTTTGCGAGACCGTATCCTTTCTCGAGCAGAACGACTCCATTTTTTTCGATTCTTGCGACGCCGCTGAATCCGTTTTACTCGGCCATACGCATGACCGAGTCAGCGCGGACGCCGAGGTCCTGGGCACCGGCGGCTGATGCGGCCGTCAACAGGGAAAGCAGAATTACTGCAGATAGACGCATCGATCGGACTCCGGTTCGGGTCGTAAGGGGCAAGTGGTCTTCCTCATGGGTCGCCGTTACGGCGCGGCGAGTTGCAATGGCCCGCTTCTGGCCTTCTGAGGAATCCCCGCTCCATCCCCTGGGTATCACTACCTGAACGCATCCAAGGGACGCCATGCAGCTTTCAAGGCCGGCAGCGATCGCAATCGCCGCGATTCTCACAGTATCCTGCTCTTCGGGCAAACCCGCCGATAGCGCGAACGGCGGCGGCGAAGATTCCAACTGGTCGCCGGCGAAGCTCACTTCCGTCAAAGGCGTGCCCGCCACCGCGATTGAAACCGCGATGCGCAAACGCCTCGCTTCCGAGCCTCTGGCGAAGATCGACGATGACCAGTGGGGCCACACGAAGCGGCTCTACAAGCTCTACGGCAACAATCCCCTATGGCTGTCCGATGACGGATTCCACAATGACCGCACGTTCGCGCTCGCCACTGCCGTGCTTCAGGCGGAGCAGGACGGAATGCGAATGGACGCGTATCCCGTCGGCGCGCTCGCCACCGCTATCAGCACGGTTCAGGAGAGCGATAGACCCACGGCAGAACAACTCGCCGATGCAGACCTGATTCTCACCGCATCCTTCGCCGCCCTGGGCGAGGACTATCTCACCGGCCAGGTGAACCCGAAAACGGTCGCGCAGAGCTGGCACATTGACCCGCAGGAGGAAAACGTCGACAGCGCGCTCGCCCGCGGACTCCGAACGCCCGCCATCGAGAAGGCGATGGCATCCATGCGCCCCCAGGACGAGGGCTACCTCGGCCTTCGCCGCGAGCTCAACCGCTTTCAGGGCATCGTCGCAAAGGGCGGGTGGGCCGGAATTCCGGAGGGCAAGGCGCTCAAGACCGGCGATTCGGACAGTCCAGCACGCCTAACCGCACTCCGCAACCGCCTTACGATGGAAGGGATTGTCCCCCGGCAGACGTCGACCGCGGCAGTGAAGCCAGCAAGCCAGTCGCGGAGCCGGACGGCAGCATCGAGTGTCTACGACGGAGGCCTCGCGGCCGCTGTTGCGCTGTATCAGGCGCGGCACGGAATCGTCGTCGACAGCGCGCTCGGTGGCGAAACTCTGGAATCTCTGAATCAATCGGCCGTTTACCGGACGGCCCAGATCGCCGCCAACCTCGAGCGCCTTCGCTGGCTCCCCCGCAGCTTCGGATCGCGATACGTCATCGTCAACGTCCCCGGATTCCGGCTCGAAGCCTTCGACGGCGGAAAAAAGGCGCTCGACATGAAGGTCATCGTCGGCCAGGAATACGAGGACCGCATTACCCCGGTCTTCTCGGATTCGATGGAATACGTCGTATTCAGACCATACTGGAACGTGACACCGGATATCGCCGAGAAGGAGCTTTTCCCCAAGTTCGCGTCGAATCCCGGATACATGGAAGCCAACGACTACGAGTTCTGGTCGGAGAACGGGCAGCGGCGCATCAGGCAGAAGCCAGGCGACAAGAATTCGCTCGGACTCGTGAAGTTCATCTTCCCGAATGATTTCAACATCTACCTGCACGACACGCCGCAGGACAATCTGTTCGAGAAGGACGTGCGCGCGTTCAGCCATGGCTGCATTCGCCTCGAGAAACCCAATCAGCTCGCGCAGTGGGTACTTGGCTGGGACGCGGCAGAAGTCGAGCAGCAGATGCGGCAGGGTCCGAACGACAGGAGGGTGAACCTGCCGAAAAAGCTGCCCGTCTACATCACCTATGGAACAGCATACATTCGGGACGGCCAGCTCTGGTTCGGAAACGATCTCTACGACCGCGACGACCGGCTCGTCCAGGCGGTGTTCAAGGGTGCGCTTCCTAACCCCGAAACGGTGCAGGCGGTGCAGGCGCTGAGGAGAATCGCAGCGCGGTAAGGTCTTTCACCGGCGAACGAGGAACAGGGCGACTCTTTGCCGTCATTCTCCGCCATGCTTAGCATTGAGTGTACCCGGATAAGCTTGATATGAAGACCGACCCCGACATCACGATCGTACCCGCCACCTCGCCCCCGAGCGACAGCAGTGGCGGACTTTTCACCGGAGGACGAACTCCGCTTCCGGCCGACATCCTCGACCGTGCCCGTGCTCGTGTCCGCGTCGCCGCATTTTCCTTCGCCGGGCTCTGGGTCTTCGTCCTCGTAATGAACGAGGGATTGAGGCGGATCCTCCCGACGCCCGCGGCAATGCCGAGTTGGAATCCCGCCGAGAGCGTCTTCGCGGTCATCGGCCTTGTTCTCGCGCTCGCAGTCGCCGGATACGTGGGTCGCTGCGAGAGCAATCCGACCCGGGCGATCAATATCGGGCTCGCTTTCGAGCTGGCGACGGCGGTGATTGTTGCCCTCATCAGCGAATGGCAGCCGCGAACCGAACCGTGGGCGGTGTCGTGGGTCTGCATCATCATCCTCGTGTATCCGTCAATCGCTCCCGCGTCTCCCCGGAAGACGCTGTTCGTCGCGCTCGCTGCCGCCACGACCATACCGCTTGCGCTCGTCGTCGCCGAGCTGCGCGGAGTTGACACAAACCCATCGCTCTTCGAGCGACTCTGGCTGGTGCTGCCGGTATACATCTGCGCGTTCCTTGCCGTGGTACCGGCCAATGTCATCCGCACCTTGACGAGACAGGTAAGCAAAGCGCGCGAGCTCGGCAGCTACCAGCTCGAGGAGCTGCTCGGCAAAGGTGGAATGGGAGAGGTGTATAAGGCGAAGCACCGGCTGCTCGCCCGGCCAGCCGCGGTCAAACTCATCTCGCCGTCCGCGCTCGAAGCAAGCGGACCCGGCGCCGGGCGCGTTGCGGTGGAGCGCTTTCGGCGCGAAGCGGAGGCGGCGGCGACGCTTCGCTCGCCGCATACCATAGATCTCTATGACTACGGCGTCGCCGAAGACGGGACTTTTTATTACGTGATGGAGCTGCTCGACGGAGTCGACCTTCAGGAGCTCGTCACGCGCCACGGTCCGCTCCCCGCAGAACGCGTCATCCACCTAATGCGGCAGGTCTGCGATTCGCTGGGAGAGGCGCACCAGCGCGGACTCGTGCACCGCGACGTGAAGCCGTCCAACATCTTCGCATGCCGGATGGGGCTCGCCGTCGACTATGTGAAGGTGCTCGACTTCGGTCTCGTGAAGAAAGGCACCGACGCGCCCGCGAAGCAGATGACGCTCACTGCGGAAGGCTCAGTCAGCGGCACGCCGGCATTCATGGCCCCGGAGGCGGTGAGTGGAGGGCCAGTAGGACCTCCGGCCGACGTCTACGCGCTCGGTTGCGTGACGTACTGGCTGCTCACCGGAAGGCATGTCTTTACGGCTCCGAACCCGATGATGATGATGGTTCAGCACATCCAGGCCATTCCCGAGCCGCCGTCGCGCAAGGCTCCTCATCCCGTACCGCGAGATCTCGACGATCTCGTACTCCGGTGCCTCGCGAAGGAGCCTGCACAACGCCCGCCTGACGCTGTGAGCATGGCGAAACTGCTCGACGCGTGCTCGGCGAGGCATCCATGGACCGACGCGCTCGCACAGGAGTGGTGGGGCGTGCACTCGACCTCTACGCTCGAAGCCGCAGAGACTGTGGGCGCGTAGCAGCAGACAAGAAAAGGGGCAGGGACTCTCATCCCCGCCCCTCTTCCAACCGCAGCGGCGGTCAGTCCGTCTTCAGCGCCTTTTCGATCGCGAACAGCACGTGCCGCGTGTGCGCCGCCGTCTCCGCGCTTCCGCCCGACTTGCCGCTCAGCATCCGCTGAATCGACCGCAGGTTGGCCAGTGCGGCCGATTGCGAGGGATAGTCGAAGGCCGCTTTAGTCGGCGGCGTGATCATCGCGGTGAGACGATTCACGTATTCCAGCTGGACGTTCTGCCGGAAGGTGTTAACGCTTCCACGCGCATCCGCCGCGAAGATCGCCGCCGTCAGGTCCGACATCACCTCGGCGAGCTGATACTCGTTGCCGTACATCCGCGAGTCGGTGATGCGGGTGAGCACGCGCGGGTGGAGAAGGTGGTTGAGCACGTTCTTCTGCGTATTCAGCACGCGCTCGTGAATCTTCGGATCCTCGGGCTGTCCGAAGAAGTTGAAGCCGCGGCGCTGCATCTGGAGGTGATTGTATACGGTCTGCGGAGCGAGGAACGCCGTCGGAGCGAAGACGAGCTTCGACAGGGAGCTCATCGCGCGCTTCTGATCGGCCCGGTTCACCGGCGTGAACGGCTTCGTCGCACCGGGCTGGCCGGTGAAGGCGCGATCCACGTACACGCCCCCGATTTATCGCGAGATGACGTTGGCGGAGATGTTCTGCTGGCCGCTCAGCACAAGGTAGGCGTTGCGCATCTCGTGATACGACTGGCCGGGCGCGCTGTAGCGGGCCGGCAGCGTCTTCATCAAGTCGTCGATAATCTCGAAGCGCTCCGACGCATAGCCGATCGCGTCGTTCGTCATGTCGTTCGTGTTGACGCGCGGATCGATTCCGCCGCCGGCCGAGCGCATGTCGTCGGCATCGTTGCCGAAGGCGAGCGCCGACTCGGTTGAGCGCGCGAGCAACGCGTTCTGACGCGCACGCTCGGCTGACGCGTCGGTGAGCGCCGGCGTGTAGCCGAACTGGATCGCCCAGACGTCGTACGGTCCGGCCTTGTGCGCGAAGAAGTCACCCTGCGTCTGACCTTTCCGCGCGAGGTTCACGATGTCGTAGTCCATCACCGACCCCATGCCGCCGACACGGCCGGTGATCGAGCGGTCGTTGATCTCCTTCGGCGACAGCATCTGACTCGCCTTCATGTTGTGGTTCAGGCCAAGCGTGTGACCAACCTCATGCAGCACGAGCGAAACGACCGCCTGGTTGATGTAGTCGCGCATCTCGATCTGCGACGCGCCGTTGGCGACGAGCGCCTGCCGGCCAGCCAACACGTTCAGCTGGAGCTGGTCGGCCAGCGAGCAGAACTTCGCCGGGCTCTCCTCGTCCATCGACTCCATCCCGAGTGCCGCAGTCCCGAACGCCTTTTCCTGGCGCACGCGATTGGTGACGAAGATGTACTCGAGCATGATGTCCGCGCCAAGGATCTGGCCGGTGCGCGGATTCACGAAGCTCGGGCCGTAGCCGCCGAACGGGGGGTTGGGCGACGACGTCCACCGGAGAACGTTGTAGCGCATGTCGCCGGCGTCCCAGTCGGCGTCATCGGGTTGGATTTTTACGACCATAGCATTCCGGAAACCCGCCGCTTCGAATGCGGGGTTCCATGCCAGCACGCCTTTCGCAATCGCATCCCGGAACTCGACGGGCGTGGTGTTCTCGATCCACCACGTAATCGGCTCGACCGGGTCCGACAACGCGGCGCTCGGATCTTTCTTCACCAGGTGCCAGCGGTTGATGAGGTCGCGATACGGTGCGGCGCTCACCGATACCTGATCCGTCTGTTCCTGCGTGAAGTAGCCAACACGCGGATCGTCGAAGCGCGGAACGTATCCGTTCTTCGGCATCTCGATGAGACTGTGCTGTACGGCGATCGTGACGTTGCGCGCATCGGTGATGTCACGGTTTCCGCGATTCCACGGCGCCGGATTCTCGTAGACGTACTCCACCGTGACGTCTGTGTTGAGCGGATAGTTCTTCACCCGCGTCACGCGCGTCTTCCCCTTGCTTAGCGTACCGAGCGTGAAGTTCTCGCCTGGCCGTGCGGTCGGGTTGGCCGTCGGCTTCACCTGGGCGAATGCTTCCGTCAGAAAGAGGTCGTCACCCTTGATGAGAAAAGTCGTGCTGTCCTCGCCGGCGATTTCCTGCACCGCGAAGACGGCGGGGCTGATGTTCGCCGACGCCGCACGCGAGAGCGCGTTACCGGAGTCGAACCAGAATCCGTCGTTCTGCGTCACGAACTCGAGGCGGTTGAAATGCCTGCGAACGGTGAAGACGTTGTTCGACCCGAACGCGCCGCGGAACATTCCAGCGGTGACCGGCGCATCCACGATGTGGGTGAAGTACACGAATTCCTTACCGATCTTGTCTTTCGACACAGATACCATGACCGAGCCGTTCGCGGTGTCCTGATAGACGGTGAAAAGGCCATCGTGCTTCTTCATGTTCTTGACGGTCGCGGCGATGGTCTTTTTTTCCGCCGCTCCAGCGGCTGCAGCACCCGCGGGCTTTGCGGCGGAGGCGGCCGCCTGCCCGGATGCCGCCTGCCCGGATGCCGCCTGCCCGGATGCCGGTTTGGGCGCCTGCGTCTGCTTTGCTGATGCCTGGGCGCAGCCCATCGCGATGACGGCTAGCGCCGGTGCCAGAAGCCCGGACGAGATCTTGATTGACATGGCTGTTGGGATAAAGGAGTGATCACTTGTCCGTCGAAGCCGGAGCGCCGCGGAGAAGGTGGAGTCAAATATTGAACATGGGTTTCAAACGCGCCACAGCCCTTACAATAGTCGTACAACGTTGATGACCGATAGCGGGGACCCTTGAGGTAATGCCCTTGATTTTCTCACTTCCCGGAAGGGACAGCTGATAGCCCCGCTAGTTTTTCCTGGCCGCGCCGCGAGACAGTCAGGAGATCGCGCGCCGCATCTACCGCTTCCCTCGAACCCGCGAGCGCGAGTACGTCGCCGGCGCGCAGCGTTTCCTTTCCCGTCGGCACCATCACCTTTTCGCCCGTGTCGCCCTTTCTCGTTATCGCGAGAATCGTCGCGCCCGTCATGCCGCGCACATTCAGCTCGGCGAGCGAGCGGTCTACCGACGGGCTCCGCTCGGTGATCCTCACCGGAACCGGCTCGCCCAACCCGGGCAGAAGTATCGCCACATGCTCCATCGTGCGGACAAGATCTTCCGGATCGTCCTCGGTCCCGAGCTTCGGCGTGAGGGCGGCGACGATCGCCTGCGCGCCGGCCTGAGCGTGATCCTGAAGGTTGAGCGCGCTCCTCCAGAACGCGAAGCCCAGCACGAGCGTGAAAAGCCCGAGCACCGCCAGGCCGGGGAACCTCGGAAGAAAAGGCTGCGTGATCGCGACGAGCGGAGCGCCAACGAGAAAGAGCGTCCCGAGCTGAAGCATCGTGACGAGTGCGCGGCGCGGGGCGACGGCGAAATCCACCTTTCTCCTGCCCGCCGTCGGCAGCGCCCGGACCGCGAGCAGGAAACCGAGCATGCGCGCGCTTCTCACGATCCCCCATACGAGGGGAACAGAAAGTACGATCGCAGCGGCGATTATCAGCATCGGTACAGTGGATTCAGCCACGCCGGTCCATCGCTGCAGCAGAGCCGTCGCCCTTCCCTTTTCTGCGGCCGCGCCGATGATGATCGCGGCGAGGCCGACCGCATCGATGAGGATCACGCGCACGAGACGCCGCGTTCGTGACCGCCCGCTCGCTCCCGGTGCGCTCCGCATTCGCTCTATCCACGACCCATAGAGCGCGAGCGAGGTCTGCATCGCGTGCGGCAGCTTCCGGTCCACCCACATCGCGGCGGGCTGCGCGGCGGCGATGAGCCACGGCGTGGTGAGCGTCGTAATCGCGGAGACCGTGACCGCCACCGGATAGAGGAACTCCCGCGTTGCCCCTGACGAAAGTCCGACGGCGGCGATGATGAACGAGAACTCGCCGATCTGAGCGAGGCTCATGCCCGCCTGCATGGATGAGCGGAGGCTGTTCCCCGTGACAAACGCTCCCGCGCTAACCGCGATCACCTTCCCCGTGATCACGAGTATTGTCAGCGCGACGACTGCCCCGGCGTGCTCCGCGACAACACGAGGATCGATAAGCATCCCGACCGACACAAAGAATATCGCGACGAACATGTCGCGTACGGGATGGACGAGGCGTTCAACAACCGGCGACTCGCCCGACTCGGCGATCAGCGACCCCGCGATGAATGCGCCGAGCGCCACCGAGTACCCGAACACGAGCGCGATGTAGGCGGCGGCGAAGCAGATGCCGATGCTCGCGACGAGCGTCGTCTCCGCGCGATCCAGTCTGACCACGCCGCGAACGATCCGCGGCACGATGAGAAGCCCGATGCCAATCAGCGCCGCGAGGAACGTGACAAGGCGAACGACGGTCAACCCCAGCTCCTGCGCCGAAAGACCCGATCCCTTGGCAGTCGCGGTGAGTAGCGCGATCAGAATGATCGCTACTAGATCCTCCACGATGAGAATGCCGAATACCGTCTCACGGATCCTGCCCTGCACGCCCTTCTCGTCGAACGCCTTGGCGATGATGGTAGTGCTGGAGATCGCGACAATTCCGCCGGTGAAGATGCTCTCGAGCGCGGTCCACCCCAGCATCTGCGCGGCGAGGTAGCCGAGGCCGAACATGATGCTCGTCTCCAGCAGTGCCGCGAGTCCGGCAGTCGCGGCGATCTGTCCCACCCGGCGGAGGCGGAACTCCAGCCCGAGCGAGAACATGAGCAGAATCACGCCGAGCTCGGAGAGTGTGCGCACCATCGCTTCGTCGGCGGCCAGCGGAATGGGCACGTACGGGCCCACGATCATGCCGGCCAGCAGGTAGCCGAACACCACCGGCTGCCGAAGTTTCTGGAACACGATCGTCGTGATCGCCGCCGTGCAGAGCACCAGCGCCAGATTTTGGAGGAATGCGTGCGCGTTCTCCATCACGCCATGATACGGCGGCAGTATCGCTCGCACTAGGCAACACCGCTTCATTCACCCGGTAAACCCGGCAATCCGGCTCATGCGTGCACGGGGGCCGGTGTCGGAAGTCGAGACGCGCCTGGTTGGCCATGATGAGCAGGCGATCTACGGCTCGCCCCGACACTCGAGCGTTCGCTCGAATGTTGACTCGAAATGTTGACTTGCCGCATGTGGGACACGCCGGTACAATAGAGCCGCCAGCAATTCCACTGCGTCGCCCACTGATCGGCGACGCGGATTCCCACATCCTGCCGGGTGACTTTCTATGGAATTCCTTTTGTCCTTGATAGGACGCTCGCGAGGCTCGTCGCCCTGCGCCCTGCGAAAAGTCCTGCAACTGGTAGCGCTCGCGCTACTCGCGACCTTCATCCGCTGCTCTATCTGCGCAGACAGGCTCAATATCCGGTGTCGTAGTCGGAGGGACGTTCGCCAACCCCGTTCCCGGCGCTCAGGTGCGCATACAGGGAACGACGCTCGGCGCAATTACGGATGCCAACGGACGGTTCAGGATCGGCGGACTCTCCGGAACCAACGCCACTCTCGAGGTGCGTCGAATCGGATTCCGGATGTCAACCGTTCCGGCAGTCGTTGGCGAAGTCAGTCTTCGCATTCCGCTCATCGAGCAGTCCGTCGCGCTCGATGAAGTCATTGTCACCGGAACCGCTGGCGGCCAGGCGCTCCGTGAGATCGGAAACGCGGTATCGATGGTCAACGCCGCCGACGTCACCGAGAAGGCGACGGTCAACAGCTTTCAGCAGCTTCTCAATGGAAGAGTGCCCGGCCTGATCATCATTCCATCGACTGGCAACGTCGGCACCGGCGCCCGCATCCGCATCCGCGGCGCATCCAGCCTTTCGCTCTCGAACGAGCCGCTGATCTACGTGGACGGCATCCGCGTCAACGGCGCGCCTTCGACCGGCCCGATCAATCAGGGCTTCGGATCCACCTCCATCTCGCGCATCAACGACTTCAATCCCGACGACATCGAATCCGTCGAGGTGATCAAGGGTCCCGCGGCGGCGACGCTGTACGGAACCGAAGCATCGAACGGCGTCATCCAGATCATCACGAAGAAAGGTTCGAGCGGCAAACCGCGCTGGACATTCGCCACCAGACAGGGTGTGAACTACCTCCGGGATCCGGAAGGCCGATGGCCGGTGAACTACGAGACAATCAGAAAGGCCGGGCAAACGAGCGATGCGGTACGCGACACCGTCTCGATCGACATCATAGATCTCGAGAATGCGCGCGGGACGCCTGTGTTCGGGAAGGGCCCTCTCCGCGAGTACGACTTCAGCACCGGCGGCGGCTCCGACCTGTTCCGCTACTTCGCCGCCGCTGGTCTCGAGGACAGCGAAGGCATCGAGCCTACAAACACAGTCAAGCGCCGCACGGGACGGCTCAACCTGACTTCCACCATCAGCCCGCGCCTCGATTTTGGAATCAACCTCGGGTACTCGAACGGCAACATTACGCTTCCGTGCGAGGCTGGCTGCGGGGGCCGGACGCTGACCACGATCAACGCCAATCCGCGCAACGACACACTACTTGCCAACGGGCAGCCCAATCCGCGGCGAGGCTTCAACAACATCATTCCGGAAGCGTACGACGCATTCTACGAGTTCTACCAGATCATTGACCGGTTCACCGCCGGCGTCCAGGTGAACCAGCAGCCGACGAGCTGGCTAAAGCACCGGCTGGTGGCAGGGACCGATCGCACCCGCGAGGAAAACAGTGAGCTTGGACGGCGCCTCGAGGATTCTCTCTTCAAGGCACTCCTTGGCTCGACGCTCGGCTATCGCGACATGACATTCCGGACTATCAACAACTACACGGTAGACTACTCCGCATCCGCGGCATTCGACCTGGCGAAGTCCATCAAGTCGACTACCTCGTTCGGAACGCAGTACTACCGCAACTACTTCGAGATCTCCTGCGCGTTCGGGTCTCAGTTCCCGTCAGTTGGAATCACGACCGTATCGGCCACCACCGTCGGACGCGGAACCTGTCACGACATCGAAGAGGACGCGACGCTCGGCGTCTACGCTCAGGAGCAGCTGGGCTTCGGCGATCGCCTGTTCCTCACGGCGGCGATTCGCGCCGACGACAACAGTGCCTTCGGACGCAATTTCGACCGCATATACTATCCGAAGTTCAGCGCAAGCTGGATCATCAGCGAGGAAGGGTTCTGGCGCTTCCCGACAGTGGATGCGCTCAAGCTGCGCGCGGCCTACGGCGAATCAGGCAAGCAACCCATCACCTTCTCGGCGCTCCAGACGTACACCAGCGCCACCGGACCGAACGACGTTCCAACCGTGACCGCGCTCTCGATCGGCAATCCTGATCTCGGACCGGAAAGGAGCAAGGAGATCGAGCTGGGCTTCGACATCGGGGCGTTCAAGGACCGGGTCGGGGCTGAGTTCAGCTGGTACCGAAAGAAGACGGTGGACGCGATTCTCAACAGGCAGATCGCGCCCTCAATCGGAATTCCGGGCACGCAGCCGTTTAACGCCGGATCGGTGCGAAACTCCGGGACCGAGCTTCTGCTCCGCCTGAAGCCGGTCGTGCGCGACCGGTTCGAGTGGGAAGCGACATTCGGCCACTCCACCAACGACAGCGAGGTGGAGGATCTCGCCACACCGCTTGAGATTCTTGATCTGCGCAGACAGACCGCATGCCCGGGGTTCATTCCCGGCACATCGGATCCCGCCACGTGCCGTGTCCAGGATTTCGTCCTCGTCAGCGCCGGATCGCTGCCACCGCGACACCAGGTCGGCTATCCGATCGGGTCGTACTTCCACAAACGCGTCGTCTCGGCAGAGCTGAATGCCGCCGGCCGGGCGATCAACATCATGTGCGACGACGACAAGGGCGGCGCGATTGCCTGCGCCAGCGCTCCCTTCGTTTTCCTCGGACGCACCATCCCAACAAGCGAGGGCTCCTTCGGCAATTCGTTCACTCTCTTCAGGAACTTCCGGGCCTATGCGCTGCTCGATTTCAAGCGCGGCCACTACAAGGTGGATGGCAACACCCGCTTCCGCTGCGCGGTGAACGGGCGCTGCCGCGAGAACTTCTATCCGGCCGAGTTTGACGTGAAGAGAATCGCAGGCATCCAGGCGGGCACCGACGTACTCCCCGACTACTACATCAACGATGCAAGCTTTACGAAACTGCGCGAAGTGAGTTTGTCCTACTCGCTGCCAGCGGTCAGCACGCGATTCCTGAACTTCAGCCGGGCCGTCATCACGCTGGCCGGACGAAACCTCGCAACCTGGACCGACTACACCGGCCTCGAGCCAGAGGCGTTCTTCCTCGGCGGCAGCCGCGGCGGAAGCTTCTCGCAGTTCGAACAGACGACAAACCCGCAGACGTCACAGTGGGTTCTCGGCGTCAAGCTGGACTGGTGATCCATGCGCAGCCAATCAACGACTGGAGAATCGATCACAATGTCTAAAGCAACTATTGCGCACAGCGCAGTGCGATTCGCTGGCCTGCTCGCCCTCGCCGCCATCGTCGCCTGCGAGAATCCGCTCGTCGTCGAGACGAGCAGCCGCATCCCGGCGGAGAACGTCGAATCGCCCGCCAACGCGCAGCTTCTCGTCGACGGCGCGATCGCCGACTTCGAGTGCGCGTTCGCCGCATACGTCGTCCAGAGCGCTACTGTTGGTGAGGAGTTCATCTACGCCCAGCAGACGGCCGACCGTGTCCCGTCGGACCGGCGTACCACTACCTCGAGCGATGGGCGGTACGCGCTGGCCGGATGCCAATCATTCGGCATTTACTCGCCGCTCCAGACATCGCGGAATTCCGCGGAGACCATCCTTGGCTATCTCAATGGATGGACCGACGCGGAGGTGCCCAATCGCACTCGCCTGATCTCATTCGCCGCGGCATACGCCGCGTACTCCTACGTCATGCTCGGCGAAGGCATGTGCACGCTGGCCGTGTCGCGCATCAATCCCGACCGCAGTATCGATTATGGGGGAGAGATCCAGCGCGACAGTGTTTTCAGGAGCGCGATCGCGCTGTTCACGCAGGCGATCACGACGGCGCAGGCAACCGCCAATACCGACATACTGCGGATGTCGTATGCTGGGCGCGCCCGCGCGAAGCTCAACCTGGGCGACTATCCGGGCGCTAAGGCGGATGCACAGCAGGTACCCGCAGGCTACCTGAAGAACGCAACCTACTCGGCGACCGTTGGCCGCAGAAACAACCTGGTCTTCAGCGACAACTCGGTCACTGGCGACCAGAGCTCGGTTGGCGAGCCATACCGTACAATGGTCGACACGCGCGTGCCGATCGTGGCGACGAACACTACCAGCGCTCCGGGAATTCGTCATTTCTACCAGACGAAGTACACAAGCGTGAGTGCTCCGATACCGCTCGCGTCGTATGAGGAAGCGCAGCTTATCGTCGCCGAGGCCGACATCAGAGCGGGAAGCCTTGCCACAGCGCTTCCAATCCTCGCTGCTTCGAGGGCGCGCGGCGGACAGGGAGCATTCACCGGTACGACGCAGGCGGAGTACCTGGCCGAGCTTATCGACCAGCGCCGCCGGGAGCTGTTCCTCGAGAGCCAGCATCTCGGCGACATCATCCGGTTTGGAATCACGCTTCAGCCGGCGGTCGGCACGCCGTATCATTTTGGCGGCGGCTCGTACGGCACGCAGCTCTGCTTCCCGCTGCCCCAGGCCGAAAGGCTCAACAACCCGAAGATCGGCATCTGATCCGGGGTCGATAGGAGGAAGGCCTGTAGCGAGAGCTTCTTTGCAGCGCGAGCCTGACCGGCTCAAGCTCAAAAGGTCGCGCCGCGGGCCTCTGCATTTCTTTGACCTTCTGACCGTTGAGCCCGTCTAGCCAGGTGTAACGCGGCCTTGCCAGCGCGGGGACGAATAAATGGTTAACTTCCAACTCTGCGAGTGGTGCGCCACTCCAGCCTCCTCACCACAGATTCCCGATGAAAAAATACAAGGTCGAACAGCACCGTGTGACGTGCGGTGGCCGGAGCTTTCACTTCGTGTCCTACGAGGCGCAGGTGGCGAACGCGCGTCGCGGTGACGTCGAGATGGGACCCATGTGGTGCCTGATGCGCGCCGGCAAGCGATGGCCGGCGATCCCGCATACACCTGGCGCTGCAGAGGGCGAAACGACTCAGGCGCTTCTTGGCTGGCTGGAAACCAACGTGATGGGCACCGCCGCCTGAAACAGAAGCGCCCGGCGCTTGCCTTGCGGCGCCTGGTTTCGTCTCTCAAATTCCGTGCACGCGCGGACAACGTTTTACCATCCAGGCCCCTCCGGAACCGGCGGGGCTTTCGCGTACCCGTATTGATGCGGACTGGTCGCCTGCCCGCGCCCCATGGCGGCTGCGCGGGAGGCAAGGTATGATAGACCGCCCCGCGCAGAACCACGTCGTAACGGGAGAAGTTGATGCGTTGTATGTCCGGTAGAGTTGTCATTCTGGGATTCACCGCCGTGGCTGCTCACCTTTGTGTTCCGCTCGCGGGCGCGCAGGCAACGGGAGTAATTGGGGGGACTGTTACGCGTGGCGAGAGCGCAATCCGGCTCAGCGGTGTGACCGTGACCGTGCTGGGCACCGGCGTTGCCACGTCCACCGGATCCGACGGGCGTTACACCCTCCCTCGCGTAGCCGCCGGACAGCGCACGGTCCAGTTCCGATCGTTGGGCTTCATCCCGCGCGTCGAGGAAGTCAACGTCGTCGCCGCGCAAACTGCGACGGTGAACGTCGCCATGGTCGCCCTTGCCCTACGGCTGAGCGACGTCATCGTTTCGACGGCGTCGCGCTCACCCGAACGGCTCGTCGAGGCGCCGGCGGCGATCAGCGTCGTGTCGCCTCAAATAGTCGCGGCAATCGCCCCCACGGGACAGACTCCACTCGTACTCGCGACGGTTCCCGGCGTCGACATCGTACAGAACGGCGTGAATGACTTCAACGTCAACGCTCGCGGGTTCAACTCCTCCCTGACGCGGCGTGTGCTTGTGCTGGAAGACGGTCGCGATGTGGCCATCGCGTTCCTCGGCTCTCAGGAGTGGGGCGCGATGGGCACCTCACTCGATGACGTTTCCCGAATCGAGATGGTCCGTGGGCCCGGCTCGGCACTGTACGGCGCCAACGCATTTTCGGGCGTGCTGACACTCACTTCGCAGACGGCCCGCGAGGCCGCGGGCTCGCGCCTGACGCTCGCCGGCGGCGAGCTCGAGACGATCCGCGCCGAGGCGATGCACGCCGGCCTTTTCGGCGGCGAGCGCTTCGGCTACAAGCTCGCGGCGGGATACTCCGCGAGCGACACTTGGGCCCGTTCGCGCACGCGCCGCGACAGCACTGACATCGTGCAGGAGTATGATCCGGTCACGAGTTCGCCGGTGCCGAAATCACGGGAGAGCAGACCACTCATCGGACAGGGGCTCGACCCCGTGACGTTGGCCGCAATCGGGGATCGCGATCAGGTGACCAGCGCACATGCCTCCGCGCGCGTCGACTACTACGCGCAAGACGGCTCACTCGCCACCATCGAAGGAGGCCTCGGGGAAGGCCGCAACGAAACTTTCGTTACAGGCCTTGGCAGAGTTCAGGTAGCCCGCGCGCAACGGCCGTGGGCGCGGGCGGCATGGGCGGGCGAACGCTTCAACGTCCTCACGTGGTACACGGGACGCGACACGCGAGACCCGCAGTGGGCCCTCGGCTCCGGCACGTTCTTCCTCGAGAAATCGGCCGTCGCCCACGGAGAAGCGCAGTACAATAACGACCTGTGGGGCGATCGCGCCCGGTTCATCGTCGGCGCTTCGGCGCGCTCAACGCATATGAATACCTCCCAGACGCTCGTCGCTGCCGAGAATGACGATCGCACCGACGGGCTGTACTCGGCATATGGCCAGGTGGAGGTGAAGCTATCCCCGCGCCTGAAGCTCGTGACCGCCAGCCGGTGGGACGATGGCAGCCTCTTCGAGTCGCAGTTCTCACCCAAAGCGGCGCTGGTTTTCTCTGCCGGCGAGAACCGGTCGGTACGGCTTTCGGTGAACAAAGCGTTTCAGACACCGAACTACTCCGAGTTTTTCCTGCACGCCAATGCCGCCGCACCAACCGCGAGCCCGCGCGCGCTCGAAGCCGCGCTCGAGGGCTTTCTGGCGACGGGTCGCGCAATCGGCACGCAGGGTCTTCCGGCTGATCTCCCGTGGAACTTCGACTCGCAGACCCCGGTCCTGGCTCGCGGCAACCGGGCGCTCGAGGTCGAGAAGATTACCGGATACGAACTGGGCTATTCCGGTGACCTTGGGAAGCGTGGCTACCTCACGGTCGATCTCTTCATGAACGACAAACGCGACTTCGTCACTGACCTTCTGGCGAACGTCAATCCGGAGTTCCCGCAATATCTGTACAGCGACGGTGGCACCGACGTGCCTGCGTATCTGGCGGCGATCGCCGCGCGGGCCGCGGCACTTCCGGCGGGGGCGATCCCGGAAGCTCAACGCCAGGCGATTATCGGCGGTGCGCAGATACTGCGCACCAACTACGACGCCCTTGTCGCCGGAACGCAGTCATTGCTGGCAACCGTAGAAGGACGGAGGGCGCTGGTCGTGTCATATACCAACGCTGGCAAGGTGCGGGAACGCGGGCTGGAAACCGGCGTTTCGATGCAGATCTCCGATACATTCCGCGCTGAGGCGAGCTACGCTCTGTTCCACTTCGAGGTCGAGGAGGCGAGCATTGGAACCGACGCGCTGTTGCCGAACACTCCGAAGCACAAGGGGGCGCTTACGGCGCTGTATCAGAACGGGCGGGGACTCGACCTGAGCGGCACGTTGCGGATGGTGAGTGGCTATCAGTGGGCGGCCGGTGTCTTCACCGGCTACGTACCGGCGTCCCAGATCGTAAACGCGAACGCGAGCTGGCGGGCGGCTCCCCGTCTCAAGTTATTCGTCACCGGGACGAATGTGCTCGATCAGCAGCGGTTTCAGATCTACGGAGGCTCGGTCATCGGCCGCCGCGTGATTGGGGGTGTCACGGCGACTCTCTGAGGCTCGTGGTTGCACGGCGCCGCACGCTTCCATCCAGCCCATGCCCTGCGCATCTTGAAGCCCGATGACGCAGCTTGCGAAGCACCTCGCTCTTGGGCTGGCCAGCCGTTACGCGATCGATCGCAAACTCGGGCAGGGCGGCGCAGCCACGGTGTGGCTTGCCGAGGATATCCGGCATCGCCGAAAGGTGGCGATCAAGATCCTGCGGCCCGAGCTCGCCGCGCTCCTCGGCGCCGAGCGCTTTCTTCGGGAAATCGAGATCGCGGCCAGTCTCAGCCACCCGCACATCCTCCCTGTCTTCGACTCCGGGGAGGTAGAAGGAGTTCCTTATTACGTCATGCCGTACGTCGCGGGAGAAACTTTGCGCGGCGTGCTCGACCGGCAGCATCGGCTATCAGTGGATGAGGCCGTGAAGATTGCCGGCCACGTTGGCGGCGCTCTGGCATTCGCCCACGAGAGGGGCGTGCTTCACCGCGACATCAAGCCCGACAACATTCTGATCTCATCGGGCAACGCTGTGCTCGCCGACTTCGGCATCGCGCGGGCCATCGACGTCTCCGCCAACGAACGGCTGACGATGACCGGCATTGCCGTCGGCACGCCGTTGTACATCAGTCCCGAGCAGGCCGCCGGTGATCCTCACGCCGATGCGCGCTCGGATCTGTACTCTCTCGGCAGCGTGCTTTACGAGATGCTGGCCGGGCAGGCACCGTTCACCGGCGATTCGGTGCAGTCGATCATCGCGAAGCGTTTCATCGAACGGCCGACTCACGTTACGAAGCTTCGCGACGATATTCCGGCGGCCGTGGCCGACGCGGTGATGCGCGCGATCGAGCGCGATGTGACACGGCGCTTCGCGAAGGTGTCGGAGTTCGTGGCTGCGCTCACCGCCGAACCGGTGAGCCTGTCGCGTGATCAGCTCAGGGCGCATAGGCGCGATGCGCCAAGGGAGTGCTCGATCGCCGTCCTGCCTTTTGCGAATATGTCCAACGACAAGGAGAGCGAATACTTCGCGGATGGAATGACCGAAGATCTCATCAGTGCCCTCTCCCATGTTCCGTTCATGCAGGTGCCAGCGCGCACGTCATCGTTCGCCTACAAGGGGTCGTCGGAAGACATCCGCACGGTCGGTCGGAACCTGGGCGTGTCGTCCGTCCTCGAAGGGAGCATCCGCCGGGTCGGCAACCGGCTCCGGGTCACCGCCCAGCTGATCAATGTCGCCGACGGTTTCCACCTCTGGTCGGAGCGGTACGACCGGGAGATGGAGGACGTGTTCGAAATCCAGGACGAGATCTCGGCGGCCATCGTCAATACCGTAAAGGGCAAGCTGATCAACAGCGGCGACCTGCCGGTCGTCAGGCAGACCAATGTCGACGTCGAAGCGTATCGGCTGTACCTCCAGGGGCGCTACTCCTGGTACCAGCGCGATTTCAAGCGCGCCATGGCGCTGTTCGAGCAGGCGATCGCAAAGGATCCCGACTATGCGCTTCCGTACTGCGGGCTAGCCGATTCATACGCGGGGCTCGCACTCCAGGGCCTGGTACCCAGCGCGATGGCCTATGAAAAGGCGAAATCAATGGTCGAGCGCGCTATGGCGAGCGATGATACCGCCGCCGAAGTGCACTATTCGCGCGGCCTTCTGCAGTTCTTTTTCAGCTGGGACTTCGAGGAGGCGATTGCCGCGTTCGGCGAAGCCATCGACCGAAATCCGCAAATGGCCGCGGCGCACTCCTACCTTTGCGCAGTCTCGGGTCTGGTCGGTGACGAGGTAACGGCGCTCGATGCCGGCCCGCGCGCGCAGGAGATTGAGCCTCTCTCGCCGCTGATAAGCGCCTCGGCGAGCATGGGCTACTATTTCAGTGGGCGGATGGAGCTGACCGAAGGGGCCTGCCGGCAGGCGGTAGCGATCGATCCCGGACACTTCGTTGCCCAATATCTGCTGGGTCTCTCTCTGGCGGGACAGGCGAAATTCGACGAGGCTCTTGAAGTTCTCGAGCGGACGGCGGTGCAGATGAAGCGGATTCCGCAAATCCTGATGGTTCTCGGCGGGGTGCTCTGGGAGAGCGGACGGCAAGCGGCTGCACGGGCGCTTCTGGCGGAGATATACGACTATTGCGCGTCGAACTTCGACCGGCCGGCGTCGAAGGCGTGGTTGCACCTGCACATGGGCGAGCTCGATAAGGGTTTCGAGCTGCTGGAACTGGGCGCTGACCAGCACGATCCGGTGGTCGCTTTTCTGCTCGGCTGGCCGGGTCTCGAGCACGTCCGGGTGGACCCGCGATACGACCGGCTCCTGGAGAGGCTCTCCCTGACGCGGTACGCCGACGTCTGGCACAAGCGCGGCAATTGACAATTCACCCGCCTCCCACGGTATCGGCATACGCCGCGCCTGACGCCGCGCCGCGCGCGGTGCCCGCGGTGCCGCGATCACTTCGGCCGCTTCACCAGATTTTTCTGTTGGCGGGTACGCCGTGCGAGATCGTTCTTGCTTCCGGCGCGACGCTGCAATGCGGCGAGGGGCCGCCCGAGTTTCGCCTGCGCCTTCGCACAGACGACGCATTCCGCCGCGGCATCGAGGAGCTCGAGATAGCGCGCGCATATATCGAAGGAGACTTCGACATCGAGCTGAGCATGCAGGCGGCGCTGGACATCCGAGAGAAACTCGCATCGAGACCGCCAGTTGCGCTGCTCGCGAAGCTCTGGGTGGCCCGAGTGCTGCGACCGCTTGCCGCCGAGAATCGCGAAGCGATCGAATCACACTACAGCCTTGGCGACGACTTTTACCTGACATTCATCGATGGGCGCTGGCGGTTCTATTCACACGGACTGTTTCACAGCGAGGACGAGTCGATAGAGGAGGCGTCGGAGCATAAGCTCGAGCGAATGTATTCGTCCCTCAACCTCCGGCCCGGGATGCGGCTCCTCGACATCGGTGCGGGCTGGGGTGGAGTCGAGCAGTATTGCGGAACCCGCGGCGTCCACGTCACCGGCCTCACGATTGCGCCCGATTCGCACCGCTACATCTCGCGGCTCATCGAGGAGCATGATCTGCCTGCCGAAGCGCGGCTCGAGGATTTCCTGAAGCACCAGCCGGCCGCGCCGTATGACGCGATAGTGATCTATGGCGTCATCGAGCACCTCCCGAACTACCGTCTGTTCGTGCAGAAGGTGTGGGAATGCCTGCGTCCCGGTGGCCGGCTGTATGTGGACGCGTCGGCATCGCGGCAGAAATACAGAGTGAGCGGCTTCTCCCGGACTTATGTGTGGCCCGGCACTCACACCTTTCTCTGTCTTCAGGATTTCATGCGCGAGCTCTTGTACCAGGGAATGGACGTGCTCGAGGTGAAGAACGAGTCGAGGGATTACGAGCTCACCATGCTTCAGTGGGCAACTCGACTCGACGGCGCGCGGGAGCAGATCGTTGCGAGGTGGGGTGAGCAGACGTACCGCGCCTTTCGCCTATATCTGTGGGGAGGCACGCGGTCGTTCCATCATGACCGCATCCAGGCTTACAGCATCGTCGCCCAGCGGAACCAGCGACCTGGCCCCAGGCCGGGTTGGATTCGCCGGGGGTTGAACGGCATCAAGGGGATTGTCTAGCCGGGCAAGGCCCGGCGGCCATCGGTTGACGCGGATGCCTGAGAAAACTCCGGCAGGTGCTTTATCGCTGTCTGCGTAACCTTATGGACGATCGCGTCAAAGTCCTCCTCTGACCAATCAGAGCAGACATTGCGGAGGCGCTTCGCGACGTCCGCGCGCAACACTTCGTAGACCTGCCCGGGCGGAGTGTCGGCAGGAACCCCGAAGGGAGGCGTGGGCACGGAATCGGTGCCGCCCAAGGGCAGGGTTGACCCACCCGCCTGAGTGCCAGTGCCGGCGCTTGACGGAGAGGAGTCCGAGACCATTGCTGTTTTCGTCGGCGTGACCCACCGGCGGACAGACTCGATAAGTGCGTACATAGCGTGCCGGACAGCCCGCCTGTGAGAACGGAAGCCAGCTCACTCGCCCTTAGCACCCACGGACGGGATTCGCTGGCGAAGTGACCTGACTACCCCAGTTAGAGCCTCGCCCGTGTCAGGCAGGTCAACTTCAGGACAAGACGTTACGGCCCGTGCACGCTTTGTCGATGCCTGTTCCTTCTCGCGGAACTGCCGTTTTCTTCTCGCGGAGTAGCGGCACACAGCCGCGGATGCCCCGGCTCAGGTTCTGGAGCAACTGCTTAACCCACGGTCGTAGCCGCTTGCGCTGTCAGTCGCCCCCGCCTCCGCCACAGCTCGATGAGCAGCCGGAACCCCCGCCGCCATCGCCTCCATCACCGCTGCCGGCTGCGTCAGCACCGTGACTCGAGTTGACTGCGTCACCCCAGTCGTTGCCGCTGCCGCCCCCTGAGAAACCACCACCACCTCCGAATTCGGACATCGAAGAGTGAGCCAGGCCATCGGCTCCTTGACCATCGAAGAGCAGATAAAGCGGCGCATCACCCGCCGAGGAAGTCGCGCCGCCGTCACCGGACTTCTTCTTCGGCTCTGGCATCTGTAGTCGGTCACTATTCGTCGCGAATTTCGGCGTACCCCA
The DNA here is from genome assembly GCA_013813715.1 of Gemmatimonadaceae bacterium. Taxonomy (GTDB): domain Bacteria; phylum Gemmatimonadota; class Gemmatimonadetes; order Gemmatimonadales; family Gemmatimonadaceae; genus UBA4720. The sequence continues at coordinate 615 of JACCRF010000175.1, read as the reverse complement.
AATCTCGGCAGGCGGCATCACATTGAACTCATCGCGGTAGAGGTCGAGCGTGGCGGCGTACTGGGCGTGGAATGCCTCCGTCTGCCTTTCGTTTGGTACCAGTTCCGGGTTGTGATCGAAATCCCGTTCAAGCACATCCCGGCAGAACTCCCGGTAGGCCCGGCTGAAGAGGAGGTGCTCATGCCAGACCTGGTCGATCACCTTCGGCGGCGTGACGCTGAATTCGCTCACCATTCCAAGGTAAACGAACTTCCGGTATTCTTCGATGGCGCGCAGGGAAAACGCATGTGTCCATCCCAGCTTTCGAGCGATCTTGCTGGCAAACGCCTGGGTCGACGCGTCGGTTCCGCCGAAGATCGCCCTCACGTGATCCCTCAGCAGTGATGGCACGAGGTCGTCAAAGTGATAGTCCTTCAAGCGAAGCCAGAGTTGCCTTTTCATTCCTGAAAGATCATCTCCGCCTGTCTACCCGACAAGCACTCGCCTCGTCGCGCAGGCCTCTACATTCCTCAGGTGAGCTCTACGCAAACGGATGGAATAAAATCACAACTCCATGCCGTCTACCCGTAATGACCGCATGGCGACGGGGATTGTCGTCCGCGGCGATTCCTTTCA
>JACCRF010000171.1 GCA_013813715.1 Gemmatimonadaceae bacterium | reverse complement strand
CGCCGCATGACAGGCGCACCAGCCCTTCGCTGATGCCGAGCGAGGTGCGGCTGTCGATGGGAACCGATGCGTGGGTCATCGAAGCCGGATGGCTGATCAGGCTCTCAACGCCGCCGAGCGACTCGGCCAGGGAGAATACGCGGACCCTGCTCAGGACTGCCGCGGCGCACGCCTTCGACCCCGTCTCTACCGAGATCATGCCGCCGAATCCTTGCATCTGCCGCAGCGCCAGGTCGTGCTGTGGATGCGACTCGAGTCCGGGATAGAACACGCGTTCGACGCCCATTTTTTCGGAGAGCCAGGCGGCGATGCGGCGGCCGTTCGCGTCATGCCGCGGCATCCTCAGATGGAGAGTCTTGGTTCCACGGAGGGCGAGCCAGGAATCGAACGGTCCGGGAACGGCGCCGGCGGCATTCTGGATGAACGTGAGTCGTTCCGCGATCGCATCGTCCTTCACGACGGCGATTCCGCCGATCATGTCGCTGTGGCCGTTCAGGTACTTGGTCGTGGAGTGATAAACGATGTCAGCGCCATGCTCGAAGGGCTGCTGGAAGAACGGAGTCGCGAAGGTGTTGTCGACGATGAACGTCGCGCCGGCGCGCCTGGCGATCTCGCCGACCGCGCTGAGATCGGTGAGGCGCATGAGCGGATTCGTCGGCGTCTCGATGAGAATTGCTTTCGTGGCAGGCGTGCATGCGTCGGCGACCCGCTGTGGGTCGCGGCTGTCCACGAACGTGAAGGTGAGCCCGAAGTTCTTCAGGATCTTGTCGAACAGCCGGAAAGTTCCGCCATAGACATTTTCGCCGCAAATGACGTGATCGCCCGATCGGAACAACTTCATGATTGAGTCGATGCACCCCATGCCGCTGCTGAAGGCGAAGCCGTGTACCCCGCCCTCGAGTGACGCGACGTTCCGCTCGAGGGCCTCGCGCGTCGGGTTTTTGCCTCTCGCGTACTCGTAACCCTTGTTAATGCCGAGCGCTTCCTGGACGTAGGTGGAGGTGGTGTAGATCGGCGTCATGATGGCGCCGGAGAGGAGATCGGGGCGCTGTCCGGCGTGAATGGCACGGGTGCCGAAGGAGGTGGTCAGGTCTTCGTCGAAGATGCGCGTCATTTTGTATCGGGGGTGGAGTAATGGGTGAAACTTACCGCAAAGACTTGAGTCAGTCTGGATCGCTCAGTTTTTGCGCTGGCCACGGAGGCACGGTGACACGGAGAACCGCGTTTTTTGGATCGAAAGGCGGTTCATTCCGTTTATCGCGACACGCCTGTCCCTGCCGGAACGGACCCGCTACCGGGCCGGCACCCGTCGCCTGGACTGGAGGGAAAACGATTGCATCCAAAATGCACATGCATTACCGTACAATGCAATCGCATTACCTTCCCTTTCTGCTGAGCGATCAATGATCCAGAGTACGGTGACGGCGCGGTCTCAGACGACCATTCCGACGGGCGTTCGAAAGGCATTAGGCATCGAGCCGGGGGACAAGGTGGGTTACGTGATCAAGGGCGCGACTGCTGTAATGTCTCGTCTCGACAAGGGCGAATCGGACGGAGACGATCCGGAGTTAGCTGCGTTCGTCGCCCTGCTCGCGCGGGACATCGAGACTCGACCAGAGCGGTTGAAGATCATCCCCCGAACTCTGGTCGCACGGATCCGCAGACTCACCATCGGAGTCCAACTCGACCCTGACGAGGCGATCGAAGGCAAGGTTGACCTCTAGGCGGCGCACACGAGGGGGGCAGGGCCCAAGGAAAGCGACAGGTGTAACGCCGCCGCCGCCGTCCCCCGACGTACACGGATGGGCGCTCTTCGCACACCCCTTGTTCCTCGACCAGGTCGAGAGGTTGATGCAGGCCGTTGGAGTCGAGAGGAAAAAGCATCCGGAACGGGCAAGAGGGAGCGCGAACGCAAAGTTGCTCGCCGCGATCGACCAACTGGCCTTCGATGAGATTCCCTCGAACCCCGGTGCATCGAAATATCGGCAGGGCGGCACGCTCGGCCCTGAGATGAAGCACTGGTTCAGGGCGAAATTCGGTCGCGGGCGGTTTCGACTCTTTTTCCGGTTCCGGACGCGGGAGAGGATCATAGTGTACGCGTGGGTCAACGATGGAGAGTCTCTCCGGATGTACGACCGGCGGGGCGACGCATACGCGTTATTCGGGCGTATGCTGGATCGGGGCAACCCGCCGGATGACTGGAAGGCGCTGGTCGCCGCGTCGAAGGGCGGAAAAGAACTGGCGCGGGCGCTCCGTGGGTCAGGCACGCCCGTGGATGAGTAAAAAGCTGAGGCTTGTCGCAGTCGCGTTCTCAAAACACCTGCGGGAAAGCAGGCGGAGCTGCGCGTCACCCGCATGGCCCGGGAGGAAACGATTGCAGGCGCAACGCATGTGCATTACCCTCTAACGCCAATCGCATTACTCTTTCTCTGCTGAGGCAATCAAGATCCAGAGTCTGGACTACCAATAGTGTCGTTCCTCCAGCAACTGGCACGCCTTTCCGCCCAGATTCCGACTCGAAGGCAGCGCGTCGCAGTTGCGGGCGTAGCCGCAGCGTTATCTTCGGTACTTGTCTCGAACACCTATCGTTCCACGCCCGGCTACCACTCCGACTTCGGGATCGCCTGGTTCGGCGCTCGAGCGATGCTGGACGGACGGGATCCGTATCCGCTCATAGGCCCCGGACGCGAGTTCGACATCCGCTGGCAGCCCCTATACCCCGCGACTGCGATGGTCGCCGCCATCCCATTCGCGGCGCTCACTGAGCGTCTCGCCACGATGGGTTTTGTAGCGGTATCGGTATTTCTACTAGCGTTCGGAATGACGCGTGATGGCTGGCACCTACTTCCGCTGTTCGCGACCGAAACGTTCGCCTCCTCAGCCCGCCTTGGGCAATGGTCAATACTCGTCACGGCGGCCCTCTTCCTTCCCTGGCTTGCTTTCCTGACAGTGGGAAAGCCGCAGGCATTCCTTCCAGTCCTGGCGGCCTCTCGTACTCGAGCCCCAATCGTGTCCGCTGTCATTGGAGGTGTGGCACTTCTGCTGGTTAGCCTCGCCCTTCTCCCTTCCTGGCCTTCGGCTTGGATACACGCGATGAAGAGCACCGCTCACATGCAACCGCCGATTCTCCACCTCGGGGGTTTTCTGATTCTCCTGGTGCTTCTGAAGTGGCGCCGGCCGGAGAGCTGGCTTGTGCTGGCGATGGCCTGCATGCCACAGTCATGGGGGTGGTATAACACGCTACCGGTGTTCGCGGTGCCGAGAACCTTCACGGAATCCATCGTGCTGGCGGGAATCATGACGATCGGAGGATTAGCCGGAACCATGCTTATCCCGCCTCTGACATCAGTAGACGCGTTCTACAGCTGGGTGGGGGCCCTTCTCGTGATCACGATCTACCTACCTGCCGTCGGGTTAATCCTGCGTCGCCCGAACGAAGGCAAGCTTCCCGCATGGACGCCGCGGCTAGCTGCGTTGTTCAAACGGTCGAATCCGGAGCGCCCGGAAGGAGGGACAAGCCCATGAAACGTGGAAATGTCTAAAAGGGCCTATGAAGGGCTCATGGTGAGCGTATCGGGCGTGCGCGGCCGGGTGGGCGAGGCGCTCACTCCCGAGATCATCGCGCAGTTCGCGGGAGGATTCGGCGCGTGGGCAAAGAAGGGCGCCGGGGGCTGGAAGGCGACGATCGTCGTTGGCCGGGACAGCCGCGTCTCCGGTCCGATGTTTCATCGCGTCGTGCTCTCGGCGCTTCAGTCGGTTGGCTGCGACGTGCTCGACGTCGGAATGGCCCCGACGCCGACGATCCAGCTGGCGGTGGAGCATCATCGCGCCGCGGGCGGCCTGGCGATCACCGCGAGTCACAACCCGATCGAATGGAATGCGCTCAAGTTCATCGGGCCATCCGGGTTGTTTCTGGATACTATCGAAGCGACCGAGATGCGAGCCGTCGTCGAGGGCGTGATCGAGCGCGCGACATGGGAAAACCTGGGAATCATCGACACCGATCCGTCGGCGATCGACTTTCACATCGACGCAGTGATGTCACTGCCGTTCCTCGATGTGGATGGTATCCGCCGGCGAGGCTTCCACGTCGCTCTCGATTGCGTGCGTGGCGCGGGCGGCGCCTGCATGCCGCGGCTGCTCGAGCGGCTCGGCTGCCGCGTGTCGGGAATTAACCTCGAGACCGATGGCAGATTTCCGCGATCGCCCGAACCGGTCGCCGAGAACCTGGGTGAGCTCGAGGAGCTCGTGCGCGACAAGGGCGCCGACGTCGGATTCGCAGTTGATCCGGACGTGGACCGGCTGGCCCTTGTCTCCGACGAGGGAAAAGCGATTGGCGAGGATTATACGCTCGCGCTCGCGGCGAAGGTCGTGCTGCGATACCGCGAAGGGAACGTCGTGACGAATCTCTCGACGAGCCGAATCGTTGATGACATCGCGCGCGAGCGTAACCGCACGGTGGTGCGCGCGCCGGTGGGCGAAGTGAACGTCGCTACGCGTATGCGGTCGGAGAAAGCGCCGGTCGGCGGAGAGGGGAACGGCGGAGTGATTCTATCGGAGATGCATTTCGGTCGCGACGCACCGGTTGGCGCCGCGCTGATTCTTCAGCTTCTGCTCGAGGAAGGGCGACCGCTTTCGGCAATAGTTGGGAGCTATCCGCGCTACTTCATCGTGAAGGACAAGCTGGATCGTCCCTCGGTGCCGCTCGACGCGGTGTATGCGTCGTTGCGCGAGGCCTTTCCCGACGCCGAAGCTGATACTCAGGACGGGCTGCGGCTCAGCTGGGCGGATCGCTGGGTGCATGTTCGTCCATCGGGCACCGAGCCGATCGTGCGCGTGATCGCCGAGGCGCCGACGAAGGAGGCCGCGGAGGGTCTCATCAGATTCTGTCGAGCGCCGCTAGACGAACTTGGCCGTTAGCCGGCTGCCGCCTTGGAGCGCCGACTGGAGCGAGATCAGCAACCCCTACCTGAGGCAGGCCGACGCTACGGTTTCCCGTGGGGCTCCAATCAACCAACGAAGGGGCAACGGATCGCCGTTTCATTGTTGATCGCCGGTGTTGCCGTTCTAGCCCTGCTTTATCGACTCTCTGCCCACCCAGGCGCCAAGACCGACTTTGATCTGGTGCTGTTTGGGGCCAGGATGATGATGGCCGGCCGAGATCCCTATCCCTTGGTCGGACCTGGGCTCGAATTCGAATGGGATTTTGGCCTGATATATCCGGCGACCGCGTTCGTCGCAGTGCTGCCTTTCACAATCCTCTCGATGAAAATGGCCGCGGCTGCTTTTGTGGCGCTCTCGATGTTCCTCTTATCCTACGCGCTTACTGAGGATAGCTGGCATCGGCTTCCCATTTTCGGATCTGCCGCCTTCGTGGACTCTGCGATCAGCGCCCAATGGTCGCCGATCATCATAGCATCGCTGTCTCTTCCGATGCTCGCCATCTTTGCGTCGGCGAAGCCGCAGCTGTCGTTCGCCATTCTCGCCGGCACCCGATCCAAGTACGCCGTGGTTATCGCCTTTTTCTCGACTATTATTTTGGTTGGGATCAGCCTCTACTTCCTCCCCGAGTGGCCGCAACATTGGCTGCACCTGCTTCGCGCTGACACCGGGCACATGAAAGCGGCCGTCACACAACCCTTCGGGGCTGTTGTACTTCTGCTGGTGCTTCGCTGGAGAAG
>JACCRF010000158.1 GCA_013813715.1 Gemmatimonadaceae bacterium | reverse complement strand
ATTCCGCGCGACAAGCTCAACCGGCAGGGCGGGGCGATCGCGCTCAGTCATCCCCTTGCCGCCTCGGGGGCGAGAATCACGGCCCATCTACTGCATACACTGCGGGCGGAAGGGAAGCGATACGGCCTTGGCAGCGCGTGCATTGGCGGCGGCCAGGGTATCGCCCTGATAGTCGAAGCCATCAACTAGCCCGCGCGTCAGATCGCCGGGCGGCAACCCGGAGTTCTCTCATGCAATCATCAGTCGCGCGCTGGGCTTCGCTGGCGGCCGTCCTAGCCCTGCTTTCCGCCTGCGCAACAACCGGCGGCACAGGCACGACCGAAGACCCGGTCGAGGGTCCGGTGTCGGGGCCGTCTGGAGAAACAGTGAGCCCGTCAGGCGCAGTCTGGCCGTTGAAAACGCGGCACCACGTTGACCTCTGGCTCCACGGTTACGCGATGCTCCAGGACGACACCACTCTCGTTCCCTACTTCAGGCGCGGCTACAAGAGCGAAATGAACGCGCTGAAGAACCGGAGCAACGTCAGCACCCAGCTCGACGCGAACACCTCGCGTCTCCGAACTCGCTTTGCGCAGAACTCGGGAATCGTCAACGGGCAGTTCATTGCCCTGTACTTCGACTCGTTCGACGAGATGCTCGAGGCGATGGACCTGTTCATTCGCGCTGAAGGCGAGCCTCGCGCGGCTGGCAATCAGGAGGCGGCGTCGGCCATTGCACTTCTCGCCGGTTACTTCCCTGGGCCCGCCGACCGCGACTGGGTACGGTTGTTCGTTCAGTCCCTTCGCGATGAGAACAGCCGGTTCTACCGCGCATACTGGGATCAACAGCAGCGGGAGCGGGCTGGCGTGCGCACCGCTGTGGACAATCTCTGGCAGACGAACCGGCCGCGGCTTCAGCGATTCCTCGACAACACGAGCCAGTCGCAGGGAGAGATACTGCTTTCACTTCCGCTCAATGGCGAAGGACGCACCCTCTCGGCGGGAAAGCGACAGAACGCGACCGCCGTCACGTATCCAGTCAGGCCATCCGACGCGATCGAGGCGATCTACGTCATCACGCACGAGATCGTCGGGCAGATTGCGACCACGGCGGTGAATGACAACGTGACGCCGAACGAGCGGCGCGAAGGCCTCGCCGATCGTTACATCGGATCAGCAGCGGTCAGAGCGGGCGCGATACTCCTCGAGAAGGCGGCGCCAGAGCTGGTGGATGGGTACGCGCGTTACTATCTGCGGTCGGCCAACCGAAGCGTGGGGTCGAGTCCATCAGCGTCGCTGGCGACCGGGTTTCCTCTTCCCGACGGGATACGCGCGGCGCTCGTACGGCAGATAGAGGTCGTGCTCGGCGGGATATAAGAAGATCAACTTTCATAATGACCGAGCCCCCGTCCCACCTCCCTGCCACCCGCTCTGCGCTCGATCGCACAGCGATCGAGCGCGTGCTTGCTCGCGCCGCGGAGCTTCAGGCGGCAGGCATCGGAACCGATTCGAGCGGAATGCTCTCCGAAGCGCAGCTCATTGAGATCGGCAAGGAAGCTGGAATCAGTCCCGCCACCATCACGCAGGCCTTGGCCGAGGAGCGGTCACGCGTGGCGGTTCCGGACGAGCAAGGGTTCGTCGCCGGCATCACCGGGCCGTCCATCGCGACTGCGTCGCGGACGGTGCGCGGCAAACCTGCCGAAGTGCTCGCGGCGGTGGATTTGTGGATGCAGCGCGAGGAAGGGCTGAGAGTGCAGCGGCGTTTTCCCGACCGCATTACGTGGGAGGCACGCACCGGTTTTCTCGGGTCGCTCCAGCGCGGACTGAACATCAGTGGCCGCGCATATCATCTCATACGCGCGACCCAGGTTGCGGCGACGATCATCCCGGTTGACGAAGAGCGCGTGCTCGTGCGGCTCGATGCCGATCTCTCGGAGAGCCGGTCGGCGCGGGTACGGATAGCGGGCAGTGCACTAGTTGCCGGAATTCTGGGAAGCGGTATCGTGGGCATCGTGGGATCGATTGCGATTGCCCCCGAAGCGCTGCTCTTTCTGAGCGGGGCGGCGGCCGTGCCCACGCTAGTGGGCGCAGGCGCGGGATACCAGATAGGCAAAGGTCATCGCCAGCTCGTGATGCGCGCTCAGCTCGCCCTCGAACAGACACTCGACCGCCTCGAATTCGGAGCCAGGGGTAGATCAGCGTGACGGAAAGCTTTCCGGCAGCGCGTACCGGGCGACCGGCATCGGGTACCGGACAACAACGCCCGGCATCGGTCGGCGTGCTCGGCGGCGGCTTGATGGGAAGCGGCATCGCGCAGGTCGCGGCGCAGGCAGGATTTGACACGATCGTACGCGAGATCTCCCAGCCGCTTGCCGATAAGGCGCGCGCCGGAATCGAGAAGACGCTCGCGAAGGGAATCGAGAAGGGAAAAGTGACCGCGGCTGAACGCGACGCGGCAATGGCGAGACTTCGATTCACGACCGGCCTGAAGGAGTTCGCGAGCTGCGACATCATACTCGAGGCGGTAGCGGAGGATCTGGAGCTGAAGAACGGGCTGTGGAAAGAGCTTCACGCGATCTGCCCAGAGCCGACGATCTTTGCCTCGAACACTTCGAGTCTCACGATTGCGGCGATGGCGGCGGCGTGCGGGCGCCCGGACCGGATGCTCGGGCTCCACTTCTTCAATCCCGTTCCGCTCATGAAGCTCGTCGAGGTCGTGCGGACGATCACGACGACCGACGACACCTTTGAGCGCGCGTTCCAGTTCGTGAAGGACCTCGGGAAGGAGCCGATCCGCGCGAAGGACAACTCGGGATTCGTGGTGAACCTCTTGCTCGTTCCCTACATGCTCGACGCGATCGCGGCCCTCGAGGGCAACGTCGCGTCGGTCGAGGACATCGACAAGGGGATGCAGCTCGGAGCGGGGCACCCGATGGGGCCGTTCACGCTCCTCGATTTCGTCGGCCTCGACACAGTTTACAAGATCGCCGAGATCATGTTCGACGAGTACCGCGAAAAGCGCTATGCTCCGCCGCCGCTTCTGAAGAGAATGGTTCTCGCCGGCATGTACGGGCGGAAATCCGGCAAGGGATTCTACGATTACTCGGAAGATCCGCCACGAGTGACCGCGCTGGGCCTGTGAGCGACAGCGTCGCGCGGCAGTGCCACTTTCCCCCGGCCGGCTTTCGCGGCGCCTACCGGGATGACGCGAGCGCCCGTGCCGTCTACTCCGAGGCGGCCGGGATTGGCCGCATCGTTCCCGCGGCGGTAGCGGTGCCGGTCGATGCCGCCGACGTAGTCACGCTCGTGCGCTGGGCGTCAGCGAGATCACTCTCTCTCGTGCCGCGCGGTTCGGGAACGAGCATGGCGGGAGGCGCCATTGGAGCGGGTGTGATCGTGGATCTCAGCCGCATGAACGACATCGGTGAGGTCGATCTGCCGTCGCTTACCGTCTGGACCGGGCCGGGTGCGCTGCGCGGCGCGGTGAATTCCGCTGCGGGGAAACACGGCCTGCGATTCCCGGTTGACCCCTCGAGCGGCGCTTATTGCACAGTCGGCGGGATGGTGTCGACGAACGCCGCCGGCGCGCGCACGCTTCGATTCGGCGCCACCGGGCAGTGGGTGAGTGCGCTCGATTGCGTCTTCGAGGACGGCTCACGCGCGGTAATCACGCGCGGCGACCCCGTTGCCCGCGATGTGCCTGCCCTCGAAAGATTCCTGGGCGTACGTGACGAGCTCCTCGCCGGCGGACGTAAAGACTCCGCGCGGCATCCCGGCGTCTGCAAGGAATCGTCGGGATATGGCGTAGCGGCGTTCGCCGAGAGCGGCGATCTCGTGGATCTGCTCGCCGGCAGTGAAGGCACGCTCGCCATCATCGTCGGCGTTCGACTCCGCCTCACCGAGCTCGCGCGGGCCACGAGCGGAGTGCTCGCGGCATTCTCATCTCTGGATGATGCCGTCGCCGCCGCGGTTGCCGCGCGCGACTCTGGGGCCGTGGCGTGCGAGCTGCTCGACAAAACCTTTCTCGACGTGGCGGCGACCGGCGGTGTGTCGCCGGGGCAGGCCCTCGCCGACGTGCCTCGCGGAACGGAGGCGGTCTTCCTCTCCGAGGTCGAAGGAGAATCCGGCGAAGGGGTGGCGGAGGCCGCGAGATCTCTCGCGGACGCATACGCTCGCGCCGGGGCGACGGCCGTGCGCGTCGCGCTCGAGCCTCTGGAGCAGCATGAGATATGGGAGCTGCGACACGCGGCGAGCCCGATTCTCGCGCAGCTCGATCCGGCGCTCAGGTCGATGCAGTTCATCGAAGACGGAGCTGTTCCTCCTGCGCTACTCGCCGATTACGTGCGCGGCGTCCGTGCCGCCCTCGACCGCCGCGGAGTTCGCGGAGTGATCTTCGGCCACGCCGGTGACGCGCACATGCACGTGAATCCGCTGATCGACGTGAGCCGGCCGGACTGGAGGGACACGGTGAACGGCCTGCTTGACGACATCGTCGCAATCACGAAATCGCTTGGCGGCACCCTCGCCGGTGAGCACGGCGACGGACGGCTGCGGACTCCGCTCCTGCCGAAGGTGTGGAGCGATGACGCACTCTGGCTGTTCGCCGTCGTCAAGTCGGCATTCGATCCGCGCGGCATTCTCAATCCTGGAGTGAAGGTTCCACTGCACGGCCAGCTTCCTATCGGCGACGTAAAATACGATCCCGCGCTCGCTCCACTGCCGGACGACGCCCGCGCCGCCCTTGACCGCGTGACGAGCGAGCGCGAGTACTCCCTGCTTCGCCTCGCGCTGCTCGACGGGCAGGACTAGCTTACCGCGAAGTGCGGAACATAGAACTACCAGGCTGCCGGTTGCCGGCTACACACTGCGCTACCGGCGTCCGGCCCGACCACACGGACGACGACCCGAGACGTAGAAGAATCTGGAAGACGGCGAATTCCGACAAGGCGCCGACTAAGGCCGCAGTTCTGGGTTAGCCGGTAGCCGGCAGCGCCTCATCAAGCCGGTGGCCGGCAGCCCGGTAGTTCTATGTTCCGCTTTTCACCGACCGCACGATCCCGCGATACTGCGGCGATTTTTCCCCGGCCTACCGCCCCCCGACCCTGTGATATTTCTCGAGCCCCGCATCACGATCCTCGCGCGCCCCTCATTCGCCGAGCCCGCTCACCTTCCCGTTACCTGGCTCGGAGAAAGCACCGACGGTGAGCGACTCGCCGAGTTCGCCGGCCGGCTCTGCTACATGAGCCAGAAGAATCCCGCGAAGAGAAACACGAGGGACTACCTCGAGAAC
>JACCRF010000148.1 GCA_013813715.1 Gemmatimonadaceae bacterium | reverse complement strand
CCAAAGTTCTCGAAGAAATTCGTGGCGTTTACGACGCAGAGCCCCGTGCTGAGTCCGAGGAACCACTTGTTGCCTATCTGCTTCCCGACAATCGCGCGCGTGTTGAGAAGGTTGTAGAGATACGGATCCTGCGACTGTGCCTGGCGGTCCTCGTTGATGCGGGCAGTTTGAAGCTCGACGATGTCCACCAGATTCCTGGGAATCGCGCTGGTTAGCAGGTTGCCTCCGTAACGAAGCGCGAACGACGCGATCTGAGAGCTGTACAGCCCTTCCGCATTGTCGAGGGCGATGGCCGGCTCTCCCGTAATCAGATAGCTGAGAAGGTCGGATTGCGAAAGAGGAAGGTTGTCCGGATTGTCGAGCGTGAGAACGGGCCTCGACAGCGTTCCGCCGATTCGCACACGGACTCGAATGTCGCGGATGTTGGCGGTTCGTTGTCGCGGCTGCCGAACGGTATGTATGGCGCGAATGTCGAGAGTCGGATCGAGGTCAGGCGTTCCGAAGAATCGCAGGCTTCCACTCTCGACGTCGAACGTCGGCTGCACGAACGGGTCAACGAGCGTGAGGCGGTACGTTCCGCGCACGGCATTTAGAGCGCCCTCGAGGGCGAGCTGCGAGCGGTCGCCAGTCTGCGGGCTGCGGCCCAGCGTGACGTTGAGCGAACCGCCAAGCTTGACGTTCGCTTCGGATGAGCGGAGCCAAACGGCATCGCCGATGTTCACCGCGACATTCTCCAGCGTGAGATTGCGCGCGAACTCACTGGGCGTCTCCGGCAGGAGCTTCCGGTCGCGGGCCAGCAGCGTATCGACGATCCCGGCGAACTCGGGATCACTCAGGTCGACGATCTGCTTGGTGAGCAGCTCGGGGATGTAAATCGTCCCCCGGTCAACCCGTACCGCGCCGGTGACACGCGCCCTGCGAAAGCGTCCGGTGAGAGTGAGTACGCTGTCGGTGGATACATCGAGCGATGCCAGCCCCGGCTTCTCGATGATATGGAAGTTCTGGGCGCGTGCGCGGAGGGCGAACCCGGGATTGCTGTACTCCTCGAGATCCACGAATCCTTCAACGGAGAGAACACCGCGCCGCTCGTGATTCGTTTCCGCCGACATGCGCTGGATGAAAACCGTATCGCGCTCGAGGAGCACATCCGCGTTCACGCGCGCCAGCGTGAGGCCGACGTTGGTGAGCGTCGCCGATCCGTTCTTGATCCGGAACTGGCCGTCAATCACCGGCTGCTTCACTGTCCCACGGACGTCCACATTCGCGACCAGCGACCCGTGTGCCTGCTGGAATCCTGGGAGAAACGCCTCGAGAACGCCCAAGTCCACGCTGTCGGTGCGGACGTTCCCCCGAACCGAATCGCCGGTGAGCCGCACGTCGCGGATCGCAAGCCGCGCGGTGCTGGAGTGTCGCAACAGCAGCGAGTCGAGCGTCCCCCCGCCCGGCATCAGAGTGACATGAACCGGCGACTCGAGCCGATAGTCGTTGCCACTCGTGACCGTCATTGCGCCCGAGTCCACCGCGAGACGCACGGTGTCGCCGCTCAGCGTCGCGCTGCCACCGATCGTCGAGATCACGCCTCCCTCACTCGCGAGACGCGCACTGAACCCCGCGCTCGTCGCCGACCGAACGTCGGCGGTGGCCGTCAGCGATGTGAACCCGAACGCACCCGCGCGAATCGTGTCGGCGGTGAGGGTGACCTGCCCAGCGGGCTGCTTCGTGAGATCGGTCAGCGCGAATTTTCCGGCGATCTGTTCCACGCTCTTTCCTTCGACGAACAACTCACGGCCGTGGATCGTCCCGACGAGTCCGAGCCGCTCGGTGGTTCCGCTGAGATCGCCCGCCACGCGAAGCGATCCACGGAGCGAGTCGCTCGAGATCGGCGTGTTCGCGCCGATGTAGCGCCTAACATCGGCGAGCGAGTCGACCGATAGCACGAACCCCAGCCGGCCTTCAATTCCCGGGCGGAGACCGACTGTCCCGGACGCGCTCGCATGTGCCGCATCACTTCTCACGAGGAGCGTGTCGATGCGCGCGATTCCGTTGTCCAGCCGCACCCTTGCGGTGGAGGACGCGATGTTCAGCTTCTCGATCGTTCCCGCGAGCGACGTGCCGATGGCGCCGGTGCCGGTGACGATCGAGTCTCCGACGAAATCAACGATGTAGTCGCCCGTAAGCAGGGTGCGCGGCGCCTTCGGGTTCTCGATGAGGGCGCGCACGTTGAGCGCCGAGACCGTGCCGCTGCCCCGCGCACCGTACAGCGGCAGGTTCGCGTCTACGGTCCCGCTGTAGGCGATCGTTCCGCCGCCGCCGGTGAGCGTCGTGACGATCTCAAGCGCGGGCGGCGTGCCTTTCACCGTCAGCGGGCCGGTATAGTTGCCGCGCAGCGGAATGTCGGGATACGAACGCGCCAGCGATGTCATCGAAATGGGCGCCGCCTCGAGAGCGAGATCGTACGTCATGAACATCTCGCCGTACGTCACCCGGCCGCTTCCGGTGACCCGCGAGATTGGCGCGTCGCCGTCCCGATGCACAAGATCCGCGTTCGAGAACCTCGCGTCGAGCCACGACGAGTCGAGACGCGCGACGCCGGAGATGGATCCCTTGATCTCCGGAAAGGCAGGATTCAGGAACTGCAGCGTCCGCACGTCGAGAGCCTCGACGTTCACCTCCAACCCGCGAAAAATCGTGAAAGCGGGATAGAGAATGTTCAACTCGCCGCGTGCCGAGCCCGTCGTGACCGCGCCGGGCACGTTGCCGTCCGAGAAACTGAACCTCGATTCCTCCACGCGAAAGCGGTTGAGCGGCCCACCGGGCCCGCGCGCGAATCCGATGAACCTTCCGTTCCAGGGCAGCGGGAAAGGCTTACCGTTGAGCGCCCGGATCAGTGCAAAGTCGAGGGGGGCCGCCTCGAGGTCCACGTCCTTCACCACCAGCACCGGCCCGCCGACGCCGTATGTCATGTTGCCTTTAAGGCGAGATCCAGCTGTCCGCACGTCGATGTTGCGCAGCGCGTAGTCGATGACTCGGGGATGGCGGACGTTGTTGATCTCGAGATCGAGGCGTCCGCCGCCTGTAGTCGGAAGCGTCGGATACACCCAGGCCACATCGCGTAGCGAGACGGAATCACCGACAACGTCGATGGCGTAGCGTATCGGCAGGTCGCTGCCCCAGACGATTTTGCCGTCCGCCCGGCCGGTTGATCCCGGCAGGTCGAAGTGCGACGCGTCAAGCCAGATGGAATCTCCGAGATGGCGGACGTCCGCCCTGACGTTCCGGAATTTCATCGGCGGGTCGGCCGAGTTGAGCGACGCGCGAGAGATGCGGAAGAACCGGCCGACACTGTCGGGATCGGCGATGCGCGCGTACCCCAGGCTGGCGTTCACCGAGGTGAAGCGCCATGTCCGCGCGAGCCCCTCACCGGTGCGGCGAATCTCGCTTCGCCACTGGTTGCCCGGACTCGCGCGGGTGAGCGATCCGAGCGCGTGTGCGACGGCACTGTCGCGCTTCGATCCCCGCAATGTGTCAGACGGATGCCACGGCAGGGTAAGACGGATCACGGCGTCGCGCACATCCGCCGAATCCATCACTATGAAATAGCCGAAGCCACGCCCGGCCGATTGCGGAGTCTCCGCCCCTTCAGGAAAAATGCGCCGCCAGTTCCAGTCGCCATTCTCATGCTGCGTGACGTGGACCACCGGGTGCTCAATGTTCAGATGGCTCAGCAGGATTCGCCGGTCGAAGAGATCGCGCAGGTCGTAACGAACGCGGATCTTGCCCGAGCTGAGGAACAGCGAGTCCTGATCGTCGCGAATCTCCAGCGAGTCGATAACAACACCGTTCAAGAGGCCGCCGCTGATCCGCCCGACGTGAATCGTTCCGCGCACTTTCCCGGAAACCCACGCCTGCACGAACTTGCGCACCTGTCCCTGTCCGTACTCGGTCCGCGTAATGGACAAGGCGACGAGGGCCATGAGCGCGATGACACTCACGAGGATGATCCCACTCGTTACTACGATTCGCTGCCGGCGTGGCATCGTCGCTGCCTAGAACGCCTGTCCGATCGCGAGACCGAATGTCAGGCGACTGCGAAAGCTGTTGTCAGACCGCGGAACGAACTTCGCCTCGCAGACTCCCTCGGCCTGCTCGAGCACGCCGTCCACGAGGGTCACTCGCAGTGTGTTCCCGGGACTCACACAGGGAAGCGTCCCGGCCGCCGGGCTCCGACCGTCCACCGGCTGATTGCTCGGCACCTCGAAATAGAGCGGCCCCCGAGGCCTGTCATACGGATTGTAACCGAGCACCACCCGAACCGGACCCACGGGAGAGAAAGCAGTAACCTGAATTCCGGGCGTAACCTTGATCGAAAAATTCCGAAAATTGCCTGCGCCGCCGCGGTTCCAGACGTCGCCTGCATCGGTGAACAGCGTCCACTGAAGCAGCTCCGGCAGGAACGGGCTCGGCAGCCGCAGCTCGAGATTACCAACCACGAGCGAGTTTCCGCCGACGGGAACCGCCCGGCGAAAGTCGCGGACGCTGTCAGCAACGCGGAACACCGTGTACCCGAGCGAGGGCGACTCGACGACGACGAACGACCGCGCGATGTAAATCGCAGAGCCAAGCTCGTTCTGCGAGAATCCGCGGACCGTCGTGGGGCCGCCGGCGTAGAGTCGCTCCTGCGGCGGAATAAAACCGGTCACCGTTCCGAACGTGCGGCCGAACACCGCCCCGCCGCGAACGCGGAGCGCGACAACCGCCCCGCCCGGTGATCCCCAGTACTGCGAACGCTCGGCCAGAAGCTTGTTGAATTGCAGCGCCGTGTCGGACAGGATGAATCGCGACGCATGCCGGGCCTCGACTCGCCACTGCGATCCGTGGGTCGGAGATACCAGGCTGTTCGAGTTGTCGCGGGAGACAATCGCGCTGACGACCGCAAGCCGTTGCGTCTGCTGCACGCGCCGCCTGTCTTCCTGGTCGCAGATGTTGAACACGGCGCAGAAGAGCGCGGGCTGCGCTTCCGTGCGGCCGAGGTCCATCGAGTATGCAAGGGTGAAGGGAAGGCGGGAGAACTGGCGCCATTCAAGTGACGCGATCCCTCCGATCGCGGTTGTCCTCAGGTACGCGTTGTACTCCGACACCCGCTCGCTGAAAACGGTGATGGTCGGAATCGTACGCAGCCCGAAGAAAACGGGCTGGCGGAGCGTCGCACCGACGTAGTAGTTGAGTTTCGCGCTGAACGGATCACGCTTTGCCTGGGGGCACAACTCTCTCGCACCGGCGAGGGGCTCGCCGATCCCGATCTTCGAAACTCTCGTCGTCAGATCCAGTCGCCGCGCGGTGCGCAGGAAATTGTAGCTCGACAGCTCGCCCGTCAGACGAAAGCAGTCGAGCGTTCCGTAGCCCGCACCAAGCCGCGCTGATCTCGTGGTGTTCTCGACGAGCAATGCCTTGATGTCGATGGTCGAGTCGGCGGCACCGGACGCCGAATCGGTGAGCAGAGAGACGTGCTGGTACGCCTCGGTGCGGTAGAGCGTGCGCTGAGCGTTGAGAACCTCCTCTTCGCGGTACACCCGCCCTGAGTCGAGACCGATGATTCGGCGCACGACGCCATCCGGTACCTGCTGGGGCTTTGAAGCGAAAGGGACGACATCGATGTCGACGCCGCCGATTCGGGTGAACGGGCCCGGCGAGACGGCGATCGTGTCGAACGCCACTCTTCGCGCGTCGTCAACGTCGAAGCTGTTCGTCACCTGAGCGCGGGGGTAACCGGTGTTGCGAAGCCGGCGCGCGATGGTGTCACGTGCCGCCTCGATGTGTATCCGGTCGAAGCGGCCGCCGGCGCGGATCGGAAGATCGCGGGTGACCGAGGCGCGGTCGCGCACCGAGTCCAGGCCCTGCACGACGAACGACTCGAGCCGCGTCGGCAGTCCCTCGCTAATCAGGAACCGCACCTCGACTCCATCCCTGCCGATGTTGCGCACGGCGGTATCAACCGCGGCGTCGGGGTAGCCACGCCTCCGGTAATAAATCACGAGACGCGCGCGATCCTTGGGAAGCTCACTACGATCGAGGCATCGTCGCGCCGTGAGCGGCAGACGGAGCGTTCTCCGCGCGAACGCCGAGGGAGTCGTTACGATGATCCTCGACAGCTCGGCGTCGCGAAACGCTTCGTTGCCACTGAAGGAGAGCCCACGGACTTCGAGGTCGCCTGGGTCGCAGTTTACGTCCTGCGCTGATGCGGGTGCCACGAAGGTGAGGACGAGCAGGGCGCAGCCGAGCATGGAGAGAGCACGCGCCCGTGCGGGGCGCATCAACCCCGTCGCTTTCGGTCCCACGGACCCGCCGGCCCGCTTTTCGGATCGGGTAAGGGCGGCTCGCGGACGACTGCGGGCGACGGCACGAGCGGAGTACGCTGGACTAACAGTTGCACCAGATAAAAACCGGCCAGCCCCGCCGCGATGCCAACACCGATGGCCGGCACCAGCTCAGCGGCCCCAAGCTGGCGCCTATAATAGTAGTCTTCGCTCATGTTTGACGCCTTCTCGAAGGCCCGGTAAGTTCTCGCGTCCGCCCCCACAATGTCAACGGTTCACTGATGCGCACTCGGCGATATGCTCTCGTAACTTTGTTGCTGGCAATGGCCTGCATGGGAGGCGAAAGCTCTCCCGCGCGCCGCACCCTCATCGATTCGCGTGATACGTACGACCCGCGATCGCTCGACCCCGCACTGTCCACCGACGTTCCCACTGGTCGTGCAGTGGGATATGTGTTCGACGGTCTGGTCCGCTTCACGCCGGACGCTCAGGTGGTGCCCGGCCTTGCCCGCGCGTGGGATGTTTCCACCGATGGCCGGACTTATACGTTTCACCTTCGAAGCGGAGTAAAGTTCCACGACGGCCGGCCGTTCAGAGCGCGAAACGTGCTGAGCAGCTTCCAGCGCGTGCTCGATCCCGCGACAAAAGGCGGGCGCGGCTGGCCGCTCTATCCGATCGCCGGCGCCAAGGATTACGCCGACGGCAAGGGCCGGACGATTACCGGACTCTCCGCCCCGAACGACACCACCGTCGTCATTACTCTGGCCGAGCCATTCGCGATCTTTCCGAAGCTGCTCGCCATGCCGGTCGCGGCAATCGTGCCCGACTCGGTGCCATCCAACTTCGGCGAGCATCCAATCGGTACGGGGCCCTGGAAGTTCGTCGAATGGAAGCATGACGACTACCTGCTGTTCGCGAAGAACCCGGATTACTTCGACAGCGCCCCCGAAGCCGACAGCCTGAAAGCGAGAATCATCCCCGAGCCGAGCACCGCCGTCGCGGAGTTCGAGAGCGGAAACGTCGACGTGCTATATGTCCCCGAGGGTGAAACGCGAAACTGGGAGCAGACCGACGAGAAGAAAGCAATGCTCGAGTCTGCGCCGGCGCTCAGGATGATGTATGTGGCGATCAATACGACGCGCGGGCCGCTCGCCGATGCGCGCGTGCGCCAGGCGCTCAACCACGCGACCGATGCAGCGGGAATCCTCGAGGGAATCATGAGCGGCCGGGGAAATCTTTCGGCGGGTGTAATTCCTCCGGCGCTTCCTGGTGGCGACTCGGCGAGGGCGGGCTACAGGCGCGACATCGCGAAGGCGAAGCAGCTTCTCGCGGCGGCCGGCCACAGCAACGGAATAGACGTCGAGCTGTGGTCATCGCAGACGCCTCCCTTCCCGCGCATCGCCCAGACGATTCAGGCGAATCTTCTCGAGGCCGGCGTGCGCGTGAAACTCGTGCAGCGCGATGCATCGTCGATGCGCGAGGCCGCGCGAGCTGGACAAACCGACCTCGCGCTCAAGGACTGGTTCGCCGACTATCCGGACGCAGAGAATTTTCTCTATCCGCTGCTGCATTCCGCAAACAAGGGCGTCGGCGGCAACGTGTCATTCTACTCCAACCCGCGGTTCGATGAGTTAGTGGCCACTTCGCGGCGGGAGCAGGACGAGGCAAAGCGCGTCACAATGTACGCGCAGGCCGACCAGGTGGCGTTTGCCGATGCGCCAATGATCTACCTGTTCTTTTACAAGGAGCTGTACGCGATTCAGCCGTGGATCAAGGCCTTCAAGGTTCCGACGATCTTCACCGGCCAGCGGTGGACAGACGTGCAGATCCAGCGTTGACCACGCTGACCTGATGAATTGATGTTCGCGTTCGTCATTCGGCGGCTCGCGTTGTCCATTCCGACTCTGTTCGGAGTGATGGTCGTCGTCTTTCTGCTGCTCTATGTCGCGCCCGGTGATCCGGTGCAGGACATGGTGGGCGAACGCGCTGACGCCGAGACGATCGCGCGTCTCCGGAAAGAGCTGCACCTCGACGAACCCATCTACAAACAGTTCGCGGCTTATACAGCCGGAGTTCTGAAGGGAGACCTCGGCAACTCCTATATCACGCAGCGCCCCATCGTCCAGGACATCAAAGAGCGTTTCCCCAAGACGCTTCTCCTCGCCGGCTCCGCGATGCTGCTGGCTTCGATCGTCGGCATAACGATTGGAGTTTTGAGCGCGCGGAATCCCGGCGGGTGGTTCGACCGATTGGGCCTCGGCCTCGCGTACCTTGGAATCTCGTTCCCTGTGTACTGGGTGGGACTGATTCTGATTCTTATCTTCGCGGTGAACCTCAAGTGGCTTCCGCCCTCGGGGTATGGCGGGGTCAAGTATCTGATTCTGCCGGCGTTCGCGCTTGGGTCTCGTTCCATCGCATTTCTGGCGCGGGTGACGAGGTCATCGATGCTCGAGGTGCTGGGCGGCGATTTCGTTCGGACGGCGCGCGCCAAGGGGCTTCGTGAGCGAGTCGTCGTCGGCAGGCACGCGCTGCGAAACGCTTTGATCCCGATCATCACGGTGCTGGGACTCGATTTCGGGTACTACCTCACCGGGAGCATTCTCACCGAGACGATTTTCAGTTGGCCTGGGATCGGGCGCTACGTGGTGAACGCTATCGCGCGTCGCGACCTGCCGGCGATCAATGGGTCGGTTCTGTTCCTCAGCGTTGTCTTCGTGATGGTGAACCTGATTACTGACCTCGCGTACGCGAAGGCTGATCCAAGGGTGGCCTATAGCTGACGTGTGCGAAAAAAGTTCTTCGCGCAATTCGGGTTCGCGTGGTGCATTTAAGTACGGAAAATAGAACTACCCTGCTGCACCGCGGTCGTGCGGACTGAGCTTCAGGTGCGGAGCGTGCGGACTAATCGTCCTTCTGCCCGAACACCGCCATGTTCGAACTGTGCCCCGGATTTACCTTCTTGTCCGGGTAAATCCAGTGAAAAGCCTGGTTTACGGCCGTCGCCGCTTCGGCAAACCCGGTCGCGATCAATTTGAGCTTTCCTGGATATGAAGTGATGTCGCCCGCCGCGTAAACCCCAGGCCGACCCGTCTCCATCAGCGAGTTCACGACAATCTCGTGCTTCTCGAGATTCAGTCCCCACTCGGCCAGCGGTCCGATGTCACTTATGAAGCCGAGCATCGGCAGGACACAATCGGCCTCGATCGTCCGCGTCTCTTTCGTCTTGACCTCGCGGACGACGATCGCGCTGAGGCGGTCGCCGTCGGCAATGATCTCGTGCAGCTCGTAGAACGGCAGCAGAGTCGTGCGGCCAGCAGCGACGGCGGCGTTCACCTCGCCTACCGTGGCTCCATGGGCCCGGTACTTGTCGCTACGATGCACCAGCGTCACGGCTGCCGCCCGGTCGCGGAGCTGGTGTGCCCAGTCGAAGGCCGAGTCGCCACCACCGATGATCACAATCTTCTGGCCCCGAAAGGCCTCAGGATCGGCCACGTTGTCGAAGATCCCCCTGCCGTACCAGGGATCGGCGCATTGCTGCGGGAGCCGGCGGGGTGAGAACGCGCCGATTCCGGCCGCTATTACCACCGACCGCGTCGGGAAGCGGTCGGTATCGGTGACGAGCACGAAATGGCCGTCCTCTTCTTCGAGCCCCGTGACATGCTGGCCGAGGAACGAGGGAAAATGGAACTGAGCGGTCTGCTCCGTAAGCGAGTGCACGAGATCCTTGGCGAGCACCTTCGCGAAGCCAGCGACGTCAAAGATGTACTTCTCGGGGTACAGCGCCGTGAGCTGCCCGCCGAGCTGTGGGAGAGTGTCAACGATCTGGGCGGTCGCGCCGCGCATACCGGCGTAAAAGGAGGCGAAGAGCCCGGTCGGCCCGCCGCCGATGATGGTGATGTCCCTTATCTCGTGCATCGCCAAATATATAGCGACATTTCAACCATGAAGATCTACACGAAGACCGGCGACGAGGGGCAAACCGGCCTGTTCGGCGGGGGAAGGGTCTCCAAGGATGATCCACGCGTCGAAGCGTACGGCGACGTCGACGAGCTGAACGCAGTACTCGGCCTTGCGCGTTCAGTCGAGCTGATGCCGCGCATCGACGAGGTGCTCGTTCCGGTCCAGCGCGACTTGTTCAGCATCGGCGCTCTCCTCGCAACGCCCCACCTGGAGAAGATGCATCAGCATCTGGTCAAAGCGCGGATAGATGACGACAGAATCGCAGAGCTCGAGCGTTCGATCGATGCCTGCGATCGCGAGCTCGAGCCCCTTCGTGCCTTCATCGTGCCCGGTGGCACGCCGAAGTCCGCGGCGTTGCACGTCGCGCGTACGGTTTGCCGCCGGGCCGAGCGCCGGGTGATCCATCTCCAGCGCGACCATGAGATTCCGCAGCTCGTAGTTGTTTACCTCAACCGCCTGTCCGATCTGCTTTTCTCGTTGGCCCGCATCGCCAACACCCGCGCGGGGGCTGGTGAGGTAACCTGGTAGGGGAAGAGTGGAATGTGGGAGACCGATGAGGGATCCGCCTCCCAGGCATCTATGACGAAAGGGTGGAAAGCGATCGGGCGGATTGAACGGATCAGGAACGGAAGGATTGATGGAAAAAACGCGAATGCCGTGACAACGTAGTTCCCCCCCCTTTTTCGCATTTCTCCCTTTCCTCCGCAGATGCCTGTGAATCGCAGCGATCGCCCGCCCGCTGGAGTGCCAGACGATGGCTAGACCCTCGCGGCAAATAATTGCCGTTGCCCTTCCCTACCCAGTAATAGCGGGACCGGGCTGCCTCGCCGACGCAGGCGAAATCATCGAGGAATCGGCCCCAGCGCACAGGTACGCGATCATCACCGACTCGAATGTCGGCCCGCTCTACGGAAAAAGAGTCCTGGCGTCACTTCCGGAGCGTTCAGCTCACGTCCTCACCGTTCCAGCCGGCGAAGCGCACAAGACCCGCGAAACCTGGGCCCGCCTGACCGATGAGCTCCTGGCGCTTCGCTTCGGCCGGGACACCACGATCGTCGCCCTGGGCGGCGGCGTTGTCGGCGACCTCGCCGGATTCGTCGCCGCGACCTTCATGCGCGGCGTTCCGGTGGTTCAGATTCCCACCACCCTTCTATCAATGATAGATGCCTCGATCGGTGGCAAGACAGGGGTCGACACCCCCGCAGGCAAGAATCTGGTGGGTGCGTTTCATCCTCCGGCAGCAGTCATCGCCGATACTCAAACCCTTGCCACGCTTCCACTTGACGAACTTCGGCAAGGGTTGGCTGAGGCGCTAAAGCATGGCGTTATTGCCGATGAGGGTTACTTTGATTTCGTCGCGGCGGCCATTCCGGAACTGGTCGAGTCAAGAGGTTCCGGTAGTGACTCGCTCGTCCGCCTCGTCGTCCGTAGCATTGAGATCAAGTCGGATATCGTTCGGCACGACCCGGGCGAATCGGGCCTTCGGAAGGTTCTGAACTTCGGCCACACGGTCGGACACGCGGTCGAGATGTGGAGCGGATACCGAGTCGCTCACGGCGCCGCGGTCGCGATCGGAATGGTGGTCGAAAGCTCGATTGCCGAGCTGGCAGGGGTCGCGGAAGGTGGCACTGCGAGGAGGGTCCGGGCTGCTGTCGAACGGGCGGGACTGCCGGCAACTCTTCCCAGTGGAATGAAGCCAGACGAACTTCTCCACGCCATGCTGGGCGACAAGAAGGTGAAGGGGGGAGCGATCGAGTACGCGCTTCCGAAGAGGATCGGGGAAATGGCCGGCTCGGAATCGGGCTGGACGGTTTCCGTGAACGACGAGCTGGTTCGGGAGGTTCTGATTTGAAACGTGGCGACCTGATCAGGCTTGCGATCGCGGGTGTCATTGCCATCCTCTTCATCGGGACCGGTGCGGCGAGGCTGCCGTTCGGAAGCAGGCTTATCCACCACGCCCCGGTCATCGTCTACGCCGAGCCATGGCTCGACCCGCTGATCGTCACCGCGCGAAAGGTCGTCGCCGAACGGGGCCAGTTCCGCCGCGCGACTGCGGGCGAGGCAATCCGGATGCGGGCCGCCGGGCTCCTCCCCGATCCGCGTCGCTTCGCCCGCGCCGTTCCCGGCGAAGAGATTTCAGTCTCGCTGACCCAGTACTGCCTGCAGGGGATTACCCGCCGCGGCCGATACGTGCGGCCAGGCATCGTCGCCGCCGACCCGCGCATCTTTCCTCTCGCCCGCTACGTCGAAGTTTTCATGGGCAAGAAATACCTCGGCCGCTTCCTCGTTGACGATACGGGCGGCAATGTCATCGGGGCTACGCTCGACATCTGGACTCCATCCTGCCGGCAGGCAACCCGCTTCGGCAGACAGCACGGCCGGGCGGTACTCGTATCGCGCGCCGCGGAGCGCCAGCCCCTCACGGCGACGGTGGACCTGAATCTCATCCCGGACCTCGCCGCAATCGCATCGCTCATCGACGGGCTCGCGGGGCGCTAGGTCAAGAGACAGAAAAGATCTTACCGCAGAGAACGCAGGGGACTGCAGAGGTCGCAGCGGAATTGATAACAAAAAAATTATGTTGTTGTTCCCTGCGATCCCCTGCGTCCCCCTGTGTTCCCTGCGGTGAGGCCCTTGACCGAAGCTTGGCCCTGGTTTTGCCCTGATCCGGCTCAACAAGACACAGGAGTTAACCCATGTCGTCCTTCAGTACATATCTGATCGGATTCGTGGTTCTGATCATCGGACTCGCGGTCGCCGCCTACCTCCTCGGTGTGCCGACGACGTGGATCGTTGTGGGGGTAATCGTCCTCATTGGCATCGGGATTTTGACGGGAACGAGCCGAACGAAGACCAAAGATCCGCCGACGACGATGTAAACACCCGCGTTTCGGCGTTGGCACGAAACGTGGCTGTTGACCTGAACCGTATACCGTTGTTAATGTGCGCCCATAAGTGACCGGCGAGCACAAATGTGCTTATCCACACAACTGATCTGGGGCACGAATGCAGACTTCGACCGAGAGCAAGTCTAAAGGCTTTTTCCGTTCGTCACCCTCAACCGCATTCGACCAGTACCTCCAGGACATCCAGAAGCTCCCGCTGATAACGGACGCCGAAGAGGAGCGCCGGCTGGCAAGACGTGCCCAGGGCGGTGACGAAAAGGCAGCCGAAAGACTTGTCACTGCCAACCTCCGGTTCGTCATCTCCTATGTAAAAAAGTACCAGGGCCACGGACTCGACCTGAGCGAGCTAGTCGCAATCGGCAACGAAGGACTGCTGAAGGCCGTACGAAAATTCGACCCCGAGCAGGGGGTGAAGTTCATCTCTTACGCGGTCTGGTGGGTGAGGCAGGCAGTCCTCAAGGCGTTGGCGGAGCAGACCCGGTCAGTCCGTATCCCCCTGAACCAGAACTCCCAGCTCATCAAGCTGGCCCGCGCCCAGACAGTTCTTTCCCAGGTTCTCAAACGCGACCCGACCGACCACGAGATCGGCCGTCTCCTCGAAGAAAGCCCCGATGCAGTACGTTCGGCCAAGCAGATGTCCGCCACCGAGATATCACTCGACGCTCCTATCGATCGATCCGACCGCGAGGCCTGCACGCTAGGTGAGCGATTCGCGGGGGTGAACGGGGACGAGATCGAGGAAGTCACCGACTTCCACCTGATGAAGGAGTTCATCGACAAGGTGTTCAGGAAGTATCTGACGCCACGGGAACGGAAGATCCTTCATCTGTACTATGGGCTTGAGCAGGGATCGGATGCGATGACCCTGGAGAAGATCGGCGCGCTGATGGGCGTCACGCGCGAGCGAATCCGGCAGATTCGCGAGCGCGCTTTCGAGAAGCTCCGGGAGTCTCCTGACGGCGCCGCCTTGTCGGGGTTCTGGACCGCGGACTAGGCCCTTCGCTGGTGACGGGCGCCATGCGAATTCCAGCGTTCGTCAACCCGGGAGCAGGAAACGCAGAAAAGGCTCGTGACGCACTCGCGTCCACGGGCCTTTTCGATGTAAGGGAAATCGATCCGGCTCAGCTCGAGTCCTTGGTCCGCACCGCGGTTGGCGAAGGCGCCCGCCGCGTCCTGGTTGCGGGTGGCGACGGCAGCATAGCAACCGGTGCGGGGGTCGTTGCCGGAACCGAAGTCGAGCTGGCGGTCCTGCCCGCCGGCACCCTCAACCATTTCGCCAGGGATCTCGGCATTCCCGAAAATCTGGAGGAAGCGGCCCGGGTAGCCGCCGGGCCGGCCGTTGCGACAACCGACGTGGCATATGTCGGAGACAAGCTCTTCCTGAATACGAGCTCGATAGGCGCGTACGTGATTTTCGCGCGGGTCCGCGAAAAGCTCGAGAAGCGCCTCCCATACAAGATGGCAAGCGTGCTGGCCCTCATTCAGACGTTCCTCCGGATGCGGAAAGTCGCGGTCGAGCTGGAGGTCGAAGGCAAGGCACAGGTTTATCGCGCGTCGGTGGTCTTCGTCGGCGTGGACGAGCGCGAGCTCCAGTTCCCCACCCTCGGCAACCGCGTGAAGGATGGGCAGCGCGGGCTCCACGTGATGGTGGTGCGTGACCGCGGCAGGCTGAGACTCCTCGCGCTCGTGATCGGCGCTATCTTCAAGGGAGTGGATGAGGTCTCCCGAACCATCGAACTCGACAGCTTCATCGTGGAGCGTTGCAGGATCACTATGCGAAAGTCACTCGCGCGCGTCGCGGCGGACGGTGAGATCAAGTCGATGCCAACTCCACTGGAGTACCGAATAGCCCGCGACGCACTGCACGTTGTGATCGCCTCGACCGATGAAGACCCCGCCAAACCTCTCTCGCCCTCCTAGAACCTGGTGACCGAGTCGGCGCTGGCGGCACAGCTCGGGTCGATCGTCGGCGACCGCTTCGTCCTCCGCCGGCAGACCGACCTCCTCGTCTACAATTCGGACGGGCTTCCCGGATACCGCCGCATGCCGCGGTTGGCTGTCTTTCCGGGCGACCGTGACGAGGCAGTCGCGGTGGTTCGGGCACTGGCCGCCGACGGCACGCCGTTCGTACCGCGGGGAGCTGGTACCGGACTGTCGGGCGGCGCACTGGCGGACGACGTCGTCCTCCTGGGAATGCACCGCCTCAAACGCGTGATTTCTATCGACCGGGAGAACCAGCGCGCCGTCGTCGAGCCCGGTGTCGTGAACCTCGCGCTCAACCGGACGGTGGCACCGCTCGGTCTCATCTACGCGCCGGACCCGTCGAGCGAGGCGGCATGCACCATCGGTGGAAATGTTGCCGAGAATGCGGGTGGGCCCCACTGCCTCAAGTACGGGGTGACACTGAATCACATCCTCGCCATTACGGCGATTCTCCCCGACGGCGAGATCGTCCAGCTGGGCAACGCCGAGGGTGAGCGGAGGGGCTACGATTTGTTGGGCGCGTTCATCGGGTCGGAGGGGTGCTTCGGTGTCGCGCTCGACATCACTGTTAAGCTCACACCCAAGCCCGCGGCGGTGAGGACGATGCTCGCGGACTTTATTTCGGTGGATGAGGCGGCTCGCGTTACGTCAGCGATCATCGCGTCGGGGATCGTCCCTGCGGCACTCGAGTTCATGGATGGGGCGACGATCCGGGTCGTGGAGGCGTCGGTATACGCGGCCGGATATCCGGCAGACGCGGAGGCCATACTTCTCATCGAGCTCGACGGTCTTGTCGCAGGAGTGGATGCCGATCGCGACACGGTACGCCGAATCTGCGAGGAAGGCGGCGCCCGGACGGTCCGCGTCGCGCAGAATGACGCCGAGCGGCTGCGACTCTGGCAAGGGCGGAAGAAGGCGTTCGGCGCCATGGGGCGTCTCGCGCCGCATCTCGTCGTGCAGGATGCGGTGATTCCGCGCACGCGGCTCGCGGAAATTCTCGCGCGCATTCGGGTGATCGCGGAAGCGAACCGAGTCGAGGTCTGCAACGTCTTCCACGCCGGCGACGGAAATCTCCATCCCAACATTCCTTACAACGCCGACGATCCGGACGAGAGCGGGCGCGTGCACACGGCGATGGGCCAGATCATGCGTGCGTGCGTTGACGCGGGAGGAAGCATAACTGGTGAGCACGGAGTCGGGCTCGACAAGCTCGGCTACATCGATCTGATCTTCTCGCCCGATTCGCTCGCCGCGATGTGCAGCCTGCGTGAGGTGTTCGATCCCGAGCGCCGGGCAAACCCCGGCAAGGTTGTCCCGATCCATTCGTGCAAGGAATGGATCGGCACGCCTGCATCACGACGCTCGCAGGCGGTAGCGGCGTCGCGATGAGCGTGCAGGAAATCCAGCGGCTGGTCCGCGAAGCAGGCGCGGCAGGCACGCCTCTCCGCATTTCCGGGCGCGCGCACTGGATGGACGCAGGGCGCCCCGTGCACGCAGGGCGAATCGCAACGCTGGCCACGCACACCGGAGTTGCCGACTACGTCCCGGGAGACCTTACGATCACAGTACGGTCGGGGACAACGCTTCGCGAGCTCGCCAGGATCACGGCGAAGGAGGGGCAGTACCTGCCCCTCGATCCGCACGGAAGCGAGGACGGCACCATCGGCGCCACAGTCGCGACGGGGTCGTTCGGCCCGCTCGCCCATGGATTCGGCGGCATCCGGGATCTCATCCTGGGGGCCGAGTTCGTCACTGGCGTCGGAAGCGTCGTCAGAGGCGGCGGCCGCGTGGTGAAAAACGTCGCCGGGTTCGACCTTGTGCGGATGATCACCGGATCGTGGGGAACGTTGGGCATCGTGACCGAGGTCACGCTGCGGTTGTATTCCCTCCCGCCGAATCCGGCGACGATCGCCGTCAGGGTTCCCGACGAAAGGCGGCTCGGCGAGAGGATCGCGGCAATCCTGGCGGCGCCCGCGGTTCCGCATGCCGTCGAGCTCGTTGACTCCGCGACCGCGCGGCACTGCGGGCTCGCCCCGCGAACAGCGATTCTGATCCACCTTGGCGGAAACACAGCCTCGGTCGCCGCGCAGCTCCAGGCATTCGCCTCGCTCGGTGCCGTGGAGGTTCCAACGAGTATATGGAGCCGGTTCCGCATCGCAGACGACGGGGCCGCGGCGGTGATTCGGCTTTCGGTGCTGCCAGCGCGCATCGCCGAGCTCTGGAACAATACGCGCAACGTGCTGGCCGCCACCGAAGGCGCGATGACGCAGGCGAGCGCCGGGCTCGGCATCGTGCGTTGCATACTGCCCGCACCTGCAGCCGCAAGCGCCGAGCTATTGTCGCGGCTCATTTCGTCGACGGAGCGTTGCACCGTCATCCCTGAGCGGCTTCCCGCCGCGGCATGGACCTCCCTGGCTCCGACCTTCGTATCCGATCGCTTATCGTTGGGCATCAAACGGGCGTTCGATCCGAGCGGCATCCTCAATCCCGGAATACTCGGCGCCATGGCATGAGCACCTCCACTCCGTTTACCGACGACGAGACCGATGGAGCACCTGCGGACGCGAGACCCGCGTGCGCGCTCCCGGACAGTCCGCTCGCGGCGGCGCTGCCGGGAATCAACGCCTGCGTGCACTGCGGATTCTGCCTTCAGGCGTGTCCAACTTATCTCGCGCTCGAGGACGAGAACGAGAGCCCACGTGGCAGAATCTTCCTGATGAGATCGCTGCTCGAGGGCACAGTCACTCCGGACGACAGCAGTGTGCATGCGCACATCGACCGCTGCCTGGGATGCCGGGCATGCGAGACCGCGTGTCCGTCGGGCGTTCCGTACGGCCATCTCCTCGAGGCGACGCGGGCAACATTGCGGGAAGCGCGTCGCCCGCCATTTGCCGCGCGACTGATCCTCTGGGTCTTCTCGCACCGGCTGCTCCTGCGTGGGGCGATGTTCCTTTCGCGGCTGCTCGCTGCTTCGCCTGTCCCGACAGTGCTTGCGAAAGCGAACGGCCGCCTTGGTTTCGCGATGGCGATGCTCGCTTCCACCGGGTCACCGCTCGAGCGCGATCCATATGCGACGAGCGCTACCGGAGCACGAGGAAAGGTGGCCGTCCTTCTCGGATGCGTGATGGAGGGCCTGTTCGGCGAAACGAACCGGGCCACCGAGCGTGTTCTGCGCAGAAACGGGTATGCCACTGTCGATGCGGCGAAGCAGGAGTGCTGTGGAGCGCTTCACGCGCACGCGGGTGACCTCGAGACGGCCCGCCGGCTCGCCCGGCGCAACACCGCGGCGTTCGAGCGGTCCGGGGCCGAGTTCATCGCGGTGAATGCGGCAGGGTGCGGCGCGATGATGAAGGAGTACGGCCACCTGCTCCGCGACGATCCTGATTGGAGCGAGCGTGCAGAGTCGGTCGGAAAGCGGGTGCGGGACATCAGCGAGCTTCTCGCGGCGGCTGGTCCTGCCCGGGGCGGCCCTCTCGCGCTGCGGGTGACATACGACGCGCCCTGCCACCTTGTCCATGCGCAGCGAGTGGTGACCCAGCCGCTCTCGGTGCTGGCCGCGATTCCGGAGCTCGATCTCATTCCGCTTGTCGAAGCGGAGAACTGCTGCGGAAGCGCAGGCATCTACAACCTCATCGAGCCCGAAACGTCGGACGCGGTGCTTGCGCCAAAACTGGCGCATATCGCCGAGACCGGCGCGCCATTCGTCGCAACGGGCAATCCCGGGTGTCTGATGCAGATCGGAGCGGGGTTGATTCGCTCGGGTTCGAAGGCGCGCGCGATACACCCTGTGGATCTGCTGGATGCTTCGTACGCTGGATCGGAGCGGTAGTTCGGTGCCGGCACCGGACTACCGCGTACCTGACCCCAGTAGCTTTCCCGGAAATCTCCGTTTTAATTGCGGGTATGACGGACGCGAGCGAATACTCTGCGATGCGCTCGGGCGCGCTGCTCATCGATCGTAGCGACCGCGTACGCATTCGGTTCGGGGGCGCAAAGGCGGCGGAGCTTGTGACCGGACTCGTCACGAACGATGTGCTGTCGCTCACTCCCGGGCACGGACAGTACGCGGGGGCACTCACCCCCAAAGGAAAGATTGCGGCCGATCTGCGCATTTTCGCCGATGACGAAGGACTGATCACTGACACGTCCGCGCGCGCCGGGTCCAACTGGCGAGAGATCGTTACCAAATACATCAATCCCCGAATCGCTCCGTACCGTGACGTGTCCGCCGAGACGCGGGACCTCGGCGTGTTCGGACCGAAGTCCCGGAAGCTTGTTGCGAGTGTTGCCGGTGTCGACGAGGATATGCTCGCAGCCCTTCCGCCGTACGGGCACATCAGAGTGGGCGATGCCGATGCGCGGCAGATGGTGGTGCGTGTGACGGAGGTGGATGTCGAAGGTTACGAGATCTTCGCGCCTTCCGCGGCTGAGCCCAGGCTGCGTGAGCGCTTGCTGTCTGGGGGAGCGATCCCGGGCGGGGCGAGGGCGTGGGACATCGCCCGCATCGAGGCGGGGCGCCCCGAATGGGGGATCGACATGAACGATGCGACAATTCCTCAGGAGGCGAACTTCGACGCGCTCGGCGCCATCTCGTACACGAAGGGCTGCTACACCGGACAGGAGACGGTCGCCCGGGTGCATTTCCGCGGGCATGTAAACCGCTTTCTGCGCCGACTGCATTTCGTGAGCGCGGCCGTTCCGCCGACGAACGCGGAGCTGCTTGACGATGCCGGGAATGTTGTCGGAGACGTGAGGAGCGTGGCGATGTCACCGCGGCAAGGCGGAGTCGCGCTGGCGATGGTGCGGCGCGAGGTCGCCCCGGGGACGACTCTCAACGCGAGATGGGACGGCGGCGAGTGCACGATGCAGATAGCCGCACAAGAGAAAGGCGCGACTGGATAGTCGCGCCCTTCGGATTTCGGCAGAACGGAGAGAACTATCTCTTCGTCGTGTCCATCATCATGGCCGAGTCCTTCATCATCGTCGTGTCCATCCTCATGCCGGTGTCCATCATTGCCGGAGCCGGGGCCATCGCGGCACCAGTATCGACGACAGCGGGCTCATCCTTGGGCGAGCATGCGGCAAGTGCGACAACAGCGGCGACGAGAGCAATGCGCTTCATTATCCAGATCTCCTTAGAGGGGGGCCAACGTGGTTAAACGCCGGTCGGTGCACGCGATCGCGATGCTCGTTGTTGGCGCGGAAAAAAGTTACCCCATCCCAAAAAGCTGTCAAGACCTGAGGCTGCTGATCAAGACGTCCGAGAATAAGGTACGGTAACCAATAAAGCTAACCTGCTTGGACGATTGCTAGTAGCGGCTCTTTCCCGCCGCTAGATTAACCCCTCCCCTCTATCCATCGGCACGGAGAGCGTCCTTGTCTTCGCATTACCCCGAAACATTTGGTGGTCTGAAGAGATCACCGTGGGCCGAACCAGGTCGCGCACTTCGATCTGTAAAAGACGAGGTCCGGGCAAACCTGCTAAAACGCCTCGATCGCGACGATGACCAGTTCCTCCTCTTCGAAGGAGTTGTGGGATACGAGGACACCGTCATGCCGCAAATCGTGAACGCGCTGCTCTCGCGCCACAATCTCATTCTCCTGGGACTTCGCGGGCAGGCCAAGTCGCGGATTCTCAGAGCGCTGACGACGCTTCTCGACGACGCGATCCCTATCGTCGCCGGCAGCGAAGTCAACGACAATCCCTTCGCGCCGATTTCCAAGTTCGCGCGTGGAATGCTCGAGGAATGCGGAGACGCTACGCGGATCGACTGGCTGGATCGCGACAGCAGGTTCGTGGAGAAGCTCGCGACTCCCGACGTCACAGTGGCCGATATCATCGGCGATGTAGATCCCATCCGCGCCGCGCGCGGCGGACACGTGCTGTCCGACGAACTGACGATTCACTACGGAATGCTGCCGCGAGCCAACCGCGGCATCTTCGCGCTGAACGAGCTGCCAGATCTCGCCGGCAAGGTGCAGGTCAGCCTGTTCAACATCATGCAGGAGGGAGACGTCCAGATCAAAGGCTACCCCGTGCGCCTGCCACTCGACGTCCTCCTCTGCTTCACCGCCAACCCTGAGGACTACACGGCGCGGGGCAAGATCATCACTCCACTCAAGGACCGCATCGGCAGCGAGATCATGACCCACTACCCCGAAACCGTCGAGATCGGCATGGCGATCACCGGGCAGGAGGCGTGGACGGATCGCGATGCGCGGGAGATTCGCGTGCCCGACTTTATCGCCGAGGTGGTGGAGCGAATCGCGTTCGAGGCGCGCACCGACAAGCGCATCGACCGGCGGTCGGGCGTCTCCCAGCGAATGCCGATCACGGTAATGGAGAACATCGTGTCGAACGCGGAGCGGCGATCAATTCTTACCGGCGAGCGCGAGATCGTGCCGCGCATCGGCGACATCTACGCTGCGCTTCCGGCAATCACAGGAAAGATCGAGCTCGAGTACGAAGGCGAGCTCGTCGGCGGGCACAACATCGCCCGCGAGCTGATCAGGCGTGCCGCAGATTCGACGTTTCAGGAGCGAGCGGGCGGCATCAACGCGGACGAAGTGATAATGTGGTTTGACGCTGGCGGCGCCCTCCAGGTCAGCGACGACGTCGCGGCGGACGCCGTCGTCGAAGGGTTCAGCACGGTGCCGAGCCTCATCTCGCTCGTGGAGTTCACCGGCCTCGCGAGAATGAGCGACGCGCCTGTGGTTGCCGGGGCGTGCGAGCTGATCCTCGAATCGCTCGTCGCCCGCCGGAAGATCTCACGCACCGATACCGGTCTCTACAGCCGTTCGATCGAGGAGAAGCGCCGGCGCCCATTCCAGGACTGAGTGTCGATAGTCACGGTCTCCCGGCTCTACGGCTCCGGCGGATCGGAGGTCGCCGCGCTGGTTGCCCACGCGCTCGGTTGGTCATTACTCGACAATGCGGTAGTGGATGCTGTCGCGGTACGCCTCGGCGTCACACCGTCGCAGATCGCCGCGCGCGAAGAGCGCGTGCCATCTCTGGTGGAGCGCCTGGTTGATGCGATGGCGCTCGGCTCGCAGGAATGGCTGACGCCGATCGCCGCCGGTTTGCGTCCGCCCACCGACGATCAACTGGTGGAAGTCACGCGCCACATCGTCGAGGAGGCAATCGCGCGCGGCCCACTGGTTCTCGTCGGGCGAGGCGCGCAGTCCATGCTGGCCGCGCGAACCGATGCGCTGCACGTGTTCTGCTACGCTTCGCGCTCGGCGCTCATCGCGCGGTCGATGGTCCGAGACCGGATCGACCAGGAGGCGGCGGCGAAGCTGGTGGACGAGACGAACGAGCAGCGTGAACAATGGGTGCGCAAATACTGGAACCGCGCATGGCGCGCCCACGAGAACTATCACCTTTCGGTGAACACCGAATGGCTCGGCACTCAGGGCGCTGCCGCTCTGATCGTGCATGCGGCGCGGGAGCGGTTCGGACTCGGGGGGAACAACGGAACGTAGAACTACCTTGCTGCCAGCTGCCGGCCACAAACGGCGCTACCCGCTACGGGCTCGACCAGAACGACGGATGTTGGACCGGGCAGCGAGTCTCAACTTTAGATCCATGATCTGCTAATGCGCTTGATCGCTTTCCAGCAGTTCTGGTTGAGCCGGCCGCAGGCAGCGCCTCTTCGAGCCGGCCGCCGGCAGCCTGGTGGTTCTAAGTTCGGTAGTTCGTTTTTTAGTCCTTGGGATTAGTCGCCCATACCGTGGCCTCGGTCACGAAACCGCGATCCGGTATCTCCAGCATTCCACAGATCGTCTGCGCGATGTCGTCGGACTGGAGCTTCGAGGGATCGGTTGCGCGGGCGATACGGCCTGAGGTCACGAAGAAGTTGGTCTGAACCTCGCTGGGATTGACTTGAATCACGCGGATATTGTTCTTGCGCAGCTCGGCCCGCCAGCATTGTGTCATTCCCGCGAGCGCGAACTTCGTGGACACGTAGGAAGTCCCGCCAGCAGAGCCCTTGAGCCCGGCGGTTGACGCGATGTTGACGATGTTTCCCGTGTTGCGCGACACGAAGTGCCGCGCTGATTCGCGCGCCACGAGCATCGCGCCGAACACGTTGGTCTCCCACACGCGGCGGAAGTCGTCTGCCTCGGTGTCCACTAGTGGCGCCCAGTGGCCGAAGCCGGCATTGTTGACGAGAACATTGTAGTCGCCGAGCTCGGCGATCACACGGGCGACCATCCGCGTGACGTCATCCTCGCGCGATACGTCGGCGACGATGCCGACCGCCCCCAGCTCCGATGCGGCCTGCTCGACCGCGTCCGACTTCCGCCCGCAGATCGCGACCGCAGCACCGCGATCGCGAAGCAGTTGAGCCGTGGCATACCCGATCCCGGAACTGCCGCCGGTGACGAGCGCCTTTGCGTTCTTCAGATCCATTCCCGCTCCGAGGTTTAACCATTCTGATTCATGCCCGCCGCGATCCTTCCTGCGGCTGCGGCGAAGGAATTGACGTCGTTCTCTGTCGTGTCGAAGGACGTTACGAAGCGTGCCTCCGATGCCGCTTCGTCCCACACATGAAAGAAGCAATCATCCTGAAGGCTAGCGATATGCTCCCTCGGCACAAAGGCAAACACCTCGTTCGCCTGGATTTTCTGCGTCACGCGAAATCCGGGAACTGCCGAGAGCCGCTCCCCCAGCAGCGTTGCCAGACGGTTGGCGTGGGTGGCGCTGCGGAGCCAGAGATCGTTGGTGAAGAGCGCGTCGAACTGCGCGGCGATGAACCGCATTTTTGACGCGAGCTGCATGCCCTGCATCCGCCGGTACTTGAAATCCCTGCCGAGCTCGGAATCGAAGAACACCACCGCTTCGGCGGCGATTAGCCCGTTCTTGGTGCCGCCGAACGAGAGCACGTCCACTCCCGCATCACCCGAGACATCGCGGAGCGACAACCCGAGGTGTGCGGCCGCATTGGCGAGACGGGCTCCGTCCATGTGCAGCTTGAGCCCGTGATCGTGCGCGAAGGCCGCGATCGCCTGGACTTCATCGCGCGTGTAGACCGTTCCGTACTCGGTTGCCTGCGAGATGGAAACCACGCTCGGCTGCACGCTGTGGTCGTTGCCGAAATCGTGAAGATGAGCGGCGATGCCATCGCGATCGATTTTTCCATCGGAGCTCGCGACAGTTAGTAGCTTGCATCCCGAGTGCTTCTCGACGGCTCCGCACTCGGAGGTGTGGATGTGCGCCGTCTCGGAGCAAATGACGGAGTTGTACGGACGGGTCAGCGACTGGAGCCCCAGTACGTTCGCGCCGGTGCCGGTGAACACGAAAAAAATCTCTGTGTCCTTCCCGAACACGGACTTCAGCCGGTCGAGGATCGATTCCGTGTAGTCATCGTGACCGTATGAGGGAAGGTGGCCGGTGTTGACAGCCGCGAGTGCAGCGATCACCTCAGGGTGGACGCCCGACCAGTTGTCGGATGCCAGATGCCTGCGGGAGGACTCGAGCGAGGTCATCGCGATTTCGCGCCCGCGGGCCGCAGGAGCTGGCTGATGGATCGCCCGTTCGCCGAATCATCGATGAGCTTGGCCAGTCGCTTCGCGCGTGTCTCTTCCTTCTTTGCGCTGATCACCCACCAGCTCGCCGTTCGGCGATACCCGGACGGCAGCGATTGAAAGAATTCCCACGCCTTCTTGTCGGCCTTGAAGATGCGCTCGAATGCAGGGCCCAGCGTAGCTTCGCCCCGCTGCTCGAACGCGTATACGCCGGTCCTGCTGTCCGTGCGCTGCTTGAACGCGCGAATGCCGGCGGTGCGCATGCGTCCTTCGGCGGAAAGCGCTGCCACGCGGCCGACATTCACCGCGCTCCAGATACTGCCCTTCCTGCGCGGCGTGAAGCGAATCACATAGCTCGTTTCGCCGAGCGACTTGCGGATGCCGTCAATCCAACCGTAGCAGAGCGCCTCGTCGACTGATTCCGGCCAAGTGATGCTCGGCAGACCCGAGCCTTTCTTGTGAAAACCGACCAACTGCTCGGTGGCCGACGCGTGATGGCGGGCGAGCCACGCGCGAAACTTTTTCGGGGTCGGAAAGAACACGGGCTTGGCGGGCGAAGGGTTTCCCGTTTTCGCGGTGCGCTTCATCGCGGCTTCGAACGCATGCGCGCGAGCTCGGCCTCCGCCGCGATGTATCCGAAGGCGCCCCACTGGCCACCGGCCACGATCCGTCTGAAAATCCGCTCGGCCTCCGCGGGACGACCATTGTAAAGGTGCCAGTTCCCGACACCGTATGCCGCAGTAGCATCGGTGACGGACATCTCGCTGGCACTGCTTGCGGCGAGGAGTGAATCGGGGGGAAGGTCCGCCTTGTACATGAGAAGCAGCCGCAGGTACGTATCGTTTTCTATCACGTTCATCTGCCGGTTGATCGGCGTGAGCACCTGGGCCGCCTCATCGGTGCGGCCGAGTCGACGCAGTGCCATGTAATGCCAGTGCGCGATCGACACGCGGCGGTCGTCGTTGCCCGCGCGGGCGAGCTCGCGCCGATACACGGGCAGGGCCTTCGCGTAGTCTCCGGCGAGGTACCAGGCGAGGGCCAGATGGTAATCGATGTTCGAGTGAAGGGTGCCTATCGGGATGTTACGAGCATTCGGCTGGCCGTCGGGTTCTATCTCGTCAGGCATGCCACGAGCGAGAAGTGCCGCACGCTCGAAATCGGCGACCGCTCGAGGCAGTTCGCGCACGGTGATATACCGGTGTCCGCGATGGCGGTAGAGCCACGGGTTGTCCGGGTGAATGGCGATGCCGCGGGTGTAAACGTCGATCGCCTCGCGAATGCGGCCGAGGTAGGCCAGACGCCGGCCGAGCCAGATGATGGAGTCGGCGTTTGCTGGGGCACGGTCGTATGACGCGCGAGCAAGCGCGAGCTGGGCCTCATAGCGAACTCGCGTTTCCGCCGCCAGCGGGAAGGTACGCAGAGTGTCGCCGAGGAATGAGATTGCCTGCGTTCCCGGCGCGAGAGGAGACTCGCTTGTTTGGCGCTGCGTCGAAGCACATCCGGATACCGTGACGAGCACGACACAAAAGCCGCCACAGAGGCACCGGGGCACAGAGAAAGACAAGAAAGGGAAGCAAGCAGGAAAGGCGGGCGATTCCAGCGTAAAACCGAGGATTGATGTCATGTCTCGGCGAGCTCCTGCTGGCGAAGCACGCGCCGGAGGACTTTTCCGGCGGCTGATTTCGGGAGGTCGTCCACGAACTCAAAGGACGACGGCACTTTGTAGGGTGCGAGGTGCTCGCGGCAATAGAGTTTCATGTCGGCGCGGCCGACCTTCATTCCGGGACGAAGAACGACCCATGCCTTCACGCTCTCGCCGCGCATCTGGTCTGGCAGGCCAGCAACGCCGACCTCGGCGACGGCGGGATGAGCAGCGATAACTTCCTCGATCTCGCGCGGCCACACCTGGTATCCGCTCGTCTTTATCAGATCCTTCTTGCGGTCGACGATAAAGAGATAGCCCTGCTCGTCGAGGTACCCAAGGTCGCCGGTGAAAAGCAGGCGCTCGCCCAGCTCATTCGTGCGGAGCATCTCGCGGGTCTCTTCCGGCCTGTCCCAATATCCCACCATGAGCTGCGGTGCGTGCAGGACAATCTCACCGACTTCGCCGCGCGTAACCGGCGTTCTTCCATCCTCCGTATCGAGAATACGGACGCCGACATCCGGCAGCGGTAATCCCACCGAGCCGATTTTCTTTTCCCCTCTCACGGGGTTGGCGATCACGGCCATCTGGGCCTCGGTGAGCGAGTATCCCTCGACGACGACGCCGCCAATGAGCTCCTCGAACCGCTTGCGCGTCTCTGCCATGAGAGGCGCGGCGCCGCAGAAGCACAGCTTGATCGGACTGAAGTCAACCTTGCCCTCGCGCGCCAGCGAATGGTTCATGAGTCCGTTGAGGAGCGTCGGCACCGCACACACGAAGGCCGGCTTGACTGCGTTGATCTCGTGCAGCACGTCGCGCAGCTCGCGAGGATTTGGAATCAGCGCAATCGGGTTGTGGTTGATCAGGGCGAGACTCTGCACGCCGTTATTGCCATAGGTGTGAAAGAGCGGCAGCGGGAGCAGGATCACTTCCCACTCGTTGATCGCGGAGCTGAGCCACGCACGAAGCTGAAGGCCGGCCATGACCATTCCGCGATGTAGTCCGGTGACCCCTTTCGGCGTGCCGGTCGTTCCGCCGCTCATCAGGATTACGGCCAGGTCGTCGGGAGATACGCGGACACCAACCGGCTTCGCGAGCCGGTGCCGGAGCAGCAGCCGGCTCATCGAAACATCCCCCTCCCGCAGGCTCACGCGATCGCCCTCTTTCTTCTCCTTGAGAAACGTGTAAGCGATTCGAAGATGAAAGGGGAGATGTTCCTTGATGTTCGTGGATACGATTCGTTGGAGCGATGTCCGCGGCTGGAGCTCCTTCACCTTTTCGTAGTACCGGCTCAGCACGACGGCGACCCGCGCACCGGTTGTTGCGAGCGCCTGTTCCATCTCGCGCGGGCTGTACGTCGGATTGAG
The DNA here is from genome assembly GCA_013813715.1 of Gemmatimonadaceae bacterium. Lineage (GTDB taxonomy): Bacteria > Gemmatimonadota > Gemmatimonadetes > Gemmatimonadales > Gemmatimonadaceae > UBA4720. The sequence continues at coordinate 44,190 of JACCRF010000148.1, read as the reverse complement.
AGGGCAGACGATCGCGCCAATTTTCCATGCGCCGAGCTCCGCGATCATGAACTGCGGGCAATTGGGAAGAATGAGCGCAACCCTGTCGCCGGTCCTCACGCCAAGGCCTTTGAGTCCGCCCGCAAACGCGTCGCTCAACCGGGCGAGCTCGCGGTAGCTGACCGAGCCGCCCTTGAACAGAAGGGCCGCCCGCCCCGGATGGTCTCGCGCGCTGTCCGCGAGATAATCGAGGAGAGTTCGATCGGGGTACGGAGCGAGACTCGCCGGAACGCCCTCGTCGTAGCTCGCGAGCCAGAAGCGGGAAGTCATTTCGGGCTCAAGATGCCAGCTTCACGTCGGCGGCACCATAAGACGGTGCGCTCTGCCCGCGAGCTGGCGGGTGAGCCACATCTCGACGTCGCTCACCGCCTGAGGGCTGCAGAGATCGTTGTGCGGCTCATGCGATCCGCCAGGGTAGACTTGAAGCGTCTTGTCCACGCTCGACACCCTCGCCAGGAGCTCACGGCTTCCCTCCACCGAATTGATCCTGTCTGCCTCGCCATGGAGGAGAAGCAGCGGAAGGCGGATCTCGGCGGCGCGCGAGCGCACCCTTTCTATCGCGGCGAGTGTCTCTGCACCCCACCGGACGCTGGCACGCGGATGCACGAGACGATCGTCGCGATACGCCTGAACGACTCCTTCGTCCCGCGACAGCGCTCCCGCGTCGAGGCCCATCGATATCGATAGCGAAGGCCAAACGCGTGACATCACACGCGCAAAGGCGACAAGATGTGGTTTGGCGACCCCCGTCGGCTGCATCGGGATGCCGCTGGCGACCAACCCCGCCAGCCCGGCCGGGTAGTGGAGCGTGAATTCAACGACGATGAGTGCGCCGAGGCTGTGACCAAAGAGAAAGAGGGGAACGCCGGGAGCGGACTCGCGCGCAAGACGCAGAAACGCTGCGATGTCCTCCCGATACTCACTCCAGCGTGCCACGTGACCACGCCGCCCGGGCGACCGTCCATGCCCGCGATGGTCGAAACCGAACACCGTGAAATCATGAGAAGTCAGGTATTCGACGAGGTTCGCGTATCGCCCGGAATGCTCACCGATGCCGTGGACGATCGGTACAACAGCGTGGGTGTCGCCGGCCGGGGTCCAGGATTGCGCATACAGCTCGACGCCTCCCGAACCTGCGAACTTCGTTTCGGCATGCTGAGACATGCGCGGTGCTCTCCGGACTGTCGGGTTTGACAGCGTTAACACAGATGCTCAGATGACCTCAGATGAGCAAGGATGACGGCGGGACAACAACTGCAAACGATCAAAGGGGGGAACTGCACAACCGCCCACTACCGCACCGTCGTTCCCGAATCCTTTCCTGGTTTGGCCGTTTCATCTGTGACATCGGTTTCCATCTGTGCATCTGTGTTAACGCTGTGCCGAAACTGGTTGCGTTGCCGGTTGCAAACCCCGGAGTCACTTCAATCGAATATTGCTTCGCTGGTACTCCGGAGGAAGCGTGAAGGGCTGGTATGGAGCCGGGTCGCGATCGGGAACGGCATACTGGCGCCGGAGACCCCGCAACGTTCCTTCGAGCCGCTTAACGACCCCCGCGTACGCGCGGTCGGCGTAGACGCTTTTCAGCTCTTCGGGATCGCGATCGAGATCGAACAGTTCCCACTCGCTGGTCTCATAGTAATGAATGAGCTTGTACCGATCGGTTCGCACTCCGTACTGCCGCCTGACGGCGTGCCATCCAGGATACTCGAAGTACTGATAGTAGATGGCGCTCCGCCAGTCGCGCGGGGTCTTCCCCTTAAGGAGCGGAACGAGGCTGCGGCCCTGCATGGATGCAGGTATCGGCGCGCCCGCCAGATCGAGAAACGTTTCGGCGAGATCGAGGTTCATCACCAGATCTGTATTCCGCGAGCCCGGTTCGATCGAGGCCGGCCAGCGAACGATTAGCGGTGTCCGGATCGATTCCTCGTACATCCATCGCTTGTCGAACCAGCCATGATCTCCGAGAAAGAATCCCTGGTCCGACGTGTAGACCAGGACAGTGTTGTCGGCGAGTCCCGCGTTGTCGAGCGCCTCAACGACGCGACCCGCCTGTGCATCGAGCGCCGACACCACGCGCATGTAGTCCGCGATGTAGCGCTGGTACTTCCACCGGGTGAGTTCATCGCCTTGCAGTCCGGATGCGCGAAATTTCGCGTTCTCCGCATCGTATGCGCTCTCCCAGCGCGCCCGCTGCTCGGGCGTCAGATTGTTCGGCGGCTCGAGCTTGAGGTCACGCGCATTCATATCGAGCGCGATCTTCATCTCCGGATCGCGCGCCGGCGATGCCCGCCCGCCCGCGGAATCCCAGAACGTAGGAGGTTCGGCGAACAGGGTATCGCGATACATCGCGAGCTGATCCGGACCCGGGTCCCACCACCGGTGCGGACCGTTGAAGTGGAGCATCATCATGAACGGCCGATTCGGGTCTCGCGCTGAACTCAGCCACGCGAGTGCACGGTCGGTCACTATGTCGAGCGTATAGCCGGTGTGCCTGACACTGTCGGTTGCGGAGATGAGCACCGGATTGTAGTAAGGTCCCTGACCGGCGAGGATCTCGTAGAGGTCGAATCCCTCAGGGCGGCTCCTGAGGTGCCATTTGCCGAAGAGCGCAGTCTGGTATCCCGCCGCCTGCATCAGCTTGGGGAACGTGACGGTCGCCGGGTGGAGCTCATTAATGGTGTTGGTGAGAACGCCGTTCAGATGCCCGTACTGCCCGGTGAACACGGTCGCCCGTGCCGGACCGCAGATGGAATTCGTCGCGAACGCATTGACGAACAGCATGCCGTCGCGCGCCAGACGGTCGAGATTCGGCGTGGCCGGCAGGCGAGCGCCGTACCTGAGATGGCTTCGATAAGCGGAAATCGCGTGGGCTGCGTGGTCGTCCGCGAACATGAACACGATATTTGGACGAGCCTGAGCCTCCGTCCCTCTGGCGCTGGCTACGGCGGCTTCCGACCCGGCGGTGGGCGCCGACGCCGTCGCGCACGAAGAGAGAATCAAGAAGGCCGCCGCCCGGACCGGGAGTCGCAAGTTCATGCCGAATCCATATGGCTCAAAAACCCGCCCTTGACAATCGGGGGTTGCTGTTGAAAATTCAGCACGGGTGATATTTCAGCATCATCCGCCAGCTTCGATCTCATAATCCCCAACCCGATTCCGATGGCCTCCGCTCTCCTGAAGAACAAGACCGACTCGCCTGCACTCTCGCGCCGCGAACGACAGGTCATGGACATCCTCCACCGGCGGAACGGCGCGACGGTCGCCGAGATCATGGGCGACCTCCCTGATCCGCCGACATACTCCGCCGTGCGATCGGTTCTCCGCATCCTCGGTGAGAAGGCGTTGATACGGCATAAGGAAGACGGCCCCCGCTACGTGTACTACCCTGCCGAATCCACCGAGAGAGCGCGCGACGACGTGCTGGCTCACGTTGTCCGAACCTATTTCGCTGACTCACCGGAGCAGGCAGTGACAGCCCTCCTCAGGATGTCCGACGTCGATATCAACGATGCCGAGGTCAAGCGGCTTCGCGACACGATCCGCCGCGCTCGGCAGAGCGGGAGGTAAATCAGATGATACAGGCAAATCTCGCCGATCTGATCGCGTTCCCGTCGTTCAACGTATCGATGGTGATCCTGCTGGCGAAGGCAACGGTGATTCTGCTCGCCGCGCTTGGAATCACTCTCGCGATGCGGCGTGCGTCGGCAGGGGCGCGGCACCTCGTCTGGCTGGTCACGCTCGGAGCTCTGCTCCTCGTTCCGGCGCTCTCGGCGTGGGCACCACTTCGTCTCGAGGTTCTTCCGCCGGTGGTCGCCGCGTTGCCAGCTGGCTCGCAATTGAACGAATCCTCCGCTTCCGAAAAACCGTCGACGAAAACCCGCCGGGCGCGGCGACCTCAGCACCTGCGCGTGCCAACGGTGTCGCCGATGCTACCAAACTCTCCGGCGACGCCCGCGATGTACCCGGAAGCTGGAACGTTCTCGACCGTGTACGCTCGCTGACCCCGTTCGCTGTGCTGGTAATCCTGTGGGCAGGCGTTGTCGCCATCATCACCGGGTCGCTTGGCTATAGTGCACTAGCTGTTCGGCGGATCATTCGCGCAGCACGGCCGCTCGAGACCCAGGACTGGCTCACGCCACTGTGGGAGGTCTCCGACCGGCTATCCCTCGACGAACCACCGCGCCTGCTCCGCAGCGAGGAGGCGAAGATGCCGTTCGCTTGCGGACTGTTTCAGCCCACGATCGTGCTGCCGGCCGAGTGTGATGCGTGGAGCCCCGATCGCCGCCGCGCGGTGCTGCTGCACGAACTGGCGCACGTCCGGCGTCACGATCTCGTCGGACATACCCTGGGACGCATTGCGTGCGCGCTATACTGGTTCCATCCGCTTGTGTGGACCGCCGCGAAGCAGCTTCGCTCCGAGAGCGAGCGAGCCTGCGACGACCTCGCGCTCGCCTGCGGGGCGCGCGCCAGTGACTACGCCGAGCATCTCCTGGACATCGTGACATCGGTGAGGCGCGACACAACTCCGGCCGTCGCGCTTGCAATGGCTCGCCGCAAGGAGTTCGAGGGCCGCATGCTCGCGATTCTCGACCCCGAGCTCCGCCACTCGAGTCCTGGCCGCCGTCAGTCGGCAGCGCTGATCGCATCGCTGGCCTTGATATCAATCGTCGTCGGCGCGGCCGCGCCGGCTCCGCGCGCCGATCGGGGCAGCGAGACGATTGCGACGAACATCGAGCTCGGTACGCCGAGCGCCCCCGATCATTCGCTTCCCGCAGATGTTCCCGATTCGAAGGACGACGCGATGGTCGAAGCAAAGTCGGATGCGGCTGTCGCGCTGAAGCCAGGCGCGCCGAAGGTCGGCGCAGGAATCGTTCCGAACGTCACGCAGGCGACAGAGACCGTTGCCCCAGAGACAAATCGAGAGGTCGCTAGAACCAAGCTGACAGACCAGGTTGCTGCGGCGTTTCAGCGGCTGAACGAAAGCGCCAGCGCGCGCTCGGCGCAGGGACGTGCCGACGACCGGCCGGTTCTACTCGCGAACGTGCTGCGCAGCGATACGAGTGCATCGCTCCGCCGTATTGCGGCGTGGGGATTGTCCGAATTCGCCGAGTCGCCGGTTGCGATCACCGCATTGTCGAGCGCGCTTCGGCGCGACGCAAATGCTTCCGTTCGTGAGATGGCGGCATGGGCGATGTCGAATTGCGAGGACGGGAATTCAACAGTGATAGAATCGCTGTCGGCGGCGCTTCGCGGAGATTCCGAACCAAAGGTTCGCGGCATCGCCGCGTGGGCGCTTGGGCATGTGGGCGACCGCGATGCTACAGCGGCGCTCGCGGCTGCACTCGGCGACGCGGACGTATCGGTTCGCCGCCGCGCTGCATGGGCGCTCGGGCACGTCGAACCCCGCGAGGCGCCGCGTCCATTGGTGGACATGCTCAAGGATCGCGATCCGAAGGCGCGCGAGCTCGCGGCGTGGGCTCTCTACCAGATCGAGGATCGCAACACGGTTGCCGCACTCGACGCCGCCTTGCGCATCGAGACAGACAAGGATCTTCAGCTCGCTTACATCCGCGCGCTCGCGGCGATCGGGGAACATTCGGTCGACGCGATTCGAGGGTTGCTTGATTCACGCGATCAGCGGATTCGCACGATGGCCGTTCGCGCACTGGCCGGCGGGAATGCGGCTGGTCCGTGGCCATGGCCGTGGCCGGAACCGCGCCCGTTCCCCTGAGCAGCGCGTTCTAACCGGGCGCGCCGAGATGCTTGCGGCGCGCCCGTTCTTTGGAGCTTAGTGCTGATTTTTCAACTTACCCTTATCCCTGATAGCCCAGGATGCGCCACTCGCGAGGAATCATCATGTTCGGAACAACCGGATTGATAGTAGCTGCTGTTATGCTGACCACCGAAGGACCCGCGATTTTCGCGAGTGGCTCCGTCGCTCCTGCAGAGAGTGCGATGATGGAGGCACGCGGCCCGAGCGACGATCGCGCGCCGCTCGACGTCCGAGCGCTGCTCACATCGGCGCGCGGTGCGCCGGCAATGATCTGTTCGCTCGCATCGCAGGCGGTGCGGGGTTTCGGATGGGGCGACTGGAGCGACGCGCCCTCGACGCCGCTCGCGGCAGCAGTCTCGAATCGAGGCGATGATTTCGAGGGTTCGGGCCTTTCCCAGGCGGACATCGAGCTGTTGCTCGAAGGTCTGGGGTCGGAAGATGCATGCGTGCGCGAGCTGTCAGTGCGTGTGCTGGGACGCAGCAGGAACGAGAGTGTGGCCAGCGGCCTCATCGCTCGTCTCGCGTCGTCGTCGGCTCCGCTGCGCGAGATCGCGGCACTTGGGCTCGGAATCGTCGAGCCGGCGGCAGCCGTCGAACCCCTCCTCCGCGCGTTGCGTGATGGAGTCACAGGCGTGCGCGCGAACTCGGCGTGGGCGCTCGGTCGAATGGAAGCCGGACGCGCGCTTTCACCGCTGCTCGAACTTTTTCGCGACAGCGAAGCGAAGGTACGCGAGGCGGCAGTCATCGCAGCGGGCAGAATCGACTCGACGATCGCTACGTCGGCGCTCATCCGAGTAATCCGGCAGGACGACGCGGCGTCGGTTCGGCGAGCGGCCGCATGGGCTCTCGGTAAGCTCGAAGCGCGAGAAGGTGTCGAGGCGCTGAGCGGCGTTCTCGCCCAGGACCGCGATCCGCGCGTGCGTGAAATGGCGGCGTGGGCGCTGGGTAGTATCGAGAGTCGCGGCGCGTCAGCCGCCCTCGCCGCGGCAGGGCGGCGTGACGCAGACGACCGAGTCCGCGAAACCGCGGTGTGGGCAATCGCGCAGGTCGAAGACCGGGCAGCGGTTGATGCTCTCTCCGCGATTGCCGGCAGCGACCGCAGTTCGCGGGTCCGCGGTACGGCGGCATGGGCGATCGGGCAACTCCAGCGTGGCGGCAGAGCACCGGCCGCGCTGTTTCAGGTGTTGCGCGACGATAGCGAGGACACGCGGCTCAAGGCGGCGTGGGCACTCGGGCAGATCGCCGACAGCGCCGGTCTTCCCGCAATTCGCACCGCGCTTCGTCAGGAAAAAAGCGACAGGGTTCGTCGCGGTCTCATCCGAGCCCTGATGAAATCGGGAGAACGATCGGTGGCCGCGTTGACCGATCTTCTGGAGTCGGGCGATCCGCAGGTCCGCGAAGCCGCTATTCGCGGCTTGGCGGGGGGCCGCTCGCCCGATCCCTGGCCCTGGCCGTGGCCAAGACCGCGGCCGATTCCCTGACCTGTTGACAACGATTTGACGGATGCGAACGGATATGGGACGGGACTCTAAGTCTTGATTGTCCGCACTTGGTCCGCTCCTATTCGTCAGATCGTCTTATTTGCGCAGTGCCGCAGCCCGAAGATCGCCCATCGTGAAGATCCCACCGTGAATTGGCACGACACGATCCACGCGCAGCCCGAGCCTGTCGATGTTCTCGACGAGATTCGGCGCGAACGGTGCCGGGCCTGGCGTCGTGTTCGCCGCAGGCGGATTGTACGCGTCGGCTTCAATGAGAATCCGCTCGGCGGGCAGGTAAATCATCAGGAACGTGCCAGCGTGGGGGTTGCCGCTGATGTGGTGGATCTCGACCGACCGCGAGCCGTCTGTCAGAATTCGTTTTCCTTCAACCCTCTCGATGCGCGCCGGCCGCGGTGATTTCGCCAGCGCATCTTCGACGACGAAGTGCCGGCGCCGCGCGAGACCCTCGAAGAACCTCGCGTTACCGGCGTGTGTGACCACCGTCAGCCCTTCGGCGATCGCCGCGCGAATGCCGCCGGCATGGTCGAAGTGATGATGCGTGTTGATTACCGAACGCAGCGGTTTGTCGGGCCGCAGCTCGCGCGCCTTCCGGATCACGGCTAGAGTGCGCGCATCGCTCAAGGGCGCCTCGACAAGCACGAGGTGGTCGCGCATTTCTATCGCAACGCTGTGGTGTGATCCCCCTGTGAGATACCACACGCCAGGAGCAATCGAATCGGCCGTCACGTTCACCGCCACCGCCGGCGGCTGAGCCGCCCTTACTTCGGGCGTGACGCCTATGTCACTCAAGGTGGCGTTCAAGCTCGCCGACTTGAGCTGCAGATCGGAAAGCGGCCATCGACCGTCGATCCACTGAGCGATTCGCATCGGCAGACGGATGCCGTCTACCATGCGCCAATCGGACATCCGGGTTTCGATTACGACGTCTCCGAGCATCGCGTGCGCTCCGACCTTCTCGATGCGCACGGGCAGGCTGGTACGCGGTTCGATGAACATCGCGAGCTTGTTGCCGCCCGCATTCATCCGAACGTGGCGAAGGCCGGAGACCCGCGCATGTTCGGTCAGCTCCACGCCTGGCGCGAGAGCAGCCTGGATGAATCCGATGGGATGGTGGAGGAGCTCGTTCGCGCGGTCAACGTCGGCGCGCGCGGATCCGCGGGCCACCGTTCCATCGGCGGCAATGTTGAAGGCGACGCTGTCATATCCGCTGCGCTGGCGTTGAGGCGCGGTGTTGCCGGTGGTGAAGCGCGGCACGCGGGTCTGGTCCTGAAGCCACCGCCGTCCGGCGAAATCGATCGACCGGCGGAATTCCGTCACCTCGTACCTTGGAAGCACCGCCTCCGGGGAGGGGTTCTGACCGAGGTTGAAGTTGTCTCCCGTGCCCTCGATGACGAGCGTCCGGACGGCGAGAACGCGATCGCGTCCGCCCATCGCTCGAGCGACATTTTCTATCAGGGGTCTTCCCGGCCGCTGCGCGGCGAGATCGGACGAAGCCGCGAACGCGGCGAATGGCAACAGCGCAATACGAGAGCGAAGAGGTGACATCGGATTTATCTCCCTGTCTGGTTAACGCGCGCACGCCGAGGAGCAATTGCCGTAGAGCGGGTCATGGTCCGGCGATCTTCTCATGAATCTCCTCCGTTTCTAATCCGTCATTCGCCCAATCGCTTTCCGACGCCGGTGAGTAATGATCGAGGATTCGGAGCCTCGTACGCGCCGGCAAGGTCTGATCACTCATCGTTTTCCCCCCGTCGGCGAGCGATCAGCCACAGAGCCGCGCCGACCGCCATGACAACCGGAAGAAACCAGGCCTGCGCGAGACTGCGTGTGGCGAAAAGCCACACGCAGAAAGCTATGCCGGAAAGAGCGACCGCGTATCCGCCAGGCACCCGGAATTCCGACACGTCACCCTGCCGCCTGCGGAGTGCGATGAGGGCACCGCAAGTGGTGGCGTAAATCGCGATCCGCGAGATGACGGAGAATGTCGCCATCTGCGCGAAACTTCCGGCGAGACCGAGCGCTAGTGCGATCGCGGAATTGACGACGATCGCGTTGTGCGGAGTACGCCACCGAGGATGAACGCGGGCGAGGAACGCAGGCAGCTCGCCGCGCTCGGCCATCGAGAACATCAGACGGGGGGTCATCAGCGCGAAACCTGTGAGCCACCCGTATACGGAAATCACAACCGCCAGGCTGCCGACTGTAGATCCGACCGGCCCGAGAAGCTCGCGAAGCGTCGCCGCAACGGGCACGGTGTTGCTCGCCGCATTCGGGAGCACCGCGACGACGACGAGCTGCAGCAGACAGTAGATAGCCGTCACGGAGAGCATCGCCGCTATCAGGGCGAAAGCGGTGTGACGTTTGGGATCGCGCGTTTCGCTGGCTGCAATGATCCCCGACTCGAAGCCGCCGTACGCGAACACGAGCAACAGGATGGCATCGGTCCACTTAGGTTCGCTGACGGTCTGTGCGGCGAGCACATCGCCGTTGAGTTTGAACATGCCGATTGCGATCAGCCCGAGCAGTGGCAGCAGCTTGGCAACGGTGAAGAGACTCACTGTCCATGCGGCTTGGCGAACTCCACCGAGATTCACAGCCGTCACGAAAAGGGTCGCCACAGTCATCGTGATTGTGCGTCCGAGCGGCGTTCCGGCCGCCGGCGCCAGCGCTGCCAGGTACGAGACCAGTACATTCAGCACGGCCGCACCGGAGAGCATTCTCGTGAGGATGTGAAGCCATCCCACTTGGAAACCGGCCGCCGATCCAAATGCTTCGCGCGCGTAAAGATAAGGGCCGCCGGCCTGGTCGAAGCGGCTCCCGACCTCGGCGAAGCAGAGCACGATGACAAAGATGCCCGCCCCCGCGAGTAAGACCGCCCATGGACTCGACGCGCCGAGGTACCCGGCGAGCGGTGCCGGCATCCCGAATATGCCGCTGCCGATTACGCTGTTGATGACGGCGGCGGTTAGCGCCCACCGGCCGATCGCACGGACGAGGGTGGGCCGGCCTTCGGCGACTGTCGGGTCTGCCGCCGCGATCAGGGAGAATCCGGCCGTAACGCCGTCACGCTCTGACCGGCTACCCCGACCTTTGCCATGAGCGCTTCGAACCGCGGCACGCCTCTCAGCGGATCGACCACCGGATGCACACCGAGATATGCAACCCATCCGCGCCGCTCTTCATAGGCGTGGTCGGCCCAGTCAATGGCGGCCTGCGCGTCGCCGAGCGCGATGTGCAGCGTCGCAAGCTCGACAGGTGAGACGTAGTCGCGCTCGAGCTTGGCCGTCAGCTCTTTCAGTAGTTCACTGGCGTAACTCGAGTTTCCGCCCTTCGCAAGCGCGTAGGCGAGCGTCACCTTTGAGTACGTTCCCTCTCCCGCGAGCTCGAGCGCTTCGCCCAGCACGCGCTCGGCTTCAGCAATCTGCCCGTCCAGCGCGAGGATGAGCCCATGCACACGATAGCTCTCCTCGGCGGTTGGATTCATTGCTATCGCCCGCGTCAAATGGTAGCTCGCCTGCTCGTACCTCCGCGCGTAGAGATAGACATAGCCCAGACTGCGACGCACCGAGACCGAGGCCGGATCGAGCTCCTGGGCGGTGTGCGCCTCAACCAATGCTTCCTCCAGCCGGCCCCGCGACGCGAGCAGAAAGCTGTACCACTGATGAGCCGTGGCGTAACGCGGATCGATCTCGATCGCGCGGCGAAACTGACGTGTCGCGCCGTCCCAGTCCCAGTCGTATATGAAAAGACTCCACGCCAGCGACGCGTGTGCTTCGGCCACCGAGTCGTCGAGCTCGAGCGCTTTTCGAGCGTACAACTTCGCACGCTCGAAGCCCTCATGGACGGGAACGTTGCGGTAGTCGACGTGAAGTGCGTATGAATCAGCGAGCCCGGTGTAAGCCAGCGCGTAGTTCGGATCGGCAGCGATTGCCTGCTCGAAATACTGGATGCCCTCGGAGACTCCTTCCTGCGTGCGCTTGTTCCACGCGTAGCGGCCGCGGAGATAGAGCCCGTATGCGTGGACATTCTCCGTGCGCTGGCTGGTCATGTTCTCCAAAAGGATATCGAGCGCGGTGAACTGGTCGACCTTTCCACGCCCCAAATCGCTCACGAGGGGCGGTGCCGCAACGCTCCCGATGATCGGTGGCGCCGATGTCACGGGCGCCGGTTCAGTGCTATCACCGAAAGAATTCGCCTGAAGGGTCGTCACGATCGTGCGCGCGATCTCGTCCTGGATCGCGAACACGTCGTCGAGCTCCCGATCGTACCGGCGCGACCAGACAAGACGGCCGTCCGCGGCCGACGTGAGCTGCGCCGTTATCCTGAGATTCTGGCCCGAGCGGCGCACCGTCCCCTCGAGCACTTCCGAAGTCTCGAGTAGCGCTCCGATCGCGCGGACGTCGAGCGGCTTCCCCTTGAGCGCGAACACGGAGGTGCGTGACGCGACTCTCAGGCCATCCACCTTTGCGAGTGCGTTGATCAGCTCGTCGGTGATGCCGTCGCTCAGGTACTCGTTGTCGGCGTCCGGGCTGGCGTTGACGAACGGGAGAACGGCGATGCTGCGTATTGCGGCGGCTGATCGCGGAGCTGGCGACCGCTTTCCGCGCCGGAGAGCAGAGATGAACTCCGATACAGTCGCAAAGCGCTGGGCCGGATCCTTCGCCAGCGCCTGAGCAAGCACCTGGTCTACGCCACCTGGCGCATCGGGCCGTAGCGCCCGGAGCGGGCGCGGCCGCTCTGTTACCTGCTTCGCCATCGTCGAACGCGCGCTCGTTCCGCGCAGTGGAGGTTCCCCCGCCAGCATTTCGTAGACGACGCACGCGAGCGAGTAGATGTCTCCGGGATTGCCGATCTCGCTTTCGCCCGCCGCTTGCTCGGGACTCATGTATTCGGGCGTTCCTACTGCAAGACCACCCTGGGTCAGGGCCTCCGCGCCCGATGCCGCGCACATGTAGGCAATGCCGAAATCAGCGAGCAGTGCGTGGCCGTCGGCGAAGAGGATGTTCGCCGGTTTGACGTCGCGGTGTACGAAGCCGTTGCGGTGCGCGTAGTCGAGCGCGGCACCGATCTCGGTAGCGATTCGGATCGCGTCGTCAACCGGGAGCGGCTTCTCGCGATCGAGTCGATCGCGAAGCGAGCCGCCTGGAACGAAAGGCGAGACGTAGTACAGTACGCCGTGCGATTCGCCGGAATCTATGAGCGGCACGATGTGCGGATGGGAGAGACGGGCCGCGATCCCAATCTCTCTCAGAAAACGCGCTGCGCTGACGGAGGCGCTCAGCTCCCTTCTGAGAATCTTTATGGCGACCTTGCGCCGATGCTTTCGCTCTTCGGCGAGGTGCACGGTTGCCATGCCGCCCTGGCCGAGCACGCGCTCGATGGTATAACGATCGCCGAACATCTGGCTGACCGGGATCGCTGAGGCCGTCATCGTTCTTGAATATACAGATTGGCTCGGAGCTCGGCCCCCCGCTTCGAAAGGAGTGCCGAACGACGGAACCAAGAAATACACGGGCTAGAGAAGACGGAGGCACCGGCGCGAGTATGCTTCTGGCGTCTCTCACCAGTGACGTTTTCGGTTGGCCTTCCCCCGAAGCCGTTACTCTCTCGCGTCCAATGGGAACACGACGACCTGCCGAGGATCGAGCGACATCGTCAGCTCGTCGCCTTTTGAAGGACCTTCGAAGCTCGCCGGCAGTGCGACCTCCATCGGGCCTACAACCGTCGACATCATCATCGTGGTGTGCTCGGGACGAACGCGAATTGCCGATACCCGCCCTGGAAACCCGTTATTCCCGCCGATCCGCACGCCGGCCGGCCTGAAGACAGCGAGGGCCGGTCCTGATGGCAGGCCGTCGCACACGCCTCCGAGCGTACCCAGCGCCGAGCGAAAACCGCCAGCGCCATCGGCGTGACCCGGAATCTCGTTAGCCACGGCGAGAAACCGGGCCACACGGAGCGACGCCGGCCGCGCGAACAACTCCGACGGAGTCGCGACCTGCGCGAGTTGGCCGTCGATCAGCACTCCGATCCGGTCTGCGATCAGAGCAGCGTCCGCGAAATCGTGAGTGACGAGAACGAAGGCAGGACCGTACTGCCCGTGTGCTTCGCGAACAGCTTCGCGTACCTCGCTCTTGAGCGCGGGATCAAGGCCAGCCAACGGTTCGTCCAGAAGCAGCAGATCCGGCCTCGCCACGATCGCCCGCGCAAGCGCAACGCGATGCCGCTGACCGCCGCTAAGCGTTCGTGGAATGCGGGCCGCCAGGCCCGTGAGCCGCATCGCGTCCAGTGAGTTCCCAACGCGCGAGGCTATCTCGCTCGCGGGTGTCCGCCGAACTCGAAGAGGAAACGCGACGTTCTCGAAAACCGAGAGGTGGGGAAAGAGGACGGGCGACTGATGCATATAGACGGCGTTGCGCTTCTCCGTTGGGACCCCGGTCACGTCGCGACCGGAAATCTCGATGCCTCCTTCAACTAGGTCGCCAAATCCGGCGATCGCGCGCAGGAGTGTCGTCTTCCCGGCGCCGGACGGGCCCACGAGCACGAAGCGCTCGCCACGTCGCACCTCGAGGTCGATGTTCCGGACGACGACCTCGCTGTCGTAACGGAGCGTGAGTCCGCTCAGGCGGAGAGCGATGTCGTTCAGACGACCACCACGCTGAGCCGGCGCACCGCCATTCCGGTCACTGCCAGCAGCACGAGAGGCGGAATCGTCAGAATGAGACCGGCCGTCGCCGCGAGGTGATCCTGGCCGGCACTCACATACGACATCAGTTCGACCGGCAACGTTATCACGAGCCCCTGACCGATCAGCAGTGTGAGCGGAACCTGCGCCCAGGAAACCAGAAAACCCAGGGCGAACGCCTCGATTAGGGGCCGGCGCAACAGCGGGAGCGTCACGCGCTTGAGCACGTCACGCTGGTTCGCTCCGAGTGATCGCGCTTCATCCTCCGCACGCATGTCGTAGACGGCGAAAATACCGATGAAGAAGAGCGTCGCGTATCCAAGCGCGGGCACGAAATGGGCGAACATCACGCCGGCGAAGCTTCCGCCCAAGCCGATGCGAAGCATCGAGTATTGCAACCCGACGGCGAGCGCCAGCGGCGGGACGGCCACTGGAAGGAATGCGAGCGACACGGCGACCCGGCGTCGCCAGCCCCGCAACCGCGAAATCGCTCGGCCCGCGGCGAGGCCGGCGACGGCTGACGTCAGTCCCGCACCAAGAGCCAGAGCGGTGCTCGTCCACAGAGACCCGGCCAGCACTTCGCCGGTGCGCACGGCCAGCGCCCAGCGGTCGATGCTCCAGCGCCGGGGCAGAAGCGACGGATAGAACCACTCCTCGCTCACCGATAACGCAATAAGAAACGCGGCTGGAATTACCGCCGATACCGCCAGTGCGGTCACGACGCTCCCGCGAACGAGAGTTCGCGTCGCCGTCATTCCACGACCTCGACACGGTTAGCGACCCACTCGTGAACCACTACGGCGCACACACTCACGATCGCGGCGATGAGAACCAGCACGTACGCCTCGCCTCTTCTTTCGAGCGACGGGTCAGTATGGCTCTCCATTGTAAGCAGCGGCAGAGCTAGCGGAGAGCTCGGCGCGAGCAGAACTGTCGCTTCATAGTTGCCGGCCACAAATGTGAAGACGGCGATCGCCGAGGGCAGCAGCCCGCGCCACAATGCTGGCAGCGTCGCCACGCGAAAGGTCCGGATCGTTCCCGCACCCAGGCTTCGCGCCGTTTCCTCCAGGATAGCGCCCCTACGCGCCAGAACCGAGAAGGCGATGAAGACGAGGAACGAAAACTCCTTCCACGTCAGCGCGATAATGAGCCCGATTCCCCAGCGATCGTATACCAGCGCCGGCATGTCGCCCGGAGATGCGTAGATGCCAGCGCTGTATGCCAGCCGGGAGAGCATTCCACTCTGGGATAGGAAGAGTACCGCACATAGAGCGGCAACGACGTGCGGAAAAGGCAGCGGGACAATTGCGAACGTGCGCGCCAGTCGATCGATCCGGCGGTCCCCGCGCAGAACCATCGCAACGACTATAGCGAGAACAAGGGCGAGGGCTGTCGAAGCGAACGCCACCCAGAGGGTCCACATGAGACCGGTCCACGTCGCACCGTCAGCGATAACGTTGCTGACGTGATCGAGCGAGGGGCCGTCGCGACCAGAACCAGCAATGCCGATCGCGCCGAGCACGGAGTACACGATGCCCGCGATGACCGGACTGGCGACGAGAACCGCCGCGAACAATCCGAATCGTTGCCCTTTCACCTGGTATTCGCGCGAATTCGTGACCTCCAGTCGCGAGACAGTCGCTCGGTGTACTCCGGAGCTACCTCGGGAACCTGATAGCGCAGCAGCGTGTCGTGCGGAACCCCGCGCGGATCGTCCATAAGCACGCGAAAGCTGTCGCTGAGTTCCGGCGGCATCTTCCGCAGATCGAGCACAGTTCCGTCCGCCCAGACTTCCGGGCGCAGTTTCTCGAGCTGCGCTTCAGGCGACAGCAGGAGGTTTGCGACAACCATGGCTCCCGCCGGGTTGCGGGCGTTGAACGGAATCCCGACATAGTGAGTGTTGGCGATGCTGCCTTCCCGCAGCACGATGGCTCGCGATGTCGCCGGCAGCACGCCCTGCCGGACCTTAGTGATCACCTCGTTCTGGTTGTACGACATCGTGAAATCCACCTCGCCGTTGGCGAACAACCGATGAAGGTCGGCAACTCCCGCCGGATATGTCGCGCCGCGCCTCCAGAAAGAGGGGCGCACGCCGTCGAGCCAGCTCCACACGCGCTGACTCCCTGCCCTGTAGCGCTCCTCGCTGAAGCCACCCTGAAAAACAACGGCGCCCCCGCCCAGCGCGTACATCAGCGACTTGAGAAAAGTCGTGCCGGTGAACTGCTGATCGTGGGTAAAGCGTCCCGGATTCGCGCGGATCCAATTCTCGAGCGCGGGTACGGTCTGCGGCGGCCTCAATACACGCGCCGAATCGTATATGAGTGTGAACTGTACCCGCCCCCATGGTGACTCCCAGCCGCCTGTCGGCTGCTCGAAGTCTCTCATGACGATCGCGGACAGACTGTCAACGTACAGTGCGTGCGGAAGACGGTGAGCCCACGGTCCCCACAGCAGCGCCTCTTTCCGCAGGTTGTTGAACGTTTCACCGTTGATCCATACGAGATCAGCCGAACCGTTCGCGCGTGCGTCGCGCTCGACGGTCAACTGGTTCACGATCTCGGGTCCTCGCCCGTCTACCGTTTTCAAGATGATCCCGTAGCGCTGACGCAGGCGAGGCGCAACCCACCGGTCGACGTAGCCGTTGATCGATGGATCGCCGCGCCACATCCGCCATTGCACTGTGCTCCCGCGAGCACGTGCCTCGACGCTGTCCCATGCAAGAGCGCCCGAGATGTGAGGAGGCGGTGGCTCGCCACTGCACGCCCAGCTCGACAGGGCCGCCGCGAGCAAGATTGGGTTCTTCACGCCGCAATTCAAGGCTCCACCATCCGGGAGTTCCGCGATGAACCCAAGAGGGCAGCGGTCAGGTGTCGCACTAGAACGTGTACCGCGCCGAGAACTGAAGCTGCCGCGACGGACCCGCGCTCTGAAACACGATCGGATCGCCAAACCGCCCCACCTGGGTTCGCGGTCCGCCGCCTGGAATTCCATTCGCGAATCCGGTCACGACGCGAGAGTTGAACAGGTTGAAGACGTCGGCGCGCAGGGCCAGGTTGCCGAGCCCGACCGGCACTCCGTAATCGAGCGCCGCCGCGATCTGCGTGGCGCTCGGCAATCGCTCTCCATTCCGCGGAACTCCAGGAAAGCGATCGTGATTCCCCACGAATCCGTTGCCGAACACCGGGCCCGAGCCGTCGAGGTCGCGGAAGAACGCAATCCTGTTGACCGGAGTTCCTGTTTGGAAGTCAGCGATGCCCGTGACACGAAGTCGCGGCAGAATTTCATGGATCCCGCGAATCGATAGCTTGTGGCGGCGGTCGTTGATCGCGTCGGCCCACTCGGCATCGAAGTCGTTGGCGTACGATGCGTTGAAGTTGATGTCTTCCGTGTCGTTTTGTGAGCGCGACCAGACCCAGGTGGCTTCCATTCCGGTTTTCTCGCTCGCCCGCCGACGCATGTTTGTCTGCAATCCCGCGTAGCTGCTTCGCCCTCCCGACTCGGTCGTCGTCAGTCGCCTGAACGATCCGGCCGCGGCCGCGGTCGGACGGAAACGATCGCCCGCTTCCGGCGCCTGGTTGAGGGAATCGGCGGCCGTCCGGGGACGCAGGTTCGGGTTGAGATCCCACGAGCGCGGAAGGTGACGCGTTCCGACCCATACGGCGTCCACCGAGAGTCCCCACGACTTTCCATACTGACGCTGGTAGCCGAGCGAGAGCTGTCGGCTCTCGGGTTGCTCCAGACCGAGCGCGAACGTCTCGCGAATTTCGCGAGGCGGGAACATTCCTCGCAACGCAAAAAGCTGGCTCGTAGTGAAACCTTCACCGAAGCGCGGCGGGGGGAACTCGCTCCCGCGGAAAGTCACGACAGCGTTCCCGTCGGCGCCGAACTGGACGGCGTCCGAATAGACCGCGTACGGAAACTTGCCAGCGTAGATGCCGGCGCTTCCGCGCACGACGCTGGCGGGCGTTGCGTACCAGTTGAAGCTGACCCGGGGTTGAATGTTGTCGAGGTCCGGGCTGCTCGCTCCGCGCGAGGTGATGTCGTCGTAGTCCCAGCGGAGACCGACATTGGCGGTGAGGGATGGCGTCACCTTCCAGACATCTTCGATGAACGCCGAGTACAGGGCCTGCGTCAGGTTTACGCGCTGCGGGTTGGCGTCGATCGTGAAGCTCAGCACTCGCACGTCAGCCGGTACATCGCGGATCGACACGAAGCGTCCCGACGGATTGATGTTGCCGTCGTTGATGACCGCGTACGCGCCCTGCGGGTTCGTACCGGATGCGTCGAGCCGAAACCGGCTCGCTGTCGCATCCGCGCCGACGCGAAGAGAATGGGCTCGCGTCAATCGCGTCTCGAACACGTTGCGCAGCTGAATCTGGGTTTCTCGCTCGTCGAACACGAAGTTGCTGGATCCGACGACGGCCTCGACCGTCAGCGAATCCCGAGACAGAATCGTGACCTGCGGCGTTGCGAAGCTGCTCCGCGTGGGCGGAAAGAACCATCGAAATGTGCCTAGCTGCACGGAAAGCGCATTGCTGGCGCTGCCGCCGCGGAGCGCCGTCAGGTGAGTGAGCGAATGAATGGCTCCGACGCGCCGCGTCGTGATATCGGCTTCCGGAACCACTGTACCGCCGCCTTGTCCGGCTCGGCTGACGTCGCTCACCGCGAACCGCAGCGTGGATGTCTGCGAGCGCGACCATCCGTGGTCGGCGCGCGCGAACAGCTTGTACGTGTCGCGCATCTCGGTTCCAAGGAACTGAGTCTGCGCAGTCGAGCCGATCCGGTCTTCGCTCTCGTTGGAGTACTCCGCCGTTGCGAAAATGAAGCTCCGATCGCGTGCCACGGGTCCGCCGATCGTTGCGCCGACTTGCGCCCGGCGAAACCCATCCGGGTCCACGCCCGCGGCGGCGAACCGCGGCTCGGCATCGAACGGTATGCCCGGTCTGTTGTAGCCGAATACTTCGCCGCTCCACCGTGCTGTGCCGGCCCGCGTCTCGACATCGACGACTCCGTTGGAGCTGCGCCCCCAGGCCGGGGAGTACCCACTGGCGAGTACGCTGAGGCGGCGCATCCCAGCGAGCGGAAACTCGACGCGCGGCCCTCCAAGGAACCCCTCGTTGTTGTCGAGGCCATCGACGCTGTACTGCGTGTAGAGCGAGTTCGATCCGTTGATCGACAGCGGCGGAGCATCTCCAAAGAAACCGGTTGCCTGCGCCACTCCCGGAATCGTGAACGCGAGCGAGAGCGCGTTGCGCGCGTCTGTGGGAAGACTCTGCAGCTCAGCCCGCTCGACGGAGCCGCCAGTAACCGCGTCTCTCGTATTGAGGAGCGGACGCTCCGGCGCGGCGATGACGGTGACTGCGTCGAGGGCGAACACCGGTGTGAGAACCACGGTGATCGCGCGCGACGCGCCCGGAATGATCGGCAGAAGAGTGACTGTCGCGGACTCGAAGCCGACGGCGGTTAAGACGACTGTCCCTTCAGTCGAGGGCGGGATCTCGAGCCGGAATCGCCCGCCGGCATCGCTTGCGACCTCGATCCGCGAAGCGTTCGCTGGCTCGCGCGGCATGAAGGCAACCCTTGCGGCGGTCACCGGCTCGCCGTGAGCGGATCGCACTGCACCGGTAATCGACGCCGAAGTCTGCGCGCCGACGGCGGAAGGGACAGAACCGAGACCCGCGAAAGCGAGCAGACAAAGGGCTCCCGCATAATGCGTGTTGTTCATCCTCTCACTCTCGCTTCGATTCGTTGAGGCGTCGGCGCCGCGATTAAAGGTTTCGCAATGCCCACGCCAGTCGCTGGAATACGGTGACTGCTACAAATCCGGCGAACGCCGCGAACAGACTCGCGACGTAGCCCGGGGCCATCAGGAAAACGACGTACGCGATAACGGTCTCACTCCCGCCGATCAGCCCGGCCGGCATTGTCACTGTCGTCTGATCACCGCGGGCGCCGGCTCCGCGTCCCCGGCGTTCAAGTATCGCAGCGAGATACATCCACGACGCCGCGTTCACGTAGTACGAGCCAAGCAGAGCGACGAGCGCCCGATAGGCATCCTCGTCATAGGGCATTCCAAGTACGATCGCCGCTGGAATCGCCGCATACACGACGAAATCGGCGAGAATGTCGATGTAACCGCCGAAATCGGTTTGACGTCCGCGAGCCCGTGCGACCGCTCCATCGAGGCCATCGAGAAACCGGTTCAGTATCCAGACCCCAAGTGCCGCTGGGTACTCGCCGCGGAGTGCCAGCATTGCCGCCGCCAGACCGGCGCCGAGACCGAGCATCGACAGCGCGTTCGGGTGTACGGCGGGCCCCAGCGCCCGTGCGAGCGGATCGAGCGTGCGATCCTTCAATGGTCGCAGCAGATTATCAAGCATCCCGGATCGGTTGAATTGAGTCACTGAAGGAGCCAGACCAAATAACGACGCGAGCCGTAACGCGGATCCACGGGGGCGGGACAGAACCGGGGCCGCGTTCGGCGCGTTACTCATGTGTCACACATTCATACCCAATCTGGGGGAACCAACGTGAGGCGGCGCGAGGCTTCTTTGCTGCTGTTGCGGGTGTCCATCGGGACGCTGATGCTGATCTGGGGCGCCGACAAGCTGGCGAACGTCTCTCACGGGGTCCTCGTCTCGGAGACGTTCTACCTCGGATTGTTCAGCGCACCCGGACTCCTGAAAGTCTTCGGCGTCTTTCAGATCCTGATCGGCTTCCTCGTCGCGCTTGGCCTGCTTCGGCGGTACGCCTATCCCGTGCTGCTTGCAATCACCGCCGCCACGCTCCTTGGTGTCTGGCGGTCGGTTGTCGATCCGCATGGCTGGGTCATCGAGGGAGGTAACGTGCTCTTCTACCCGTCGATAGTAATCTTCGCCGGTGTGCTCGTGTTGTGGTCGTTCCGGCCGGAAGACAGGCTCTCGATCGACGCACGCCGCGGACAACGCTCGCGCACTCAATGAAAAGATGGCTCGCCGCCGGCGCCGCCCTGGCCGCGACGATCGCGGTGCTTGTCCTCGTCGGCCGATTCGCGGCAGAGCCCTTGAGAAATTTTGCGGAATGGGTCGACGGACTCGGGCCGTTCGCACCTGTCGTGTTCATCGCCGGTTACATCATCGCCACAGTAGCGTTCGTGCCAGGGCTCATTCTGACGCTCGCGGCAGGCGCGATTTTCGGCTTGCTGCACGGAACGATCTACGTCTTCATCGGGGCGACGCTTGGCTCGACAGCGGCGTTTCTCGTTGCGCGGTATCTCGCCAGGCCGATCGTCGAGAAGAGGCTCGCCGGCAACGAGAGATTCCAGCGAATCGATCGGGCGATCGAAGCCGAGGGCGGCAGGATGATCGTGCTCATGCGGCTTTCGCCTCTCTTTCCCTTCAACGCGCTGAACTACGCACTCGGCATATCGAAAGTAGGATTCCTTCCTTACGTACTCGGTTCGGTGGGGATGATTCCCGGGACGCTGCTTTATGTGTACTACGGAAAGCTCGCGGGCGATCTAGCGACACTTGGCAGCGAGGGGATGCGCAGAGGTCCTGAGTACTATCTCGTTCTGTTGTTGGGACTCGCAGCGACCGCGGCGGTGGTAGTTGTTGGCGCGCGGGCGAGCAGGCGTGCACTCGGAGGCGCCAGTGCCGGATGATGCCTCCGAATCGATACGGCTTCGTAACGTCCATCCTGCCGGGTGGGTCAACCCGCAGCCGAAAGCCAGATATCATCTCGTCGTGGTCGGCGGCGGTACTGCGGGACTCGTGACGGCCGCGATCGCCGCCGGACTCGGCGCCAAGACCGCACTCGTTGAGCGGCACTGGATGGGCGGCGATTGCCTCAACGTCGGTTGTGTTCCTTCGAAGGCACTCATTCGATCGGGACGTTCGTGGAACGCGGCGACGACGGCGCAGGCCCGCTTCGGAGGACCAGCCGTGGCTGGGCAGGGCGACTTTGCATCCGTGATGAAGAGAATGCGCGGGATTCGCGCAGACATGAGCGCCGTTGACAGCGCCGATCGCTTTCGGTCGCTCGGAGTCGATGTGTTCTTTGGACAGGCGTCCTTCAGGAGCGAGGACCGCGCCTCGGTTGGTGGGCAGGACCTCGAGTTCCGTCGCGCCGTGATCGCCACGGGGAGCCGGCCGGCGGTTCCGCCGATACCCGGGCTCGCAGATGCAAGGTACCTCACCAACGAAACGGTCTTTACGCTGACGGAATGTCCGCGTCGGCTCGTCGTGATTGGCGCCGGCGCGATCGGATCGGAGCTCGCCCAGACATTCGCGCGATTCGGAAGCAAGGTGACGCTTCTGGAGCGCGAAGATCGCATTCTCACGATGGACGATCCCGATGCAGCAAGGGTCGTCGCACTGGCCATCGAGCGCGACGGCGTCACGGTGCTGACCGGCGTGACGATCGATCGGGTGGTCGGCAGCGCGCCAGCCGTCGTCCATTTCACGCGCAACGGCGTGGCGGAGACCGCCTATGCCGATGCGATCCTCGTTGCGGGCGGACGCGCCCCCAACGTGGATGGGCTCGGGCTCGACGCGGCCGGCGTTGAATACGACGACCGCAAAGTGATGACCGATAATCGCCTTCGCACCTCGAACCGCCGCATCTACGCAGCGGGCGACATCACAGGCCGCGCGCCTTTCACCCACGCGGCGGACGCGCAGGCACGAATGGTCATTCGGAACGCGCTCTTTTTCGGCCGTGCCAAGGTGGAGAATCTTGTCGTTCCCTGGTGTACCTACACCCAGCCGGAAGTCGCGCATGTCGGCATGTCGTGGGAATCCATGAAGAACGGTAGTGTGCCTACTGAATCTCTGACGATCCCTCTCCGCGATGTGGATCGCGCCAGGCTCGATGGAAGCGAGGACGGCTTTCTGCGCGTGCATCTTCGAAAGGGTTCGGATCGAATCGTCGCCGCGACACTCGTGGCTGACCGTGCCGGCGACACGATCGCCCAGCTTTCCATGGCGATGACCCGGCGACTCGGCCTTGGCGCGATCGGCGAGACGATCTTCCCGTATCCCACCGAGTCGGAAGCAATTCGGAAAGCCGCCGACGCGTGGCGCCGAAAGAAGCTGACGCCGCGTGCGGCGGGGTTGTTCCGAACCTGGTTCAAGTATGTCCGCTGACGCCGATCGATCCCGCGAGCGTTCCCGGCCAGCCGGCACATCCGCGGGCGACGGAGGACGGTTCGTCATCCTGCACGAGAAGGAGCTTTGCCAGCGGCTCGTCGCTCGTGACGAACAGGCCCTGGTCGAGCTCGTCGACGTTGCGACTCCGTGGCTCCTAGGCGTGACCCACGCCATGCTGAGCGACGCCGGTGACGCCGAGGACGTGGTGATGCAGACGTTCGAGATCGCGTGGAACCGGGTCGGACTCGTGCGCGACGATGGTTCGGATCTCGTTCCGTGGCTTCTCCGAATCGCGCGAAACCGCGCCATTGACCAGCTCCGTGCTCGGCGGCGGCACCAGATGAAGACCCAGCTCATCGCGACGCTCGGTGGGTTGGACGAGGACGTCACCCCGGCGACGGAGCCGAACGAGGCCGCGCAGCCGGGATGGCATGTCCACGAGACGGTGAAAGCCGCGATCGGGGCACTTCCCGACGACCAGCGCACCGCGATACTACTCGCGTATTTTCGGGGCCTGACGCAATCCGAGATCGCCGAGCATCTCGCGATTCCGCTCGGCACCGTGAAAACACGTCTTCGACTCGCGTTCGACAAACTCCGTGTATCACTTGCAACGGTGAAGGATTGGAACCTATGACCGCACACGACTGGTACGTTGAGCATTGCGTGGACTTCGTCACCCGGACGCTCGACTCCGGCGACGAAACGAGCTTCGCCGATCACCTGCGCCGGTGCGAAGAATGCAAGGCCGCTGTGCAGTCGATCGAGCGTGACTTCGCATGGCTGCCGATGGGCGCTCCGCCGGTGAGACCGCGGCCGGGATTCCGTCGTCAGATCCTGCGCGACGTTCTCGGAGACAGGCAGCCCGCGTGGCGCCGATGGATTGTCCCGATTGCGCTTGCGGCGTCGGTTCTGATCGCGTTCGGCCTATACGTATCGGAGCGACGTGAGTCCGATCGAATCGCGAGAGCACTCTCCACTCGAACCGGCGAGCTGATGGCCCTTCGCGATTCGCTTTCAGTCATGCGCCAGGCGGCGCGCGTGCTTCAGGCGAGCATCTCGATGAATGGGCATGAAGGCGGCCTGCTGATCTTCGCTGATGACGTCTCGCATCGCTGGAACGTTGTGGTCCACGGTCTTCCACCTGCACCGCCGGGCGAGACCTACCAGTTCTGGTTCATCTGCTCGGACGGCATGGTGCGCGGAGCCACCGTCACATCAGAGCCGGGGAGGCCTGTGTTTCTCACACTGGGAATGCCGGCCGAGGGTGGCACTGTGATCGGAGCCGCGCTTACGATGGAACCGAAATCGAACCGATCTCCTGAGCCGCGCGGGAAAGAGCTCGCGCACATGTTGCTCTAGACTCATGCGCTTCCTGATGCTGTTGCTCGTGTTGCTGGTGTCCGAGCCGCTGGTCATACTCGACCTGAACGGCGCACGAACAGGCGCCGGCGTTCCATCCGGGTGGAAGGTTCGCGCGGTTCGCGGGCAGTCCGCGCCCAACATCGAGGTCAGGAATGACGGTGAGGGCCCCGTTCTCAGAATCCACGGCGCAGGGCGCGCCGCGTGGTTCTACCGTGAGCTGTCTCCAGAAGTCGCCGAGACGGACGGCATGCTGAGGTGGTCGTGGCGCGTGCTGGATGCGCCGACGGTCGCAGACATGCGCAGCGAGAAGCTCGACGACTCGCCGATCCGCGTTTACGTCGTGTTCGGGAAGCCCGGGATATTCGGCAACTCCGCGCGAATCATCTTCTACACGTTCGGGAATGCCGAGCCGTCAGGGTATGCGCGCGCGAGCTTCGTCTCCGACAAGCTGCAGGTGATACGGGTCGATGGAGCGGCCGAGCGAACGCGGTGGCGCGAGCACACTGTCGACCCCTTCGCCGACTACAGGCGCATCTGGAAGCG
Source organism: Gemmatimonadaceae bacterium (assembly GCA_013813715.1). Taxonomy (GTDB): domain Bacteria; phylum Gemmatimonadota; class Gemmatimonadetes; order Gemmatimonadales; family Gemmatimonadaceae; genus UBA4720. The sequence goes on along the minus strand of JACCRF010000148.1, from coordinate 19,152 downwards.
CAAACCGCCCGCGATCACGGCCGTTGGCGTGATGCAGGACACCGACCAGACGCGCGCTCAGGCGACGGCGGAGATCCGCCAGCTCGAGTGGATTCCGGCTGGCGGCGCCGCTCGTCAGGCCGGGCCGGTGCCGGCGCGCGAGAACCGCTCGCATCTCAGTGACGTTATTCAAGTAGACACCCGCAGAGAACCAGCATGCGCCAGCTCTACCTGACCAGTCTCGTCGCCGCCTCCATTGCAATCAGTGGGTGCAGCTCCGCGGAACCTCCGACGGCGCCGGATGCAAGGCCGGTTCAGCCGGGGATGTCACAACCGCCGGCCGGTACCGGTGTAACGGGAGGCTGGGTCGGCGTAGGGCACAGCGCTCGGGGATCCGTAAGCTTCGGTGTTCAGGGTGGAGTGGGGCGTCTCGACTTCTCGGATGATTTCTCGGTGAGCGGGGTGCCGGGTCCGTTCGTCTACGTGAACACGACCAACAACGCGAATACGGGGCGCCCGCTACGTGTCTCCGCGCTGAAAAGCAACGGCGGCGCGCAGTCCTACGTTTTCCAGCTGCCGGGTGGAGCGTCGTACACGTGGGTCCTCATCTGGTGCGATCCGTTCAACGTCGCGGTTGCCGAGGCGCAGATTCCAGCGACTCCGTAAGCGAATAGCGGGTTCCCCAAAAAGAATGCACCTTTGCTGCAACGCATAGGTGGAGGCGACATGAGCGTCCGGCAGTCGGCGATGACAGCAGCGCTCCGGCACGCGCGCATCATTCCGGTGATAGTGATCGACGACCCGAAGAAAGCGGTGCCGCTCGCGAGCGCGCTGCTGGACGGCGGGCTGCCGATTGCCGAGGTGACTCTTCGCACTCCTGGGGCGTTGGAATCACTGCGCGCCATCTCGCAGACGCGGCCCGAAATGCTGGCTGGCGCCGGGACGGTGCTCAACGTCGCGCAAGCCGCACAGGTAAGGGATGCTGGAGCACAGTTCGTCATATCCCCGGGATTCAATCGCGCAGTCGTTGACTACTGCCTCGAATACGACGTTCCCGTTTACCCCGGAGTCGCCACTGCAACCGAGATCGAAGCCGCGCTCGAGGCGGGACTCAAGCTGCTCAAGTTGTGGCCGATTGAGACGCTGGGTGGCGTCGCGTATCTCCAGTTGCTGTCCGGGCCGTTCGCTGGTGTCGAATTCAATCCCAGCGGTGGGCTCACTGCCGCAAACTTCGAGAGCTATCTTCCTCTCAAGAACGTCGTCGCGTGTGGGGGGTCTTGGATGGCGCAGCCGGACTGGATCGCATCAGGACAGTTCGACCGCATTCGCGACGCTGTTCGGGAGTCGGTGACGAGAGCCGCCAGCCTTACTCCTTCGGAGATACGTCCAACCGAACCGGCTCCCATGATCCACGACGCGGCGCTCGCGCGGTGATTTCGAGGCTGAGGCGCGGCATGCCCGAGTTGGTCTCCAGCCTTCCCACCGAGTCCGCGCCAAGGAGTCGCGGCACATCATGGGGCTCACGCGGCCGGCGCGCAGCTCGTGACGTCGTGGACGAGCGTAAAATGAGTGAAAGGAAAGTTGGCTGGTCGCGATATCCCGTTATGGATCCTCCCACCCCTTTGCCCGGCTCAGCGCCTTGACCCAACCCGCGGCAAGCTGATTCCTCGCGGCCGGTTTCATCCGAGGCTTGAAGCGCCTGTCAGCCTGCCACTGCCGAGCGATATCGGCCTGACTCTTCCAGTATCCCACCGCGAGCCCCGCGAGATAGGCCGCACCCAGCGCGGTCGTCTCGGCGACCTTCGGGCGGACGACAGGCACACTCAGCAGATCGGCCTGCAACTGCATGAGGAGATCGTTGGCGCAGGCTCCGCCGTCTACGCGGAGCTCCTTGAGCTCGATGCCTGCGTCGGCCTCCATCGCCTTGAGGACGTCCATCACTTGCAGGGCGATGCCCTCGAGTGCGGCTCGCGCCAGGTGCGCTTTCGTGGTGCCTCGCGTCAAGCCGACGATTGTTCCGCGCGCATACTGATCCCAGTGCGGCGCTCCGAGTCCGGCGAAGGCGGGCACGAGATAGACGCCGCCGGTGTCCGGCACGCTCGCGGCGAGCGCCTCGACGTCCGCCGACGAGCGGATCATGTCGAGGCCGTCACGCAGCCACTGCACAACGGCGCCCGCGATGAAGATGCTGCCCTCGAGCGCATACTCGGTGCGGGTGCCGATCCGCCACGCCACCGTCGTGAGCAGGTTGTTCTTCGAGGCGATCGGTTTCGTGCCCGTGTTCATGAGCATGAAGCAGCCAGTGCCGTACGTGTTCTTCACCATGCCCGGCTTCGTGCACACTTGCCCGAAGAGGGCCGCCTGCTGGTCGCCGGCAATGCCGGCGATCGGAATGGAGGCGCCCAAGAGCGTGCTCTCGCCATACACCTCGCTCGACGACCGCACCTCAGGCAGCATCGAGCGCGGCACGCCGAAGATCGCCAGCAGCTCGTCGTCCCATTCACCCTTCGCGATGTTGTAGAGCATCGTTCGCGAGGCATTACTGGCATCAGTGACATGAACCCTGCCGCCCGTGAGATTCCAGACGAGCCATGAGTCCACGGTGCCGAACGCCAGCTCTCCCGCCTTCGCCTTGGCTCGGGCGTCCTTCACGTTCTGAAGAATCCACTGGACCTTCGTCGCGGAGAAATACGCATCGATCACGAGGCCGGTCTTCCTGCGGATCACGCGATCCAGCTTCCTAGCCTTCAGCCGGTCACAGATGGATGCAGTACGCCGATCCTGCCAGACGATGGCGTTGCAAATCGGCTGTCCCGTCGCGCGGTTCCAGACGACTGCGGTCTCGCGCTGATTCGTGATCCCGATCGCGGCGACATCTGCGGCTGTGACATCGGCCCTCTGCAGGACCTCCGCCGCCACGCCGGCTTGCGTCGACCAGATGTCGCGTGGGTCGTGCTCCACCCAACCGGGCTTCGGAAAGATCTGTGGGAATTCCTTCTGTGCGACGGCGACGATGCCGCCCGCGCGATCGAAGAGGATGGCCCGCGAGCTGGTCGTGCCCTGGTCGAGCGCGAGAATGTGCTTCATCAGAGTACCCACATGATTTTGTAGAGCCATGCGCCGAGCACACCGCCGGTCACCGGCCCCACCACGGGGATCCAGGCGTAGCCCCAGTCGGAGCTACCTTTTCCGGGGATCGGCAGGAGGGCGTGGGCAATGCGAGGTCCCAGGTCGCGTGCGGGATTGATCGCGTAACCGGTGGGTCCACCCAACGACAGTCCAATGGCCCAGACGATCAGGCCGACCAGTACCGGGCCGAACCCTTTCGCCAGGTCGGAACCGGGCACGAAGTTGCTGGGCGAGAGCACCGCCGACAGCGCGAGCACCAAGACAAAGGTGCCGATGGTCTCCGCGATCAGGTTGGGGATCGGCTGCCTGATCGCTGGTCCCGTCGAGAAGACGGCGAGCTTCGCGTCCGGATCCGACGTCACGCTCCAGTGTGGCAGATACACGAGCCACACGACGACGCCGCCAGCTACTCCACCGGCCAGTTGTGCAGCGAGATACATCGGCACCTTCGCCCACGCGAACGTTCCTATCGACGCCAACCCGATCGTCACTGCCGGATTGAGATGCGCACCGCTGATGCTGCCAACGCAGTAGACGGCGATCGTCACGGCGCAAGCCCAGCCACCGGTGACAACGATCCAACCGGAGTTGTACCCCTTGGTTTGGTGCAGCACGACATTTGCGACCACGCCGTTGCCGAGCACGATCAGAATCGTGGTGCCGACGAATTCCGCGAGAAAGGGAGACATGGGCAGTGGTGGAATTGCCTGAGAAGGCGGCGGCAGCCGACCCAATATGCATAGCGCTGGCAGGCGGCGATAGCGGAGGTGCCCTATACTCCGCGGCGTTGTGCCGAGCCCGCCTCCCTGGGCCGAACGAAGTGCCGCGCCGCTTCGGTCTCGCCCACGTTTCGAGGCATCAGTCCGACAAAGCAGTTCACCTTCGCTCGCACCTGACGACGCGCGACGTTTTTCGACATTATCAATGCGTTGTACGCCCGACGCCGGGCTCCGCCCGCGGAATCAGACCGCGTTCGCCGTTCCCTGCACCACGAGAGGACACCGTCAATGGCCGCCGACGAGCTTCGCGCAGAATCCGCCAAGAGCACAGTCTCGACTATTCCAGCAGCCAAGCCACCTGCGGCGGCCCCGGGCGATCCGGGAGTCAATAGCGCGCTCGAGATACTTCGCGCGATTCTGGTACCCGATGAGTCACTCGAGGCATTCGCGGTGCAGCGACGCTTGTTCGCTCTGACCCGCCGCCGCGTGTTCGTAGCCGCAACGAGCGGACGATTCATCGCGCTCAGGCGACATCTTTTCGGCGGCTATTCGCCAACCGACGTCCGCTGGCAGGACCTTCACGATGCGAGCCTTCGTGAGGGAATCTTCGGCGCTGATCTCACAATAACGGCCGCCGCCGTCGGCGACCTCGCCTCGGCCGACCGGCCTGGCCTCAGTATCACTTTCCAGGGTCTCCGTAAGGAGGACGCGCGGCGGGTCTATCGCGTGTGCCAGTCGCAGGAGCAGGCCTGGCGCGAGAAGCGACGCGTGCGCGATCTCGACGAGATGCGCGCCCGCTCCGGCGGAATTCAGCTCGGCGCTGCGGCCCCGGCGTTCGCGGCCCCGACGTTCGCCGCACCGGCCGGGGAGATGGCGGCAGACACCCCCGCAGCACGCCTCAAACGCGCAAAGGACATGCTCGACAGCGGCCTGATCACCGACGCCGAGTACGAGTCGATCAAGGCCCGGATAGTCGACGGACTGTAGTCGCGTTCACGGTGGCATTCCATTGGGGACGCCGAAATAGACAAGAGTGCCCAGAATCGGCATGTCCTGGTAGAGACCGCGCTCCTCCGGCAGGTATCCCATTCTGCCGCCCGGCCAGTTCGCAGAGTCGGCGTCGCCCCACGCCCGCAGCAACCGCCCCGAGTCCGGACGCATCAGCCCCACGATCATCCGGATCAAGGTGGACTTCCCCGCGCCATTGGGTTCCAGCAGCGCGAAGATCTCGCCTCGATGAACCGCCAGCGAAACATCGTCGACGGCGGTTACCGTGCCAAACCGCTTCGTGACGCGTTCGACGCTCACCACTACGTCGTCGCTCGGACTATGCCTACAGACGACTCCATCCCTCTCTATCAGTTGCCTAAACATCATCGGACTTCGCTCCACTTGAGAACTCCGTCGATAGTGCCAACGGCGACCGAGTGATACGTGGGCCGGGCACGGCGGTAGATGTCCATCGCCATCCTGCGGCCCCAATCTGTTTTCGCGAGTTCCGTATAGAGCGGCGTCAGAAATTTTCGCCTGCCCTGCGAGGTCAGGAACCTGTCCAGCGCCGCAAATGCGGGTTGATGACGGTTTCGAATCGCGATGAGCAGCCACGCCCCGAGTATCTCGCTGTTCCCGCTGGAAGTCAGACTGAATGCCCGGTCGAGATCGGCGAGACGCTCCGAGGGGATCGTGTCGGGAAGCGCGCGCAGGTAGTGCAGCCATTCGTGTGTCGACCAGTCCTTCGTCGTCATTGACGACGCCGCGGCGCCGCTCTTCCAGGCTTCCACCTGTTTGTCCACCGCGGTGAACGCTTCGGATTGCACCGGCGGAACGTTCGCCGGAATCCCGGGCTCGTATATCCATTGCCGAAGGTTGATGCGCTGCTCGTCGTCACCCTTGAGCAGCTTCTCCTTCATGTACGCGACCATTCTGTCTGATGTCATCGGCTGGAACGCAAAGCGATCGAAATAATCCTTAAGGAACGCATCGAGTCGCTCGCGTCCGACCACGGATTCGACCGTCTGGAGAAATGCGGCGCCCTTCTCGTATGCGATGTCGGTGAGTCCCTCATCTGGATCGCGGCCGCCGAGGTCGAGCCGCAGCCGTGTATCGGCGCCCTTCGGTCCGCCGGCATCGGTGACCGCCTTCAGCATGTCCTGCCGGCCGAGCTGCCGCAGCATGTCCGCGTACCGCTTGCCGCGCACTTTCTCCATGATCCGCGATTCGAGGTATGTCGTGAACCCTTCGTTCAGCCAGAAATCGTCCCATGTCGCGTTGGTGACGAGATTTCCCGACCAGGAGTGCGCGAGCTCGTGCGCGACGAGGCTGACAAGCGAACGGTCGCCGGCGAGAATGGTCGGCGTCGCAAACGTCAGTGTGGGGTTTTCCATTCCGCCAAACGGAAACGACGGAGGCAGAACGAGAATGTCGTACCGGCCCCATCTGTACGGCCCGAACAGCTTCTCGGCGGCGGCGATCATCTGATCAACCTCCGTGAATTCGTTCGCCGCGCGATTCACGACCGACGGCTCGGCGTACACGCCCGTCGTTTTTCCAATGGGCCGGAACGCGATATCGCCGACGGCGAGCGCGATCAGATACGGCGGAATAGGGTTAGCCATCCTGAAGCGGTAAACCGTGAGCCCCCGCGGATCCTTCTCGCCTTCCGTTCCGGCGTGGTCAGCGCTCATGACGGCGCGCATTCCGGCGGGGACGTGAATTGCCGCGTCGTAGGTCTGACGGATTCCAGGTCCGTCCTGCGTCGGCACCCACGTCCGCGTGAGGATCGCCTGACCCTGCGTGAAGAGGAACGGCAGCTTCTTCCCGGCTGTCTGCGCGGGAGTGAGCCACTGCACGGCCGCAGCGTCGGGCGATGTCTCGTATTCGATCACGATCGTATCACCTTGCGCTGGGAGCGCGATCGTCAGCGGCGCGCCTAGCAGCTCCTTCGTAGTCCCGAGGTTGAAGCCCAGCCCTGCACCGCTCGCATCGGTGACACGCTTGATCGTCAGATCGCGCGCGTCGAGAACCACGCTGTCGGCCGACGCGCCGCGCGCAATGGCGAGCTTCGCCGTTCCGCGGATTCGTTTAGATGCAAAATCGGGCGTGAGGTCGAGCGACACGTGAGTGACGCGCGCCTCAGCAGGCTGTGCGTACGAGTGAGGGTCGCGGGGGAGCGAGTCGCCCTGCGCGACCTGACCCGTGGATGGAGGGGGCTCGTCGCAGGCGCTGCCGAACATGCAGGCAAGCGCGAGGGCAATCGCTGGCGCGGTGGAAGTTCGCATTGTGAATTTGGCGTTGATTAACACGGCTGAATACAGCCTCAGGACACGCGCTTCCTGGCGGATCGTTTCTTTCCGTGCGCGCGCTCGATGGCCGCGATGAGCTTCTCCGGGGGCATTCCCGCGATCACATCGCCGATCACGTCGAGCGGCAGATCGTCAGCGCTCTTGAAATGCACACACGACTTGCCCATGTCGAGCTTCTTCCCGGCATTCGTGAAACCGTCCTTGAGCACCTTCTCCCGCGCCGGATCGCCATAGACTCCCATCAGGTACAGAGAGCAGTAGTTCTTCTGTGCGGCGAGCGCGACGTAGCAAAGCGGCTGCCCGTTGTACGTGTCTGGATAGTCCGACAACGGAATGTGCCACGTGATCATCCCCCAGCCCATTCCCTCGGAGTAACCCTTTGGAATGTGCTTTCTCACGAGGGAGCGAACGCTCGAAATCGCCTTTCGGCGGTCTGGCGGTAGCTCGTCCAGATACGCCGCAACGGTCGAAGCCTTGGAAGATGCCATTTTGCACTACCTCCCTTATTGCTTTGAGTCCTCTGACTTGACGATGGCCATCACGAAGCCGTCGTAGCCCTTTGTGCCAACAGTCTGTATGGCCGTCGCGGTCACGCGCGGTTCCCGTGACAAATAGTCCATCAGACGCCGGACGCCCTGCACGCGCAGGTCATCGCTGGCCGCGTCGATCACCGCTCCCTCGCGCACGACGTTGTCAACGACAATTAGACTTCCCGGCCTCGAAAGCTCGAGGGCCCACTTGAAGTACCCCGGAATGTTTTCCTTGTCGGCGTCTATGAAAATCATGTCGAACGGTCCCGCGTTTTCTGCAGCGATCAGCGGGAGCGTGTCGAGCGCGAGCCCGGTACGCACTTCGACTACGTCGCCAAAGCCGGCGCGTTCGATGTTGGTGCGCGCAACGTCTGCATGCTTCGGATCGGACTCCAGGGTGATGAGGCGCCCGCCGGGCGCAAGGGCACGCGCCATCCAGATCGTACTGTATCCGCCGAGCGTACCGATCTCGAGAATGAAGTGCGCCTTCTGCATTCGCGCGAGCATCTCGAGCTGCTTCCCCTGATTCGCCGAGACCTGGATCGCAGGCAGTCCGGCTTCCGTGCTCGACGCGATCGCCAAGTCGAGCGCGGCGTCGGGGGGCAGAAGCATCTTCGAGAAATAGTCATCGACGCTATTCCACAAGTCCTGAGTCATGCCATCCCCTATCGCGGGCTTGAAGGTTCTTGAATGCGACATCCGGGCGAGGCTCGGTTTGGGAACATCAGCCGACACCAGCTTGAGGCGCGGCTGCACCGATTCGACAGCAGTCGACGAAGGCGCGACGACCCCCGATTTTCGCCGGCGGTATCGGTGCAAGCGCTCCCACGCCGAGCCGATTACGAAGCCCCCTATCAAGCCGAATGTGCCGGTGATGACGGCCGCACCGCCAACCATTCCCACAAAATACCAGAGCCCTTTCGTGAAATCCCCGGCCTCGATTTGCGCGGCGAGGTACTGCCACGCGAGCGGCGCTGATCCAAAGAATCCGAACAGAAAGCCGACATACGCCGAGAGGTCCTTGATGGCGATGCGGCGTAGCTGATAGAACTCGGACAGAAGGTCTCTCCTCCAACGTCGGAACGCGAGCTGCTGGCCGCGAGCCAGGCGGACAGTTCTTCCTAAGTGCCTGCGGAAACGGCTGTCATTGGTTCCCCTCGGCAGGCAGTCGGTTCCGCGCCGTCGCGCGATTCCAAAGCCGGCCGACGATCGGCGTGAGCACGACCGTGGCGCCAATTCGCAGCGGCTGAGTCACCTTGGTAAACAGATACGCGGCGGTGAAAACCCCCGCATTTCCGGCGACGCCTGTCGGCGTCCACCCCAGTCTCATCGCGAGCCACGCGCTGGCCAGAACCAGGGAGAAGATCACCAGGTAAATCCCTACGGCGATCGCCCCGTATTCGGCCATTATTTGCTTCAACGTCGCGCGCATAGTCGTCAGTCACAGGTGAGTCAGGCTGTTCGAAAATCAAAACGAAAGATAGCTAAGGAGACGCTGACCCGAGAAGCGCATCGATTGCGACGAACGCCACACGCGCGATACGGCCGGCGGCGGGTCAGTCAGCGGGCAAGCGCCCGCGCCGGCGGGAGGTCTCGAGTGGCTGGCTGCGTCGCGAGATGATCGCCCGCAAATCGTCGGCAAGCCGTTCGGTCAGATCACGCAGCTCGCTGCGGCGTCGGCGAGTAATCCCGCCGTAGACGAGACGGGCCACCGCGTAGGATGCTGCGACGAGGGTGCCCGCCACACCGAACGCGAGCACCGGCTCCTGAGTGAAAGCCATAGTCATACCGATGGACGCGCCCCCGAAGCCACCCCCGCCGCCGCCCATCACTCCGCCGAAGATGCTGCCCGCCAACTGCGACAATCGCTCGCCGACTCGCACCGTGGTGACTCCGTCGCGGACGTGCACCGAAACGTGGACCTTGCGGTTCTTATCTGTCGAGCTCCACGACAGCGACCTCCCGACTCCGCTGACTGTGCCGACATCGCCGAGTGATCGCCGAACGGTTTCCACTACCGTATCAAAGTCACGCTCCGGAAGCTCGCCCGGTATGAACGCCTCAAACTCGATGGCCGACTTTTCTCCTGACCACGGCGACGGTGGAGCAGTTACACCCTCCCGAACCACGACCTCGGAGGATGGCAGAGTCGTCGCCGCTGCTGCGGTTGACGCTAGGGACGTTCCAGCCGCGGCTCCTTCAGCGAGCGCGCGATCTATGAACTGAGTGCCGATTCCCGCTTCTCTCGCCGATTCGCGAACGACATCGGCGCGATACGATGACGACGGAGACAGCGGTGCGCTGCCGCGAACGGGCGCTTCACCCGGATCGAGGCGCGCCTGCATCCTGGCCGCGCGTTCCCACGCCGCCTGCGCCTGAGTCGCCGGTAACGCCACCCGAACCCAACTCGTCGATTGGCTGTTCACCACCGAGAGCGTGGATGGCTCGATTCAGCGCGTGAACGTCACTGGCTCCCGGTCGAGCGTCACTATCCGCCAGGCGGGACAAATGCCGTCACCTGTCGTACTCGAGGTGAAATTTACGCAAACTGGCCCGGCCATCCGTCCGATGCGGAACGCGGTGATGACCGACAGCGTGACGGCGCTGGTGACGTATCCGGTGGACGTGTGGTTCAGCGGCAGTCGCACGTTCATGGCGGATCTGGATTTCGGCGGGCGTGTGATCGAGCGGATTACTCTGGATCCCGCTCGCCGGTTCCCCGATCGCGACGCGTCGGACAACGTATGGCCAGCTAGAGGACCCTCCCCAACGAGGTGAGTGCGTGATACCATGAGGAGAGTGGCGGTGTACGCGATGAGAGCTCCGACGCGTGCGATACTGCCGCGCGAGGCATGTGATGGGGTGTAGGTCAACTGGCAGACCGCCTGACTGTTAATCAGGAAGTTGGTGGTTCGAGTCCACCCGCCCCAGTTCTTGTCCCGGTGCTGTTGCCTCAGCGACCGAGAAATGCCTTGGCCACCCTTACCTCCGTCCGCGAGGCGTCGGCGCGATCCATGAGCGCGAGAAGCTCCTGGTACCGCTCGGTCGCTTTCGCGCGATTCCCCGCCTTCTCAGCGGCACTCGCCGCACCGAATAGCGCTCGCGCCCTCCGCGGCTCGCGCACCAGCGTCATCTCGTACGATTGGAGCGCATCGCTCGCGCGGCCGAGCTCCAGCAAGAGATCGCCCTCCAGCTCCCGGGCGGGAAGCAGCGGGCCCGGGGTGACGGGATGCTTCTCGACGCTCTCTTCCAGCTCGGCCCCTTGTCGCGCAAGCCGAACGGCTTCCTCATTTTTCCCTTCGGCGCGGGCGATCCACGCCGACGCTGCCAGCCGCTGCGCCTCGATTATGGTCGACCAGTAGACATCCTTGCGCGCCTTCAGCGTATCACGCAACGTCGCCAGGGCTGCGACATCAGCATGGGCCGAGGTTATTCCACCGCTGCGCGCCGCACCGACCGCGCGAGCGAACCGGGTGATTGCCTCGACAAACGGCGCTGATGTGGCTGGCACCGGAATCGCCGCCGCGTCGCGCCAGGCCGAGCGCTCGAGCGCGTGCCGCGCCTGCATCGCTGCGGCGTTGTAACCGAGGATCGCGCCGTAGAAACGGTCGGCGGCTGACTTCGTGCGTGCAACGACTTTCCACGCATCGCCGTCGCGACCCTGCTGGAGATAGGCATACACCATGTAATCGTTCGGATGCACCGCGGCATTCGAGTCGGGCTCAGCGGCCGCCGAGCGGCGGTTGGTCAGAATAGACTCGTCCCATAGTCCCAGCCGCGTGAAAATGTGCGACGGCATGTGAAGCGCGTGCGGTGCCGCCGGCGCGATCGACGCATATCGCTTGGCAGCCGAGAGACCCTGGCTCGCCAGCTTCGGCGAGTCGAACGTGTGGATGATGTAGTGAGAAAGCCCTGGATGATCGGGCTGCTTCGTGAACAGCGGCTCGAGCAGGGATGCCGCGTGGAGCTGGCTCTTGAACTCGCGATCCGCTGGAGAAGCGTTCGCGATCAGCGCCCGCGCGTAGAACATTGCCGCTTCGGGATCCTCGGGATGTGCCTCGTACAGCTTTTCCATCGCCGCTTCGTGTCGTGCAAGCCGACCGAGGTGGTCCAGCTTGTCCGCGTCGCGCCAGAGCGCGACCACGGCGTCGATGTACATCTGCTCGCGATGCTGCGCGCGAGGGGAAAGTGCGGCGGCGCGCTCGGCGGCGGCGAGCCCGAGCCGCTGTTGCTCGGGGGTGTGCGGCTGGCGCACGAAGGGGTTGCCCCACATCGTCATCGCCGCGCCCCAGTGCGCGATCGCGCATGTCGAGTCCGCGCCCGCGATGGCAGTGAACGCCTTCAGCGCCTCATCGAACCAGAACGAGTGCAGCATCGCCATCGCGCGGTTCACCTGCGGCGCGGCGGCCGGGGAGCAGGACGTCTGAAACGAAACAGCGCCGAGCTTCTCCCCCGGTTTTCCGTGATCGTGCTGCTGCGCGGCGAGCGGGGTGACGGCGAGAGCGGCGGCGAGGGTTATCGAAGACAGGCGGCGCATGGCGGCTACTCCTTTGGGTCGCGAACGATACGAGCCATGTCCCGGTGCTCGAATGGCGGGTTGAACTGTCGTTCTATCATGTGCGGCTGTCGCGTGAACTGCAAGCGGTTTCCGGCAAACGGCTTGCTCCTCGGCGATAATCTCGATAAGACTCGGAACGAAACGCCAACCCTGGCGCCGCTTACACCATCCCGGCCCCCCAGCACATGCGCCCACGACATCACATCGCACTCGTTGCATTGCTCGCTCTAACCGCCACCGTTCTGCCGGCGCAGCACGCAACGCCGTCGCGTCCGTTTGGAACCCTCCGCGAGCAAGCCGAGGTCCAGCAGCGCTGGCTTGCAGCGCGGATCACGACTGTCGTTCCAGCCCTCATGCGAAAATACGGCGTCGAGATGTGGGTCATCCCGATGCGTGAATACAATGAGGATCCGGTGTTCACTTCGATCGTTTCGCCGACGACGTTCGCCGCGCGGCGCCGCACGATTTATGTGTTCGCGATGCGCGGAGACTCCGTCGAACGGATCGCGCTCGGCGGCAGTTCGCAGGGCGGCGTGTTTACGGCGGTTCGATCCACTCAGCCGGCGGCGGGGCCGGCGGGAGCGCGTGGCGAGGCTCAGGCCGAGCTGTGGGGCGACGAGCAGTGGGCCGCGTTGAAGCGGGTGGTCGAGCAGCGTGCTCCAAAGACTATCGCTGTAAACGTCTCGCGAGTGTTCGCATTCAGCGACGGGCTCAGCGCCGGCGAGATGGACGGAATGAGCGAATCGCTCGGAGAAAAGTGGACGAGCCGGTTCGTACGTCATGACGGTCTGGCGGTTGATCTCATCGCGACGCGACTCCCTGAGGAGGCCGCTTTCTACAGGCAGATGCAGGAGCTGGTCTGGGCGACGATCGATACCGCGTTTTCGAGCGCCGTAATCACTCCTGGAGTGACACGAACGCAGGATGTCGTGTGGTGGATGCGCCAGCGCGTGAACGACATCGGACTCGGCAGCTGGTTCCAGCCGTCGGTGGAGGTGCAGCGCCGGGGCGCGAGCGAGGCTACGCTCGGCGCCAATCCGGTCATCCAGCGAGGCGACGTCCTGCATTGCGATTTCGGACTTGTCGCTCTCCGCCTCAACACCGACACTCAGCACATGGGTTACGTGCTGCGCGAAGGGGAAACCGCTGCACCGCCTGGTCTCTCACAAGCCCTTCGCGCCGGGAACCGGCTTCAGGACATCGTCATGTCGGAGATCAGACCTGGCCGAACTGGCAACGAGGTGCTCCGTTCCTCACTCGCTCGGATGAAAAGTGAGAGAATCGATGGCACGGTGTATACACATCCGATTGGCGTTCACGGACACGGCGCCGGGCCTCTCATCGGATTGTGGGATTATCAGAACGGCGTGCCGGGCCGCGGCGATGCCAAGATCATTCCTTCGATGTGGTTTTCAGTTGAGCTTCAGGCAACGTCCGCGGTTCCCGAATGGGATGGACAACGCGTGCGAATGGCTCTCGAAGAGGACATGATCATCGACGCTGCTGGGGTGAACCACTGGGCACTGAGACGGCAGCAGGAGTTTCATCTCGTGCGGTGATCTCAAACAGCCTTGAAACAGCGTTAACACAGAAGCACAGATGGATATCGATGTCACAGATGAAAAACGAACGGCACTCTGTGCCCATCCGTTACCATCTGCGCATCTGTGGTTCAGTCGGTTGCCTTCGAGAGCCCCTGCCAATCATGCCGCCCCCTCGCGCCCGATAAGCGGCCGCGCGGGAATCGCCATGCGATGACAGAAGTCGTCACTGAACAGCTCGACACTGCGAACGGCCCATTTCGCACAACCGGCGCCGAGGCATTTATCGGGGAACCACGGCGCATCTGCTGACGCGAGCCCATTAGGCACGAATTTCGTTTGAAGCCGCTTCTGGAGTGTGCGGTGTTTGCCGCGCCTGTCCTCCCAGTCCGGACGGTAGCTCAGCAGCGCGTCGCGAAGGTGGATCAAGCTGTCTGCATCCACGAACGGAGGTCGGCTCTCGTTGTATTGGTCCCCGTCCGCAACAGAAAGCGCAAGCTGATACTTGTGGAGCACCGGCGCCCCGACGATCTGCGGCCAGACCCGCGGGAGCATCGCGAGCTCGCGCCTCAACTGCGGCTGCCCGGACTGGCTGAGCTTCTGGAGCTCCAGATACAGCTCGTTGATGGAGGCTTCGAGAAACGCGGCAGCCGCGAGCACGGCAGCGGTGACGTGAGCACGGTGCTGAAGCTCCTCGTCGTGCGACGCGTCGCCGGCCTCGCCGGCCTCGCCTGCCTCGAGCGCGAGTGCGCTCTCGGCGAAGTGGTGCGCCGAGACTATGTGCAGGTGAGACATCCTGTCCCGGCTTACCACCTGGTATTCTCCGGAGTCGCCGAGATCCTGCGAGCCCGGGATGCTCATTACCGGGGCAAGCCACGTCCCCTCGCTGGCCGCTGGAGCAGGGGCAGGCGCCGCATCAGGGACGCGCTGCGCGCCGGTCTGCTTCTCTCCGTCTACCGACATTTTCGTCCGTGGCGATCCCATACGCGGCCTTCGGTGTCGAGAAACGCACTGCGATACTCGTTCGTGCCGAGCGTCAGTATCAGCACGCCGAAGTACCCCTGGATCTGTATGAGTGAGTTCGCTGCCGGCGAGCCACCACGAATGCCGAACCGTGGCCCGAATCCGCGCAGCGTCGCTCCCCCGGTGCCGACGAGGATCTGCTCGATTCCCTTGACGGTGTCGGGCGCGCCCGCGGGAGTCTGCGGACCGAAGCGCTCATAATGGTGGTCGTGTCCGCTGAGTACGAGATCGACGTCGCTTGCATACAGGATTGCCCAAATCCGCTCCATGGGGGGTTCGCCGCGCCGCCATGACGAGCTGAACAGCGGGTGGTGGAAGTACGCCATCGTGCACAGCTTGCGGTTCTTCTGGAGATCGTCCCGCAGCCACTCGTCCTGGGTTCTCCGGTCGCCCACCGTTCCCTCAATTGCCAGCTCGCTGTTGAGAACGATCACGTGCCACTCGCCGACGTCGTAGCTGTAGTACCCCTTGCCCGCATCGCCGGCCCGCGAACCGAAATATCTGTAATACGGCGCGCCGCGCTGGACCATGTAGTCGTGGTTTCCGATCGACGGGCGAATGGATTTCATGATCAGCTTCGCCGGATCGCCCCACGACGGGGTGAAACAGCGAGCAAGATTCCGGTCCGACGCATCCGGATACGCATGGTCGCCGAGCGTGAATACGACAGTCTCGACAGCGGCGGCTGCATTGGCTCGCAGCACGCTGTCGACAAGCAGCGCTGTGGCCTCGTCGCCCGAGTTGCCGCAGGTCGCTATGTCACCGACCCCGATCATCACCTTGGCGCCCGCAATCGCAACCTCCGCGGCAGGGGCATCCGCGGGAGGAGGCGTCCGCTTCAATCCGAAGCTGTTGCCGCAGCCGTTGCAGCTGATCAGCAGAGCGGGCAGTACGATGCCAATGACTGACAGTCTCTTTGCCGGCACGACGTTTCGTGTGCGACGTCGCGATGATGGCTCCACCTCTCGTTTACGTCGTGTCAGAACGCAAACCCAAGGTTCACCAGCACTCGGCGGTCGCTGTTGTTTGTGAGTGTCACGTTGACGTTGTTTGCGCTATGGAAGACACCCACCCAGAACCCCGCGCCGGCGCCTGTGTGCCACCCGCCTGGCGATTCGCCATCGAGATAGACCCGGGCGACATCGACGAACCCGAGCGCTCCAACGTCGAGCGGAAGAATAAACGGGAACTGCGAGATCGGAACGCGGAGCTCGGTTGTACCGAAGATCGACGCGTCGCCTGCGTACCGCTGACGATGCTCGGTTCTGAGAGAACTTGATCCACCCACAAACGCCGCGTCGAAGTACGGGAAGTCACCGAACAATTTCTTGCCGCCAGCTCTAACCGCCAAAACCGGCCGGGTAAACACGGGCATGGTGAGGTACGCCGACCCAACGGCGGATACTTCTTCATATGCGCTTTCAGCATCCCAGACGCCTGGATACACACTCCCGGTCATGTCGAGGGTGCCCCATACCGAAGGATTCTCTGCGGCCTCGAGACTTATCCCTCGTCCGATGCTGCCCGAAGCCGAAGGGTCTCGGGTGTCGTGATACAGCTTGAGTCGCAGGCCAACCTGGCCGAAACTGCCGAAGCCATACGGCCGCTCTTCCGAGATGAAATTGTCGGTGCTGTCGGTGCGAGTGTACCTCACGATCGGACCCAGCGAGACATCGCTTTCGGGCCCGAACGAGAGACCCGCCGCGGAGTTGAAGAACCACTGCGTCTGGCCCACGTCGTAGAAATCTCCCCGTGCATTGGGAACATCGTTGCCGAAGCCGCGAAACTCTCCGACTTCTATTTGCGACATGCGCGCCTCCGCCAGCGCATGCAACGCCGAGCTCTCGAATCGCTTGTCTCCTTCAACGCGTATCTCTACGCCCCCCACGCCGGTGGAATACGCAAGATCGGCTTTGATCATGCTCGCATAGGGGACTTTCCGAAATCCGTACTGGTACCGGGCGAGACCTATTCGCGGAACCAATCCCAGCCCATGGCCGGTCTTGATCCCGAACGTGGGCCCGATGCTCGTCCCTCGATCCCGCTGCGGAGGTATCAGCTCGCCGTACGCAAATACCCAGGGCCGACGGTTGAAGGACCGATTCAGCGCCTCCGACTCGCTCGCCTTCTCGGCCACCGAATCCGGAGCGTACTTCGCTCCTTCCAGGTTTCCATTTTCATGGAGGCGCGCTGTATCGCTCCGCCCTCCGCCGGTGGACCTATCGACGAGCGTGTTGGTGCCGTTGCCGCCGATGATCCTGACCTTGATGCTGCTCGGTGCGTCGCCGGTAATGGTCGCCGAGTCGTTCCCGCCATGCAGGTGGATGCGAATTTCCCCGGTTTCGTTCGGGTCGAACCGGCGCGCGAACCACCGAGCTCGTCCTCCGGACTGAATCACAACGTCAACATATCCGTCGCTTGAGCGCGACACGATCGCACGATCGTCGGCGTCGGTCGCATGAATGTCCGCGACCTTGGAGAGATCCGCGTAGTAATCGGCAGCCGCGCGGGGCAGATCGTCGCGCCGGGCGTGCAACGTCGCCGCCAATGCAGAGAACGAAGCTGAGTATTCCGGCGGCATAGCCCCAAGTGAAGCGTCAATCACCGAATTGGTGATTGAGCGCTGGACACTCCTCGCCACCGAATCCCACACCGCCTTTTCCAGGCCTCCGAAAAGCCGGCGATCGAACTCGATTGCGTTGTTGAACAGCGCCTTGCCGTCGGAGATCCTGCTATCGAAGGTGACGAGGCTCGGCACCGCCATGCGCGCCAGCTTCAACCCGAATCCTTCGTAGGAGATGAAGACCTTGTCGCGATCGCGGCTGATTGGAACCCAGGCCGCGTCCTGCCGGAGGCGGGCCCATTTCCACTGGCCTGGATGACGGTCGTTGTCCCCGATCAGCATGTCGACCAGTCTGGCTGTCAGCAGCAGGTGGGTGTCCACCTGGTCTACCGGGCCGCGGTTGAGCCGCTCGAGCAGCTCCTTGCTGTCGATAATCTCGACCGCGCCCGAAAATTCGCGCGCACGCTCAGCGGTTTCCGGATACGTCTCTATAGTGCCCAGCAATCCGGCGAACTCCTGCCGAAACTCGCCGAGGAGCGCGTCGTCGGGCATCACCACGAGACGCGGCGTCGGGTGAAGGACGCCGATTGCTTCGAGCATCGGAGCGGCCGACACCGTAGCCGCCGGGTGCGATGCGCTGCCCTGGTCGCGAAAGATGTCGGTTACGATCGTGCCATCGAAGTGGTCGGGGAAACCTGACACCGTTTTGTAAACCGGCCGAAAAACGAAATCCGAGCTGTCGGGCGCGATGAAACGAAGTGACCTCGTCTGCCTTCCACCTCCCGCTTTGGTGGGGCGGATTCCGCCACCGCCGAATGTTCGCAGATCCAGAACCGGCACCCCTATCTCCGTTCCCCAGAGATCGCGGTAATTCTCCCCGAGAAAAAATGTGTGCAGACCACCCGCCTGGTAGCTGTCGCTCGCCTGAACGGTGACGGTGCCCGTGCTCGCGATGGGCGCGGGCTGGGATTGCGGCTGCGCTATCCGCGCCGGAATCACGACGAGCACCATCACGACGACAGCAAGCCCGTGACAAGCGCCGCGCCTGTCGATCACTGCGAAGCCCCCGCGGCGGCGGGGGCGGCGAGCGGCCAGCGGAAAAGGTTGATGCTGGCTGGGGTCTTCAGTCCTTCGTCGCTCACAATCAGTATGCCGTCTCTGGTAATGGCCACACCTTCAGCCTGCCGCAGGTCTCCCGGTAGGCGCACGGCGCGCACGAGATCCCCGGCAGGGGTGATCTCGATCAGCGCGTTTTGTTGCGCCGCGATCAGCACGTAATTCCCAGTCTTTGGTTCGATCGTAATGTCTGTCGGATTGAGGTTTTTCCACGCCGTTGCTCTGATCAGCTGTATCAGGGGAACGCTGAGCATCGAAAGTCTCGGCGAAGAGCCAGGACCGATGTGCCAGCGATAGATGAGCAACTGGTCGCGAAGATTTTTCTTCCCGATGTTCTTGCATGGAAGCACCAGCCACGCGCTATCGGGAGCGTAGGCGACTCCCTCGAATTCGCACTCGCGCCCCAGCCGGGTGTCATGAAGCGTGACCGGAACGCGCGCACCGTCCGCGCCTTCCTGGAACTGATAAACGTTGCCGTTGCTCGTCAGCATGTAGATGGTGTTGCCGGAGACCGTGATCCCCTCGAAGTCGCCGCGCATGCCGCGCTCGCCAATCGCGAACTGCTTGAGCAGCACGCCACGCCGCGGATCCATCACGTACACTTTGCCCTGCTCGTCGTTATGGGCGAGCAGCCGCCCATCGGCCGTCAGGGCGAGGCCGGACACCTCCCGCAATTCAACCGGGAGCCACCA
>JACCRF010000138.1 GCA_013813715.1 Gemmatimonadaceae bacterium | reverse complement strand
GCCATGGGACGGCCAGTTGGCGTTGCGGTCGATCGGCTGGGAGGATTACTGGTTGCAGATGACGTCGGCAACAGCGTGTGGCGCGTGAGCGCTGCTCTACCGCAGCACTGAAGCGCGCTAAGTGATGCACAGGACCGACGTCAATCGGTTGTCTTCTCTCTTCTTCCCAGAATGAGCGCGTAAACGGCGGCGAACACCATTCCGTAAATCATGTGTCCCCACGTCAGGTCCATCATCGGGGCTCGCTGATACATGGTAGGGTTGGCCCAGCTGATTACGGTAGAAAAAACCAGCGGATACGAAGCGACGGCATACGCAAGCGACGCAAGGAGAAGGCGACGTCCCGTCAAACCCGCGACCCACGCGAGCGCAATCATGCCCATCAGGATGCTCGTCACTTCGTGGGTCAGAAATCCGGCAAGTGTGGGAAATCCGGGCCGTCCCGTTGCGACGACCGGCCCGAACCACATCGCGGCTATGAGGTTGGGCATGGTCCAGATGCTCTGATGGCGGGAGATGGCGAACGTCATCATGGTCATTGCCATCACCGTACCGGCCACCAAACCGGCGCCGGCTCCCGCCAAATACAGGCGCTGAGACTGCGACGAATACGGTTCGTCCCGGGCGCCGAGCAGTTCATTGTCGACGCGGTTTTCCATCTGGCCTCAACATTGTCGGGCGAACTGTGCCCGTCAGGCAGGTGTGAAGGTAAGCCGGAGATCAGTCTGTCGATCCCCGACAGATGGCCGAAGCGTCCTTGCGAGACGCATGCCGCGACGGTCATGCCCGGGGCTGATCTGCCGCTCGGAAGATCGTTGAGCGAGCGACGAAATGGCTTGGCATGTGCAATGAAAACAGCTCTTCCTCGCGTGGCTATCGCCGAGCCGCGACGAACATTTCCTGCGCTCCGGGTTCGATCGCGTGGCAGAACCCTTGCGATACGCGGGAGCAGATACCGGGCTGCATCTCCCCCCCCGTGCCGGTTAACACTCGACACCGACACCATGCACCTGCGCTGGGCATCTTCGGATCGTGAACGTGCAGATCCGCGCCGCTCCGCGCGAAACCGGCCCGCGAGTGCGCTGTTCGGATCACACGCCGCCTCCGCGATCTGCACAACTGCCGCCGTAGCCACCGGTTGCTCCGGCGCGCAGTCGGCGCTGGACGTCCGCGGCCCCGGCGCTCAACGCATCGCCGATATCTGGTGGCCGATGCTGGCCGCGGGCTGTGCCGTCTTTCTTCTTGTCGTCGCGCTTCTGGCGTACGTCGCGTTCAGGCGCAAGGCCCGCGACTCCACCGCCACCGCTGAAACCGTGCGTTCCGCGAAACGATGGATCATCGCCGGCGGCGTGGTCCTGCCTGTCGTAGTCCTCGTGCCGCTGTTCATAGCTTCCGTATCCACGCTGCAATCGCTGATGCACGATGACGGCGACTACATGACCATCCACGTCACCGGCCGCCAATGGTGGTGGCAGGTGAGGTACAAAGGGACCGCGATCGCCGGGGACGTGATTGCCGCCAACGAGATTCACGTACCCGCCGGCCGCCGCGTTCGCGTCGAGGTCGCGACAGCCGACGTGATTCACAGCCTGTGGATTCCAAATCTTCAGGGCAAGACCGATCTTGTTCCGGGGCGCGTAAACGTCATGTGGATCGAGGCGAACCGCCCCGGAGTGTCGCGGGCCCAGTGCGCGGAGTACTGTGGGACCCAACACGCGCGCATGGCCCTTCCGGTGGTCGCCGAGCCCCAGGCAGCATTCGACGCATGGCTCGCGCGCGAACGACTGCCGGCGTCACCGCCAGCGGATCCGGCGGCGCGCATGGGTTCCGCGGTATTCATCTCGGCCGGCTGCGGAACCTGTCACACCATTCGCGGCTCCACCGCCGGCGGCACCCGCGGGCCCGATCTCACACATTTCGCGAGCCGGCGAACCATCGCCGCGGGGACGCTCTCCAACACCCGGGCGAATCTCACTGCGTGGCTGGCGGATCCGCAGGCGGTAAAGCCGGGCAACAAAATGCCGCGCGTGCCGCTCACGTCGCAGCAGGTCTCGGCGACGGTGAGCTATCTGGAGACACTCCGGTGATGACGACAGTCACGCCGCGAGATAAGAGCGACGCATTCGACCGCGTCTGGTCCGACCCGCGCGGATTCATCGGCTGGCTGCGCACGATCAACAACGTTCCCATAGCCCATCGCTACATGGTTACGGGGTTCGCGTTCTTTCTGTTCGGCGGCATCCAGGCGCTGCTCATGCGCATCCAGCTCGGCACTCCGGAGAACACTTTCCTCAGCGCGGAGCGGTACAACCAGCTGTTCACGATGCATGGCACGACGATGATGTTCCTGTTCGTCATACCGTTCATCGAAGCCATCGCGAACTACATGCTGCCGCTTATGCTGGGTGCGCGTGACCTGCCCTTTCCGCGGCTCACCGCTCTGAGCTACTGGACATACCTGTTCGGCGGAATCTTCCTCTATTCGAGCTTCGTGTTCGGCGCCGTGCCGGATGGTGGATGGTTCGCGTACGTACCCCTCACCTCGAAAGAGTTCTCGCCGGGCCTCGGGCTCGACTTCTGGGACATCGGACTGAGCGTGGCCGAAGTCGCGGCAATCGGCGCCGCCGCCGAGCTGATCGTCGGAATTCTTCGCATGCGCGCGCCCGGCATGTCGCTCTCCCGGCTGCCATTGTTCGCCTGGGCGATGCTTGTCACCGCGTTCATGCTGGTGCTGGCGTTCACGCCGCTGATCGTCGGCACCGCTATGCTCGAGCTCGACCGCAAGGGACTCACCCGCTTCTTCGACGTCGCGGCGGGAGGCGATCCTCTGCTCTGGCAGCATATCTTCTGGGCGTTCGGGCACCCGGAGGTGTACATCATGTTCCTGCCTGCACTCGGCATCGTTTCTCACATCGTGCAGACGTTCTCCCGTCGGCCATTGATTGGTTATCGGGCCGTGGTGGGGTCGATGATCGCGACGGGAGCGATCGCGTTCGTGCTCTGGGTTCATCACATGTTCGCCGTGGGCATGTCGGCAATGATGATGAACATGTTCACCGCGGCGAGCATGCTCATCGCGATTCCCAGCGGGATTCAGATATTCTCATGGATCGCCACTCTGTGGCTCGGACGTCCGGTGTGGAAGACACCGCTGATATTCGTGGCCGGCTTCATAGCGATCTTCACTCTCGGCGGAATCACCGGCGTGATGGTTTCGGTGGTACCGTTCGATCTTCAGGCGCACGACTCGTATTTCATCGTCGCGCATTTTCACTACGTGTTGATCGGCGGGGTTGTCTTTCCGCTCTTCGCCGGGCTGTACTACTGGCTGCCGAAGATCACTGGCCGGTTGCTGAGCGAGCGGCTGGGAAAGTGGAATTTCTGGCTGATGTTCGTCTTCTTCAACGTGACTTTTTTCCCGATGCACGTCGCGGGGCTGCTCGGGATGCCGCGGCGCGTCTACACGTACGAGACCGGCCTCGGATGGGACCTGCCGAACTTTATATCGACTATCGGGGCGTTCGGATTCGCGGCGGGGATTCTGCTGTTCGCGGTGAACGTGTTGTGGAGTGGCAGGCGCGGCGCTGCGGCGGGGAATGATCCCTGGGGTGGTGACACTCTGGAGTGGTCGGAGACCTCTCCGCCGAGGGCAGCGCAATTTCCGTTTATACCAGCGGTGACCAGTCGTAATCCGTTGTGGAGCGGTGGCCCGCGCGAGGGCATCGACTCTTATGCGGGCGCGATGCTGGCGGTCGATGCTGCACCGACCCGGTGGCGCGGCTCGGTCTGTGTCACGATGCGTGAGGCGCGGCCGATCGCGGTCGCCCATTTTCCCAGCGCGTCGATCTGGCCTTTCGCGATGTCTGTGGCGTTCGTGCTGATCTTCGCCGGTGCGCTCGTCGACAGCGGATGGCTCGCTCTGACGGGCATCGCCGGTACGCTGGCTTCCCTCGTGGGCTGGTTCTGGCCGATGGATTCGCAGGGCATCGCGCTCGATGAGATGCGCGGCGCCGCCGGGCGCGGCGAACTGCCGCTGGCCGTTCATGGACCCGTCTCGAACGGGTGGTGGGGGACTATCGTGCTGATCATCGTCTACTCGATTGCACTGGCGACGCTCGTCGCCAGCTATCTGTATCTGGCGCAACGCTGGGTTGAGCCGGAAGTGCCGGATCTCATCTCGGGAATTCTGGCGAGCGCGGTGGTTGGAAGCACGGTGCTGACGGCGGTCCTGAACTGGTGGGCGGCGCGGAACTCCAGGCGCGAGCGGCTCGGCATCCGCAGGTTTGGATTGACCGTTTCGACGGGTCTCGATCTGATCTCGGTTGCCTGCATCGTGCTGCTGTTCGCATACAGCGGAGTTGGCCTCACCGCCGCCGGCCACGCGCAGCAATCGCTTTTCTACCTGTTCCTCGTATTCTCGCTTTTCGCGGTTCTCACGCACCTTGCAATCGCCGGCACGGCGTGTCTCTGGACGTGGCTCGCACCTGACGATGAGCGTGGCCTGGCGCCCGCGAAAAATGGCGCGCTCATGGGGTACTTCGTCGCTGCGGGCTGGATGGTTACGGTTACGATGCTGTATGTCGGACCGCGGATGCTGTAGCAAGCGCGGGAACTTCCGACATCACTACCTCGTGTATCGCTCCCAGCTCCCATATCGCTGCACGATTCGCCCGCGCGGAATGCTGAGGAGAATCAGGAGAGCTCCCGCAACGACATTTCCCCACGCTGCCGCGCCGCTCGCTCCGGTCAACAGCCAGGGCGAGAGCGCCACCCACGCGCCGAGCGCCACGTTCACGAAACGCACCGACCGGGCAACTTCCGCCAGCGCGATGACGGCGAATGTTACGACGAGAGCGCCCACAAGATGATTGCTGCCGGCCGCCGTGCCGTCGATCCCGAGAACCGATGGGGCGAACATCAGCCAGACCCCAAGAGCCGCGCTGCCGAGGAGCGCCACCGGCAAAGTCATCCCGCGGGTCATCGCGCGCGGCGTCTCCGGGAGCGGCGAACCGAATTCACCGGCATGCGTGTCCTCGGTTCCGTCCTCGAGATCTCCTCCCAGCCAGAACGTTCGCCAGAAAGGTTTCCCCGCACGGCGGCTCTGCGCGAGGAACTGCCCCATCGCAACAACCTCGTCGAGCGTGAGTGGAATCATGATGAGCATGGCGACCGCTGTCGCAAGACAGATCGTGCACCACGCACCCACTGACAGCGGCTGGAGGATTATCAGCACGATGCTGGTCACCCCCAGCGGCACCACGAGAATCCCGAAGAACGCGACCATCCACGGCATCGTGCGCCACCGTCGCTTGTCGCCCATGAGACCCATCAGAATCTCGAGCATGTAGGTAGTCGCTCCGAGACCAGCATCAGAAACCGGCCACGCGCGAGAGACGTCAGATTCGAGCACTCGCACCGTTCCATCGCCAAAGAAGGGCTCCCATACGTTGTCAATGTGCCCCAACTGATAGGCGGCCATGTATCGCGCTCCGATCAAGCCGATGAACCCGAGCGCGATCACCGGCGTCCGCTGCAGCCAGGTCGATGGATTGTACGACCAGCCGCGCGGGACGTCCGGCCCGGACATCGGCATCCCCATGGGTATCAGAATCGAGAACACGATCACCAGTGCACCGATGAGCGTGTTGTTGAGGTAGCCCGCGGCGGTGGGCGCCCAGAAAATGAGCGGCGCAATGAGCAGCCACGCCCCGACGAAGCTTGTTGCCCACGCGGCCCACCCTCGCCGTGAAAGCGCGAGCGCGGCAAAGATGATGATGAGTGCGCCGCTCGCGATGTCGCTCCACGCCATCGCCGCGCTCCCATAACCGAGTGTCGCCGGACTGGAGATGAGCCAAGCACCGAGCAGCATCAGGATGGCGTTCACCCACAGCGACATCGCCTGCGGCTCGGCCATCATCGTCCCGGATGTCATCGTGCCCATGCCCGGCATATCCATCGCGTCGCCGCCGCCGGACATCGTCATCGTATGATGCCCGTGTTCCTGAGGCTTCGAGAGATGTGCCGCTCCCGCTCCCGTCGCTGTCTCTTCCAGCCAGGACGGCGCGTCGAGCTTGTTTTCGCGATACCATTCGAGCGGATCTGCCTTGAGCGCACCGACCATATCAGGAATACTCCCGCGCAGATTATGCATGGGCTCCCATGCAATCGCGTTCTTCGCCCGGGTGATGTCGGGGACGTATTCGTCATCGGCCAGCGGGACCATCCACGGCCTGATGAATGGCTCCGGCCCGACCGGCATTTTCTCCTGGACCCACGCACCCGCCTCCGCCATCAATTCCGGAATCCGGATCGTTTCCCATTCTTTCCCGTGAATCAGACAACCGAACTCGTCCTGCAGCTCCTCGTAGCTGAGCGCGTCAGGCTCCCCGATGAGCAACGCCAGCTCGGGGGGGAGACCGGCCCGATGCTCGACCGTAAGAGCGAGCGCCTCCACCAGATCGTCGAGGTGAACGAACGACTGCCGGCCACGAGTGACGTCTCCCGGAAAGAAATGGCTCGTCAGTTGCCGCTCGTAGATGCGTTGTATCTGGTGCGCGAGCGGTATCGAATGACAGCGGTCGTCGTACACGCCGGCTATGCGGAGCAGCACCGCCGGAATCCCGTCCCGTTCGGCACGAATGAGCTGTTCGGTCGTGACCTTCGATTCCGGGTATGGCCACTTTGGCTCGAGCGGCGAGTCTTCCGTCAGCCTCTCGCCCGGCGGTGACGGGGCGTGCACGAGTATCGTGCTGGAGAAGATGAACTGCTCGGTCTCGAACGCATGCAGTGCGCCGAGCAGTCGTTCCGTACCGCGAACCGTTATTTCCTCATACTTCGGGCTCGGCGAACCCGAGAAATCGTAATACGCCGCGAGGTGGATCACTGACGCGATCCGGTTCCCGTACGCATAACGCACTCTCGAGAAGCCGGCATGCACGCTTTCGTCCGATGTCACATCGACACAAACGCACTCGACGCTTTCCGGCTTCCTGCCGGAGTCGCCCGCACGATCAAAACCGACGACAGGGACCCGGCCTGCCAGTCGCCTTACGATCGCGGAGCCGATCAGGCCGCTGCTGCCCGTGATGATGACGACTTCCTTCCGCAAATTCTCCGGCGCGCTCAGAGGCTCGTTCATCTGCCCTCGCTCAGGCGTGTGCGCCAGGGAATCGTCCCACACCACGAACAGGCGGAATGCCTCCGGCGATCTATCGAGCGCTTACCGCGTACGGTCGCTGCTGAGTGCAATCATCGCGCCATCACACTATCGCTTTCCCGGGCGCAGGTGAAGCCACACGAGGCCGCGACGCCGCGGTCGTGAGTTTCAGCCCCTCTCCTTCCACAGCGAGTAAATCGCCGGAATCACCACCAGCGTAAGCACCGTACTCGTAATCATCCCCCCACCATCGGCGCCGCAATCCGCTTCATCACGTCCGCCCCCGTCCCCTGACTCCATAAAATCGGCACCAGCCCTGCCATGATCGCCATCACCGTCATCATCTTGGGCCTCACCCGCTCAACCGCCCCGTGCTCTATGGCACCGTCGATATCAGACAGTGTGTTAATGGATCCAGCGCGCATGCGATCGCTATACGAATGATCGAGATAAATCGGCATGATCACACCCGTCTCCGCCGCGACACCCGGCCAGCGCGATGAACCCGATCGCCACCGCCACGCTCATGTTGTAGCCGAGCAACCACATCAGCCACACGCCTCCCACAAGCGAGAACGGAAGCGACAGCATCACTATCGCGCTTTCCGTCACGCTCCGGAAGTTGAAGTACAGCAGCATGAAGATTATGACGAGGGTAATCGGTACTATGACCCTCAGCTTTTTCCCGGCCCGCTCCATTGCTTCGAATTGTCCCGACCATTCAATGCGGTAGCCCGCCGGCAACGCCAGTCTCTTCTCGAGAAGCTCCCGCGCCTCGTCAACGTACCCGCCGACGTCACGCCCCTGCACATCTACATACACGATGTTGTTGAGCAGCGCGTCCTCTGACTTGATGAGCGTCGAGCCCTTGTTCACCTGAATCCTCGCCAGCTCGCCGAGGGCCACCTGAGCACCTGATGGGGCAGCGACGAGAATGTCAGCGATCATCTGCGGATTGTCCCGCAGCTCGCGCTGATACCTCACCATCACCGAGTACCGTTCGCGGCCTTCGATCACCTCGCCCGCGTCCATTCCCCCGGCCGCGGTCGAGAGCGCCATCTGCACGTCTCCGACCGTCATTCCGTACCGTGCCGCGGCGGCGCGATCAATCGTGACATCGAGGTACCTGCCACCCACCGC
>JACCRF010000118.1 GCA_013813715.1 Gemmatimonadaceae bacterium | reverse complement strand
GTGTCCCCACCTGGGGCCGATGGCGATAGCTCCACGCCGCCTGCACAAGCACGTGCCGGCAGTGACTGTTGCCCGCCTTCGTGATCGACCCTTTGCGTTCGCGCGGGCCCGTCGAACTCTCGCGCGATACGAGACCGAGGTAGGCCATGAGTTGTGTCGGCCGCGCGAAGCGCCGCCAATCGACGATCTCGGTCGCAAGCACCATCGCGCTATGAAGCTGGAAGCCGCGGAAGCACTGCAGCCAGCTGACGGCGGGCGCGTACTCCGGTAGCGCGGCGAGCGTGGTGATCTCGCGATCGAGCTCGTCGCGGCGGCCGATCTTGTAGTCGAGGAGCGAGAGGTACTCGCCGAACACGAGCGCGTCCTCGCGAGCCAACGGAGTACTGGCCGCCGCGAGCGTGCGGAGCCAGGCGAGATGCTTCAGACTCCAGTTCTGGCCCTCGCGATAGACGAAGCCCCGCTGCGCAAGGAACTTCAAGATGAAGGGTGAAGTACATCCCTTCGAAACGGGATAGTCGCGAGCAGGCAACGCCCAGAGTTAAGAAACTATGTAGGCCGGTGGCGCTCTGACGAACGGGCCGCCACCGTAGAGTCTTCACCTTCCGGGAGAAGCCATGCCTACGTTAACGACCCGCCCATCTTCTGAGACGCTACTGCTCGCCCTCGATCTTGGCAACAAGATGTGGAAACTGGGATTCACCGTGGGAGGGCCCGGCGGGCCACCGCGGATTCGGACGATGCCAGCGCGAGACCTTCGCTGTTTGAGAAATGAAATCGCCGTTGCCAAGAAACGTTTTCGCTTGAGCGACGATGCTCCTGTCATGAGCTGCTACGAAGCTGGGCGCGATGGCTTCTGGTTACATCGAGCTCTGACAAGTATTGGTGTGACGAGTCTGGTTGTCGATTCGGCAAGTATTGAAAGAAACAGTCGCGCTCGCCAAGTGAAGTCGGACCGGCTCGACACTCAGGCACTTCTCAATAAGCTCTGCCGTCACGCTGCCAGAGAACGCGGAGTGTGGAGCGTTATCAATGTGCCGAGCGTAGACGACGAGGACCGGCGCCAGCTTCACCGCGAGCTTTTCACAATCAAGCGCGAGCACACTCGTGCGATCAATCGGATCAAGGGTCTGCTTGCACTCTATGGCATCGGTTTCGAGAGCCGAGGCCTGCCCCGATTGATGCCTCCTCAGACTGAGCTCCGAATGTGGAATGGCACTTCAATTCCGAACGCGGCATACGCCAGGCTCGTTCGCGAATGGAGCAGGCTCACTCTTGTCAGACGGGAGATCAAGGCGCTGGTGAACGAGCGTCGCGCTCTCCTGGAAGCAGATGATCCGACTGATCCAACGCTACCGATGGTGCGCAAGCTTCTGGCGCTTCGCGCCGTGGGAGAGGTGAGCGCCTGGATCTACACCACTGAGTTCTTTGCCTGGAGACAATTTCGTAATCGTCGGCAGGTCGGCGCTGCCGCAGGACTGTGCAGCACACTGAGAAGTAGCGGCGACATGAGGCGTGAGGGAGGAATCAGCAAGGCCGGGAACCGGTTTCTTCGCGCCCTGGCCATCGAGCTCGCGTGGAGCTGGCTCAGATACCAGCCACAGAGTGCGCTTGCAAAGTGGTATCGAGATCGTTTTGGCTCTGGGGGCGCAAGGCTCCGTCGCGTTGGGATCGTGGCCTTGGCGAGGAAACTCCTGATCGCGCTCTGGCACTATCTGGAAACCGGCGTAGTACCTGAGGGCGCTGTGCTGAAAGCGTAGCGCTTCTCTTTCTGCGTTCTTTCTGCATGGACTGACTCGCTGGTGTGTGTGGCCCGGGCTCGCGGCGGGTCTGCCGCAGGCGAATGCTTGTGGTGAACCGTAGTTTAAGAAGGGGCCCACACCCAACGAGGGGCTTCGAAACGCTCGGGAGACATCAGCGAGCGCACGAAATAAATCTCTGGTCCCGGAATCGAGAGCGAAGGCGCTGTAGCTCTAGTCCGTGACGGATAGAAGTAAGTGATCGGAGCACACAAAGCTTCGGCACGTCGCAATGGAGCCGCCAGCGACCGTCCTGCCCCTCAACGCTATCCCACGCGGAGAACACCGCGAGCCGGCGGCTGTCCGCAATCGAAGAGCTTGACAAAACCAGCCTCATAGAAGTCGCGAGCGAGTCGTATAAATGGCGGTGGCGCAGCCCCGCTTCCAAAGCTCGCTCGTCGGCTTCAACGAGTGTCATACGGTGCCCTCACCGATACTTCGCAATCGCTCCCAAGCCTCGCGTGGAGTAAGGACGGGCTGAGGAATCTCGCCCGCGATGCTGAGAAAATCCTGATCGCCGGTGACAAGCATGTCGGCTTCACCGGCGAAAGCAGATGCGAGCACCCACTCATCGTCCCTGTCTCGAATACGGATGGTCGATCGCGTCGTCGGTTTTGGTACGATCGTATGGTCGCGTAGCTGACCCTCGACGGCCGAAATCTGTTCGGCGGTTGCTAAAAGCTTGTCTCTCAAGGTCCGCTTGAGTTCCACTAGATTGACCTCGCCAGTCTGCACCTCATGCTCGGCAAGCAGATAGCGGTAGAGATCTGCGCAAAGCCCCCGGGCCACGAATGCGCTTGCTAGCACATTCGTGTCGAGGAAGACTTTCACGACACGATGTCGAGGACGTCCTCATCGGACAAGATCCCCTTTGCCTCGGCGAGGGGGAGAAGCCCTCGCCGTGCCTGCTCAAAGCGGAGCAACGCAAGCTGGCGCCGAAGCGCATCGCGAACGAGATCGCTGCGGCTACGTCCAAGTTGCCGACTGAGACGGCTCAACTCCCGCTGGAGCTTGGGGTCCAGGCGAATTGTGACACTCGCATTCTTCATGTAAGACAATGTAGTGCCCAGCACTGGTTACCGCAATGACACTGTGCATCCGTGTGACGGACACGGTCTGCTGAAACGCTGGGACAGCGTGCTTGCGAACATCGAGCCCGGTCCCCAGGAAACGTGGGTCGATTATCACAACGACGCGCGTGCGCCTCTGCTGTTCATCTCCGGAGGCGAGGATCACTTGATGCCGCCGTCGGTTCAGCGCTCCAACGCGAAGCACTACCTGTCCAACACGACAACGGAGATCACCGAGTTCGAGGGACGCTCGCATCTGATGCCGGCACAAGCCGGCTGGGAGGAGATCGCCGACTATGCGTTGACGTGGGCGATCGAACACGCTGCAGGGAACGTCGTGGCTGCGTGAGCGTGAAAGGCGTTCGGATAACCCATATCGGCGGGCCGACGGCGCTAATCGAGGTTGACGGTTGGCGCCTGCTCACAGATCCGACGTTCGATCCTCCTGGACGGACCTACGCCTTCGGCTGGGGCACGTCGTCGCGCAAGATTGCCGGTCCGGCGACAGCACTAGCGGACCTCGGGCCAATCGATGCAGTACTGTTTACTCACGAGCACCACGATGACAACCTCGATGCAGCGGGGCGGTCGTTGCTTCCGCGCGCTCGTGTTGTGGTGACCACCATTTCGGGAGCCAGGCGTCTTGGAGAAAACGTTCGGGGGCTCGCGCCGTGGACGTCGACGCGACTCGAAATGAGCGGGCGAACGACGATCAACATTAGCGCGACGCCGTGCCGGCACGGTCCTCCGCTAGTCGCCCGGTCGCCGGGGATGTAATCGGCTTCGCAATTCAGTGGGAGGGGCAGGATCACGGCGTGTTGTGGATTTCCGGCGACACGGTGCTCTATGACGGTGTACGTGCGGTCGCCCGTCGACTGAAGATCGACACCGCGCTCATGCATCTGGGGGCCGTCCGATTTCCGGTGACTGGCGCGGTGCACTACACCATGACTGCGAAGGAAGCCGTGCAGCTGTGCCGCCTCATCAAGCCGCGGACTGTAATTCCGATCCACTACGAAGGGTGGAAACATTTTCACGAGGGTCGTCGTGAAATCGAACAAGAGTTTGCAGCGGCGGAGGATAGCATTCGCAGCCAACTCAGGTGGCTGCCTCTCGGAGTTCCCGTCGACCTCGAGGTGTCCCAGCCGGGACTTTTCATGCGTGATTCGGAAGGTTCGTTTTGAGCGGTGCCTGACACCTTTTACCAGTGCACCTCAGCGCAGCTTCGTCGCTCCCAGTCTGGCCAGCGATAGCATCACCTCGCGAGCTTTTGCCTTGTCGGAGTCGCTTGTTGGGTCAGCGTACATGCGCAGGCTGAAGCCTCTGGCACCAACTCGGACGTAAATCATGTTCGGGCCATAGAAGTACGCCCCATCACCGATGCCGGGCACATCTTCACCGCCCGCGCCAATCATTTTGCGGAAGTCATCGAAGCTCTTCTGTTTGACGGGGTGGGTGTTCACCGTCATGGAGCTGAAGCGGACAGACTGCGGGAGGGGAGGATTTGGAAAAGTCGTCGTCACCGACATTTGAGGCGGCGTCTCGAAGTCGCATTTGAAGGCACCGGGTTCCGCGTCCTCGACATCACCGTCGTCGAGTTGCCAGCCGACCGCCGACTCGAGCTCCGACTTTGAGTAGAAGGTGCACGCGTCCGGCACCGGACCGCTCGCGACCGAAGCCGGAGCGCTGGTTGTCGCTTCCTGTGTTTCGACGGCTGCTTTCTTATCCGCCCCTTCACCGCCGCATCCAGTCGAAA
>JACCRF010000101.1 GCA_013813715.1 Gemmatimonadaceae bacterium | reverse complement strand
CCCCGATTGGCACGGCGATCCACCGCACCGTGATCGATCTTGTCGCCGCGGCCCCACGAATCGCCACAGTTGCGCCGGCCGGATTCACCCGGAGCGGCAAGCCACTGAGTGCCGCGCAAATGGCCATGCGAACGCGCTGGAGCAACCAAGTAACGAGCACCCGTACCACCACACCGAACCCCCGGCTCACACGTGAGCCGGACAAGCTGCACACCCCGCCTTTATTGGGATTATTCTCTTAACCAGGAGGACACGTCTACTGAACTAACTCAGAGGACATTTCTACTGAACGTTGACAGCTTGAATTTCAGCACTTGATGAGCGAAGCGTGGAAGGCGCATACTATTGCTTCTCCTTCAGCGCCACCCACTATCCAAAGAGGAGCAACTGATCCTCAATCCGGCGACGAAGCGGTGAAACCTGATAGTCGTCTGGAGCACGCTGTCGAAACTGGCCGCGCGGTGGTGGGTGTCCTGTTCGTCCACGGCATCGGCCAACAACAGCGCGGCCAGACGCTCCGCCAATGTGAAGAATCGACTTGCACGTGGCTCTCGCAGTGGCTTGGGTCGACGATCGTCCTCGACCGCGAACATGCCTGTCGGACGGCTGCACCTTCGAGCGATCCAACCGCGCCTGCGTTCGCACATCTCTACTTCAAAGCGTCTGACTCGAAAGAATGCTTGTCTCACTGGCTGTTCGCCGAGTCGTGGTGGGCCGAATCCTTCGAGGTTCCGCAGTACCGTGACGTCGCCCGATGGGGAATCAGCATCCTTCCTTGGTCCGTTCTTGCGGCCTTCGGCGATCGGCTTCGGGCCATCGTACACCAGCATCGATTCGCCGGCTTGCCGGCCCCACCCACCCTCAGTCAGCGACGTCGCCTCGCTATCGCGCAGCTCCCGGAATTCCTCACGACCCTCCTGTTATGCGGCGTGGTGCTCCCGATAGCGTTCGCAGCACAGATTGCCGTGCTGGCAACGATCCTCGTCGGCAAAATGCGGCTGCTCCGATGGTCGGTGGTTCGCGTTCAGCGCCTGCTCTCGGAGGTCGTCGGTGACACCTACGCACTCCTGCAGAGCGACGTGAGTTTTCGAAAAATGGTCGATCAGGTCCGCAAGGATCTGCGATGGTTGTCCGACAGATGTGACGCGGTTGTGGTCGTCGCGCATTCCCAGGGCTCCGCCGTGACCCACGAGGCGCTTCGAACCGAACGGTCCGAGGGCTGGGCGCTCTCAGACTGTCGCCTCATCACGTTTGGGGCGGCGGTTGGCCGATTTGTGGGCATGCGGGCTCTAGTCGAATCCAGTCGACGCGCTTTTACTGCAGCGTCCGCGCACCTGATCCTGACGGGCGCCCTGAATGCGGCGCTGCTCTTTGCCGTTGCGACAATCGGACTCAGCCCGGAGGCCCGACAATACCCGTCGGCCTGGTACGACGAGATGACATTCTACGTTGTCATCGGTCTGTTCGCCCTGCTGATGCCATCGGCGACAGCTGCCCTGTTGCCAATATCGCTGAGACGCTTGGCGACGCGCCATCAAAGCCAACTCGCGCTCGCTGGTTTGGCAAACCGCGATGGATGGCGTGATATCTATGCGACCGCCGATCCGATCCCGAACGGACCGCTGCTCGAACCCGACTTCTCTTCGGATCACCAGGGGCGGGACGACGGTATCGCCGTCACGTCTATGCAGGTCACCAACCGGCGGAACCCTTTCCGCGATCACACGACGTACTGGAACAACCCGGATGAATTCGTCACGTGTCTCATCGCGACACTCGCACCGCTAACCGGTCGCCTCCGCAGCTTGATTGATCCGCCGCCGGTCGCAATGAACGCTGCGGCCCACGCTCGCGCGCATCGCGTGAGTTCCCTGAATCACGTTCGACTCGCGGCGCTCTTCTGGACTGCTGTGGTGTGCATTACCGACATATCCGCACTCTACGGGGCGCAGTCGAGTACTCAAACGTCCGGCATGCGCCTGACTCTGTTCTCATGGTCCATCGCAATGGGAACGACTCTGGCGGCGATGCTCTGGCTCTGGTCAATATGGAACCGCCGCCAGGAGCATCTCTTTCTGGTGTCGCATCAGTCGTCTCACCGTCCGTTCGTGGGCCCGATGTTGACGGCGGGTGCGCTGCTCTTACCCGGGCTCGTCACCTACTCATTCGGGTCGCTGCGACTTCGGCTTGAACTGCTGACGGTGTTGGCCGGCAGCATCGTGGTCTTGCTGCTGCTGGCCGCCATCGGCCATGTTGTCAAGGACCCGGCGAGACCATACGGGCCGCTGACCGGAAAGGACGGAGAGCTGCGTCGCGGATCGGTCTGGGCCTCGTGCTTCGGCCTGATAGGCGCGGCGCTTGCGTGGATCGCCTGGGTGTTGATGGTCGCAGGGTCGGATGATCTCGGAGGTCTTATCGGCCGTTTGATCGTGATCGACGCCGCCTGGTTCGCCTTCCTCGCGTCGTCTCTCGGTTTCGTCAAGGGGAGCCGTCTCAGCCAGTGCATCGCGGTTGCAGGTCTAACCGCCCTCATTCCGGTGTTCTTGACCTACCCGTTTCACATCGCGAGTGGCGCGTGCACGATCGTGGCGCTCGCATGCGCGTACCTCAGCGTGCGAGGTTTCGACGAAGCTGCCCGCAGGCTCGTCCTTTGACGGAAGGAATGTTCGGTCGGGGTTTCCGTCCTGTCGCGCCAGGGCAGGATACCCTAAAGGCCGAGAGCCGTTTGAATCGCGGTCAGCATCTGATCACGGTGAAGCCTGTCTAACCGTACGAAGTTCGGCGACAGCTTCGACCGAGAATGCCGAACTCGTGGACTGAGCCATCCGTTAGTTGCACGGCTGGTGCTGGGGGACTCAGAACCAACTCGTCTCGGCTGGCCCAAGCCGCCGACAGCGACTGCAATTGGACTTTACTCGGTGTCGAAGCCATGTCAGCGACTTTCCCTATTACTGTTCCTACCGTGCCTGGAGCACCGGCCTTGGTGAGGCCATGGGCGAGAAGCGTGCCAATTGCACGGGTGTCCCACGGCTGGAAGAGCAATCGCCAATTCGTCAGCACAAGTTTGCCGCCCACAATGGACTTTCCACCCACGAGCAAGCCGGCGACCTTCTCCGTGACCACCGACTCACCGGGCTCAAGGGGGACCCCTACATAGTTGGGTCCAGCCAGAACACCCAGAACGTCGTTCAAGAGTCCCATTGTATCCATCGTCCCGGTCGAGCGAACCGACAAAGCATCCCAACAACGGAGAGCGAACGCTGAGTAAGCACGGTCAGAGTCCGGAGGAAGGGAGTCGAGAGCACGCTTCGACGGCATCGCTGCGTTCCAGACCCAAGCCGAAGGCACTGAGCAGCGCGTCCGCCACGACCTGATTACCCCCGTCCGTGAACTCGAGCCCGAAGCTGGCAGCACGGTACGCGAGCCAATTTGCCACGCCCTCAGTAGTCGGCTCGACGCTCCCCGTTGCGATGTCGCAGCCGACGTCCCAGATCAGGGCGCGGAAGGCTTCACGCACTTCAGTTGGAACCCGAAACTGATCGGTGACGTTGTCGACCCGACTTGCGACTCTTATCGCTGCCGGTTCGTCGAGAGACGCAAGAGTACGAGCGATCTCGTCACCAAGACGGGTTCCCCGCGCCAGATCGTCGGCCTTGCGCGCCGCCTCGCGGATTACGTCGTCGGCCTTGCGCGCCCCCTCGCGGATTACGTCGTCGGCCGCGCTGCACGCACCCGACAGGACGACCCCAATGAGCGCACGGGCCAAGAGGCAACGCTTGGCAAGGAAGGCATTTCTTCTGGTCTGGGAACTCGATCTCAAGCCCATGTTGATCCTCGCTTGTCTGACGACCCGACGCACACATCTAGGCCGGACGTGTTCAGTTGTCAACCACTTTTCCAGTCTCTTCCAAGGAAGAGGGATTCTTTTACGAGCCGGAGGTGCGGCTTGCCTGCCGCTGATGGAAGACCTTCCTGCTCACAGGCGGTCGCCAGAAGAAGGCGTTGGAGTCGCCGTTCCCCTCCGAATGTCGAAGCCCACAGCCGTGTGGAAAGTCAGTGATTATGTCCTTTGGTGCGTTCAGTAGATCTGTCCTCTAACATGGCTGCCTCTCGAGGAGGCGGCAGTGGAGCGGATCGCGATGACCACCAGGGAAGCAACACGAGGCACCGT
>JACCRF010000078.1 GCA_013813715.1 Gemmatimonadaceae bacterium | reverse complement strand
CCTTCCCGCTCGAACCAACTCCACCATCTGTCGCTTGAATTCCGCCGGATACGGTCTTCTTGTCTTCCCCATCGTGAACCTCCTCTCCCCAAAGAGTGAAGTATCCACGAAAGCGGGTCAACTCCAGATCGGGGCCGGCACATAGGCTAACACACGGAGAAAGGGTCGAGCTTCGGCATCGAGTTCGTGCAGGTGAGACGCATCTTACCGCAGCACTGGCGATCGGCTGCTCCGCCAAATCGGTGCAACGCCTGCTTCGTAAGACGGGCGGTTTGAAGTCACGGGCGACAGCGCGCTCGGCATTGCGCCTGTCGCTTGAGGAGCGTGAAGAGATTTCCCGTGGACTTCTGGCGGGTGACTCGTGTAGGGCGATTGCAACTCGACTGAACCGTTCGCCGTCGACCGTATCGCGCGACGTTGCGGCGAACGGAGCGCGGCTCAAGTATCGCGCATGGCGTGCCGATGGCACGGCATACCGGCGAGCGCGCCGGCCCAAGACGCCGAAGATGGTCGCCTGTCTCCGGCTTCGGACTGAGGTGGAGCGTGGACTCGCTCGCCGGTGGTCACCGCAGCAGATTGCTGCGCGGCTGGTTCGCGATCATCCTGATGATCCGGAGATGCGCGTGTCACACGAGACGATCTATCAATCCCTCTTCGTGCAGGGACGTGGAGCGCTCCGTCAGGAGCTCACGCGCTGCCTCCGTTCGGGGCGGGCGCAGCGTCGTCCCCATGGACGCGTGCCAGGCATGGGACAGCTCAAGGATATGGTACTCATCAGCGATCGCCCAGCAGAGATCGAAGACCGCGCTATCCCCGGCCACTGGGAGGGTGATCTGATACTGGGCAAGCAATCCCGGTCCGCGATCGGTACGCTCGTTGAGCGACAAACTCGATTCGTCATGCTCGTCAATCTGGAACGCGGGCGGCTCGCCGTAGATGTGAAGGATGCGCTGATCGATGCGGTTCGGGCGCTGCCCGCGCATCTGCGCCTGTCGCTTACGTGGGATCAGGGAAAGGAAATGGGTGAGCATGTGCCCTTTACCGTCGCTACGGGTGTGCAGGTGTATTTCTGCGATCCACGAAGCCCATGGCAGCGCGCGACAAATGAGAACAGCAATGGCCTGCTTCGCCAATATTTCCCTAAAGGCACCGATCTCTCGGGGTATACTCAGACCCAGCTCAACGCGATCGCGGCCGAATTAAATGGACGCCCTAGACAAACACTCGGCTGGCAGACACCATCTGAAGCATTCGCCGCATTGTTGCGATGACCACGTGAGACCGCCCCCGGTTTTGTGGACACCCTACTTCTCTCCGTAAGTTGGAGAGGGAGGTGTTCATATGCGACGCAAGAAGGCACGCCGGCGCGAGTATACTCCCGAGTTCCGTCGAGAGGCGGTGCAATTGATGAACGATCGACTGGACGCGGGGACGAGTCTCGCTCAGATCGGTCGGGATCTCGATCTGGAACCGGACGTTTTACGGAAGTGGGCCGCGATTTGGGTGAATGGATGGCTGATGCGAGCCGCATCGTTGCTTCGCCGGCTGAGATGAAAGACTCTCAACGTGAGGACGAGATTAGGCGTCTGCGGCACGAGGTGGAGGTGCTCAGGCAGGAGAGGGATTTCCTAAAAAAAGCCACGGCGTTCTTCGCGAAAGAGTCGCAATGAGGTACGCCTGCATCGTCCGCCACCTGGGCGAATTCCCTGTGCGACTCATGTGCCGCCCTCAAACGAGCAAAGGCAGCATAATCACCGTGTCCACAAAACCGGGGTCAGTCCATAACGACATAGATGACAGCAGTCGGCTTAGTCACCGGTCGGCTTCGGGCGCGGCGTCGGTTTCTAACGGAGCACCATCCTTCACCTCAACGTGACTGCATTCTTGTGACAGCATTCTTGCGCACAAGCGCGAAGCCGAACGCTTACCCGGCTGGTAGCCACCCACTATATCGTTATTCCTTTCCCGTCGTAGCCGGTAGCTTCGCGCCGGCCGGCTGAATGCCAGAAAGCTGGTCGCCCGATACACATGTCGCCCAAATACTCATGTCGCACCGGTACAGATGCCGAATCCCACCGCGAGGTCAACGCGATTATGACCTCAGTGACAACGCACTAGTTCGCAGGCTGCTTCGCAGGAACCGACTGAAGGTAGATCCACATCGCCCGCAGCTCCGCGTCCGTGAGCTCTTTCATGTTCAGCCACGGCATTACCGCGCTCAGCACGCGGCCGTCTGGTCGTGTTCCCGTGCGGATCACCTTGAAAAAATCCGCCTCGCTCCATTTCCCGGGCGACCCAGCAGGTGTGAGGTTGGGGACCTTCACTCCCTGAATTGCGTTGCCCCCGGTAAGGTCCGGGCCGTGACAGCTCGTGCAGCCTCCGGTCTTGGCCAGATAGCTGCCGTATTCAGCGGTCACGCCTTCGGCGATCGGCGCTGGACGCGGCTGATTGCGGGGAATCAGCTCGGCCGGTACCAGAGGAAACATTCCCGTCAGGAAGAGGATGCGAGCAATCGGCCCGATCTGCTTTGCCGGCGTGACCGGAAGCTCGGCCGGCGGAACTGATTTGAGGTACGCGATGATCGCTCCGAGGTCGGCGTCGTCGAAATGATAGTACGCCTCGGAAGGCATGAATATCAGCGGTTTTCCGTTGCGGCCCACGCCGTAGCGAATGGAGCGCACGTAGTCGGCGTCGGTGTAGTCGCCGATGCCGTTCTTCCCGGAGGTCAGATTCGCGGACGAAAGCCTCGCGAATACAGGTGCGTCGGAAACCATCTTGCCCGCGAGGTTATCGCCGTGACATTCCTGGCACTTCCCCACCGCGCGAGCCAGGTGTCTGCCGCGCTCGATAGAAGCGGGATCCGTCGGTATCGCGATGGTCTCCGCGACCTGCGTCGGATATGTTCGCGCCATCCGCCTCGAGCTGATTGCGTAAGCAGTCCCGACAGCGATAATGATGAGGACGAGCAGACCGCCGACAATGTAGCCGAGCCACTTGAACGCACGCTTCATCAGATTCCTCCGTACGCCGGGTATTGAAACTCAGACCTAAGGTAATCCGACGATGCTATACCGCCAGCTTGGCAGCAGCGACCTTCACGTCTCCGAAATCTCACTCGGATCATGGCTCACGTACGGCCTTGGCGTCGATGATTCCAGCGCGCGCGCTTGTCTGCATCACGCGTTCGACGCCGGCATCAACTTCATCGATACCGCCAATATCTATGGCAAAGGCGCGGCTGAATCGTTTCTCGGCAAGGAGCTGAGGGGTCGGGACAGGTCCAGCTACATCCTTGCCACGAAGCTGTTCTTTCCAATGACCTACACTGACCGCGGACTCTCGGCTGAGCAGATCTACAAGCAGATCGACGCGTCGCTCGTCCGGCTCGGCACCGATTATTTGGATTTGTATCAATGCCACCGGTATGACCCGAAGACGCAGCTTGGCGAAACGATGGAAGCGCTGACGAACGTCGTGCGACAGGGGAAGGCGCGTTACATCGGATTCAGCGAGTGGAAGGCCGAACAGATAAGTGCGGCGCTGGCGATTCCAGACGTTGAGAAATTCGTGTCGAGCCAGCCGGAGTACTCGATTCTATGGCGGCTGCCTGAAGCGGAGGTGATTCCCGTTTGCGAGGCGAACGGAATCGGCCAGGTTGTCTGGTCTCCGCTCGCGCAGGGAGTTCTCACTGGGAAGTATCTTCCGGGTCAGCCGGCTCCGGCAGATTCACGCGCCGCGAGCCGTTCGATGAGCGAGTCCTTCAGTGACGACCTCAGGAGCGACCGTACACTCGAAACCGTCCAGCGGCTCAAGCCGATCGCGGAGAGCTTGGGGCTTACGCTGGCCCAGATGTCTCTCGCGTGGGTGTTGAGGATGCCGAACGTGGCGTCGGCGATTACTGGAGCGAGCACCCCGCAGCAGGTGGACGAAAATGTCGCGGCGTCAGGAGTAGCGCTGAGCCAGGAAACTCTCGAGGCGATCGATGCCGTTGTTGTACCTGTCCTCCGGGATTTCAGAGGAAGCCAGCCCGAAAGAATAAGTAGCGAATAGTTACTTAATGAGTACGTTGCGATTCATCGCTACCTGAGGAACCGCTCTGCAAGCTGGATCAGCCGCTCGTCATCACCCTTGCGCGCGCGATCGAGGATATCCTGCACGTACGGCTTCAGCCGCTCCTCGCCCCAGTAGTAACCCGTTGCCATCTCGGCGCTACCGGTATCAGCGTCGCGCGCAGCCTCGAGGATCGCCTCGGCCGCCGCCTTGTCGAAGCCGGGATCGGCCCGCTCAGGCAGGTTGAACCGTCGGGCCGGATTGCCCCAGTGCCCGGCGTCTTCGTTTACGAATGCTCGTGACATGTTCTCTGTGGTTGTTGTTCCCCTGCCATGCGAGGCGCATGCCGCCTCGTCAGGGGACAAAATAGCCCGCCCATATTCCAGATCTTGTAATACCGGTATCATATGGTTAATATTGTAAGCTCACTTGATACCGGAGATCCTGTTGGTAAAACCGCTCGCTGTCGCCGAAATACTGGGTGGTGACAAGACCCTGAAACAGAAGATACGCTCTGCATCCGACCTCGAGCGGGCAGTCGGGCAGGGCCTCCCCAAGGAAGCACTCGGCAACACCACTCGCTATGTGTTCGGGCGCGGCGCATTGGCAACGAGTTTCGCCGCCCGCATCGTACCACCGGCAACGTACAAGCGGCGAAAAAAGTCCCTCGCTCCAGCCGAAAGCGAGAAGCTCGAACGCGTAGCGCGCGTCGTCGCCACGGCTGCGTACGTCTGGGGCGATCGCGAGAAGGCAATACGGTTCCTGCTTTCGCCGCATCCGCTCCTCGAAGGACGACGCCCAATCGATGCCGCGATATCGGATCTGGGGGCGCGGCGGGTAGAGGAGACCTTGATGCATCTCCAGCATGGCCTCCCGGTATAGCGGACCGCTAACCGTCTATCGAATAGCAGACAGCCGCCATCCGCTGTTCGACGGACGCGGAGCGGCACTGATCGGCGGCCGATGGAACTCCCCCGGCTCACCCGTCATCTATTGCGGAGCAACTTTCGCCGGCTGCATGCTCGAGCAGCTCGCGCATGCCGCCATCGGAATTCTTCCCGCGTCGCAGCGCTGGGCCAGCGCAACAATTCCGCGCGGAGTTCGCATTGAAGAGATTGGTACAGCCGATCTCCCCGGCTGGGATTCCGCCGATCTCATGGAGAGCCGTGCCTTCGGAGATGTGTGGCTGACCGGACGCCGGACGGTCGCATTGGTGGTCCCCTCTATCGTCGGACGCCCGGTGGAACGCAATGTCGTCCTCAATCCGAAGCACGATGACTTCAAGCGAATCGAGGTGAGCAAGTCATCCTCCGTGATCTGGGAACCACGACTTCGCGCGCGCCGATGACGGACGCCGTTCCACACACCCCGTCCGAGTCCCAGCGTGCGGCGATCGAAGCGGAGTCGGGCCCACTTCTCGTCCTCGCCGGTCCAGGAGCAGGGAAGACGTTTTGCCTGGTCGAAAGAATCCGTTTCCTCGTCGAGGAGCGGCATTTCGACCCCTCGCGAATTTGCGTGTTTACTTTCACCAACAAGGCCGCCGGAGAAATCGCGTCTCGCCTCGCGCGGGACCTCGGCACCAACGCCGAGCGCATCAAGCGTGGCACCATCCACGCCTTCTGCGCCGAGCTGCTACGCGAGTTCGGTGAGCAGGTCGGACTGCTGCCAGGGTTCGGGATCTCCGACGAAGAATACCAGCTCTCGGTTCTGCGCCGTCTCGAGGGGTATCGACGGTGGCATGGCAACACGCTCAGGTGCTTCTCCGGGTTTCGCTTCTCCGGCGAGCCCCTCCGATCGAACGACATCAGCCTCTACGAGCGTTATCAGCGCTTCCTCGAGAAGCGCAATCTGGTGGACTTCGACATGCTCGTGCTCAAAGCCGCCGAGCTGCTGCGCATCGCGTCGGTCGCGGAGATCGTAAGAAAACGCTGGGACTGCGTCCTCATCGACGAATTTCAGGATCTGAATCCGGTGCAGTACGAGATCATCCGGACGCTGGCGTTTGACCATCGTAACATCTTCGCGGTGGGCGACGACGAACAGTCCATCTACTCCTGGGCCGGCGCCGACCCTCAGGTCTTCCTCAGCCTCGTGAACGACTTCGGGCTGACGACAAAGGCCCAGCTTGGCGAGAACCGGCGCTGCCCCAGCGAAGTAATGACGTTCGCACGGCGGCTCGTCACCAACAACACTCCGATCTTCACCGACCGCCGGCACGCAGAAGCTGAGCGAAACTCGCCATTTCCCGTGACCGCATTGACGTTCATGACGGACGACGACGAAATCGCGTGGATTATCGATGACATCCGCCAGGACCGCGATGCACATGAGCTCGAGTGGGGCGATTTCGCGTTGCTCTACCGGAAGCACGAGCTGGGGAACGTCGCTGAAGCCGGATTTCTGAAGGCGGGAGTTCCGTGCCGTATGGCACTCGGCCGCGCTCTCGCTGACGACATCGTGGTTCGCTACCTGATTGGCGCGCTCCGCGTAATCGCCGATCCCGACGATCCGATT
The DNA here is from genome assembly GCA_013813715.1 of Gemmatimonadaceae bacterium. Classification (GTDB taxonomy): domain Bacteria; phylum Gemmatimonadota; class Gemmatimonadetes; order Gemmatimonadales; family Gemmatimonadaceae; genus UBA4720. The sequence continues at coordinate 16,332 of JACCRF010000078.1, read as the reverse complement.
CATCAGGAGAGCTTCCTCAAGGTCGTTCTCCCGAAGCCGCTGTTCGATGGAGCTCGCGCGAAGGCGGAAGAGGCACGAGAGACACTGCTTCCCTACCTCGAGCAACTGGCTCGCGACCTTCCGCGCGAGCATGGCGACCGGCGCAAGATCTGGCGCGGCTTCTACGCCCTCCGAAACCTTGTCGCGCTCGGCACCCGTCACGACTCGATCACGACGCTGGTAGACGAGCTCCTGTCACAGCGCGTCGGGGAGTACAGGAGCGTGCTCGAGGATAATCACGACGATCTCTCCGATCCGGCAGAGAGTGACGAAGTCCAGCAACTGGCCTTTCGCCTCCAGTCAGCCATCGACACCGGACGGACTATCTGGATCCCCCGGCTGAACGGCGTTGAAATCGGTCTCAAGGGGATACTCGGCGGCATCGGACTCGTTCGCGTGCAGGTCGGTGGACTTCCTCCCGCAAACGCAATGTCCATTGGTCATTCCGACGGTCCGTCGCTCGGCATCGCGCTAACGGTGTTCAAGGCCGCGCAGCTTATCAGGAGCGCGACCTTCTCGAATCATTTCCGCGATTTCACCGCGGTAGATACCGAGACGACCGACAGGGACATCGCCACCGCCGAGCTCGTCGAGATCGCAGCGGTGCGCGTCCGCGACGGGAAGATCACGCATGAGTTCCACTCGATGGTGAAGCCGCGCGTGGTGATAGCTGAGGGCGCACGAAGCACGCACCACATTTCCGACAGCGATGTAGTGAATGCGCCATTCTTTGAAGACGTGTGGCCGCGCTTCCGTGAGTTCTGCGGAGATGACGTCGTCGTTGCGCACAACGGATACCGATTCGACTTTCCAATTCTGCGCCGCATGTCTCAGAAGCTGCCGGGACCGGCACTGACCACATATGACACGCTGCTGCTTGCGCGTGAGCTCCACTCGGGCAGCGCAAAGCTCGTTGATCTCGCCCGCGTTTACGGCGTCGAGAGCGGCCAGTCACACCGCGCACTCGACGATACCCGCGCACTCGCCCATGTCTTCCTCAGGCTCGGCGACGCTAAGGTGGTTCGTGCGCGCAAGACCGTGCTCGACAATCTCCTCGACTACCTGGGTGTCGCGCTCGTTCTCAGCGATCATGAGTCGCTACCCGAAGAGGCGAAGGAGCTCACCAGGCGCGTCCGGATCTTCGCGCTCGGCCGATACAGCAACTGCCTCGCGACCTATCGCCACGAGCGCGAGCTTGCCGGGGACGAATCCATCCCGACGATCGACAATCTCATCGAGCTGCTCGGCGGTGAAAAGAAGATGCTGCAGATGCGTGCGGAGAAGACGGCGGATGAGCGGTATCCGACAGCAATGCTGAGGCTGCGGCCATTGCTAGAGCTGTTCGCCGGGCAGCCACTCGGCGACCAGATCGCCGGATTTCTGGAACGGGTCGCGCTGTCACAGATGGATGGTGCCGAGCCCGAGTCGGCCCGCGTCAATCTGCTGACGCTGCACTCGACGAAGGGACTCCAGTTCTCGCGCGTCTATATAGTAGGCGCTGAGGACTCGCAGATCCCGGGTGAGAAAGAATCAACGAAACGCGAGCTGGAGGAAGCGCGCCGGCTCTTGTATGTGGGGATGACGCGTACGGAAGACCGGCTGGTGCTGACGCGAGTCGAGAAGCGAGGCGAGAAACCGACCGGAGGTCACCAGTTTCTCGACGAGATGGGGCTAGTTCCGGTTCCCGTCAGGTGATCGGCAAATCGGGCAGGGTCCCATCTTCGGTTCCTTTCCATAGATGAGCGTCACCGGACCTAGGGTGCGCGCGGTGTCGGTGAGCGCGACAGTCAGCGTCATGGATGTGCCGGTGATTCGTCCGATGAAGCGTGCGGGATGGGTGATGCCTCGATCCACCGGGTATGCATCCACGTTATAAGTCCCCGTTACATCGAAACGGCCATCGGCATCCGGACGGATCGGGCCGCGCACCTCGCCCAGGGTGCACCCGATATGGACGTGCGCCGATGTGTCGCTGGCGATGAGGCCCGCATTCTCACCGCCCCAGGTACCAGCAATATCGGTGATCGGTGCGGCGGGCGCGGAGTGGCAGGCGAGTACCACAGCGAGCGACAGGACGATGGCGTTTCGCACCATACCTGAGGGTAAGCAGGGGCATCCGGGCTGTCAATAAATTCGGAACTTAGAGAGAAAAAGATGTCTCTCTAAGTTGCCTTTCCTTACTTTGCATGATGCCCGATTCGCGCGACCAGCCGTGGACGCTGGCTGTTGGAGCCGCGACAACAACGGCGATCCTCGACCGGGCACCGTCCAGCACCGGCGTGGTCTTCGTCTGCGCGCATGGCGCCGGCGGTCACATGGGCGATCGCGCAATGCTCGCGCTCTCGGGCGAGCTCTGCTCACGAGGCCTGGATGTCGTCCGATTCAATTTTCTCTACCGGGAGAAGGGCTCGGGTCGCCCTGACCCGATGCCGCGTCTCGAGGAGTGCTTCGCCGCGGTTGTCGCGCGCGCGCGAGATGAGCTGAACCCGCGCCTGCTCATCATCGGCGGACGCTCGATGGGGGGCCGAGCCGGTTCCATGATGGCAGCCAATGGCTTCGCTTGCGAGGGACTACTGCTTCTCGCCTACCCTCTGCATCCACCGGGACAGCCGGAGAAGCTCAGGGACGCCCACCTTCCGGCCATTAGAGTGCCCGTCCTCTGCTTCAACGGCACCCGTGACGCGTTTTGCACGCCAAAGTTGATGGAAGCGGCGCTCAAAACCGTGACGACAGAATGGGACATGCACTGGCTGACAGGCGCCGACCATAGCTTCCACGTCCCGAAGTCATCCGGTCGAACCGACGCGGATGTGCTAGAGGAGGTCGGCGGGGTGGCGCAAACCTGGTTGGCGCGGGTCTTGAATGGTTGAAACATCAGAATCATCCCCACGCAAATCAGGAGTGACCCATGCGATCCAATTCACTTAACCTCATGGCGCGCGCAGCGTTGAGCCTCGCTCTATCGCTTCTCGCCGTTCCGGAGCTTTCGGCGCAGCGCGTCGTCCTGCCCGAGGGCAGCGTGATCCTCGTAAGGACAGCGACCCCGCTCGAATCATCTACCGCCCGCGCTGGCCAGACGTTCGAGACAGTTGTCGACGACACTGTCCGGGTCGACAACTACACGGTGATTCCCGCCGGCAGCCGCGTACAGGGAGTGATCTCCTTTGCTCAGCCGGCCGACCGGCAGAAATCAGGCGTGATCGAGGTGAGCTTCAACCGCCTGACTCTGACTGACGGTACGACGTTCCAGATCAACGGCCGCCTCACGAGCACCGATTCTGCCGAGCGACGCCAGATTGAATCCGATCCGAACGCGCGGGTAGTGCTTGTTGGCGGCCGTGGAGGTATCGGCGCCGCCATCGCCGGCGCCGGTTCCAGCAGGAGCCCAGCCTCCAGCATTCTCGGCGCGCTTGGTAGTCTACTCTCCGAAGGAGCCGACGTGCGCGTGCCGGCGGGTACGCCGCTCGCCGTTCACCTCGAGCAGCAGCTGGTGCTGAGAGCGCGCGGCACGGTCCGGCCGCCAGATGCGTACACGATATACACCGCCGCCGAGAGTATCCGCGCCGCGCAACGCGCGCTCGCACAGCAGAACTACTACCGCGGCACGATCAACGGACAACTCGACGATGCGACGCGCCGCGCGCTGTTCGAGTACCAGCTCGACAGGGACATCACCGCAACCGGAAATCTCGACTGGCGTACGGCGCAGGCGCTCGGCCTGAGCGACGCCACGGCGGGTGGAACGGTCAGCGGAACGGGCGGCGTCATGCTTTCCGCGGAGGAAGCGTCCATGCTGAGGCGCAATGCGCAGGCACTCATCGGGCGGCAGCGCCAGGAACTGGCGGTCACGAGCCTCGGGCGACTCGATGCGCGGCGCTCGTACGCCGAGGGTGACATCGGCTTGTGGTTCGCCCTTTCCGCGTTCGCCGACAACGCGTCACTGTACGAGCAGATCGTGCGAGTGTCCGGCAATGTCGAGGGATCGGCGCTGGCGGGTCGCGCGTTGGTGGATGCTGCGCGCCGCGTGGATACCATGCTTCAGAGCGCCCGGACCTCCGGCGTGATCCGCAATGCGTGGACGACGATGCGGCAGCAACTGGCGGAAATCGATCCGGTCTACGCGTCGGGCAGGTGATGCCTTCGAACGATCAACGGCCCAGGACATAGAGGTATTCGGCGGATTGAACGGAGTTGGCAATCCGTTCAATCCGCCAAATCGCTTTTTTTCACACCGAGTCGATGTCTCCCGCCGCCTTCTCGAGAATTTCCTTGATCTTCCTGAGCTGCTCCGCCGACCTCGACGAGCTCTTCGATCCATAGATCGCGCGGGCAACGTTCTTGAGGCCCCGGTTCACGTCCATCATCGGCTCACCGAAGATGCTTGCCGCAAAGTCAGCGATTCGCAGGAAAATGTCATCGATCAGCGGCTGATTTTCGGCAAGATGCGCCCGGCCCTCATCAGTGATCTCGTAGATTTTCTTCCCACCCTCTTCCGGCCTTGCTCGCGCGTATCCGAGATCCTCCAGCAGGGTGAGCGTCGGATAGACCGTTCCCGGGCTCGGTGAATACATCCCGCCGAAACGCTCTTCGATCTCCTTGATGATCTCGTAACCATGCCGCGGCTTTTCATCGAGCAGCCGGAGGATTACGAACTTGAGGTGCCCCTGGTCGAACATTCGGCCGCCACCGAAGGGCCCGCCCCGGGACTTTCCTCGTCCGCCCCAGAATGAGCCGGGATCGAATCCGAAGTTCTCCGGACGAACCGCGAACGCCCACCCGTACCTGCCGTATCCAGTTCCGCAATGTCTGCCATGCATAGCGCCACCCTCGAGCCAGTTGGAGTTATCCGCCCGGTAGCAGGTTTAAGTTCGTACCCGATACTACTGGCGATATATCATCGCCGGGGAAGTTATAACTGGCGATATATCGGCGCAAGGCCTTTTACGTGGCTTTTTGGCCGGCAGGGCGATCGCGTTGCTTGGTTACCGGCTCGCTTGGTTGCCGCGTCGCTGAGGTATCGCGTCGCTGAGGTATCGCGTCGCTGCGTTATCGCGTCGCAAGAACAGCGGCACGTACAAGGGCTCGCCCCGTATCCGAGCTGAGCACTGAGTGCGGGGTATTCGCGGCTATCGTGAGCGTGACCCAGGGTGAGCCTTCGGAGCGCAGCCGGGCCACGTAATCGCTGTTCGGAGCGACCATGTTCTCGTCATTAGCGCCGAGAATGAAATCCACCCGCGTTCGTGGATGGACATAGTCGTTGCCGCCGGTGGCGATGCTCTCCTGATTCCAGCGGGGTGTGAACAATGCGTCACCACGCCGGCACGGCCCGTTGCCATCAAAGAATCCGAATCCCCTATCGATGAAATTGCGCGTATCGTCGGCGTACCAGTACTGCTCTTCTGCCGCCTTCCGAAGGCATGCCTTGGCGAGGACGGAGTGGGGCGGACCTCCGGTTGGAATGACCCCGTCGAGAATTGATTCCAACCCGTAGTGGCTGAGTGCGTAGGATACCTGGGTTGATCCGCCGCTGTTGCCGGTGATGCAGAACCCGCATCGACCGTTTGTGGAGCGGGCGATCCCGAGAGGAGCGAAGTACGTCTCGTGAATCCACTTGAAGACCGTCGCTGGGCGGCAGCCGAGGTGTGCTGTTCCGGCGTCATTGCCGGGTGACGATTCGAGCCAGTCCTGCGCCCATCTGACCTGAATGACAACGAATCGGTCGCTGCGGAGCTGCTCGAACAAATCCGTTCGTTCGTTGCGCACCAGGGCCCAGGTTTCACCTCCCCCGCCGGTCGTGAGCACGACAACGCCGCGCGGCGTTCCAGTTGGATTCGCCACTGCGACGAACGCTGCTGCCGGCTCTGTGACTGCCGGACAGGAAACTTCAACGCCCCGGCAGACGGAGTTCGGCGGGCAGGTCGGATCCGTCGCATTCGTTGTCCGGAGAGTTCCGAGCGACCACGCGGCGCCGTTCGTACCGGTGTTGTCGTCCGCCGGCTCGGTGGAGGTCGCGTTGCTTCCGCATCCGACGATGCCCGCAGCAAACATGATCATCGCTTTCGCGGCGGTCGATCGCGCCGCCACCCTGTATCCCCAACGACTCATTCCTCCTCGCATGTCATCCGGAGATTGAGACACGCCGGACTAAGTAAACGTTAACACCGCCCACTCTCGATATCGCCGCGATGTTTCGTCCTCAATCACTTCATCCCGCCCCTATCTGTCCACTATCCGTTCAATCCGTCTAATTGTTTTCCTTCAATCCGCCGGTCAGGAATCAGCCACATCATCGCGACCGCCACGTACAGCAAATGGGATATCGATTGGTGAACGAACGCCAGCGGAATCGCAGCCAGGTATAGAACCGCAGACATCTTCCCCTTCGCGTCACTACCCACCGCTCGCGCCAGCCGCGACCCGGCTCCCTGTTGTGCAATAATGGAGTTCTGGAGAATCAGATAGGCGACTCCGCAGAAGAGAAGCACCACGCCGTATGTCGCAGTCGGCAGCGGCGCGAAATGATTCTCGCCCATCCAGCCGGTTGTGAACGGCACGAGCGAGAACCAGAAAAGTAGATGCATGTTCGCCCAGAGGATCCTGCCGTTGATCCGGTCGCAGAGCTGGAGCATGTGGTGATGGTTGTTCCAGTAGATCGCGAGAAAGACGAAGCTCAGCAGGTAAGTGAGGAAAACGGGGGCGAGCGGACTCAAGGCAGCGAGGTCAGTCCCGTGAGGCACCTTCAGCTCGAGGACCATGATCGTGATGAGAATGGCGATCACCCCGTCGCTGAACGCCTCGAGGCGGGTTTTGCTCATGCCGTCACCACCATCCCATGATTGAGCTGCCGGTTACATTCTGCATAGGCTCCGAAACTGCGACTCGGCGGCTGACTGATCGTTCCTGGCATCTGTGACAAAAGGGTAAAACGATTGGGCGGATTGGAACCGCCAGATCGTTTTTCACCAATTCTGTCATAGATGCCTGATAAGCGGAAGACTGATTGGAATGTCGATCTTACCCTCCTCCGTTCGACGACTACGAGGGTTGGCTCGATTGCCTTGCAGCCCATGTTATTTCGGTATATGTTCGGTAGTGCCGCTGAACTCCAAGCGGACATTGGTCTGATCGAGAGGAGACGCTGATGCAGTTCGCCGAGAGATTCATCCGCCGCCCTGTGTTGTCGAGCATGATCAGTGTGGGGCTCGTCCTCGTAGGCGCGATCGGGTACACCCGCCTGCCGGTCCGTGAGTTTCCGGATGCGGACGCGCCGATCGTATCCGTCACGGTGCTGCTTCCCGGCGCCAGCCCGCAGGTTGTCGAGTCCGCCGTTACGGACGTGCTCGAGGAGGAGCTGTCGAGCCTCGAAGGGCTGCGTGCGCTGTCGAGCTCGAGCCAGGAGCAGCTGAGCACGATCACGCTGGAGTTCACGCTCGATCGCCAGATTGAAGACGCCGCCCAGGATGTCAGAGACAAGGTGTCGCGCGTGCGCGGCCTTCTGCCCGAAGACGTCGAGGAGCCGGTGATCGCGAAAGAGGAAGCAGACGCCTTTCCGATCATGTTCCTCGCCCTCACTTCGAAGACCTATGGGTTGATGGAGCTGTCGGACATCGCCGACCGCCAGATCAAGCCTCGATTGCAGACGATTCCCGGCGTGTCGGGCGCGCCGATTTACGGAGAGCGGCGCTTCGCGATGCGAGTGTGGCTTTCGCCGGGCGAGCTGGCAGCACGAGGACTTACGGCGCAGGACGTTGAGACTGCAATCCGGACGCGAAGCGTTGAGATCCCGGCGGGCCGCATCGAGTCAGACCGTCGCGAGTTCTCGGTGCGCTATCTGGGCGAAATGCGAACTCCGGGCGAGTTCGCTGATCTCACGGTCGCGAGCGGAAACGGCGAGCTCGTGAAGCTCGGCGATGTCGCACGGGTGGAGCCGGGTCCCGAAGACGAACGGTCGGTGACGCGGTATTCTCAACAGCCCGCAATCTTCATCGGCGTCGTGCGCCAGTCGAAGGCGAATGTGCTCGAGGTTGCCGAGGGGGTGCATGCAGAGCTGCCGGCGGTGCGGGCGGCGCTTCCGGCGGGCGTCGAGCTCGTAATGGCGTTCGACGGGGCCGTGTTCGTCGAGCGCTCTATTCGCGAGGCCAAGGAAACGCTGTTGATCACGGCGGGGCTCGTCATCCTCATCATCTTCCTGTTCCTGGCCACACTCCGGGCGACGGTCATTCCGGCGCTTGCGATTCCCGTCTCGATCATCGGCACGTTTGCGATTCTCGGATCGTTCGGCTACTCCGTCAACACGCTGACACTGCTGGGATTGATCCTCGCGATCGGAATCGTGGTGGATGACGCGATCATCGTGATGGAGAACGCGTACCGCCATCAGGAGGAGCTGCACAAGGATCCGCAAACGGCGGCGATTGACGGCACCCGCGAGATAACGACGGCAGTCATCGCGACCACCATTTCGCTACTCGCCGTTTTTTCACCGCTGCTGTTTCTCACGGGCGCCACGGGACGGCTTTTCAACGAATTCGGCGCGGCCGTTGGAGGCTCGGTGCTGATATCCGGCATCGTTGCGCTGACACTGACGCCGATGCTGTCGGCGAAGATCCTCCGCGTGAGCGCGCGTGAATCCCGTTTCCATCACGCCGTCGGTGCGGTGCTCAACGGCATCACGGCGCGCTATTCTCGCACATTGGAGCGCGCGCTCGCGCGTCCGTTTTTCGTCATCGGTGGCGCCGCCGCTCTCACGGCAAGCGCGGTTTTTCTCTTCACGTCGCTCAAACGCGAGTTCGTCCCGGCCGATGATCGCGGATTCTTCTTCACGTTCGTGGTCGCGCCCGAAGGCGCGACAGTGGGCTACACCGATGGCTATCTGAAGCAGCTCGAGTCAATCGTACACGGCACGAAGGACGTTCGGTCGTCATTCGCCGTAATCGGCTTCGGGGGCCCGCCAAGCTCAGGATTTCTTGGCACCATTCTCAACGACTGGGATGAACGCGATCGCTCGGCGCAAGACGTCATCAATGACGTGCAGCCGAAGTTCTTCGGCGTGCCCGGCGTGTTTGCTTTCGCCATCAACCCGCCGGCGTTCGGCGGATTCCAGCCCCCTGTCCAGTTCGTCGTCCAGAATCGCGACTTCGAGGCACTGGTGCGGGGGATGGATTCGCTCGTCGCGCGAGCGAGCACCATTCCAGGGTTGCTCAACGTGGACACCGACCTTCGCGTCACCAAGCCGGAGCTCGTGGTGACGCTCGACCGCGACCGCGCCGAGGATCTCGGGGTCCCCGCGCGCGACATCGCCACGACTCTTCAGACACTGCTTGGCGGACGCGACGTGAGCCGCTTTACATCGGACAACAAGCTGTACGACGTCATCCTGCGACTCGATCCCGGCGAGCGTGCAACGCCCTCCGACATCAGCGGGCTCCACGCGCGTGGGAGGGATGGCGCACTCGTGCCGCTCGACGCCGTGACGCGTGTCGAAGAGCGCATCGGGCCGCGCCAGCTCAACCATTTCAACCGCGTGCGATCGTTCACGCTGTCGGCGAGCATGGCTCCCGGATTCACGTTGGGGCAGGCTCTGGATTCACTCAACGCCGCAGCGGCCAAGGTGCTGCCCGCTGGAAGCACAGTTGAGCTGGCAGGAGAATCCCGCGAGTTTCGCGAGAGCGGAGGTGCGCTGTACTTTGCCTTCGCGCTCGCCTTGATCTTCGTGTTCATGGTGCTGGCGGCACAGTATGAGTCGCTGCTCCACCCGTTCACGGTGCTGCTGGCCGTACCCCTTGCGGTCACTGGGGCGCTGGCGGCGCTCTGGATAGCTCGCTCGACGCTCAACGTCTACAGCCAGATCGGGATGATCCTGTTGATCGGCCTGGTGTCGAAGAACTCGATCCTGCTGGTCACCTACGCCAATCAATTGCGACTGGAGGGCCATGACGCATTGTCGGCAATGCGCGAGGCAGGGCGTATCAGACTCAGACCGATCCTCATGACCTCGGTCGCGACGATCTTCGGCGCACTGCCGATCGCGCTGGGCCTGGGCGCCGGAGCTGGAAGCCGGCGGCCGCTGGGATATTCGATCATCGGTGGAATGCTGCTGTCGACACTGTTGACGCTGTTTCTCGTGCCGGCTGTGTTCGTGGTGTTCGAGCGCCTGCGCGCGCGCCGTGCTACTGCGCCCGTGCCACAGAGGCCCGGCGACTATCAGCCGGTCTCGACATTGGCCGCTTCCTCGGAGGCGCGGTGACAATCAGCGCGATGCGGGCACATTTTTTCACCCCGCTCCTGATCGCCAATGCGGCCTTTCTCCCTTCCCTCGTATTGGGTCAGGCGGGAAGCGATAGCGTCCCCGTCGTGACCCTCGCGGAGGCTCGGAGCCGTGCAGCGTCTGTCGATCCCAACGCGATTGCTGCGCGTAGTCGTATCGAGACCGCGGTGTCGGAGCGCCGTGCCGCGGTGGCGAATCTACTCACCCCCAATCTGCGGGCGGCAATGGGTTACACGCATTTCTCGGATCCCTTCTTCAACTTTGGCACGGGAAGCATCAGTCCCAACGCAACCAGTGCGACCCTGGACGCGAGCTATTCGGTGCTGGGCACAGGAAAATTCGGGGACCTGAGGCGCTCGCGCGCCTCGGTGGAAAGCGCGTTATCCGGCGAAACGGTGGCACGCTTCCGCACCGCTCTCGAAACCGACGCCGCGTATTTCGCTGTGCTCGCTGACCGCGAGCTTTCCCGAGTGGCAGCTGAACGCCTGCGGCGGGCGCAGGAGCAATTCGCCATCGCGCGGGTGCGAGTGATTGCGGGCGAAGCGATCGCTTCGGATTCGCTCCGGCTGCTGCTCGAGGTTAGCCGCGCCCGTCTCGCCATCATAAGCAGAGACTCGGCGGTGGTTGCGTCGCGCCTTCGTCTTGGCCGGCGGATCGGGTTGAACGGACCGGCTGACGCTGCGCCGCTCGATTCCGCCAAACCGCCTCCCCTGCCGATGAGTCAGGAGGAAGCGATCGCCGAGATGCGGAGACGCGGTCCGGATATCGAGGCGGCACGGGCTGATGAGCGCAGCGCCCGGGCGGTTCTCTCAGCAGAGCGCGAGCGGTATCTGCCTGAAATTTCACTGGGAGCAACGATGGGTGCATACGACTCCGAGCTGTTCCCATCGGCGCTCCGGCGGAATCAATTCGCAGTCACCGTCGCGCTGCCACTGTGGAACGGTGGCGAGCGGGAGCTCGCGGTCGCCCGGGCGCGCGCCGACCGCGTCGTTGCCAGGGCAACGCGCGCCGACCGCGAGCGCGGCGCTGGCGAAGTTATCGCGCAGGCATACCACGGGTATCTCACATCGCGTGCCGGGATCGACCTGGCGCTGATCGGCGTGGCGGCGGCGACTGAGAACTATCGTGTGCAGCGTGCACGCTACCGTGAAGGAGCGACAACGATTCTCGATCTGCTGGAGGGGCAGGTAGCGCTGAGCGAGGCTCAGGCGGCGCTCATTCAGACTCGCTACTCCGCTCACCTTGCGCTGGCGCAGATCGAGGCGCTGCTGGGGCGTCGCATCTACGATCCATCGAGCACCACTCCGACTATTCGCTGAGGCGAAGAAATGACGAGCGCAATGCAGAACCTGAAGCGATGGTGGTCAACCAGGCGAAGTCTCTTTCTGACCGTCGTTGCGATTGCGGCAATATTGCTGATCGCCGCCCTGACAATGGGACGCCGCGGCAATGCGGTAGCGCAGGGCGCAGCCGGCCCGGGCGGCGCAGCCGGAGCCGGCGGTCCGCCAGCCATGCCTCCGATGCCGGTGGATGTAGATACCGCGCGGGTTCGATCGGTCGTGGATGCCGTGCGTGCCACTGGTCGCATTGAAGCCGTGCAGGCGGTCGAGCTCCGCCCGGACGAGCAGGGACGCGTTACCGGGTTGATGTTCCGCGAGGGGCAGTTCGTCGCGAGAGGTACGCCACTCGTCAGGATGGATGCGGCGATGCTGCGTGCACAGGCAGAGCGCGCGGACGCGGATCGCGACCTGTCGCGCCAGCAGCTCGATCGCGTTCGCCGGTTGCGCGCGGAGAATGCGGCGACGCCCGCGGATCTCGAACGTGCCGATGCCGCGGCACGTAGCGCGACTGCGGCGCTGGCGGTGCTCCAGGTGCAGATCGCGCGGAGTACCGTGCGCGCACCCTTCGCCGGCGTCGTGGGGCAGCGCTTCGTGAGTGTCGGCGATTACGTCACGCCAGCCACGCGACTGCTTACGCTTCAGACCGTTGACCCGCAGCGGGCGGTGATCGAGGTACCGGAGCGGCACGCCGTGGCATTGCGGTCGGGTCAGACCGTGGAGTTCAATGTCGCGGCTGAGCCAGGCCGAACGTTCGCGGCGCGGGTGGATTTCATTGACCCAGTGGTGCAGCGCGCCAACCGAACGATCATGGTGAAGGGGCTGGCACCCAATCCAGGCCAGATTCTCAGGCCGGGGATGTTCATCGAGGCGCGGCTGGCGACGGCGACACGTGCAAACGCGATCGTCATCCCCGAAGATGCGGTTCAGCCGCTCCGAACTGCGAACATCGTGTGGGTGGTGGACAAGGGGAAGGCGAGCCGGCGTGAAGTGCAGCTCGGTGCGCGGTCGCAGGGTGTCGTGGAGGTCGCGAGCGGAGTCACGGCCGGCGAGCTGGTCGTGGTCGGCGGGCTCGAGCGGATGGCGGAGGGAATGCCGCTGGCGGCGCAGCCGCGGGCGAAGCTGTGAGCTGAGGCATCTATGACAGAAGGGAGAAACGATTGAGCGGATTGAGCGGATCAGGGACAGAAAGGGATTGATGGGAAATCGGGACAGATCGATTCTGTTGTTCCCCCCCTTTTCTCTTCCCGTTCTTGATCCGCTCAATCCGTCAGATCGTTTCACCCTCTGACATAGATGCATCCGGAGCGTCGCCTGTCTCCTCCCCGGCCCGCGTTTACCGCCCGGTCCACTCCACTCTCGCGTACGCATATCGCCCATTGTACCCGAACGGCGAAGCCGGAGGAAACGGGAAAATGTCGAACCCGTTCGCCGCGCTCATCCGGTCGGGATACACATCGAACAGGTTCCGCCCACCCACGGAAAGCTTGAGCCCGGCCATCGGCGCAAAGCCCACCTCCGCATCCACCAGGCTCTTCGCGCTGTACGTCTGCACACACTCGGCGCAGTAGCCATACAGTGACGACGAATACTTCCCGTACGACGAAAGCCGGGCGAGCCCATTCCAGGCGCCACGAGAATACTGGCCCGTAACGGTGCTCCGCCACGCCGGGCGCTCCTTGGTCATCGCCAGCAGACCACCCTCGTCATACTTGCCGATCAGATCCTCGCCCGTGCCCACGAGCTCCGGCGGGAGTGGAATGTTGTTCTCGTCAGGAATTGCCGTATTCGTGTAATTGAACGCGGCGTTCACGCCGACGGTGCCACCGAGCGCGCCGACACGGTAGTCGCCAGTGACATCCACTCCGCGCGTGCGCGTGTCGATCGCATTTGTGAAATACTGCGCAGCTTCCGCACGCGAGCCCGCCGCACGAAGAATGGACGCTACGCTGTCGGTATCGAGGAAGCCGGTAAGAACTATGCGTCCATCGATGCGGATGAAAAACAGATCCGCCGTCAGCGTGAGATTCTGAGCTGGTGTAACCGCAAGCCCCGCGCTGTAATTCTGCGAGGACTCGGCCTTGAGCGGCTTCGCGCCCAGTGATTTCGCCTCCCGCGAATTCACCGGGAAGATTCCGATCTCGAATGGAACGGGATTCCCCGTCACCGGGTCCGACTTGAAATTGGTGACGACACTCGAGTAGAAGCTCTGGTTCAGCGACGGTGCGCGGAAGCCGGTGCTCGCCGCGCCGCGAAGCGTAACCTGCTCCGTCGGCTGAAAGCGCAGCGCCACCTTGCCCGTGACCTTGTTGCCGAAGTCGCTGTAGTTCTCATACCGCGCGGCGATGTTGGCGAGCAGGTGAGGCACAAGGTCACCTTCCACTTCAGCGTAAGCTCCGACGTTGGTTCGATCAGAGTCTGTCTCATCCTCGGGCCGGAACCCGGGAAAAACCTGCGATCCCGATGGAGCGATGGACCCGTCCTGCGCCGGATGGAATCCATTGATGTACGAGCCCGGCTCGCCCGCGCCGATCTGGTAGTTCTCCCGCCGGACAGCGCCACCGATCGCTACGTTCACCGGCGATGCGAGACCCGCTTCGTACTCACGACTCGCGTCGAGACTGAGAATCGCTTCGGTCAGCTTGAGCTCGCCGGCAAAGAAATTTCGCTTGTTCGGAATGCCCGGATCGTCGGCGGTGCCGAGTTGGCCGTCCCTGCCCGGAGCACATGGCGTGGTGAGACATGGGCCAAGCGAAGTGTTGAGCGTGTTCTCGAGATTGTATTTGAATCCGTCATGTCCAACCGAGCCGGCGAGATCGTACGACCAGCCCGAGAGTTGCCCGCGTCCGCCAGCGACGGCCGATAAGTCCACGACATCCGGCGCGAACTTCGGCAGGAATCCGTTCGGATATATCCCTGTCCAGTTCCGTTCGCTGGACGGCGCACGGAAGTACCCGAAGCCTGCACCTCGCCTGAAGCTGTATCCGCCGAATGCATACAACCCGGCTTGTCCCGCGCTATCAAGGGGAATGCTCGCCGAGGCGAACGTCATGAAGTCCTTCGATGAGCCGTCGCCCCAGTGATGATTGGGCTGGCCAATGGAATTGTTCTTGGAGACGAGCTCGCCGTTCTGAACCTCGTCGGCGTCACCCGATGTGAACATGTCCGTCGGGTCTGGCCCGGCGCGATTTGTCGGCTGTCGGTCCCTGTACTCCGCGAAGATACTCAGCGAGCCTCTGCCGATTGGAAGGCCCCAGCCACCGTTCACGTCGATGGTGCGTCCGTCTCGGGGAAAACTCGGTCGTGATCCATTCTTCAACAGTGCCGCGGGATTCTCCTCGCTCGTGATGTATTCACCGAGGTCAGCGGTGAGGAAGGGAGAGAAAACGCCGGATTTGAGCACGACATTCACAACGCCGGCGATTGCGTCCGAACCGTATTGTGCCGCAGCTCCATCGCGCAGGATCTCGAGCTGTCCGATCGCGCCCGATGGAATCGCATTCATGTCTACGCCACTCGAGCCGGCTCCCTGCCCGGCGCCATAGTAATGAATGAGCGCGGTATGGTGCCGGCGCTTGCCGTTGACCAGCACCAGTGTATGGTCGGCACTGAGTCCGCGCATCGTGAACGGCCGTACAATCTCTGTCGCGTCCGAAACGCTCTGCCGCGGGAAGTTCACCGATGGCGCAAGTTGTGAGAGTATCTGCGACGTCTCGGTGGTTCCCTGCTCCCTGACGTCTTCCGCGGTGAAGACGTCAACAGGCACGGCGAGCTCATCGGCAGCCGTGTGCAGTGCGCGAGAACCGACCACAACGCTGGACAACATCACCGCGGCTTTGGCGACCGTCAGATCCTGCTGCACAATCTGGCCATCGGTGATTCTTACCTGCGTCGCAGGAGCTGCGAATCCGATGAGCCGCAGCCGCATCGTATACGTGCCAGCCGGCACTTGCGCGATTGTGTACTCACCCTGCGCATTGCTGCGGGCCCGCCATCCGCCCGGATCGAGAATGAGCGAAGCGCCAGTCACGGGAGATCCCCCTGCATCGGTGATCCGGCCGTGGACACTGCCACCTTGAGCTCCGGCGCCGAACGGCATGGAGAGGAGCAGCAGGACTGCGATCACGCCAGCAGCAGGTCGCATAACACCTCCAGATAGGTAAGGCTCGATGCGGTGCCGCGCACCTGCGGCGACTCGACTGTGACGGGCTCGCCGGTCACCAATCCTGCGCCAAACAGATCCGGCGTCAAGGTCGAGAGCGAAAGCCACCCGCGGCTCGCGGCCTTGATCCGTTCAATCCGTCAGATCGTTTATCACCTTCCTGACCTGGATGTACCCGAAGCCGCAACGAACGCCTCAACTGCCGGCGGCCCCGACCCTTCTCCTTCATCGTGCTTGAAGTAGACGTACGCTTCGGACCAGGGCTGAGCCGTCACGGTCTTCGCCCATTCCTCAAACGCCGTCTGATCGTAGTCCAGTTTGTGCAGCCGCAGATAGCCCCACGAAGCCGTGCATACGACCGGACACTTGAGATCCGCCGACTCGGACACACACATCGCGATGTCACGCTCGCGCAGCACGCTGAACATGTCTTCATCCCACCAGCTCTCGTGGCGAAACTCGAACGCGTATCGCCGATCGGCCGGCAAATATCCTAGGAAACCCTTCAGCCGTTCAACATCCTTCTT
>JACCRF010000054.1 GCA_013813715.1 Gemmatimonadaceae bacterium | reverse complement strand
ATTCGGCGGTCAATCAAGGACATTGCCATCCGCGCATTCTCGAGACGATGCGCGCTCAAGCGGAACGAGTAACGCTCACATCACGCGCATTCCGGAACGATCAGCTTCCGTTGTTCTGCGAGGAGCTGGCGCAGTTCTGCGGTATGGACGCGGTGCTGCCGATGAACACCGGCGCCGAAGCGGTCGAGACAGCCATCAAGGCCGCACGCCGCTGGGGTTATCGCACGAAGCAGATTCCGACGGATCGGGCCGAGATCATCGTCTGTGCGAACAACTTCCACGGCCGCACGACGACCATCGTCGGCTTCTCGTCGGAGACGAGCTATAAGGAAGGCTTCGGCCCCTTTACTCCCGGGTTCGTCACCGTGGCGTTCGGCGACATTGCCGCAATCGAAGCGGCGGTCAATCCCAACACCTGCGCGGTTCTCCTCGAGCCGATCCAGTGCGAGGCCGGAATACTCATTCCGCCAGACGGGTACCTCCGGGGCGTGTCCGAACTCTGTAAGCGACACCGCATCCTTTTTCTTGCCGACGAGATCCAGACGGCACTCGGACGCACGGGCAAGTCCTTCGCCTGCGATCACGAGTCCGTCAAACCGGACGCCTACATCCTCGGCAAGGCGCTCTCCGGCGGCTTCTATCCGGTCTCCGCATTCGTAACGCGGCGCGAAGTGATGGATGTGTTCGACCCGGGAAGTCATGGCAGCACGTACGGCGGCAATCCGCTGGGATGCGCGGTGGCACGCACGGCACTTGAAGTGATCAGGGATGAAAGGCTGGCCGACCGTTCCGCGGAGCTGGGTGACTGGTTCATTCGAGAGCTGCGCACGATCGAGCACCCGAAGATTCGCGAAGTTCGCGGGCGCGGCCTTCTCGTCGGCGTCGAGCTCACTGAGTCTGCGCGGCCTTTCTGCGAGGCGCTCATGGGCCGCGGGCTGTTGTGCAAGGAGACTCACGATTTCGTCGTCCGCATCGCGCCCCCGCTTGTCGTAACCCGGGAAGACTTGGAGTGGGCCGCCCAGCAGATCCGCGAGACGTTCGCTGCGATGGATTAGGCTGGCCCCGGGCTGAAGGTGGCCTAGCGCTGGAGATCAAACAGTTTCAGCAACGAGCGGCTCAGCCATGAGATAGATGCAGTCGTCTATGGACCCGCCTCGACTTCGAAGTGATCGTCCTCGACTCGAGTTTTATCATCGCCTACTACAACACACGCGACGTTCACCACGCCGCCGCCGCGCGTACGATGATCCAGTTCCTTGGCGGAAAGTGGGGCCAGGGGCTTCTACTCGAATACGTCTTCCTCGAAATAGTCACTGTGCTGCGAGCCCGGCGCGACCTGAAAGTCGCCACATCAGTCGGGAAGATTCTGCTCCAGGCAAGCGAGACCGATTTCGTTCCATGCTCCGACGTATTCTCTGTTGCGTTCGACACGTTTCGTCGCGATCGGGCGCACGACCTGAGCTTCGTCGATGCCGCAATCGTGACTGTTGCGAGGCAGCATTCGCCCGGCTTCGTCGCCACGTTCGGCGACGACTTCAGCGGCCTTAGAGGGATTACCGTAGTGGCGTCATGACCCCACCAGCTCAGCTTTCTGGCATTCAGCCAGAAAGCGGAGAGCTACGCCGAAGATGCATGGCTTGCGGCTAGTCTACTTACCGCCATCTCCCGGAACGCTTCCTGCCAGCATCGATTGAGCTGACGTCCACTAGATCTTCTTGAGCGTCACGCGCCCGTTGCCCGTAGACATCCTGATCCTCCGGCCGCCATTCCCGATCTTTCCCTCGATGCGGCCGGTTGTCCACCGCCCCGGAAGCTCCATCGCGAACTCGGTGGTGAACGACCGCGACGGCACGTTTGCGACGATGTCGGCCGATAGATTCGCTGGCAGGCTTACGTCGATCGACCCGTTGCCGGTGCTGAATTCCATGTTGCCCGGAACGGACAGTGTCGCCATGCGAACTTCGATCCGACCGTTGCCAGTCGATGCTGAGACCGGGCCCGCGGTTGTGCCTACAGTGATGTCTCCGTTCCCGCTGCTGGCTTTGACGTCACCCCGCGCCTCGCTCACATGAACATCTCCGTTGCCAGTGCTTGCCGAGACGCGACCGTTCGCGCCTAGCACACTCACTTCGCCGTTGCCCGAGCTGGCATATACTTCGGCACCGGCCCCGCGCACGGACACGTCTCCGTTGCCGCTTGCGGCCACCAGCTTTACTCCCCTCGGAAGCTCGACCGTGAAATTCACGGCCCCGAGCTCGTTGTCGCCGCGTCGCCAGTTGTAGTCGTAGCCCTCGGCGTCGCACCGCGACGTGCGCGGATAGATCGCGCAGACCGTCACGCTCCCGCCGTCTCGCTTCACCTCGAACCTGACCCCTTCCATCGACCGGCCGTCTTTCCCGGGTCGCGCCGTCACTACCGCAGCGCGGCCGGAGGTTTCACGCACCTCGATGTCGCCCTTGAGATTGCGGACGCGAAGCCACGATCCGCTGCTGATCTCGCCGTTGAATACCTGGCGAGGGGAAGTGAGCGCGTCCTGCGCTTCTGTGAGCACTGGCGCAACCGCCAGAAGGGACACGAAGAGAACGGCGATTGCTTTCACTGAAAGACTCCTGGGGGATGGGTTTCCGGCAAGGTAGGACACTCGCATCAGGCTGAAGGTTTGAACCGCGCTTGAACGGTCGGGGTTTGTACCGATGAGGGTCGGGCTACATAGCTCCCGCAACTGGCGCGTGCCTTTTTGTTAGTGGCCTCCCAAGACGTAGCGACCGCCGGCGTGCCTGCCGGCCGAAAGTGACCCACTACACATTCAGCATCCAACCAACAGTCGCCCCGCCCAGCACCACCGCGAGAACCGACAGCTTGGAATGCCACAAGTAGAGCACTGCAAGCGACGCCAACGCTATTGCGACAGTCGTGGCGTCAGTAATCGCAGCGCGCACCAGCACCACCGCCGTTACTGCAATCAGCCCAACAACACCGGCGGTAACTCCACCAAGGAAGTCATGAAGGCCGGGACGGGTTACGGTCCGTTCAAGCCAGTCATGCGCGACCAGCGTGAATCCAAAAGCGGGCAGGAATACGCCGAAGGTGAGCGCGATCGCACCCACTGCGCCTCCGCCGAGATAGCCAACGAACGTAGCGAAAATAATAAGTGGAGCGGGCAGAATTCCGGAGAGCGCGAGACCGTCGAGGAACTGATCGTTGGTCATCCACGCCCCGCGTACAACCGCATCGTGCTGGAGGAATGGAATGGCCGTATACGCGCCTCCAAACGTCAACAGCCCGGCGCGAAGCCCCGAGCCGAGAAGCTCCAGCGGCGACTGGGTCTCGCGCGCGACGCCCTGGCCCGTCACCTCGGCAGAGATCCCGGATGTAGCGTCATCGAGAATCCCAATGATCGCCATCGCGGTGAGCGCGGCGAGGATCGCGAGCGCAAGGGCCGTCCAGTTTTGTCGTGCAGCCGAATAAGCGACGCCTGAAAGAAAAAGCGAGATGAAGAACGGGACGCCCGCGACCTGGCCCAGCCCTGTCGCCACCGCCGCCATCCACAGCCACGGATCCTTGAGCACCGGCTGACCAATCCGATGTACGGCGCGGAGTACTGCCGCAGCGATCGCAGGCTGGGTGCCGTAGAATACCGCGGCCATGACCGCTGACGATCCGCCCTGCGCCACGTAGAGCGCTGAAAGCAGGAACATCAGGATGAAGCCCGGCAGCATGAACGCAAGTCCAGCGATGAGGCCGCCGAGCCGCCCCCGCGCGAGCATCCCGAAGTACACACAGAGCTCGTGAGCTTCGGGACCGGGGAGCACCTGATACAGGGCGTAGACGCGGTTGAACCGGCCCGGTGTTACCCATCGATCCTGATCGACCAGCTCCCTGCGAATCATGGCGATCTGCGCCACCGGCCCTCCCCAGGCCAGGAGGCCGAAGCGCAGAAAGCGCCAGAAGAGCCGCGGGTAACTCTCGTGAGGCACCCGCTCTTCGGGGGCGACTGCGCTCTCCGTCACCGCCCCCTCAAGTGATCGCATACTGGGGATTTCACAGCATGATGAACGCGAATGCGATGTTCAGTTCCCCCCAGGGCGCACAACCGGCGGCTGGATAATTGCCAGCAGGTGGATCTTCAGTCACGGCCGCTGAGCGCAATCATATTTTATCAGTCGGGATTTGACTGAGACAGGTCACGAGTGAGAAGCAGACGTTCACCAGGTTGATGGAATGACTGATCGAGAAAACGGCGGCCCCAGTGAGAATGCTTTGAACGGGCTCGCTGAGAGGTACTCTGCCGTGCGGGCGCAAACGGAGGCGTTGTGCCGTCCGCTCCAGGTCGAGGACTACGTCGTCAGCAGTATGACAGACGTAAGCCCCACGAAATGGCATCTTGCCCACACGAGCTGGTTCTTCGAGACGTTCATGCTGGGTCCGCACGATCCTGCCTACCGTTCGCCGGATCCGCGATATGCTTTCCTGTTCAACTCGTATTACGTACAGGCAGGCGAGAGACACTGCCGTGCGCAACGCGGACTTGTAACGCGGCCGACCGTTGAGGAGGTGTACACATACCGCGCGCATGTCGACCATGCCATGCAGGAACTGCTGGCACGCCTGCCCGCTGAACACGCGGCATGGGCGGTCGTTGAGCTGGGACTGAATCACGAGCAGCAGCATCAGGAGCTGCTGCTGACCGACATCAAGCACGTGTTCTGGACGAATCCCCTTCGCCCTGCCTACCTCCCGGGAGCAGGCGAAGAATCCTCTGCGCGGCCGCTCGCGTGGCTCGACATGGATGAAGGGATTCATTCCGTGGGACACGCTGGCGATGGCTTCAGTTTCGACAACGAGATGCCGCGTCACCGGGTGTTCGTCGAAAGGTTTCGCGTGGGCTCGCGGCTCGTGACCAATGCCGAGTACCTCGAGTTCGTGGAAGCAGACGGCTACCGTCGTCCCGAATTCTGGCTCTCGAACGCGTGGGGAACGGTAGGCGAGCTTGCATGGGAGGCGCCGCTGTACTGGGAGCATTCGGCGAGTGGCTGGACCGAGTTTACTCTCCGCGGTCAGCGACCATTGGACGGAAACGCCCCCGTCTGCCACGTGAGCTACTACGAGGCCGACGCTTTCGCTCGATGGGCCGGCAAGCGGCTGCCGACCGAGTTCGAGTGGGAGATAGCGGCCGCAACCGCCCCGCTCGACGGGCGATTCGTCGAGGCGGCGCGCTACCATCCTTTCGCGGCGCCGAGCGCATTAAATGAGCCAGTTGCCGGTCCGCTCGAGCAGCTCTATGGCGATGCCTGGCAGTGGACTCAGAGTCCGTACGTGGCGTATCCCGGCTTTTCGCCGGCCGGCGGCGCGATCGGCGAATACAACGGTAAGTGGATGTGCGATCAGTGGGTGCTCCGTGGCGCGTCGTGTGCAACACCATCATCGCACGCGCGGCTGACGTACCGGAACTTCTTCCCCTCGAGCGCTCGATGGCAGTTCACCGGGATTCGGCTGGCGGACAACTTCTGACCGGGCAGCGAGTCAAACTGTTGCCCGATACCCGTTACCCGCTGCCAGGTACCCGTGACCGTTGATCGCTAGCAGCCTGAGTGCGCGGCCCGAGATCATTCGAGGGTTGTGGGCAACCCCCAAGACCCTTCCGCCGAAGCTTTTCTACGATGAGATCGGAGCCGCCCTGTTTGAGCGGATCTGCACGCTCGACGAGTACTATCTCACCCGCGCGGAGCTCGAGATACTTACGTCGCACGCGAGCACAATCGCCGACTTGGCGGGCCCGCGTTGCGGGTTGATCGAGTACGGCAGCGGGGCGGGCACAAAAGTGCGATTGCTCCTGGATGTATTGGACGAACCCGCCGCGTACGCGCCGGTAGACATTTCCGCCGATCAGCTTGCACGGATCGCGAGAGAGATCGCGGCGGAATATCCCGGGCTGTCGGTGCGGCCGCTCGTCGCCGATTACACCGGGCCACTCCTGGTGCCACCGCTCCCCGAAGGCACGCGCCCCCTCGTGTTCTTCCCCGGCTCGACGATTGGCAACTTCGATCCACATGAGGCAGCCGCGTTCCTGCGGCGGGCCGGGATCACCGTCGGGTCTGAAGGCGCGATGCTGCTCGGCGTTGACCGCCGTAAGGATGCGCGCGTGCTGGAGGCGGCGTACAACGATGCCAGCGGTGTGACCGCTGCGTTCAATCTGAACGTGCTCGCACGCCTCAACCGGGAATTTGGATCGGACTTTGACCTCCAGCGATTCCGACACAACGCGCTGTGGAACGATCAGGCGAGCCGAATCGAAATGCACCTCGAGAGTCTCGAAGCACAGACGGTTCGGGTGGCCGATGAGCCGGTGCATTTCGCGAAGGGCGAGACGATCTGGACCGAATCGTCCTACAAGTACGATCGGTCTGGGCTCGAGGAGCTCGTCCGGCGCGGTGGGTTCGAGCTGGCGCGGCTTTGGACTGACAGCGAGGAACGTTTCTGGGTGTGCTGGCTCACGCCGTCGAAGTTGCGGGCATAACCATTCCTCCGTGGCGGCAAGCCCTAGAGGCCTTGGTTGTTCTTTTCGCTGCACTGGCGGACATCAGGCGCTATCTTCGCATCATGGACGTGTGAGCGCTGCGGTGACGAATGTCTCGCGGCGGGCACCAGCTGCGTGCACCACGTCACGCGATAACACGTTCAATCGCTTTCCGCAGAGGAGGTTCCGGTGTGCCTAGCCATTCCGGGCAGGATCGTAGAATTCCTGCCCGCGGCGTCACACCTCGCAGTCGTCGAGGTGGGCAAGGTGCGTCGCAAGGTCAACATCGACCTGCTGCGCGAGGACGGGCTCGCGATCGACGACTGGGTGCTCATCCACGTCGGCTTCGCGATGAGCAAGATCGGCGTCGCCGAGGCCGAGGAGCAAATGCGCCTCCTGGCGATGCTGGGCGAGGACAAACAGGCGATGGAAGAGCTGGAAGGCTACCGATTCGGATGAGTAACCGCCGGCGTGCGCGCGCCGGCACCGGCATGCTCGAAGTGGAGGCGGCATCATGAAGTTCGTCGACGAGTTCCGCGACCCGAAGCTCATTCGTCAGGCCGCGCAGGAGATCCGCCGGCTTGCGAACCCCGACCGGCATTATCGGCTCATGGAAGTGTGCGGCGGTCATACACACGCCATCTACCGATTCGCGCTCCAGGACGTCCTCCCTCCGAACATCGAGCTCGTGCACGGCCCAGGCTGTCCGGTGTGCGTGCTGCCGATGGGGCGAGTGGACGACGGGCTTTCGCTCGCCCGCGACCACGGCGTCATCCTCGCGGCGTTCGGCGACATGATGCGCGTGCCGGGGCGCACCGGGAGCCCGCTCGAGCACAAGGCGAGGGGCGCGGACATCCGCATGGTTTACTCCCCGCTCGACGCGCTCAAGCTCGCCCGCGAGAACCCGGACCGCGAGGTCGTGTTCTTCGCCATCGGCTTCGAGACCACCGCTCCCTCGACGGCGCTCACACTGCGCGCCGCGCGTCAACTCGGTGTTCGCAATTTCTCGGTCTTCTGCAATCACGTCACCATCATTCCGGCCATTCGCGCCATTCTCGATTCGCCAGACATGCGGGTCGAGGCGTTCATCGGCCCTGGACACGTCTCGACGGTGATCGGGTGCCGCGCCTACGAATTCATCTGCCGCGATTACGGCAAGCCGCTGGTCACGTCGGGGTTCGAGCCCCTCGATGTGCTGCAGTCCATCGTGATGATCCTCCGGCAGCTCGAGGAAGGGTGCGCCCGCGTGGAGAACCAGTACGCGCGCGTTGTTCCGTGGGAGGGCAATCTGCCGGCCCTGCGGGCGATGGCCGAAGTGTTCGAGCTCCGTCCGTTTTTCGAGTGGCGCGGACTGGGATTCATCTCCCAATCAGCGCTTCGCATTCGGGATGATTATGCCGACTGGGACGCCGAGCGCCGCTTCAGCATGCCAGGCGTCCGGGTGACCGATCCCAAGGCGGCGCAGTGTGGCGAGGTGCTCAAGGGTGTGCTCAAGCCCCACCAATGCAAGCTGTTCGGGCGAGAGTGCACGCCCGAGCACCCCATCGGCGCCCTGATGGTCTCCTCGGAAGGAGCGTGCGCGGCGTATTACAACTACGCGATGCGAAAGTCCGACGCGGTCGCCGTCTAGACTCTGTTCAGCAATCTCTGCCGCGCCGAACGTGCAGCCCCCGATTCGCTTTCACGATGCCCAGATCGAGATGGCGCACGGCGCCGGTGGCAAGGCAACCCGGCGGCTGATTGAGGGGCTCATCGCCCCGGTGCTTGGTGGACCATTGCTGGATTCGCTGGGCGATGCCGCCTTCCTCGAACTCGGAGGGGCACGGCTCGCCGTAACCGCGGACAGCTTCGTGGTGCGGCCGCTCCGTTTTCCAGGTGGCTCGATCGGCGACCTGGCTGTGAACGGAACGGTCAACGACCTCGCCGTGGCAGGCGCGAAGCCCGTTGCGCTGCTAGTGACGCTCATTCTCGAGGCCGGCCTCTCCACTGAGGCGCTGGAGATCGAGCTGCGCGCGGTTGCCGCTGCCGCGCGCCAGGCGGGCGTTTCGGTCGTCGGCGGCGACACGAAAGTGGTGGAGCACGGCGAGGCCGACGGGATGTACATCACGACAGCCGGCATTGGAATCGCGGACATCCGGGTGCAGTGCGCCGCGGCGTCGGTTCGCCCGGGCGACCGGATCATGCTCTCCGGACCGATTGGGGACCACGGCATCACCATCCTGCTCGCGCGCGGTGAGCTCGATCTGGAGGCAGACCTTTGCTCGGATACGCGATCGGTGTACCCCATGATCGAGCGACTGGTGGAACGGGTCGGGGGTGGCATCCGCTGGATGCGCGATCCGACTCGAGGCGGCGTCGCGAGCGCGCTCAATGAGCTCGCCGCGGATACGCGGCTGGGGATCGTCCTGTGGGAGGACCGAATTCCCGTGCGCGACGAGGTGCGTGGCGCCTGCGAGTTGCTCGGCCTCGAGCCGCTGCATATCGCGAACGAGGGTCAGTTCCTCGCCGTGCTCGCGCCGGAGCATGCCGACGCGGCGATCGACGCCGTACGCTCCGTCCGCGGCGGCGAGGGCGCTGTCATAATTGGCGAGGTGCGCGAGCAGCCTGCGAGGACGGTGCTTGCTGCCTCCGCATACGGGGGCAGCCGGGTCGTGGACATGCTGGTTGGGGACCCGCTTCCCAGAATCTGCTAGCCGTGGTCGCGCAGCGGACGATCATGATCACCGACGCGAGAGACCAGGTGACCCTCGTCGCCGACGGCCTGCTCGCTCGCAATGACGTCTCGGAAGCGTGCTTCGCCCGCGAAGCGGAGCGGCTGGCCACCTTGTGTCAGGAAATGGCGGAACGATTTCTTCGCGGCGGCCGATTGCTGGCATTCGGCAGAGGAGCGTACGCGACGGACGCTCAACACGTATCCGTGGAATTTGTGCACCCGGTGATTGTGGGCAAGCGGGCGCTTCCCGGACTCGATCTATCGATTGCCTTTGCGGAATGGGCACCGGCGATCTGTCGCCCAGACGATATCGCGCTGGGGTTCGCGGCGCCGACAGGCGATCCCGAAGTCGCCGCTGTCCTTGCCGAACTGCGCGCCATCGGGGCGCTGACGCTCGCCCTGTCCGGCCGCGACGCCGATTACGTGCTCGAACCCCCGTCTCCGGATCCGTTCATCCATCAGGAAATCATCGAGATCCTGTACCACACTCTCTGGGAAACGGTGCACGTCTTCTTCGAGCACCGCGAGCTGGGCCACGAAGTCGGGGACGCAGGCTTCCTCTACCCGTTCCTCGGGCAGGTGAAGCAGGACACGACGGCCGTCCTCGGCGACGTTGCGCGTTCGATTCAGGCGAAGGCGAGTGACGTCGCGCAGCTGCGGGTTGAGGTTGCCCGCGCGCAGTCGGAACGGATCGCGCAGGCGGTGCGCGCGATGCACGATCGGATCGCGATCGGCGGCAAGCTCATCCTGTTCGGCAACGGAGGCTCGGCGACCGACGCCAACGACTGGGCGATCGACTGCGTTGCGCCGCCCAAGGAGTATCGGCGCATCCCGGCCGTGTCGCTGTCGATGGAGCCGGCAAACATCAGCGCGATCGCCAACGACGTCGGAGCGGAGGTTGTCTTCCTCCGCCAGTTGATCGCCCACGCCAGCGGCGAGGACGTTGCCATTGCCTTGTCCACGAGCGGCGGCTCCGCAAACATCACCGCCGCTCTCGTCGAAGCGAGGAAGCGAGGTCTGCTCACCGTCGCGTTGCTTGGTTCCGACGGCGGAGAGATTCTACGGCGTGGCCTCGCCGATTTTGCGATTGTGGTGCCGTCCGATTACATCCCCCGCATTCAGGAAGTGCACGCTTCGATCTATCATGTGATGCGGGACGCCATCGGGATGATCGAGCATGGCTGACGACGTCGAGCTGTACGGCACCGCGAGCTGTCTCTACACGGCCGAGCTTCGCGAGCAGCTGTTGTGGGAGGGGAGGACATTCGCGGAATACGACGTCGAGGCCGACCAGGCGGCGCTCAAGCGAATGCTCGAGCTCACCAGTGGCCGGCGCACGGTACCCGTGCTCGTCGAAAGAGGCCGGGTTGCCCAGATCGGCTGGCAGGGTCGAGGCTGCGTGGTCTCCCCGCCGCGAGGCGAGGCGCCGTAGCCAGCCTGGACGCGGTGCCTCCAGCGGGATCGGCTACACCTGGACTAGCCGGTAGCCCAGTGACGTGCGCCCGCTCGATTCGCGTGCGTGGCATCGTTCAGGGGG
Organism: Gemmatimonadaceae bacterium; assembly: GCA_013813715.1. Lineage (GTDB taxonomy): Bacteria > Gemmatimonadota > Gemmatimonadetes > Gemmatimonadales > Gemmatimonadaceae > UBA4720. The sequence continues at coordinate 21,890 of JACCRF010000054.1, read as the reverse complement.
TCGGCTTTCGGCCGTTTGTGTTCCGCCTTGCGGCCACCCATGGACTGACGGGGTGGGTGCTCAACGACGGCGACGGCGTGCGAATCCACGCCGAGGGGCGAGACGATGCGCTTACGTCGTTCATTTTGGAGCTCGAGGGGCACCCGCCCCCGGCAGCGCGTGTGGAGTCCGTCGAAGTCTCGCCGGCTGAAGTTTCCGGCTTCGAACAATTCCAGATTATCGACAGCGTGCTGCGAGATCGTCCCACGGCGCGTATCTCGCCTGACCTGCCGGTGTGTGAAGCGTGCCTGGCTGAGCTGTTCGAGCCGACAGAGAGGCGCCACGGGTATCCCTACATCACCTGCACTAACTGCGGTCCCCGCTTCTCCATCGTTCTCGGCCTCCCGTATGACCGGCCGAGAACGACAATGTGGAACTGGCGCATGTGCGTGAGCTGCTCCGGCGAGTATCGCGACCCGGCGGACCGGCGCTTTCACGCCCAACCTCTCGCTTGTGGGGACTGCGGCCCGCATTACCTGTTCAGGGACGGCGCACGAACGGTGGCGGGCGACGAAGCCGCGATCACGGAGGCTGTTGGCGCGCTTCGAGCGGGCAGAATCGTCGCGATAAAGGGGCTGGGGGGATACCACCTCGCCTGCGACGCCGCGCTTGGCGAGGCGGTCGCGTTGCTGCGGACGCGCAAGTTCCGCAAGGATCGCCCGTTCGCCGTCATGGCGAGTGACGTCGGCGTGGCCCGCGCCGCCGTGGTACTCTCGCCCGAGGCCGAAGTACTGCTCACCTCGCGCCAGCGCCCGATTGTGCTCGCGCCCGCGCGGAACGAGCTCCGCGGCGTGTCACCGGAGAATCTCGATCTGGGCGTGATGCTGCCCTACACACCATTGCATCACCTGCTCTTCGCGCGCGGCGCCCCTGACCTGCTAGTGATGACGAGCGCGAACCACTCGAGCGAGCCGATCGCCTACCGCGACGACGACGCACTCGACCGGCTATCGGGCATCGCTGACGCGTTCCTCGTGGGCGAGCGGCCGATCGCCCGTCGGATTGACGATTCGGTGGCGACAGTGGGGGCGCTGGGCCCGGTGGTGCTCCGGCGCGCGCGTGGGTACGCGCCGAGCTCTGTGGCCCGCCTTCCGACGACGCACCCGATCCTCGCGCTCGGGGCTGACCTCAAGAACACGATCACGCTCGTCGTCGACGGCGAGGCGGTCATGAGTCAGCACGTCGGAGATCTCGAACACCATGACGCATATGTCGCGTTCGAGGAGACGATTCGCGATCTGATGGTCATGCACGACGTGACTCACGACGACCTCGGAGTCGTGCACGATCTCCATCCACAGTACGCGTCCACATCCTACGCGCTCACGCTGCCCTGCCGGCAACGGCGCGCAGTCCAACACCATCGAGCGCACGTCGCCAGCGTGCTCGCCGAGCGCGGCGAGCTGGAGAAGCGCGTTATCGGCGTGGTATTCGACGGAACTGGCTACGGCGACGACGGCACGATCTGGGGTGGTGAGTTCTTCGCGGGGAGTGTTCTTGGCGGGTTCCGGCGCGTAGCTCATCTGCGCGCGGCGGTGCTCCCCGGCGGCGATGCAGCGGCGCGATGGCCGGTGCAAGCCGCCGCAGGGTTTCTCGCGGGCGTCGACGGGCTTCCCGACCTCACGGCACCGCCATTCGGCTTTCCAGAGCGCTACTTCGCGGCGCGCCGGCTTGTCGACAGCTCCGTACGGACATTCCGTACGACCTCTGTCGGCCGCCTCTTCGATACGGTTGCAGCGCTCCTGGGGTTCACGCGCGAAGTCACGTTCGAGGGTCAAGCGGCGATCTGGCTGGAGCAGTTGGCACGGCGGGCCGGCGCGGCGGAGCTCTACACTGTTCCATTCGCGGGCGCAGAGCTGGATTTTTTGCCGGCGCTGCTGGCAATCGTCGAGGATCGACGAAGGGGACGCGGTGTGGCGGAGATCGCGCGCGCGTTCCACCGTGGGCTCGCACGAGGGATCGCCGACGCGGTCGTCGCGCTCTGCGAGGAAGAGGCGACCGATACCGCCGTGGTTTCAGGCGGCGTGTTCCAGAACGACCTCCTGCTCGCGGACGTCGCGGCGTACCTGGGCTCGACGCCAATCCACCTCTGGACGAACCGCGAGGTGCCACCGAACGATGGCGGGATCAGTCTGGGCCAGGCGGCGCTCTGGTTAGAAGGTTCGGGGCGCTGAGCCTTTGAACGGGCCTGTGGTGGCGCGGTGAAAAAAGGCTCACGGCTCCTCGAGCCAGCCGATATATTCCCTTTCTCATGAGCCGCTCACAAATCGTTCGCTTCGGCCGCCCTATGTTCGCTTTTCTTGCGATCTGGTGCCTCGGCTGCAGCTCATTCGAGCCGCTGCTCGACGCGGCGTTCGGGCAAACCAGCTCTGCTCAGTCTGCCTGCATGTCCAACCGCAGCGTTGAAGAGCAATCGGCCACGCCCGCGTTCGTCACGCCTAACGCGGGGGCGGGGCGTGATGCTGCACTCGGCTGCGGTTGCTCACACTGCTTCGGGGTGCAGGTCGCTCCTGACTCTCCGGCAATTGCCGTGCACCCCGCATTTGACACGGCGGCGCGAAAGCTCGGGCGAGCTCTGACGATTGACAACGAACCTCTGGTTCCTCCCCCCCAAGGCCGCGTCATAGCCTGACGCGCTGTGCGCGCTCTTGCGTGAGCGCGTGACACCCGCGGCGCAGGATGCGCCGCTCCAGACAATCGACTTGTCGTCGCTCCATGTGTCTTCACTGGCATTGGCGTCGGCCGCTCCCGGGGAGTGAATCTTGAATTATTCAGTCATGCGACCAATCCGCTCGATTGGCGCCTTCGTCATCCTTGCCTGGCCCTTGCTGCTCGAGTGCCAGATTTCGGCCGCGAGCAAGGGTCAGGCGCAACAGCCGCTGACGGTAACGGCTGTGATCTCGATGGTGCTGAACAGTAATCCGCGCATTGCTGCCGCGGGCGAAAGAGTGCGGGCCGCCGAGGGAAGCCGCCGAACGGCGCGGAGCTGGATCAATCCGACCCTCAGCTATCAGGTAGAGGACACCGGCTTCCCGGGGCAAGCGACGCCCGCCGGGCTCGAGAAGGAGACCTCTGCGACAGCGATGATCCCGCTCGCGCCACTGTATCAGCTCCGTCCCCGGTCCGCGCAGGCGAACGCGGAGGTTCGGGCCGCTGAAGCAGAGCTCCAATCGGTGCGCCGGTCAGCATCGTTGGACGCCGTCGGCGCGTTTTACAGCGCGGCGCTTGCGCAAGTCTCTGTATCCTCGCTGGACGAGAGCCGGGCGTGGGTCGATTCGCTCATCACGTACACCGCCGCACGAGTCAGGGAAGGCGCGGCCGCTGAAGTCGACCTGATTCGGCTGGAGCTAGAGCGCGATCGAGCGGAGACGGATCTCGCATTGGCCAGAGTCGATGTCGCTCGCTCGCGGTCCGAGCTCGCCTCGCTCATCGGGACGAACCAATTCGATATCGATCCTGCGCGGGCGGCGGAATCCGCCTGGAGGCCGGCACCTCTCCCTCCGCTCGAAGATGTTGTCGCTCGAGCCGTGACGAACCGTCCGGAGCTCGCGGCCGCAGACGCACGAATCGCCGCCGCCGCATCGGGAGTTTCGGTTCAGCGGAATGCGATCGTGCGCGACCTGGGGCTGATGACGGGGCTCAAGACTATGAGCGGAACTCGTTCAATGATTGCGGGACTCAGCGTCACACTTCCTCTCTTTGACCAGAACCGAGGGGAGATTCAGCGCGCGGTGGCGGAGAGACGCATCGCGGCGTTCGATCGCCAGTTGTCCGAGAGGGAGATCGTTGCTGAGGTCAGCGCGACTTACGCCGCGGTCGAAACCCTCTCGGCGCAGCTCGCTCGAATGCAGGGAGGTTTGATTCGGCGCGCCGAAGAAGCGCGACGGATAGCGGAGGGAGCATACCGCGAGGGAGCAACCCCGCTGACCCAGGTGCTCGAAGCGGCTCGCGCACTCGCCGAAGCGCGTCAGCTCTACTACCGAGCACTCTTTACGCGGGAGCATCAGTTCATCGCTTTGACGCTCGTTCATCCTTCGGCCGAGAGAGCACGCTGATGGAACGGTCAATTGTACCCTCATGGTCGATGAGACATCGAATTGCGATTTCGCTCATCGTGGTGCTGGCGTCTGCAAGCGGATGCACGGCCGAAAGGGGCGCGGCTGAGAACGAGGGTCGGGCATCGGCCGTCGATACTGCGGCGAAGATGTCTGGATTGGCTCCTGCTGAGGCGGAGGTATCGGTCGAGTTCAGCGCAGCGCAGTTAACTCACTCACGCGTCAAGTGGAATGCGGTAGTGCAGTCGTCGATGTCCGGGCTCGTCGAAGTTCCCGGTCAGCTAGTAGCGAACGACGACCGAACGGCGCGCCTCGCGGCGCCTGTGCAAGCGAGGGTCATAGCCGTGCACGTGAGTCCGGGCGATCGCGTTGCCGGCGGCGGTCGCCTCGTCACTCTGCAAAGTCCGGAAGCCAGCATGGCCCAGGCCGACCTCGGGAAAGCCCGCGCTGAGCTGACATCGCGCCGCGCTGCCGCGGTCTACGCGAAGTCGGCGAAAGATCGCGCTGAGCGGCTTCTCGCCCTCAAGGCCATTCCGCGGCAGGACTACGAGCGAGCGATCGCCGATGACGAGCTGGCACGGGCCGGTGTTGCTCAGGCGATTTCTGAGCTGCGGCGATCGCAGTCGAACGCCTCCCAGCTCGGCATTGACGTACGCGCAGGCACGATGACGTTGAGATCTCCGATCGGCGGAGTAGTCACGACCCGCGACGTCGCCGCCGGTGCGGTCGTGAGCGCAGGTGCACCACTCATAACGGTCACCGATCCCTCGAGCCTCTGGCTGACCGTCGCGTTGCCAGAGGGGAGTGCCAGCGCAGTCCGGGTCGGCGCTGCACTTCGCTTCACTGTTCCGACGGCACCACGGGACACGTTCACTGCTCGAATCCAGAGCGTGTCTGCTTCCTTCGATCCGACGACCAGATCCCTTCCGGTGCGAGGCGTCGTCTCCAACCCGGGCGGTCGCTTGCGGCCGGAGATGTTTGCAAGAGTATGGGTCGAGAGCGGCACGCCGCAGCTCACGATCACCATTCCCGAATCGGCCGTCCAGCGACTCGGTAACAAGAATGTCGTTTTCGTTGCGCATCCCGCAGCGGACGGGGGCGTGCGTTTCGAGAGGAGAGAAGTCGAGCTGAGCGCGCCCGCCGGAGCACGCTTGCCAGTCGCGCGGGGATTGAAGCTTGGCGAGTTGATCGTCACCGAGGGCGCCTATGTCGTGAAAGCCGAGTTCGAGAAAGGAAAAATGCCCGGCATGGAGATGTAGCGATGATCAATCGAATCATCGCGCTCGCGCTCCGATTCAGGGCGGTCGTCATTGCCGCGGTTCTCGCGCTCGTTGCGGGCGGGATATGGGCTTTCTCCACGCTCAACGTCGAAGCGTTCCCGGAACTGACACCGAATCAGGTGCTGGTCATGACGAGCGCGCCTGGTCTCTCGGCCACGGAGATCGAGAATCTCATCAGCTATCCGATAGAGACGGAAATGCTGGGACTCCCGAGAACGGAGAACGTGCGCTCGATCTCCAAGCCGGGAGTCTCTGTCGTAACCGTCACTTTCAGTGACGACGTCGACCTCTACTTTGCGCGGGCGCAGGTGCAACAGAAGATGCTCGACGCGGCGATGGAGCTGCCTCACGGATATCAGCCGATGCTGGGTCCCGCGGCAACCGCAATGGGTGAAGCGTACCAGTATCTGGTGGAATCCGACCGCGTCTCACCTATCGAGCTTCGCAATCTGCAGGAGTATGTCATCAAGCCGCGGCTTCGCACGATTCCCGGGGTCGCGGACATAAATGCCTGGGGCGGGCTCGTACAGCAGTTTCAGGTTCTCACCGATCCGGCCAGACTGAGCGGCTATGGATTGACCCTCCAGGATCTCGAAACAGCGATCGCGAAGAACAATGACAATTTCGGCGCTGGATACATAGAAGAGAAAGGCGAACGCCTTCGAGTGAGGGGACTTGGGCGCGTCACGGGTACGGCAGACATCGGCAATGTGGTCGTCGCCACTCGCGGCGGCACTCCGATCTTTGTGCGCGATGTGGCGGAAGTGGTGATTGGAGCGATGCCTCGCGAAGGAGCAGTCACCCGCGACGGCAGAGGCGAGGCACTCTCCGCTACGGTCGTCGTGCTTAAGGGCGCAAACAGTCACGCCGTCATCGAGGACGTGACCGCCCGGCTGGACGAGATCAGAAGGCTGCTGCCCTCCGGTGTCACGATCCGGCCTTTCTACAACCAGGGAGAGGTCGTCGACAATACGACGCGGACAGTTTTCCGAAACCTCCTCGAAGGTGGCCTGCTTGTGACGCTGGTCCTCTTTCTCTTTCTGCGAAACGGCCGCGCGTCGCTGATCACGGCGTCCGTCATTCCGCTTTCTCTGCTATTCGCATTTATCGCAATGCGCCGCTTTGGCGTGTCGGCGAATCTCATGAGCCTTGGCGCGCTGGATTTCGGCCTGATAGTGGACGCATCCGTCGTGATGATGGAGAACTTCGTGCGAAAGGCGGGCGTGAACGGCCCCGCGTCCGACTCCGAATCGCGAGTATCGCTGATTCGGGAAGCCGCCTTCGAGGTGGGACGCCCAGTGGTGTTCGGGGTCTGCATCATCATCGCCGTCTACATTCCGATCTTCACGCTCCAGGGGCTCGAAGGCCGGATGTTCGAGCCGATGGCGTTCACGGTATGCGTCGCCGTCCTTGGCTCTCTGCTCCTCGCTCTCACGTACGTCCCCGTCATTTCCAGCTTCGCCCTCACGTCGGTACGCGAGAAGCAGTCACGCTGGTTCGATGCAGTGCGGTCACGATACAGCGCGCTCCTGGAAGGGTCGCTCGGGCATCGCTGGCAGGTGATTGGCGGCGCGTTTTCGATTCTGCTCGTTTCGCTGCTGTCACTTCCCTTCCTCGGCACCGAATTCATGCCTCGGCTCGACGAGGGCTCCCTGCTGATCGAAACGCGCCGGATTCCGAGCACCGCGCTCGGCGAAGGCGTCGGCATCTCAAACGAGGTGGAGCGCACTCTGCTCGAGTTCCCCGAGGTCAGCGGTGTCGTGACGAACCTCGGCCGCCCGGAAGTCGCGACAGAGACGATGGGGCTGTACCAGGCCGACGTGTATGTCGGCCTCAAACCCCGCAGCGAATGGAAGGCCGGATCGAACGACGAGCTGATCGAAAAAATGGACTCGGCGCTCGCCGAGGTTCCGGGTCTGGATTACGAGTTCAGCGCGCCGATGGCGATGCGTCTCGAGGAGGTGATCTCGGGCGTACGCACGCAGCTTGGCATCAAGCTGTTCGGTGACAGCCTCCCCATCCTTCAAGCGAAGGCCGATGAGATCCGAGCCATCGTCGAGACGATTGACGGGGCCGAGGACGTATCCGTCCGTGTGAGCGCCGGAGCCATGCACCTCGAGCTCGATCTCGACCGCACCGCCATGGCACGGTATGGATTGAACGTCGGCGACGTTCGATCGGCCGTTCAGGCCGGCATTGGCGGGCAGACCGCAACCGAGGTGATCGACGGCCGGCGTCGCTTCCCTGTCGTAGTGCGTTTCTCGGAACAATACCGCGGCTCTCCTGAGGCGGTCGGCCAGCTATTGCTGACAACCCCCGCCGGAGGGAGAATCGCCCTGCAACAGGTCGCCAGGGTGAATGTTGTCGAGGGCCCCGAGACTATCGACCACGAGGCCGGACAGCGATTCACGGTCGTGCAGGCAAATGTCAGGGGTCGCGATCTGGGCGGATTCGTTTCCGACGTCCGGCGCGCAGTCGATCGCAGAGTCACGCTTCCCACCGGGTACTACGTCACCTACGGCGGACAATTCGAAAACCAGGCGCGCGCAATGAAGCGCCTCTCGCTCGTCGTCCCGCTGGTGCTGCTCGTGATATTCGGGCTGCTTTACTGGGCGTTCGGCAACGGCCGTCAGGCCGGGCTCGTGATGTTGAACGTCCCCTTCGCGCTGGTCGGCGGGATTGCTTCGCTCTGGATACGCGGGATCAATCTGAACCTGAGCGCGTCCGTCGGGTTCATTGCGCTTTTTGGCGTGGCGGTGCTGAACGGCGTCGTGCTGATCACCTACACCAACGAGCTGCGAGCGAAGGGGAAGGCGCTCGGGAACGCAGTGCGAGAAGCTGCCGACACTCGGCTCCGGCCGGTGCTCATGACTGCCCTTGTCGCCGGCGCGGGCTTTCTACCGATGGCGCTGTCGACCAGTCAGGGCGCGGAGGTGCAGCGGCCTCTGGCAACCGTCGTAATCGGCGGGCTCATCACGTCGACACTCCTTACGCTGATCGTATTGCCGGCAATGTACCAGATGGTGGAAGAGCGATGGCCTCATGTGAAAAAGACGTCGCCCTGACGGTCAGCACCGAAGCTAACGGCCCGGCATTTCAACGCGCGCGCGCGGATCGAGCACGTCTCGCAAACCGTCCCCAAGCAGATTGAATCCGATCACCGACAGGCTTATTGCGATTCCCGGATAAATCATCAGCTGAGGTGCCGACAGCAAAAAAGAACGAGCGTCACTGACCATCGTTCCCCATTCGGGTGCGGGGGATTGAGCTCCGAGGCCGAGAAAACCCAGTCCCGCCACTGCGAGAATCAGCTCCCCCATCTCGATCGTCGCGAGAATCACCACCGAAGGGACGACGTTCGGCAGGATGTGATGCAGGATAATGTGGCCGTCCGTCCCTCCGAGGCTTCTCGCCGACGCGACGAAGCCAGTCTCCCGCATCGCGAGCACCATTCCCCTGACCACCCTCGCATAACCGGCCCACCAGACAGTCACCACACCGGCGATAACGCTCGTCAGGCCCGGTCCCAGCGTGCCGGCGATCGCGAGTGCGAGCAGCAGGCTCGGAAACGCGAGGAGCGCATCGACGACCCGCATCAGAATGTCGTCGATCAATCCTCCATAGTATCCCGCCACGGTTCCTACGAGCACGCCGATGCCCATGATCAGCAGCGTCGAGAGCGCGACTGTCCCAAGCGAATACCGGGATCCGTGAATCAAGCGGCTCAACATATCGCGTCCAAGGTTGTCCGTACCGAGCAGGTGGTCCCGGCTCGGACCCTCGAGACGTCGCATCGCGTCTATCACGCCCGGGTCATGCGTGGCGATAAGGGGGGCGGCGAGAGCCGTCACCGCGACGCCCGCGACGAGCACAAGGCCCAGCATCGCAAGTCGCTCAAGCCGAGCCACGAGCTTCCTTCGTGGTATCGGCCAGCCTTACCCGGGGGTCAAGCCACGCGTAGGAAAGGTCAACGAGAAGATTTGCGATCAGGAATACGGTTCCCGTGAAGAGGACGAACCCCTGAATGACCGGATAGTCGCGGTCGTGAATTGAATCAACGATTGCCTTGCCAATTCCCGGACGCGCGAAAATCGTCTCGACGATTGCGGCGCCGCCGAGGAGCCGTCCAATTCTTACGCCCGCGAGAGTGACGATAGGATTCAGCGCGTTCCTCAACGCGTGCCGCACCAGCACCATATGCCGTGGAACGCCTTTCGCCGTGGCCGTCCGCACATAGTCCTGCTCCAGAACTTCGAGCATGTTGGCGCGTGTCAGCCTCGCCAGCGCAGCAGCTTCACCGATCCCCAGCGTCAGCACCGGGAGAACCAGATAGCGCCATCCATCGTATCCAGCGACTGGCAGCAATCTGAACGTGACGGCGAAAGCGAGAATCAGCACGTAGGCGAGCACGAAGCTCGGAATCGACGTGCCCAGAAGAGCGATCACGCGAGCGAAGTTGTCACCAGTGGAATCCCGACTTACCGCCGCGATCACTCCCAGCGGAATCGCCATGACGAGGCTGAGGAGCCAGGCGGCTACCGCCAACTGAAGCGTTGCGGGCAGGCGGTCTGCGAGCACACGGAGAACGGGCGTGCCGGTGCGATACGACAATCCCAGATCGCCCCTCACAGCCTTGACAAGCCAGCGTATGTACCGGACGGCGAATGGGCGGTCGAGTCCAAGATCGCCACGGATACGGGCGACGGACTCGGCGTCCGGCGCCTGGCCCATCTGTCGCAGCAGCATTATCTCCGCGGGATCGCCCGGTGCCAGGTTTGCCATGCTGAACGCAAGGAGGGACACTCCCAGCCAAACCGGAATCAGGTGAAGGGCGCGGCGGGACACAAAGCTCGCTATCCGATTGGGCACTCCGTCACCTCGCCAGCCAGACTGTGTTCCACCACTGGTTGTTGCGCGAGGGGTGAGGGTTGAAGCCTCTGACCTTGTCGCTCATCGCGTAGATGCGGTAGATGCCGGCCAGGGGAATCGCCGCGACTTCCTCGTCAACCAGGAGATGCATCGCTTCGGCCGCGTTGCGCTGTGCGTCATCCCGCGACTCGCTGGTCAATGACGCGGTGACCAGCGAGTCAAATTGCTGTCCCGCGAACATGAACCGGGCACTCTTGACGGTCGACTTCGAATACCACCGGAGCGCCAGCAGGAACGCAGGGTTCGCATCGTTCTGGTTCGGAACCTCGAGGTCGAGGTCGAACGCTCCGGAGTTTATGCGGCTGGAAAAAGCACCAGGGTCGAGCTGATCCAGCTTCACTCTTATGCCGACCGCGGCGAGCTGCGCCTGAACGTACTCCCCGACGAACCGATCGACATTCCCTGACTGCGTGATCATCACCAGCTCAAGCGGTTTACCGGACTTCGCGCGTACTCGTCCATTGCCCAATTTCCACCCGGCACCGTCGAGGATCCTCCGAGCCTCCTCGGGGTCGTATGGAATCCCCCTGACCCGCGCGGCATACTTCCCCAGCACCCGCGGCGGGTTGACTGTGCTGACGACCGCCGCGTGACCTTCCAGGACGTTCTCTGCGAGAACCTTGCGATCTATCGCCAGCGCTACCGCTCTGCGAACGGCCGGATCGCTCATCTTCGTGTAAGGGGGAACGCCGCGCGTCGCGATGTACATCAGAATCACCGCCCCCGGTGGCGACATTACGATACTGATTCCAGGCACTGACCTGAGACTCGCGATCATCCCGCGACTGACGTCGAAGATCGCGTCCACCTCACCTGATCGAAGCGCCAGTGCGCGGGTGTTGTCGTCCTGGAAAAACCGGAACGTCAGCCGTTGAAGCCGCGCCTTGTTGCCCCAATAAGAGTCGTTCCTGGCAACCGTGATGTGGCTCTGGGGCACGTACTCCACAAATCGGAAGGGACCGGTGCATACCGGGCGGGTGACCGGGTTGGATCCCGGAGCGATCATACCATATAAAGGGTGTACCAGCTGGTCTATCACGCGGAGATTCGGCAGCGTCGGGCGTATTTCCACAGTCGAATCGTCGATGACTCGCACAGATTCCTCGGAAAGGAAGCTGTACTGCGTCTTCACTCTCACGGAATGACCGAGGGCGTACTTCGCGGCCTTCGCGTTGAACTCGCTTCCGTCGTGAAAGCTCACGCCGCGCCGAAGAGTGAGCCGGTAGGTGTTGTCCCCACGATACTCCGATCTTGTTGCGAGCCACGGCTCTGCGTGCAGACCGTCGGTCAATCTCGTCAATGGCTCGCAGATGCCGGCATTCAACGGGTACATGCCGAGGCGGGGGCGATTGAGCTCGAGCCCGAATTCGTCCTCGAGGGCGCCGACTGTCATCTCCTGCCTCGAAGCGGGGACGCTATCGTCTATCGAGCGCGGCTCTTCGGCGGGTTGGCACGCCGTGGCGGCGGCGGCGACCACCAATGGCCACGGCAACCGGTGCCGGTGGATCGAGCGACTCAGCGAGCTAACGGCAGAGAGGACTGCATCACGCCGGAAATTGGGCGACGCGCGGCTCGTACGTCCAGTCGTCAGTTGCTTGCTGTTTGCAAAATCTGCTGCTAGAATCGAATGTCAGTCGGCGGCTCACTTCGTGCTGTTTGGCATAAGGGCGGCCTGAATGTTTCTGGGATTCCTGGTCGCATCGTAGAGAACGAGTTGAAGCGCCGCAGAAAGCCGAATCGAATGATGCGGAACGCGGCAGAAGCAACGCCGCCCTCATGCGGCGCGTGGACACCTGCATGCGAAAGGGCGGGTTAGCGGTACAGTAGGTATTCATCTCGGACAAGGAGATGGGCATGGCGACAGTGCTGGAAAGGGACACGGTCCAGGGGGGTCAGCCATCCATCCCGGCAACGGAGCCCCATCCGAAACCCGAGCGGTTGCCGCTGGGTCCGATCAAGACCGTGCACGTCTTCTGGCTCGCCGGAATGAGCTGCGATGGCTGCACCGTCGCCGTCGCGGGCGCGACCAATCCCGGCATCGAGGGTCTTCTGCTCGGCATCGTACCGACGATGCCTCAGGTCATACTCCATCACACCGTTCTTTCTGTAGAGGCCGGCGAAGCGTTCATTCAGCCATTCAAGGATGCGTGGGAAGGCAGACTCCAGGATCCTTACGTCATCGTGGCCGAGGGGTCTATTGCCGACGAGCGAATAGCGGCGCGTACCGGGGGATACTTCTCGGCGATGGGTACCGAAGTACTGTCGGAAGGCGGACAGTCGTGTCCCGTTCCGTCGGCGGAATGGATCTCTCGTCTTGCACCCGGCGCCGCTGCTACAATCGCGATCGGTACCTGTGCGACATGGGGAGGAGTTCCCTCCGCGGCAGGCAACCCCACAGGCGCCATGAGCCTGATGGATTTCCTGGGCAAGGATTACCGCAGCGCATTCGGTCTGCCGGTCATCAATATCCCGGGCTGTGCGCCGCAGGGCGACAACTTTACTGAGACCGTATTCGCGATTCTCCTGTTCCTGCAAGGACTGGGGCCGCTGCCGGCATTCGACGAGCTCGGGCGGCCGGCCTGGCTGTTCACCGAGACAGTGCATCGCGGGTGCAACCGCGCCGGATACTACGAGGAAGGCGTGTTCGCAAAGAATTACGGCGATCCGGAATGTCTCATCGAGCTGGGATGCTGGGGTCCGGTCGTCAATTGCAACATCGTGAAGCGCGGGGCGATGAACCACATGGGCGGATGCATGGAGGCGGGCGGCGTCTGCATCGCGTGCACGATGCCCGGCTTCCCCGACAAGTTCTCGCCATTCTACAAGGAGCCCCCCGGCGGGATGATCTCGACGGCCATGTCTCGCGGGACGGGAGCCGTAATACGGCGGGCGAGGCGGCTCAGCAACCGCCACGCGAACAGTGAAGTTCGATGGGACAAGCTCAACGCGGTTCCAAGCGGATGGGCGAACGTGAAGGGTGCGTCGCCGACGCTCAAGATGATGGAGTTCTTCTACAAGAAGTGGCAGTTCTGGGGAGCGAAGGCGCCGGGCCGGCCGAAGGGAACCGAAGATCGGTTCTGGGGAGTGGACCGTCCGGGCACCAGTGCCGATTATCTCGATGACAGTTCCGCCCGGGAGGATGCACGTGACGGACGCTGAACTATGGCGGGCATGGTGGCTCTGGATGGCGCTGGCAACAGTCGTGATCGTCATCGCTGCCGCGCTTCTCATCACGATCTGGCTCACCGCGCGCAGCATTCTCGCTCACGCGCGACGGGCGCTTGCCGCGGCGGAGAAGATTCGCGAGAGCACTATGCCCATCTGGGCGCTGGAGACGACTAATGAGGTAGCGGGGGAGCTGCTCGAAACAGTAAAGAGCATCGAGGCGAAAGGGGGAAAGCTCGTTGAAGCGCTGGAAAGCCACGCCGGTGCGAGTGGGGGAGGTGTCCATGGCTGAGCTCACTCCAGCAACGGTTCAAACGATCTGGACGATCACCCTCGCGGTGTTCGTCGTCGTGCTCGTGGTCGTTGCGATCCTTCTGACACTTATACTCCGTACCGCAAAGGATATCACCGGCGGCGTCTCCGCTATTTGGAACGTCGGCCAGCGGATAGCGAACAACACAATTCACATCGCGCTGCTGTTCAAGACCAACGCAGTTGCCGGAGCAATTCTCGGATCGGCCGTGGGGGTGGTGAACGCGACTGCAGGAGTGCATGCGCACGCAAAGGAATGCCCGGGCTGCCCTGCCTGCGTGATCGGGCCGGAGTGGCTGCGATGAATACCATGACAGTGCTGGCGATGGTATCCCTGGTCGCCGCTGCTGCGCTGTTCATCGCGTTGGCGATTTTCCTGCACCACATCGTCGGCGAGCTGGAGCGGATCGGGGGCGTCAAGAAAGCGGGGTACGGCCTTCCCGCAAGCTTTCTCTCGAAGATTCGTCTCGGAGTGCGGGCGATCGAAGTGCAGACCGGGCATCTGGCGCCCCAGGTGATCGCGCTGAACGGAGGACTTACGGCGATTCGTGACGGACTCGGCGCGATAGACGGGAACCTGGACGGCGTCATCGCCGCCGTATCAGCGCAGGAGGTCCGATGACCGACCAGCCAGCGATGTTTCCCGACGCAGTGTTTACGATCTGGTGGATCGGGCTGATCGTAACGCTCGTGCTCTTCGTGCCAATGGCGGTCTACTATCTCAATCGCACCTTTCTGGCCGCGCGGTCGATTCAGCGTTTCGCGGCTGACGCATTGCAGGCGGCGGCCGGGATAGCGGGCAATACCGCAAACATCGTCGCGCTCGATACCACCATCGAGGTGGCCGGGCAGATTCTTGGCACCGCCGGCAATGTGGCCGGCAAGCTCGGGACGATCGCCGACGTTCTCGAGCAGAGAGCCCAATGAGGATTTCGCAATGTTGCTGACACTCACGCTCATCACGGTCGCGCTGGTGGTCATTGCGCTCGCGGGCTACTTGATCGGTATCGCCTGGGCACTGCTTGCTGCCCGGAAAAGCGTGATCGCGATTGCCAATGGACTGGAGGCGGTCGCGGGCCATACCGCTCCGCTCCCCGAAAAGCTGACGACGATAAACGGAGCGCTCGTCGCGCTTCTCGGCGGGCTGCGCGTGGCCGATGGCCACCTGGGCCGCGCCGCCTCGGTATTCAAACTCACCTGAAGGACTGGGGTCGCCATGTGCTTCAAGAATCTCCCAGTGGAGTTCGACGCCGGCGGTAAGCCGTTTCTGCGCAACGGTGTCGGTGATCCATACGCCACGGCAACGGCCACGCCGCCGGAAGGACCGCGGCAGCTCACTTCCGAAAATATCCAGGAGCTGCTCAAGCGGAACGGCCACATCAAGTCCCTGGATTTCGATCCGGTTACGCGCGTGGCCGGCGCCCTTGCGTTCCATACGGTGGCTGACTTCGAGAACAGGAAGGTGCTCGAGGCTCGGTCTGTGGCCACGCTGTTTCGCGGGTACGAGGTCATCATGGTGGGCCGCGATCCGCGTGACGCGATCTACATCACCAGCCGCGCCTGCGGTGTATGCGGCGGGGTTCACTCCGTTTGTTCGGCGCTTGCCACCGAGATGGCCATCGGATGTTGTCCGCCACCCATGGGAGTGCTGATCCGCAATCTCGCGTTGGCGCTCGAGTTCCTCTACGACCACCCGCTGCATCTTCATCTTCTCGCCGGGCCCGACTACTCGCAAGTGATCGTCGAGCCGACGAATCCCTCGTTGTACGAGCGCGCGAAGGTTACCGAAGCTCACCATACCGCGATCCACGGATACCGAACCATTGCTGACCTGATGACGGATCTCAATCCGCTCACAGGACGGTTGTATGTGGAAGCGCTTCACATGACTCGCGTCGCGCGCGAGGCGTATGTGCTGATCTGCGGCAAGTATCCCCATCCGCAGACCATCGTGCCGGGCGGCATGAGCTCGACGATCAATCTCACTGTAATGAACGAGATGTTCGTTCGATTGTCTCAATTCTTCGACTACTCGAAGAAGCTTGCGCTGATCTGGGATGACATCACAGATTTTTTCTACGATGCGAACCCGGAATACAAGAAGGTGGGAGCAAGACGCGCGAACATGATCGACACGGGAATTTTCGATCATCCGGACGCGTACGACGCGACGTACGAGAGCGCCAACGACTGGGGGAATCGGCGCTGGGCGACCCCCGGAGCGATAGTCGAGGGAAAGCTCGTCACGACGGATCTCAAGACGATCAACATCGGGCTCGAGGAGTTCGTCGAGCATTCCTTCTACGAGGAGTGGACTGGCGACGGGCAGCAGCAGCACTTCGCGACCGATCCAAGCGGGAATCCGCTGTCGCCGTATCATCCGTGGAACAAGGTCACGAGACCGCGCCCGCAGGGTACGAACTGGAAGGAGAAGTACACGTGGGACACGACGCCCAGGTGGGACCGGCAGAGCATGGAAGCCGGTGCTTACGCGCGCCTCTGGAACACGGCTGTCGCGCGAAAGATGCCCGAGAGCCCGTTCATGGAGTCCACCGGTCATTCACTCAAGATGCGCGTGCCGGCAGGCGCTCTGCCGGAGACCGAGCTGGAGTGGCACGTGCCCGAGGTATGGAACGCCTTCGAGAGAAACCGCGCGCGGGCCTACTGCCAGGCCTTTACGACGCTCATCGCTTTCGAGCAGTGGCGCGCGGCGATGGACCGGCTCAAGGACGGTGACTCGCGCACGAGCACGAAGTTCGAGATTCCGAAGCGTGGAACGCAGCAGGGTGTCGGATTCTGGGGCGCGGGCCGCGGGTATCTTACCCATCATCTCACACTCGATCGCGGGGCCGTCGCCAATTATCAGATCGTAACTCCGTCCAGCTGGAACGCATCTCCCACCGACAGGTGGGGGCAGCCCGGTCCCTACGAAGAGGCGGTCCTGAACACGCCGCTTCTCGAAGAGACGAACGATCCTGCGAAGTTCCGGGGCCTCGACGTGTTGCGCGCGATCCGCAGCTTCGACCCGTGCATGCCCTGCACTACGCACATCCAGTCCGAGGGTGGCCTGATCACGCGCGAAGTGAACACGTGCGCGTGCGGGCTCGACGATTGAAGCTGTAGTCGGTGCGCGTCATAGTTGGTGGAGTCGCGTATCCAGATCTTTGTGACTACTCGATCGGCATGGAGGTTCAGGAGCGCTTGTCCGGGAGGCAGGCGCCCGCCAACGTCGTCGTCGAAGATCTGAGCTACAATCCGATCGCAGTCATCCAGCGGCTGGAAGATGAGCCCCCGGACGATCGGTTCGAGCGCGCAGTGTTCGTGTCCGCCGTCAAGCGCGGAGACAGGCCGGCGGGAACAGTCAGCTGCTTCCGATGGGATGGGATCCTGCCGTCTGACGATGAGGTGCAGCGCGCAATCACCGAAGCGGTCACCGGAATCATCCGGCTCGATAATACGCTGGTGATCGCCAGGTACTTCCGCGCGCTTCCGAACGAGGTGGTCGTCGTGGAAGTAGAGCCTGAGACGCACGAGTTCGGCGCCGCGCTGAGCCCGGCGGTCGCCGCGCAGGTCGATCGTGTGTGTGACCTCGTATGGTCCTTTGCGACCGATGACAGTGCGGTTGCGGCGCTACCGGTTGGATCGCTCGCCCTGGCCACCGCCCCGGCGTTTCGCTTCGGATGACGGGACATAGCGGGGACGAGGGAGCAGTGCGGCAGGATCAGGATCTGCTCGACGAAATCTCGAACCTGATTGCATCGCTTCAGAGTCACCCCGACCCGGCCGTGGGTGAACGAGTGGAAGAGTTGCTGCGCGGCATCGATGCGGTCCATCGGACTGCACTGTCGCACATGTTCAACGCGATCGTCGGGATTGGCGGAGAGCAATTCATGGATCGTCTCACTGCGGATCCGGCCATCCGCCTTCTTCTCATGTCGTACGATCTGCTTGCAGTGGACCGCCGGATAATCGCCGAGGAGGCTCTGGATGCGGTGCGCGGGCATCTGCACGCGCACGGCATCGACGTGGAGCTGCTCGACGTCGGAGGCAGCGAGGTTTTCGTCAAGTTGCACGGCATCGATGATAGCTCCCTCCCGCTGGATGCCGTGCGAAGGGACATCGAGGCGGCCCTGCACGAAGGGTTGATTGGATTTCAGATGCTCGTCATCGGAGAACGTGAGCGGCCGACCAAGGGGTCCGAGCTGGTGAAGCTCGGTGGACTCCGCCGGGCGAACCGCCCGGTATACCAGACGGCATTTCCTGCGCAGGAGCTCGAGCCTGGTCAAACACGCGCGATCGAATGGGGCGAAGAGTCGATCCTCATCGCCAATCTCGGAGGCGAGTATTACGCAGTGGCGAACCGCTGCGGTGAGAGTCCCCTTCCCCTGGCGTACAGTCGCCTCGATGATGACATCCTCGTGTGCAGCTGGCACGGATGCCGGTACGATCTCCGTTCGGGAACGCGCGCTGATGCTTCCGGCGGCGACCGCATCCGTGTGTATCCAGTGAGGGTCGAAGCCGGCCGGGTGGAGGTTGCGGTCGGTGTCGAGCCAGTTCCGCGCTGAAAATGCTGCGAACACTCATCGCGGGGTTCGGCAATACGCTCCGCGGCGACGATGGCTTCGGAATCGAGGTGATACGGCGTCTCCGGGACGACGGAGTCTCCCGGCCCGGCGTTGATCTGATGGAAGTCGGTACGGCGGGGATTCGCCTCGCCCAGGAGCTGCTGACGCCCTGTGGCCTTCTCATCATCGCTGATGCCATGACGAGAGGGGGCGAGCCCGGTTCGATTTATGTGCTTGAGGTGGATGCCGTGGAGCAGGTTCAGCGCGTCGACATGCACCTCGCGATTCCCTCACATGCGCTGTCGGTGGCGCAGGCCCTCAAGGTCCTGCCGGCGAAGGTGATACTGGTCGGGTGCGAGCCCATGCAAGTGGATGAGATGACGTGTGACCTGACGGGTGAGCTGACGCCGCCGGTGCGGGCAGCGGTTGACGTCGCGGTGCAACGCATCCATCATCTGCTGGAGAAGGAACTTCCCCCGATAGTTACCGAAGCAGGCATATGAGCGAAGACGCGGGACACGAAATTGCGCGACGCGATGAGATGCTCGAGCTGCTCTACTGGTTCGAGGGCGAAGGCTTGCAGGCGAGCGCGACCCTGCCCGGTATTACGCGCTTCCTCGCTCATCCGGAAACCCTGGTCCAGGCGACTCTGACCGATCTCGTCGACCGGAGGTTTGTTGTCGAGCTCGGCGAAGGCAGTACGGAATACCGGCTCACCGAGGTCGGTCGGCGTGAAGCGGCCCGTAGATTCAAGGACGAGTTCTCGGAGCTGCTAAGCCAGGGGCACGGCGAGTGCAGCGATCCCGATTGCGACTGTCACGATAATCCAGCGGGAGCGGCGGAATGCCATGCTGCCCGCGCAGCCGGAGGTCACAAGCACTGATGCGAGTAGCCATAGCGGGCAAGGGCGGAACGGGAAAAACAACGATATCGGGAACGCTGGCGCGCGTGCTGGCCCGTCGCGGACGAGAGGTTCTGGCGATCGACGCCGACACCACGCCGAATCTCGCGGTCACGCTGGGTGTGCCTCCAGCGCGGGCGCAGGAGATGATGGAGCTCCCACGGAACATGATGGAGCGGCAGCAGCAGGATGACGGAACGATGAAGACAGTTTTCACGGCTGACTCGGAAGAGGTGATATCCAGGTATTCAGCCGCCGGCCCCGACGGTGTTCGCCTCCTCGTGATGGGAAAAATCAATCACGGCGGCGCCGGTTGACTGTGCAGCGCCCACGCCGCGGTCCGCGGCCTGATCGGTGAGATAGTCAGAAGAGACGACGACGATCGTGACATCATCGTAGACATGGAGGCGGGACTCGAGCACCTGTCGAGAGGAACGGGGAGGCATCTCTCGCGCTTCGTAGCGACGATCGAGCCGTATTACCGCTCGATGGAGATCGCAAAACGGGTTGCAGGTCTCGCTGCCGAGCTAGGAATCGGCGATGTGTTCGTCGTTGCCAACAAGGTGCGCGACGAAGGCGACAGGAAGGCGATCGGCGAATTCTGCGCAGCGCACTCGCTCAAGCTCGCCGGAGAGATTCCCTTCGACCCGTCGCTGCTCGATGCGGAGCGCGCGGGAAAAACGCCGATCGATTTTGATCCGAGTTCGCCCGCCGTGAAGGCGATTGAGAAGCTGGCCGATACACTCGCGGCAACGGGAAACGGGCAACGGACAACGCCAGAGAGCAACGGGTAAGGGGTAGCGATGGCAAACTGGCGGTTCACCATTCAGAAAAAATTCACGCGCTCCATGACCAGCGGCGTATCCCTTGCGCTCGCGCTCGCGCTGGCAGCGCCCGCTGCCGGGAGCGCCCAGTCCATGCGGCTCGTTGGCCACAGCGACCTGGGCGGCGGCGGACTGAACGGTGACGTCTCCGTGGTCGGCACAACGGCAGTCGTTGCCGCGGGGTTGATGCCCGCCGCCGGAGTGCATGCGCACCTTTACAATCCGTATCCGTGCCCTGCAGTCGCCGTCAAGCTCGTCGATCTGTCGAAGCCGGAGAAACCGGTCGTTGTTTCGACGATTCCGGTACCCGCCGGAGTCGCTGCGCACGGCGTAGCGACTGCGCGCGTAAAGACACCAGCGTTCAGCGGCGATCTGCTCGCGGTAGCTCTGACGATGTGCGGCCGGGCAGGCTCGGTCATCGAGCGAGGTCTGGTCTATTATGACATATCTAGACCGACCTCCCCGCGGTTGCTTGGCCGCTATACCGCCGACGCGGACGTTGTCAGGGCAGACACGATTCCTCCGTGCGGAGCACCACCGGCGGGCAGCGGCGAGCGTTGTGCATCGTCGCAGCACTCGGTTTCCATGATTCAGCGAGCCGACGGGCGAGTGTTCTCGCTCTCCATTGAGCCTGGCGCCTCGGCGGGAAAGCTCCCTTCGGGAGATTTCCGGATCGTCGATGTGACCGACCCGCGCCGCCCAACTCAGGTGGGTGCGTTTCCGCCGGCCGGCGTCCCGATTTTCTCTACGAACGGATGCCGGCCCTTCAGCGCGGGGCACGGCGCTGCGTTCTCGCACAATGGAACACGGGGAATGCTGGCTTTCTATGACGGTGGTCTCTTTGTCGTAGACCTGACCGCGTCGGGCTCACCCGTCAAGCTGGGACAGTTCACTTACCCCAAGGATCGCGGATTCGAGGGGAGCGCTGCCTACGTCGCGGCCGCGCGCGTGAATGGACGGGACCTCGCCTTGATCTCGGAAGCGGATTTCATCGGACCGGCCACGACGCTCGAGGTCGATGGTCCGGTGGCGGTCGCGGGATCGAAGTTTGGCTGTGAAGCCATCTTCACCCTCTATGATCCGCAGAACAAGGCGCAGCTCTACCGCCAGCCCGGCGCGCGGGTGCGAGGCGAGCTTGCGTATATCGGCCGCGGATGTCCGGTCAGCGGCGGCGGTGACATGCACTCTGACATGGCGATGATGCACAGTGATGCGCCGAAAGTTCCTGCCGATCCCTATCTCGCAGATCCGAAAAGGCGGATCGCCGTCGTTGACCGAAGTCGTCAGCCTACGCAGCCCGAGCTGGCAACGGGGTCGGTATGTTCGATGGCTGACCGCGTGAAGGCCGCTCAGGCGGCGGGCGCCATTGCCGTTGTCGTTCTCCAAACCAGTTCCACGGCCCCCGAGGCGTTTTCTCCCGATGGCGATCCGAAGGGAGTCTCGATTCCCGTAATCATGATCGACAAGCCTGACGGGGATGCACTGCGCGCGGCATTGTGTCCGGCGGTCGAAAAGGGAAGGTGTACGACAGGGGCAATGATAACTGCTACCATGCGCGACGCCGCGGGTGAATGGGGAGCGCTGCGCGTCCTCGACGTGACCGACCCGGCGGCCCCCCGCGAGCTCGGCGTGCATCGCACGCCGCGCTCTCGGATTTTTCCGCCCACGGATCTCAGTGTACTGTCGCCACAACGGGCCGCTGTTCGTGGAAGCATGGCCGTGGTGCCGTGGAACTCGGATGGCGCGCGCGTGATCGATCTCTCCGCCGGAGCGCCGCGCGAAGTAGCATCGTTCGTCCCTCCCGATGTCGCCGACCCGAC
>JACCRF010000040.1 GCA_013813715.1 Gemmatimonadaceae bacterium | reverse complement strand
ACGTGCGTACGCTGCCCGGCGGCGCGATCGAATTTCTTGGCCGCGCCGACAATCAGGTCAAGTTGCGTGGCTTTCGAATCGAGCTGGGAGAGATCGAGGCCGCGCTCGCCGACCTGGCGTCGATTCGCGACGTCGTGGTTCTCATGCGCGAGGACATCCCAGGGGACAGTCGACTTGCCGCGTACGTGGTCCTGCAACCCGGCGAGTCACTCGACGTCGCCGCCGTCCGCCGCAGCTTAAGGGATCGGCTCCCCGACTACATGGTGCCGGCCGCATTCGTCGTGATGGATACCCTGCCGCTCAACGAGAACGGCAAAGTGGATCGGCGGGCGCTACCCGAACCGGATGCTCGACGCCCCGAATCCGACGGACAATTCGTCAAACCTCGCGACGAGACGGAGGCGATGCTGGCCATCGTCTGGGAAGAGGTGCTGGGCCGAGGCCCGATAGGCCTGCGAGACAACTTTTTCGAGCTCGGCGGCCACTCGCTCCTCGCGGCTCGCCTTTTTGCGCGCATGGAGGCACGATTCGGCAAGAGCCTCCCGCTGGACAGTCTCTTCCACGCTCCGACACTCGAAGAGCAAGCCGGTCTGCTGCGGGAGCCGTGGCGTGCGACCAGAAAGAGGTGGATGGTCGCGGTGCAGCCCTCGGGCACCAAGCCACCGCTTTTTTTCGCCCCACCGGCCGCGAGCCCGGCCCTTGTTTTCGCTGCGTTGGCCAGACACCTGGGGAAGGATCAGCCTCTCTACGGCCTCGCTCCACCGGACATCGATGGCGACGTCGCGATTGCAACCTGGTTCGTCGACTCGGCGGCGCGGTATGTGGAGGAGATCAGGTCGGTGCAGCCAACCGGCCCCTACCTCGTTGGCGGAAGCTGTTTCGGTGGACTCATGGCGTACGAGGTCGCGCAACTGCTCGTTCGGCAGGGCGAGAAGATTGCCCGGCTCGTCCTCATCGACCCTGGGTCGCCGTTGACGCGGGATTCTCTAGAGTACTATTTCAGGCGCGGTGCGTCGTACTGTCGCTACGCGCTCTATCCGCGGCTGACGGGGCGTCCCGAGCACGAGTATGTAGTTATCCCGCATCACCGGCCCCCAATCCGATTCGATCTTCTGTACGGCGACAAGCGCGATCAAGCGCCTCAAGGGCAGAAGGTGTGGGATCTGAATCTCAGGGGAGCAGCCCACCACGTCACTCGGCCTTACCCGGGTGAGGTGACCCTCATCCAGAGCATGCAACATCACGTGTTGCCCGAGATTCAGCGGGGGTGGTCACGCCTGGCAGGAGGCGGGCTTGACTATCACGTCATTGACGCTCGGCACCTCGAACTCCTTCGCGAGCCAAAGGTTGGTGCACTCGCGTCGGTGATAGCGGAATGCCTTAGCGACGCCTCGGTGGTGGACGCGTAAGACCGAGGTCTCAGATGACCGCGCGGTGCGTCGAAGCCCCACGCCAACGGCTATCCGACAGATATGATGCTGCCGCTGAGGTTACCGCGCGCGACCCGCGCCCGCGGTACCAAGCTTGAGCATTTTGCCATTCGCGCGCAGAGCCTCGTACAACCGGTCAGCCAGCAGCCGGTGCCCTTCCACATTTGGATGCGAGTCCATGGGCCCCACAAAGAGGTTGTCCAGGTTATGCCCCTTGTACGCGTCGTCGAGATTGAGGACGACGAAGCCGGCATTCTTGGCCATGGTGCTAAGGTACTCGAAGGTCTCTGGCGGATTCGTTCCGTCCAGCCGCGGTACCCACGCCCAGACCGGAATGGCGCCGTGCCGGCGGCTGGCTTCCACAATCTGCCGGTAGGAATACCTTCCGAGCTCTTCGCGACTGAGCGCAGTGCGCAACTGTCGGTGGATCTCGCGGCGGTTCATACCCGGCTTTATTCCGGCCTTGTCAATCCGATCCTGCAGGAACGGCGGGAACTTGGCACCTTTCTCGATCGCACGCGAGATTACGTCGAAGGAGCGGGAAATCTCGGCTGAATGGCCGGCGACGAGGACGACGTCGGGCTCGAAGCGGAAGATCTTGCGATCGGCCACCAGCATGTGCTGCGCAAGACCGTACCCGCCGACCGCGAAGTTCAGGATTTCGTACCGGGCGTTCAGTCCTCCAGCGAGCTCCCGGTTCAGGCGAGCTTCCACGAGAGCCTCGTAGGTCTGGTCTTCCATTACCCCGGAGCCCATCGAGATCGAGCCGCCGAGCATGGTGATCCGGTACGTACCCGGTGGCTTCGCGAGCGTGTAAGGCTTGTCGCGCATCCCCCACTCGTTCGTCCGCAGCGGGAGACCCTTGAACACGATCTCGTGCGAACGCTTCAACTCGTGAAACAGCGCGTCACCGGTGAACGAGATCATATCGGACTCGAGGAGCGACTCCGCCCTCCCCCCACTGCGTGCGCCCGATGACTTCGGCTGTACCGGAGGTTGGGCTTGCGCCGACAGCGCCGAGGTAGCCACGTCAGTCTCCAGAAGGGTTTCGTAGTGGCCGCGGAGCTGTCGCTCGGCGTCCTGCTGGTTCAGTCGCTCGCTCTGGAGTGACGCGACGAAGCCTGCTACCGGCGCGCCCACCAACTGTTGCACCGGCGGCTGGCTGGCGCCGAGCAGCAACAGCCCCCCGAGGCTCGTCACCGTCGCCGAGCGGCGGTAGTTTGACGCTCCCGGCCCAGCTGGGTCATCATTCACCAGACCGAACTTCCAGCCGCGGCTAGCCGCATACTGGATCAGCACGCCCGTCGCCAGAATGCCCGCAATCCCGAGCCCCAGGATCGCATAGGCGCCGAACTCGCTGTCGCCTCCCTTTGCCAGGATCGACAGCCACCGGCCCGTGTCGCGGGTACTCCACCACGACCACATCACCGCCATGAACAAGAACATTCCCAGCACCTTGCCGGTATGCGTCAGCGCATCGCCGAGGGACCAACTGGGCAGCTGCGTCAGCGAGCGCCGCTTACCCCGCTTCAGCTCCCACAGCGAGTTGGCCAGCACCAGCGCGGCGATGATTGTCCAGAACACCGCGTCGATGCCGGCGAACGGGAACGTCCCGAGCACCCAGAACCACTGGTATGAGTGAAGCAGCCAGGTGGCAACGAACACGCCGAGCGTAGACACCACCAGCGCTCCAGTCAGGCCCCACTTTTTCTGCAATGGCTTGAAGGTCGGGTAGTAGAAGACCTTCATCATGAAATCCTTCCAGTAGATATTGGCCCGGCGCCACAGATCGTTCGGACTTGAGGAGAGGAAGTAGAGACGCTGGGTCGGCGGAAGGTTTAACCCGAACAGACCCAGCACGCCGACGACCAGATGGAACACCCCGGAGACGTGCAGGTAGAGCGGCCACGCACTGGCAACGAACAGTACCACTCCCCCGAGATCCGTTACCGCCCACGGCGCCGGCACCAGATAGTAGTAGACGACGCGGTAGAGCAGGATGTGGGTAAGGCCGCGGAAGATCCGCAGGACGCCCTGCTGGTAGATGTCGAGGGGATCACGGTCGTAATAGGCCCGCTGATAGGTCCGGTAGTCGATAACCGGGAACAGCAGGAAGCAGACGTTAGGCAGGAGAAAGAAGTAGGACAGGCGCCGCCAGATGGAAACGGGGGCCTTCTCGTGCCGCAGGTCGTAGAGGTATATGACAAGCCGGAACATGAACATCGACCCGAGCACGGGCAACACGCGGCCGGCCCATTGGCCCTGTCCCCACGGTAGTGCCCACGGGAGCCAGGCCCCACGGAGCGCGATGAGCCCCGCCCCCATGGCTGCGAGAACCAGAATCCGCCAGCGCAAGGCAATCGGCAGGTGGCACGCACCGATCAGCGCCAACCCGATGGCGATGAGCAGAATCGCCTGAGGGACGCCGAGCACTACCCCGAACGCGGCGAAGG
Source organism: Gemmatimonadaceae bacterium (assembly GCA_013813715.1). Taxonomy (GTDB): domain Bacteria; phylum Gemmatimonadota; class Gemmatimonadetes; order Gemmatimonadales; family Gemmatimonadaceae; genus UBA4720. The sequence goes on along the minus strand of JACCRF010000040.1, from coordinate 160 downwards.
ACAGTGCGAGGAAGAAGGGCGCGCGGTAAGCGAGTGGCAGCGCGGCGTGCACGAGGAACCCGCCGAAGATCAGCGGCGTGAGCTTGAGAATGCCGCTGGCCTTCTCGAGCTGGAAGGCGTGCATCGCGAGCAGGAGCACGCCGAGCTGCGTGGTGGTCAG
>JACCRF010000009.1 GCA_013813715.1 Gemmatimonadaceae bacterium | reverse complement strand
GAACGGCCAGCGTCCTGGTTTCGAAGCTGGCTGAAATGCTCGAACGCGCGCAGAACGGCATCCTGCAGGAGGTCCTCTGCGTCAGCGACGCCGCCGCCCACTAGCCTGAGGGCGGTGCGGTACAGCGAATCGAGATGCTCGCTGACAAGCTCCTCAAACGCTCGAGGGGGTACTGGATGCGGACGTCGCGCGATGAATCCTCCTTTCCGGTTTCGAATCTTCGTGAGATACCGGCTTCCGTCTCCTACTCCATGAGCGGGCGATCAGCATCGGCCGTTCCCTGGGTCGGCGGCGTGAAGAGCAGCGCCGCCGTGTAGGGTGCCGGCTTTCCGGCCTTGAACAGCATTATCTGCTCGCCGTACTTTTTCCGCGCATCTTCAGACGTCCGGGCACCGGTAACGATTTCGTTTGCCAGATTCAGCGCCAGAAAATTTGCGGCCTCCAGGTCGCATCGCGCGGATATCTCTCCGTTTGTGCGATTGACTACGACGCTTCCATCATAGGACGCAAGATCGTCGAACTTGTCGGGAGGGACGCGATAAGCGATCCACTGCTGCATCACGTCGGTGTGAGGTCCCGGAAAGAGATGCTGGACCTCGTAGTTGTAGACGACGGTTCTCTTCCACGGTCCGGTACGACCCCAGATGAGCATCGTTGGTGTTCGTTCCGCAGGCGGCCCGTACTTTTTCATCATGTACTCGGCAGCCTCACGCGAAGCTTTCGGCCACGTTTTCAGGCGGGAGTGAATCGCCGCCATGTCCTGCCGGCCGCCTTTCGCCGTCTGTGCCCCTGCCAAAGTAACGGGCACCAGAATCAGGGCTGCCGCTGCCATCCCGCGTAATCCAGTGGTTGTTCGCACGAAGTCTCCTCTATCGGTGTTGACTGCATCCGGCTTATGACATTAGGACACCGACCGAGGCCGAATCCATCCCGACACGTTGAACCGCCCGGAAACGATCGGCTGTGATGCCACACGAAGGCTATCGCCCAATGCGAGTATCCGGCCGGAATACCGCCCACGCGAACCAGAAGAAATCCCCGTACGGAATCCGCAGCAATCGCCGGCCGCGCAGGGGCCCCGTGAGCCCGTTCCCGAAAAGGTCCCAGCGCGTTCCTGTCTCGCGGTCGCGGAAGCCACCGTCTTGAGCGCGCTCGAAGGTGAGAGTACGATTCGCGACCCGCCGGTCGAACACACCCGTGGCGCCGACGTCGCGCCCGCTCGCCACGTCGGTTCTGTCGAGCGCGCTCGCAGTTCCCGGTGCCCAGAAGACTGCAATAGGCCGTCTCGCGATCACGTCGTTCATGACGCCCACGGAGCGCAGCCGCGAGAACGGGTAGGCCACTGCCTCACGCTCCAGTCGCACAGCGACGACACGCTCCATTGCCGGCAATCGCGCGTCGGTTTTGGACTTGAAGAACGCGGCAATCGGGGATCCACCAGGAGCATCGTAACCCGCGTACGGATTCTTGCCATACGGACGATCGTACCCGGTCTTCCTCGAAAGAACCTGGCCTGTGGGGTAGGCGCGCCTGAAATCGGACCAGGACATTGTCTGCGATTCGATCAGCGTGAGTGCGTCACCGGCCATCGCACCGACGATCGCCTCACCCGTTGCTTGCTGCCACCAGCTCTCCGTCAGCCTGTCATACATTACGAGATCGGAATGGCGGAGCCGCCCGGTTGTACCAAAGTCGAGCACTCGTCCCTTGTGGCGGCGGTCGAACACCAGCGCTGTATTGCACAGCGGGCAAAATGTCACGGCGATTGGAAGATTGCCAAGGTTGTCGTTCACGATCTCGTGCCAGAGGAGGATTTGCAGAGGGTAGGCACGCGCCGCTCCCTCGTGCTCCACAACCATCACCGGTTCCCGTGAGGCCAGCCACCGATCCGCAGATGCTATGCTTTCAAGCCGGGGGCGACTGAGTGCGGGAATCCCATCCCTGGGCGGTCCTCCCGGTACGATCTCCGAGAGCGGCACAGTGTGACGTCGGAAATCTGTCCGCCACTCAGCCGATTGCTGCGCGCGGGCGTCGCGGAGCGAGAGGGCGAGAAACGCAGCAAATAGAACGAGAGTAGGATGTCGCAACTTGACAGGAAGCAGGAAAATGTCTGCAAGGATACCCTGAGGCACCGCTATTGTTCATAGTACCGAGGTGGCAAGGAGCTGATTGAATCCGCGAATCGCGGAGATGGCAGCGAGCCCGCACTCTGAGCCGCCACAGCTCAACGGCGGGGAGACAACGCATGCGAATCAAGGCAAGTCCTGAAGTAGTCGTCGTCACCGGGGCTTCGGCCGGCTTGGGCCGCGCCATAGTCCGGGCCTTCGCCGAGGAAGGCGCCCGGATAGGCCTGATCGCTCGCGGGCGCGAGCGGCTGGAGTCGGCGCGCGCGGAGGTTGAGCGCCTCGGCGGGAAAGCGCTCGTCGTCGCGATGGATGTCGCCGACGCCGAAGCAATGGAACAGGCGGCGGAACAGATCGAGCACGAACTCGGACCGATAGACGTCTGGGTGAATAACGCAATGACTTCGATCTACTCGCCGATCAAGGAGATGCGTCCGGAGGAAGTCAGGCGTGTTACGGAGGTCACTTACCTGGGCTACGTCCACGGCACGCTGGCGGCGCTCAAACGGATGCTCCCGCGCGACCAAGGCGTAATAATTCAGGTCGGCTCGGCTCTGTCCTACGTGAGCATTCCGCTCCAGTCCGCCTACTGTGGCGCCAAGCACGCAATCAACGGATTCACGATCTCGCTGCGCACCGAGCTTCTACACGACCGCAGCAATGTGCGCGTGACGCTCGTCCAGATGCCGGCGATCAATACTCCGCAGTTCGACTGGAGCAAGAACCGGCTGCCGAGAAAACCGCAGCCTGTTCCGCCGATCTTTCAGCCGGAGGTGTGTGCGCGCGCGGTAGTGTATGCGGCGCACAACGACGTCGGCCGGGAGCTGATCGTCGGCTGGCCTACGCTCAAGGCGATACTTGGGAGCCGGTTCGTCGCCGGATACGTCGATAAAAAGGTCGCGCGCGAGGCGTATCGGGACGAGCAGTCGGAAGAGCCGGAGGATACCACGCGCCCGGACAACCTGTGGGCGTCAGTCCCCGGAGACTGGGCCGCACATGGGCGCTTCGACGACGTTGCGCGTGACCGGAGCGTCGAATTCTGGCTGAGAGTCAACCGCCGCCGTTTGGTCGTTGCGGTCATCGTTACGATTGCGTTGGGCGCGCTTTTGCTCGCGGCCTGATTTCAGTCGCTCATCGACTCGTTTCGAGCCAACCTCCGCGGAAACCAGCTCGCCGCAAGCCAGTGCGTATGTAGTGCGACTTGCGCAGCAGCCGCCACACGAGACCCGACCGAAAACTCTCGAGCATCGCGACCACCGGACCCTGATCGATGGCGTAGTGACCTTTCGCGATCCAGGACCCCGCGCGTGCTGGGCCGCTGAATGTCGGATTGAACGAGCATTTATATCCGTACTCGCCGGTGACCGCAGGGTACTCGCGATCCACCCTCGCCAGAGCAGGCAACACGATCTCGGGAGCGAACGGCAACGAAGTAGCGACGCCCCACGGAGCGAGAGTTCCGTCGTCGGGTCCGTAGGGTACGCCGCGCCCGACGTAATCAAAGAAGCGACGCCTCCTCCCCTTCACCGTCTTCACCGCGGGACCGGGGCCGTCGCTGGCAGTTATTCCCCAGATGTTCTCGCCGTAGCCGACGAAATCCCGCGGATTCCGCTTCGCGTATTCGCGCTGAATGTACGTCGCACGGCGGCTGTTCTCGAAGTAATCGCTCGCGTGCGCTCGCATGAACGCGTCCTGAATTCCGCGGAAGTCGATCCAGATATGACTCAGCTGATGCATGAAAAGCGGTCCGCCGTAGAGGACCTCGATATCGTAGATGGACTTCCACTTGTACGTGGACGTCCACGCCTTGTATGCCGACTCGTTCACCGGATGCGTCGGCGATCCCAGCGCGAGGAGGTGCAGGAACAGCGCCTCGCTGTATCCAAGCCAGTCATACGGAAGAAATCCCGTTTCCGCCGTCCAGCCGTGGCTGATAAGCGGCTCCCTGGGCGACGCCCATTTCCAGTCGGCGCGTTCGTATATGTCCACCGCGAGGCGCCGGATCGCATGCTCGTCGTCGGAATCGCCGTCGAAGTACGCCGCCGCGGTCAGCGCACCGGCAAACATTATCGCCGAGTCGATCGTCGAGATCTCACATGACTGGGCTCGACGCCCTGTCCGGAAGTCCAGGTAGTGGTAGAAGAATCCCCTGTACCCGGTGGCGACGGGCGAGTCACTCTGCTCTGCGGTCCAGAAGAACTCGAGCATCGAACGTGAGCGGCGTGCGAGCCTGGCTCGCGGCAGATACCCGCGCTCTGCGGCGATCGCATAACAGGTGAGCGCCAGACCCGAGCCGGCGATTGTCGCCGGAGCGTCCTGCTTCGTACTGTCGCGGACGAGTCCCTTGTCGTGATTCGCATACCGGTCGAAATACCCGAAGGTCGAACGCTCCAGCTCCGCGATGAACTCGTCGTCGCCGGAGCCCCCGCGCCTGGATCCGCTCCGCACGCTCTTGCGTCTCGCGCCGCGCGTGCTCATTCCACCGTCACCAGCGCGACACCGTGTGGCGGAATGTCGAGCTCAAATGAGATGCTTCCGCTCTCGCACGAGAAGTCAAGGCGCTCGCCTGAAAGCGCAGATGCATCGTGAAGCAGCGCGACCTGCGCGCCCGACAGATATTCGGGCGAGCCCATCTCCATCCAGGCGCGTTTGGGGTTCGCGTGGCCGTCGTCGATTCGCGTGATGTCAAGATTCTTTGGCGTCGGTGCGCGGACCAGGCGGAGCCGGACTCTCACATTCTCTATTTCCTGTCGCGGGAAGGCGTGATTCGTCAGCATCACGTTGGTGCGCGATCCATTGCGCGCAACCCAGCAGTCGACCGTCGGATGGATCCCGTCCACCGGGACGACCAGCTCCGTGCCGAATCGGTGGAGCAGCTCGAACGCCCGATAGGCAGGCTTGGCTATTCCATGCAGCGTGAGGAGCCCGAACCCGCCGTGAAACGGAACTGAAGGGAAATAGCTCTCCTCGAAAATGTCACTGAAGGTCCAGAAGGAATACGCATCTACGAGACTATGCACCTCCATCAGGGTCTTGATGACGAAGGCCGCCGCATACGGCTCGTCGTGCAGCGGGTCTCGCTGGCTGGAGGATGTGTTCCACTCGGTGTAGTAAAGCGGAATTTCGCCGGCCTGCGCACGAGCGCTACCCGCCATCTGGCGAAGGATTCCCCGGCGCGCGGAGGCGAGCTGCTCCTCGGTCGCTTCGAAGAGGGCGTGTGTTGGATCGGTCGGGTAGTAGTGCGTGCTGATAAAGTCCGGCGGGAGCTTCCTCCGCCGGCAGAATTCAAGGAACTCCTCCAGCCACTGGTTTTCAGAGGTCGCCGGGCCGCCGACACGCAGCCTGGAGTCAACCCCTTTGAGGGCGCGCGCCGTCGCTGAATAGAGATCGAAGTACTCCTCCCGGCTTCCGCGCCAGAAGGCCCTGAGGTTTGGCTCGTTCCACACCTCGAAGTTCCACTCGCAGACCTCTCGGTCCCCGTACCGGTCGACAGCGTGCTGCGCGAGACTGCGAATCAGCCTCGCCCACTGCTTCATGTCCCTGGGCGGTGTGACATTGGCTTCGTAGTGGAACACCGTCGCTTTGCCCGAGGCGATCGCGCGAGGCATGAAGCTCAATTCAACGAATGGCTGCATGCCCATCGCCAGCAAAGAATCCCAGATCCGCTCGATGTTGAAGAACGAGTAGGCGATTCTCCCCTCGCGCCGAACCACGGTGCCGACGTCGTCGCCAAGCAGTCCGTGAAAGCGGACGCGCTTGATACCAAGTTCCTCGCGGCACTGACGGAGCTGCGTCTGCCAATCGGCTCGCAGCGCAAGCGCAGCGTGACAGCTCCCGACCGTGTGCTCCCACACGTGCGGCAGCGGAACCGTCGCCCCACCGAGATCGCAGAGAAAGAATGCGCGGCGCATCAGTAGAGTGTCATGAGGTGGCGCACGAGAGATCGCGGCCAGCGCTCAGCCGATCATGCCGAGGAGGGTGAGCGTGACCTCCGCGACTGCTCCGCTGACAAGTAACAAGAGAAATCTCATTGCACGCTCCTTTTCCCGGCCCTTATGGGCGAAGCTCGTCTACGAGCTGCCCTCCTCATGTAGTGAGACACCGGAAGGAAGGAATCCATCAGACCTTGCCTGGCAAAGTGTGACAGTGCCTGACTCAGACTGCCGCAGCATGGGGACGGAAGGATTTTCCCGGCCACGGGCACTGGCATCTCAACTTCGACAGCATGACAGCCCCGATGATGGGAATGATGACAATGGATCGCGGACTACTTCGGCGTCGGTGGAGCGATCACCGTCGCCGTATAACCGAGCGTCTTGATTGCGGCGGCCATCTGTGCGACAGTCACTGCCGCGGGATCATACGTCACCACGGCGCGACTGTCCTCGTATGTCACCTCAGCCCTGGACACGCCCTTGAGCCGCGTCAGAACTTTCCGCACTCCGAATACGCAGCCGCCGCATGTCATCCCTTCGATCCTGAGCGTCACCGTTTTCATGGTGCGCACCGACGCGACGTTTGCAGCAGCAAGCGACGACACAAACTCGGTAGTTGTAGTGGGCAAAGTTGCCGCGCGCGCGACGCCGACCGCACGCGGCCGCACACTCGCGCCAGCTGCGGACGAGGGGGTCATGCCGCACAGATCGCATAGCGATAGGCCACCGCCCACGGCCAGTACACCAATAATCGCAGAAATTCCGTTCATGTGCCTTTTCCTCGATAAAGAGATCAGAGTCGCGTCAGACGAGCCATTTCGACCACCGGGGGAACGTCAGCAGCACTAACGCGACGACCGCCGCGATCCAGAGCAAAATCTTGTCGCGCGTCCTTCCGCGCGGCACGTCGCACGCGCCTGTAACCTCTCCCGATCCCGCGGTCGCTGCCGCTGCCGCCGGCCGGGGGCCGTAGACTGCGTAGAAACCGACCGCGATGAACCCGACCGTCAGAACGCTGAATACCGGACGCAGTGGCTCGAAGCGGCTTGCCCAACCCGCGCCCACGCCTAGCGTCACGAAGAGAACTGGGCCTATGCAGCAGAGCGACGCGAGAAATGCGGCGCCAATGGCGGCGAGCGACGCAGCAAGCCTTCTGCGACCGCCCGATCCTGGGACGACTCTCGTATCACCGCCGTCTGACAGGTTACTCGACTCAGCCATGCTTCAT
>JACCRF010000177.1 GCA_013813715.1 Gemmatimonadaceae bacterium | reverse complement strand
AGGTGAGATTCGCGTCCTCGATATGGATGCCGCCCTGTCGGTCTATAGACACCACGAGACCGCTTTTCGGTTCGAGAGGCTTGGCTTCAGCCTTCGGAAGGTTGATGTCGATGCCGCCCTGCATGATCGGCGCGGTGATCATGAAGATCACCATCAGCAGCATCATCACATCGATGAGACTCACCACGTTGATGTCGGCGTTGAGATTCATGCGGTCGCGGCGTCGCCTCACCGGGCGCTCATCTAGATGCGACCCTCGCGAACCATCAGCGCGATAAGCTCCGATCCGAATCCGTCGAGCTCACCATCGAAGCGGTTGAGCCGGTGAGCGAAGATGTTGTACCCGAACACAGCGGGAATGGCGACCGCGAGGGCAGCGGCAGTGGCGATCAGCGCTTCGGCGACGCCCGGCGCGACAGCACCGATATTCCCCGAGCCTTTCGTCGCGATCCCAATGAAGGATTCGATGATGCCGAGCACCGTTCCAAGCAGCCCGATCAGCGGACTCACCGACCCGATCGTCGCGAGAGTTGGGACGAATCTGCCCAAGCCGTCGCGCACAGCGCCGCTCTCGGAGTCGAGCACGAGCCGCAACGCCTCGACCTGCGACGCACTGAGTCGGGGCCTTCGCTCACCCGACGGAGCGATGGCAGGCGTCGTTTCGGAAACAAAGCGAATAGCGCGCTGCATGACTGCGCGATGCGGGCTCGGCGGCAGCCGCCGCGATATCTCAGCCGCCTCGTCGAGCGTATGCGCTCGCTCGAACTCGTCGATGAAATGTCTCCCGGCACGCTCGGCGCGCTTGAACTCGCGAGCCTTCGCCGCCATCAGCGCCCAGCTCACGAGCGACAGGACCACCAGCACCGCCAGCACGACCTTCGTCGGGCCCGACGACGCCGCGATCAGCTCGCCCGGCGTGGATGGTATCGCTTCTCCAATCTGGATCAGCACTGCGGCGATCATGCGCGTCCCGCCCCGTCTTTCTGCGCCGCTGACCAGGCCAAGGTTCGTTCAAGGCCGTCCTGAAGCGACACCTCCGGCTTCCAGCCGAGCACCCTCTGAGCCTTGCCGACGTCGAGAAAGGACTCCTGCTGCTCTCCCGGCCGCTTCGGCGAGAACACGATCTCGGCATTGGTCCCGAACGCCTGCTGGAGAAGCTCCGCGAGTTTCACCACCGACGTGCCGAGCCCGGTGCCAACATTGAACGCGCGTGCATCCACGCGCTCGGCTGCCGGCAGCTCGTTTGTGACGCCGAGCAGCACCGCCCGGGCGACGTCACCGACGTACACGTAGTCGCGAGTCTGAAGGCCGTCGCCGAAAATCGTCAGCGGCTTTCGATCGAGAATACGACTGCAAAAAATCGCCACGACTCCCGCTTCCCCATGCGGATCCTGGCGGGGTCCGTACACGTTCCCGAAACGCAGCGAGACGTGTTCGAGTCCGTGCAGTCTTCCGTAGTACGAGAGGTAGTACTCGACCGCCAGCTTGGAGATGGCGTATGGCGACTCAGGATCTTTCGGAAAGCTCTCGACGTTCGGGGGGGAGTTGAAGTCGCCGTAGATGGCGCCTCCGGTCGACGTGAACGCCACCCGCGTTCCGTTCCCCCCGGCCTTCACCGCTTCGAGAAGGTTGAGCGTCCCGACGATGTTGGTCGTCGCGTCGGCCACCGGATCGGCCACGCTTTTTCGGACGTCCATCTGAGCCGCCAGATGAATCAGCACATCGAACTTTCCATCGCGAACGATCTGTGCCGCCTCGCCGCTGTTGATGCTGATCTCGTGGAGCCTGGCTGCCTTCGGAACGTTGGCTCTGCGTCCGGTCGAGAGATCGTCGATGATCTCCGTTTCGAAGCCGTTTGAGATGAGGAGATCTGCGACATGCGAGCCGATGAATCCGGCCCCGCCGGTTACGAGCGCGCGGCGGGTCACGCGCGGCTCCGTTCGCTGGTGTTCAGCTTTTTGTCCATGATGGGGCGAAATGTAAACCGCGGCTACCGCCTCGGCATCACTTGCCCCGTCACTTGGTAATGGTGCCTCGTCAACGGATGGCTTCTACGGCGTCCGTGCAGTCAACCGCGCCACCATTCCAGGCCGGATCGTGGGTTGCTCCTGATTCACGATGATTGCGGTGACTGCGTATGGCGTCACCCGTACGACCTCTACAAGCGCCGCCGGTACCGGAGGAGCGGGATAGCGCGGATCGATGCTGTCGTCGATGAGCGTGAACTGATCTCCGATTCTCACACCATTTGCGGCGGTTGCGCTGAGCACGACGTAGCTCTGGATCGACGGAAGCACAGGGTCGTGGAGGACATACACGACTCTTTCGGCCGGACCCATCTGGACTGCCATGGGTCGACCCTGCACGGCGGACATCGAGGCATCGATCGCGAGGAGCTCGTGGTCGAGGCGGATGTCGCCGAACTGGCGAACCACACGGGCGAGCGCCGGCTGGCCGAGCTCCCTTGACTCAACGCGAACGACGCCGGTTGGGATCAGGATCTGAAGGTTTTCATTTATCACCGGACCGAGCCGGTACGCGAGATATTCGTCGCCAGGGTGCCCGGCGCTCCTCGCCGGGAGTTCGATGAAGATCCGATCCTTCAACTGGAATCTGCGCTCGCCGGCTGGTGACGCGATGCCGGGCCGGTCGTATGCGACGGCCAGACGTCCGCTGCCGCCTGGTCCGCCACTGCGATCCGCAAACGGAGCGGCCTCGATCTCGCCGCGCGGCACGCCTGAGCCACCCTCGCGACCTATAACGTCGCCCGCCGAGCGTGTGCTGCCCGTCATGGGATTCGTGGAGAACACGGTCTGTTCGGAAACCGGAGCCGGCTTCGTTGCTATGCGCGCGAGAACGTCGGGCCGAACTTCGGAGGCCGCGATAAGGATCGTCTCGCCGGGGTAGATCCAGAGCGGATTCTCGACGACTTCAGGATTTCGCTTGAATATCTCCAGCCAGCGAAACGGATCTTTGAGGTACGCATTCGCGATATCCCACAGGGTATCGCCTTTCTTGACGACGTGCGCGACCTCGTTCGGCCCGGGTGCCGATACGGGAGTCAGCGTCGGGCGCGGCCGGGTATCCTGCGCGCCTGCGGGAGACAGCGACGCGAGAAGGCTGATCGAGCCTGCGAGCGCGCGGACGATGCAGCGACGGCGACTGCGGGACCGTGCGACGTGAATGACCTGCATCGGGTTGCTCCGCGAAGATCGGAATCCGGGCAGCAGTCGGAACCGCTGCCCCGGCCCGCGCACGATGCACGGCCGGGCGTGCTACTCGCCGCTAACCAGACGGATTACCTCACTCGCTCCTAACTACAAGGCGCAGAGGCTGACGCTCAACAGGGGCGCGGAAACCAGGACGGCGCGCATTGCCTTTCCGCGCCTTGGTTTTCTTCTGCGTCAGCGTGCGTCGGCCTCTGCGCCCTCGATCTAGAACGGAAGATCGTCGTCCTGATCCTCTAGCGCTGCCGGGAAATCGTCGAAGCTGTTCTCGCTGCCGCTCGCGCCTGCGCGGCCCGCGGCGCGAGCCGGAGCCCGCGAGCGGCCGACATCGGACTCACTGTCGAAATCACCGCCGCGGTTGCCGCCTCCCCCGGTTCCGAGGAGCATCAGCTCGCGGACCTTGACCTCGGTCGTGTATCGCGTCTGGCCCTCCTTGTCCTTCCACTGGCTGTACTCGATGGAGCCCTCGACGTAGACCCTCTCGCCTTTTCTGCAGTACTTCTCGACGATATCCGCGAGTCCCATTCCAGTACCCTTTCCGTTCCACGCAACGCACCGGTGCCACTCCGTCTTCTCCTGCTTGTCGCCGCCCGCGCCGGTCCATGACCGGCTTGTCGCGAGAGAGAAAGTCGCGACCTTGCTTCCGCCCGTCGTCGTGCGAATCTCGGGATCGTTCCCGAGGTTGCCGATAAGTGTTGCCTTGTTGACACTCCGACTCACATTGCCTCCCGGCGAGAGTTCATGCGCTCGCCATCAATTGTAAACCCCGTCCGAGACATCCGTACCTGTATCGCGTCCCCGGTATCATCGTTCCTCCTCCAGGCGCAGCAGGAGCGCGTCTTCCGCGGGATTCCTGTAGTAACGCTGCCTGCGCGAGAGCTCCGCGAATCCGCGCGATTCGTAGAGCGCCCGCGCCGCCAGATTCGACTCGCGCACTTCGAGAAAAAACGTCCGAGCGCCTCTCCCCCTCGCCGTCGCCATGGCAGCGTCGAGCAGCCGCGCCCCGAGCCCATTCCGGCGGCTGCCCGGTGACACCGCGAGGTTCAGAATCTCCGACTCGTCGAGCACACAAGACACTACCGCGTATCCCGCCACGTACGCCAGCCCGTCAAGCCCCACGAGAAAGATAGCGTGCGGCAAATCGAGCACGGCGGTGAATTCTGCCTCCGACCACGGATCACTGAAGACTTCCCGCTCGATCGCGGCAACCGCAGCCACGTCAGCAGCGGCTGCCTGCCGCAGCGCCGCACTCAAAGCGCGCCTCGCCCTCGATCCGCTGGAGTCCGCCCAATCGCTTCCGTGGGCAGCGGGCGGCCATGTACAGCTTCCCACCTGACCTGCGCCTCGGCGAGGCGGCCGTAGGCAGGCTCCCACGTGTCGATGTGGCGCGGACCATCCGCCATCACCGAAGCCAGCAGCTTCGCGACGCCGCGGGCGTGGGGCCGCAGGTCGAGCTGCGCGCCTGGCCCGGCCATCGTCACGCCCGCCGCACGGGCCAGGTCCCCGGCGGCTTCCTCCGCGAGTAGACGCGGCTCCCCGAGGGCACGAACCCCGCCGTGGTCATCCACGATCACCTCGAGTACGAACAGCTCTCCACGCATTGCCGGGATCGTCGAGAGATAGCGAGCGGGCGCAATCGTTCCTGGCGCGGCGGCAAGCGTAAGCAGGAGGGACGAGACCGCGAACAGCGGAGACGCCGAGCCCACCGCAAGTCCCTTGGCTATCGATGCGGCGACACGAAGACCCGTGAATCCGCCGGGACCGGCCCCGCACACGACACGCGAGATGTCGCGAACGGTGATGCCGCCGGCAGCGATGCACTCCGCGACAACCGGCAGCATCAGCTCGTCGCGCCCCGCCCTTGATGGAATGCCCCGGTCCTCCAGCGCGCGCTCGGCGATCACCGAGTCGTTGCTCAGCAATGCGACACTTCCGGCATAGGTCGAACCGTCGATCGCCAGCGTATACTCGGTCATCAGCCGGCCAGGAGGACGCGTCGCTCTTGATCGCCGGGCACATGCTCGAGAGCGATGTGAAGATGATCCGCGGGCAGCCGCTCGCCTGCCCTCTCAGGCCATTCTACAATCAGCAGCGCCTTTTCCGAGAGCAGATCGTCCCATCCGATGTTCGTGAGTTGCGCTTCGCCATCGAGCCGATACAGATCGACGTGAAAGACGTCCGACTTATCCGCGAAATACCGGTGGACGAACGCGTACGTTGGACTCGTCACTTCCTCGGCCACCCCGTAGCCCGCGCAGATCGCCTGCGCGAGAGTCGTCTTCCCTGCTCCGAGGTCACCGGAGAGCGAGACGAGCAGCGGAGGCACAATCGTGCGGCCCAGCTCCTGGCCCCATTCGCGCAGCTCGGGCTCGCCCAGGGTGAGGCGACCGCGATCGGCTCGCGGCGGGACGACATGCCGGTGCGCGTGCACTAGCGCTCGACCCGGATCGCCGAGAGCGCTCCGCGGGGGCGAGAACGGCTGCCGTCCATCTTGGCGCGGATGTCGAAGAGCTGATCGCGCAGTCGCGCGGCTGTCTCGAAGTCCAGCGCTACGGCAGCCTCCTTCATCTCCTTCTCAAGCTCGGCGACGAGCGCCGCCGGATCTCTTCCTCCGTACGACGGTGACGATTCGGCCACGCGCCGCGTGCGGTCTTGCTCGCGCGCTTCACGAGCCTCGCGCGCGTCGGCCACCCGCGTGATGAAGCGAACCTGGTCGGTGCTCTTGATCACCGACACCGGCGTGATCCCGTGCTCGAGATTGTACGCGCGCTGCGTCTCGCGCCGCCGCTTTGTCTCCCCCATCGCGCGCTCCATCGAGCCGGTGATGCGATCGGCGTAGAATATCGCGCGCCCGTTCAGGTGCCGCGCCGCGCGGCCAACCGTCTGAATCAGCGAACGATCACTGCGTAGAAAGCCCTCCTGATCGGCGTCGAGGATTGCGACGAGCGAGACCTCCGGCAGATCGAGGCCTTCACGAAGGAGATTGATGCCGATGAGGACGTCGAACTCGCCGAGCCGCAGACCACGCACGATCTCCATTCGCTCGATGGCGTCGATGTCGGAGTGCATGTATCTCACCCGCACCCCCATCTGCTGAAGATAGTCGGTCAGGTCTTCAGCCATCCGCTTCGTAAGCGTCGTGACCAGAACGCGCTCGCCTTTCTTTTCACGCAGCCTGATCTCGTTCAACAGATCGTCCACCTGGCCGCGCACCGGGCGAATGTCTATTTCCGGATCGACCAGCCCGGTCGGCCGGATGATCTGCTCGACGACGACGCCTTCCGACAACCGCAACTCTATCTCTCCCGGCGTGGCCGATACGTTGATCGCGCGGGGAGTGAGCGACAGAAACTCGTCGAACATCAGCGGCCGGTTGTCGAGAGCGCTCGGCAGCCTGAACCCGTAGTCGACGAGCGTCAGCTTCCGGGCGCGGTCGCCATTGAACATGCCGCCAATCTGGGGAAGCGTGACGTGAGCCTCGTCGACGACGACGAGGAAATCCTCGGGGAAGTAGTCGAACAGGCAGGCAGGCCGCTCTCCGCTCTCCCGCCCCGAGAGGTGGCGCGAATAGTTCTCGATGCCCGCGCACGTTCCGATCTCGAGCATCATCTCGATATCGAAGTTGGTGCGCGATTCGAGGCGTTGCGCCTCGAGCAGCTTGCCCGTCGTCCGGAGTTCCTGCAGCCGTCCCACGAGCTCGGCCCGGATCAGCTCGACCGCCCGCTGGATGGTCGGCCGCGAGGTCACGAAGTGCTTCGCGGGATAGATGGCCGCCTTGCCGAGGTCGGCGATGACCTCGCCGGTGAGCGGATTGATCTTCGAGATGCGCTCGATCTCATCGCCCCACATCTCGACCCGCACGCCCTGCTCCTCGTAGGCGGGGAGTATTTCCACGGTGTCTCCCCGCACGCGGAACGTGGCGCGATCGAACATCACGTCGTTCCGCGAATACTGAATCTTCACGAGTGACCGGAGGATTTCGTCGCGGGCAATCCGCTGGCCCTTCGTTAGAGTCACCATCTGGTCGCGATAGCTCCGGGGATCGCCGAGCCCGTAGATCGCCGACACGGTCGCTACGATGATGACGTCGGGCCGTTCCATCAGGCTCGACGTCGCGCGCAGCCTCAACCGGTCGATGTCCTCGTTGATCGACGCGTCCTTCTCGATGTACGTGTCGGTCGTCGGGACGTACGCTTCCGGCTGGTAGTAATCGTAGTACGAGATGAAGTACTCGACGGCGTTGTTCGGAAAGAAGCTCTTGATCTCGCCGTAGAGCTGTGCGGCCAGCGTCTTGTTATGCGACAGGACGAGCGTCGGACGCCCGAAATTCCGGATGACGTTGGCAACGGTCATGGTCTTTCCAGACCCGGTGACGCCGAGCAGCGTCTGGAATCGGTCGCCTCGCTCGAGCCCGTGCGTAAGCTCGGCGATAGCTTTTGGCTGATCGCCAGCGGGGGTGAAAGGGGCCTGGAGGTTGAATTCGGCGTTGGCCACGAAGGAAATATAGCAAATTGCCGGGATTTCTTCGGTAGACGGCTCGGCGGCGATCGATCCAAGCTCCTCGGGCCCACTGTAATCTCTCTGGCACGTGACGGATAACGCGCTGATTCAGGCCGACAACCGAGATCAGTTATCGCTGGCGAGCCGCTCCTTGCGTGTGACCTCAGTAACTCCCTTGACTCGCCTTGCGGCTTTGAGGATCCGCTGGAGATGCGCGAGGTTCTCGACCTCAACAGCGAGCGCGCCGGTGACATGGCCGTCCGCGCTCTGGAGCTCGAAACTCCGGATGTCGGTGTCGGTCGCCGAGACTGCGGTCGCGAGGTCAGCGTACAGTCCGCGGCGGTCGGTCGCATCGAGGACGAGGCGCACCATAAACCGCTCGCCCTCGAGCTCCTTCCAGTCGATGTCGAGCCGCCGCTCCGGCTCGAGGTCGAGCATTAGCAGGTTGGGGCAGTCGCCGCGATGGATGCTCACGCCGCGCCCGCGCGTCACGTACCCCACCACTGGATCGCCCGGGACCGGCTGGCAGCACTGCGCGTAGCGGACCATCAGGCCGTCCACGCCCTGGATGCGCACACCTTTCGGGCTTCCGCGGACCTTGTCGACCAGCCAGTCGAGCGGCCCGGTCTTTACGGGAGGCGGGGGCTCGTCCTGCGGATAGAGCTGTTTCAGTACCTGCATCACGCCGATGTCGCCCTGCCCTATTGACGCTATGAGATGGTTGATGTCATTGAGGTTGAGTGCGCTCGCCGCCTGCTTGAGCTGCTCGTCGTCGGGTTTCGCGAGCCGCCGCCGCTTCACCTCGCGATTGAGAATCTCGCGGCCGAGCTTGGCCGACGTAGTCTGTTCCTCTACCCGCAGACGCTGTCTGATCTTGTGGCGGGCGCGTCCCGTGCGAACGTGGGAGAGCCAGTCGCGACTGGGACGCGCGGCGGGGTCGGTAACGATCTCGACAGTGTCGGAATTCTTGAGCTCCCGGGCGAGCGTCGCCTGCCGGCCATTGATTCGCGCCCCGCGCGCATGCAATCCTACTTCGGTGTGCACGGCGAAGGCAAAGTCGATGGGCGTCGCGCCCTTCGGAAGCTGGATCACGTCGCCGTCGGGAGTGAAGACGAAGATCTCGTCCTGGTAGAGATCGAGCTTGAGGAATTCGAGGAACTCATCGGGCGTCTTGGCGTCGAGTTGAAGCTCGAGTACCTGCCGGAACCAGTGCAGGGCGCGATCCAGTTCGTCGGCGTTACGTGCGTTCTCCTTGAATCGCCAATGGGCGGCGATTCCGTACTCAGCGGTTCGGTGCATCTCCCGCGTCCGGATCTGTATCTCGAACATCTGCTTTGCCGGCCCGAAGATCGTCGTGTGGAGCGACTGATATCCGTTCGACTTCGGCTGGCCAACGTAGTCTTTTATGCGTTCCTGGAGGGGCGTGAACCGCTCGTGGATGACGCCGAGCGCGTGGTAGCAATCGGGCACCGTGTCTACGAGGACGCGGATAGCCATGAGGTCGTAGATCTCCTCGTAGGGCTTGTCCAATTTGGTCATCTTCTTGTAAATGGACCAAAGGTGCTTCGGGCGGCCCGTTACCTCTACGTTTGGAATCGCCGCACTGGTGAGCAGGTCCCGGAGCGGATCGCCGAGCTCGGCGATGGTCACCTCGCGTTCGCCCCGGCGCTGCGCGACGAGTTTCGCCAGCGATTTGTATTCGGCGGTCTCCAGATGCTTGAACGCCAAATCCTCGAGCTCCCACCTCATCCGCGCCATTCCGAAGCGGTGCGCGAGCGGCGCGTAGAGATCGCGCGTCTCCTGGGCGATTCGGCGCCGCTTTTCAGACGGGAGATGATCGAGCGTCCGCATGTTGTGGAGACGGTCGGCCAGCTTGATCAGGATTACGCGAGCGTCCCGCGCGATCGAAAGGAGCAGCTTGCGGTAGTTCTCGACCTGCCGCTCCTGCGACGAGTTGAGCGGGAGGTGCCCGATTTTGGTGAGGCCGTCGACTATCTCGGCGATTTCCTTCCCGAATTCTGCCTCGATGTCGGTGACCGAGATCGCGGTATCCTCGACGACGTCGTGGATGAGGCCGCTCGCAACAGTGACGGTGTCGAGCTGGAGATCGGCGAGTATCTTCGCGACCTCGACGCAGTGAGAGACGAAGTTCTCGCCGGAGAGCCGCTTCTGTCCGACATGCGCCTGCTCACTGAAGCGGTAGGCGCGCACCAGTAATTCATGATCCAGCCGCTCGGGAAGCCGCTTGCCATCGTCGTTCCAGCCAGGAATTACAGCGTGCGTTTCGACAGCGGTCACAGCAGTCCCGCCTCCGCGAAGCTCAGATAGCGCCCTCTTCCAATAATAACGTGGTCCTGCACAGGTATGTCGAGTACCCGCCCCGCCTGCACCAACTGCTCCGTCGTCACGCGATCATCGGGCGATGGAGTAGGATCGCCGCTCGGGTGATTGTGAATCAGTATGATCGCAGCCGCATTCTCCGCGATCGCTTCGCGAAACACTTCCCTCGGGTGAACGAGCGACGAGTTGAGCAGCCCCCGCGTTACAGTGACGTCCCGCTCGAGCCGGTGCTGCGAATCGAGAATGGCGACATGGAACTCCTCGACCGGCAGATCCTGCAGGCGCTGGCCGAAGATCTCGTGGACGTCGCGCGGGCCTCGGACTGGAATGCCATCCTCGCGCTCCTCGGCGGCCATCCGTCGGCCGAGCTCGAGCGCCGCGTGGATGGCGACGGCCCGCGCGTTTCCGACGCCGGTGAGTGCCGTCAGAGCAGCAACCGGTTGTGACGACAGTCGCCGCAATGAACCGTGCGAACTGGCGAGGATGTCGTGTCCGATCCGCATCGCGGAGATTCCCTGAGAGCCGCTGCCGAGGAGGATTGCGAGCAGCTCGGACGAGCTGAGCGCGTGTACTCCATGCGACTTGAGTCGCTCTCTGGGACGCTCGCCATTGGGAAGTTCTCGTATGACCGATGCCATTTGCATTCTCTCCGATAGGTGAATGCGTATTGGTATGGCATCAGGATCGGGCAGCTCTCATCCGCCGGCCGCAGGGATAATCAAGAGAGCGCGATCGGCCAGCGGGAAATTTCGATTTTTTGGGTCTTCGGCCTACCGCCCGATCACGGTACTTCGGGAAGTACCGGTCAGACCCCCGCCCCGTGACACTTCTTGAACTTCTTCCCCGATCCGCAGGGACACGGATCGTTGCGTCCGACATTACTCCAGTCTGCCGGCGTCGCATTCTGCGCGGCGCTGAGCGACCGCACTCGCCCCGCGCCGGTGATGATCGGCTCGGCTCGCGCCGCGGGTTTCTTCGAGGGAGGCTCGCCAGGCCCGATATCCACGACATCCTCCGGCTCTCCCTCGCCATTCACGCGGTCCGCGTCGGGAGATACATCCTCGAGCACCCCGAGCGCGTTGTAACGTTTCGCCGGCTTCGCGGGACGGCCGCCGCGAGAACCGCCACGCCCCGCGCTCTCATCGTCATCCATCTCGAACTGACGCGGTTCGAAGCTGATCTGGGCCCTGAGGAATCGCTCCGTGAACGTGTGATAGATGTCGTTCATCAGATCCACGAACATCGTGTACGCTTCGTGCTTGTACTCGATGAGCGGATCCTTCTGGCCCCAGGACCGGTAGTGGATCGCGTTGCGGAGCTGGTCGAGATCGTACAAGTGGTCCTTCCACTTCTCGTCCAGCACGTTGAGCATGATTAGCGACAACAGCTGGCCGGAGTACTCACCGAGCCCGGCCAGCTTGTCGGTGAACGCCTGCTTCGCCGCGTTCACAGCATCCTGCTGCGCGTCGGCCAGCGAGGACGGATGGTCACCCTCCTCCTCGAACGCGGGAACGCTCAGCAGGTAGTGCATGAGCAGGTCCTGCCTGAGGAGGCCGTAGTCCCACTCCTCGATAGAATCGAAGATCGCGAGCGTGTTCTCGACGCGGCGCGAGACACCCTTGTCGATCATCTTCTCGGCTTCGCCGCGCAACTCCTCGCCGCCGTCCAGAGCGAACGACCGCAGCGAGTATATCACCTCTCGCTGCTGGTTCATCACGTCGTCGTAGTCGAGCAGCCGCTTCCGTGACTGGAAGTTCTGGAGCTCGACACGTTTCTGCGCCTGCTCGATCGAGCGCGTTATGAGGGGGTGCGTCAGCATCTCGCCTTCTTCGGCGCCCATTCGATCCATCAACTTGGCGATGCGGTCGCTGCCGAACAGCCGCATCAGATCGTCCTCGAGCGACAGGAAGAACTGCGACGACCCCGGATCGCCCTGCCGGCCCGAGCGTCCGCGAAGCTGCCGGTCGATGCGCCGCGATTCGTGACGCTCCGATCCGATGATGTGGAGCCCGCCGCATTCGGTGACCTCCACCATCTTGTTCTCCGGATCCTTCACCATCGAATCCTTCGACACGGTGACACCTTCGCCGAGCTTGATGTCGGTTCCGCGGCCCGCCATGTTCGTCGCGATCGTTACCGCGCCCGGCTGGCCCGCGTTCGCTACGATTTCCGACTCGCGCTGATGGTACTTCGCGTTGAGGACGTTGTGAGTTATTCCGGCGCGCTTGAACATTCGCGCCAGCGTCTCCGAGACGTCCACGCTCACGGTTCCGACGAGCACCGGATAGCCAAGCTTGTGGAGCCGTTCGGTCTCCTCGAGAATGGCGTTGTACTTCTCGCGCCGCGTCTTGTAGACGAAGTCGTGCCGGTCGTCGCGGATAACGGGGCGATTGGTCGGGACAACCGACACGCCGAGCCCGTAAATCTCGTGGAACTCGCCCTCCTCCGTCTCCGCGGTGCCGGTCATACCGGCGAGCTTGGAGTACATGCGGAAGTAGTTCTGGATCGTGATCGTCGCCATCGTCTGCGTCTCGCCCTTCACCTGGACGCCTTCCTTCGCCTCCACGGCCTGGTGAAGACCTTCCGACCAGCGGCGGCCCGGCATCGTGCGGCCGGTGAACTCATCCACGATCAGAACCTGCCCGTCCTGCACCACGTAGTTGACGTCGATCTCGTACAGCGCGTGGGCGCGCAGCAGTTGATGAACGATGTTCAGCGTCTCGCTCTTCTCGGCGTACTCGCGGTTCACCTGCGCGCGCGTGGCGAGCTTCTCCTCCGGCGACATCTCCTCGTCGTGATCTATCCGGTGCACATCCTGGGAGATGTCCGGAAGCACGAACGCGTCGTGATCGTGCGGCGACATGAAATCCACGCCGCGGTCGGTGAGATGGACTGTGTGTCCCTTCTCGTCGAGAACGTAGAGCAGACTCTCCTCGGTGTCCCGGAATTGCTGCTTCGATGCGGGCAACTTTCTGTCGGCTAAGTGCTCCAATTCCTTCTTCTGAACGAGCTGCTTAGCCCCCGTCTCCTGAAGCACCTTGAGAAGTCGCTTGTTCTTCGGCGCGCCGAGCCGCGCCTGGTACAGCTTGAGCGCACCGGTCTCGGTGTCGTCCGCTTCGAACGCCTGCTCCGCCTCGGCGACGAGGGTGTTGGCGAGATCGCTCTGCCGCTTCACAAGGCGCGCGACCGCGGCATTGTGCATCGCGTACTCAGCGTCGGATTCGTTGCCGACCGGTCCGGAAATGATCAGCGGGGTGCGCGCCTCGTCGATCAGCACCGAATCCACTTCGTCCACGATCGCGTAGACGTGGCCGCGCTGGACGCGCTGCTCGTTGGCGACGACCATGTTGTCGCGCAGATAGTCGAACCCGAACTCATTGTTCGTGCCGTAGGTGATGTCAGACTCGTACGCCGCGTGGCGCTCAGCCGAGCCGGGTTCGGTGTCGTCGATGCAGCCGACGACAAGGCCAAGGTACCGGTACACGTGTCCCATCCACTCGGAATCGCGGCGCGCGAGATACGAGTTGACGGTGATCAGGTGCGCACCCTTTCCAGGAAGCGCATTGAGGTAAAGCGGGAGCGTCGCGACGAGCGTCTTGCCCTCTCCCGTCGCCATCTCGGCGATCCGTCCCATGTGCAGCTGGATCCCGCCCATCAACTGCACGTCGTAGGGGATCATGTTCCATTCCTGATCGTGCCCCGTGACGCGGACGGTCGTTCCCATCAGCCGGCGACAGGCTTCGCGGACGGTGGCGAACGCCTCAGGCAAGAGCTCGTCGAGCACTTCGGCGGTAGCTGTCCGCAGCTCGCCCTCCACTCCACCGCGTCCATCGGCACCGCTCAACTCCAGATCGATGCGCTCGCGCTCGGCGGCGTCAGCCGTCCTCCGCTTCTCCTCCTTCAGGTCGACGATCTTCGACTCGAGTTCGCCGATGGCTTCGCGAACGAGGCCGCGGAACTTTTCGGTCTGTGCGCGCAGCTCCTCCTCGCTGACGTCGTGGAGGCGCTCGTACTCGCTGTTTATCTCGTCAACGATTGGCTGGATGCGCTTCCGCTCGCGCTCATGCCGCGTGCCGAATACACCCGCCAACATCCCCTTGAGCATTGCTGTGTCCTCGATCCCGCCGTAGGCGCGCGAATTAGCCGCGCGCCACTATGATCGGTATAGTTTCGCGGTGGAGATGAACTCCTCCACCGATTCAGCCACGAACCCGCGAATCGATCTCCCGGCGGCGACCCGCACCCTGATCTCCGAGGACGACACGTCGACCCGCCGCGTCGTCACGATCTCGGCGCCGCCGGACATCTTCGTAGCGACCCGCTCGTCCGGAGTCGCTGTCGCCGCCAGTCCCTCCCGCGCCAGAACGGCGATCCGTGCAAGGTCCCTGATGCGGTCGGGATTTTTCCACCGCCCGAAATCCTTCAGGGCGTCAGACCCCAGCAGCAACACGAGCTCGGCCCCCGGATTGGCCGCCGCGAGCGCTTCGAGGGTATCGACGGTGTAAGATAACCCCACACGGTCCGTTTCCATGGCGCTGACCTCGATCCGCGGATCGCCGCCGAAAGCGAGCCTCGCCATCTCGAGACGCTGGCCTGGCGTCGCTCCGCCCTGAGCCCGCACCTTCAGCGGCTGTGTCGCGGTCGGAATCACCACCAGGCGGTCGAGCCCGAGCGACTCGCACGCGTCCACCGCCGCGATGACGTGCCCTGCATGCGGAGGATCGAACGATCCGCCGAGCACTCCGAGGCGCAAGGCGCCCTACTGGCTCGTGGCGGTCACCGGCGCCGCGCCGCACGAGCCAAGAACTTCGCGGTCGGCCGGGTACGCCTTTCGCATCGCATCGCAGAGCTCGCGGGCGTCGTCCTTGTAATTGATCGCTCGATAGGCTTCGTGCAGTCGGAGATACGCCGCCTTGGTCTTCTTCGCCGCCGGGTGCAGCCTTATCACGTCCTTGAAGTAGATGATGGCGGAATCGTACGCCTTGCGGCGAAGATAATGATACCCGGTCTCGTAATCCTTGGTCGCGAACCACTCGTCCAGCAGGTTAAGCTGCGCAATGGCTTGAGGCACTATCGGAGAATTGGGATACAGAGACTGGAGTGTCTGGAACTGCGTAATCGAGTTGTCGCCGTATTCAGCGTCGAGTACGGGTTTCCGCCACATCTTCTTGTAAGCTAACCCGGAGGCGAAGAGCGCGTCATCGGCCAGCGTGTCCTGGGGATACAGCTCGTACACCCGGCTGAACGACTTCGCAGCGAGGAGGTTGTCTCCATGCTTCTCCTGCGACTTGGCGAGGTAGAAGTGAGCGGCGGCCGCACGCGGATCGCGCAGCGGCAGCTCGCCGGTGAGCCGCTCGAACGCCTTGACTGCATTGTCCCAGCGCCGCGCATTGTACTCCACCATCGCCGCCGCCTGCAGCGCTTCCGGTGTCGGATAGCTTGCCGCATTGAACACCGGCTTGCACGCTCCAAGCAACGCCCCCGCCACCATCAGAAATCGCATCATCTTCATGCGTTGCGTCATACCCTCAGCGAGACCAGGTGTTCGACGCCGGCGCGGCCCATGGAATGGTAGCTGAAGCCCAGCTCCTGCATCTTTTCCGGGTCGTACAGGTTGCGTCCGTCGATGACGAGGGGCCGCTTGAGCGACTCTTTCACGCGCGCGAAATCGGGATGGCGATACTCGTTCCAGTCAGTCACAACGACAAGGGCGTCGGCACCGGTCAGGGCGTCGTAATTCGTCTCGGCATATGACACCCGGTCGCCGAGCTTGTGCCTCGCCTCGTTCATCGCTGCCGGGTCGTGAGCGCATATCGACGCCCCACCCTCCAGCAGGGTCTCGATGAGCGTCAGCGAAGGCGCATCGCGCATATCGTCCGTCTGCGGCTTGAAGGCCAGCCCCCATACCGCGATGTGCATTCCCGAGAGGTCGTCGCCCAGCGCATCGCGCAGCTTCTCGGCCAGGCGAAGCTTTTGTGCGTCATTCACCTCCTCGACTGCGCCCAGCACCTTCATGTCGAGGCCGATGTCGGCGGCGGTGCGCACCAGCGCCCTTACGTCTTTCGGGAAGCACGAGCCCCCGTATCCGGGCCCCGGAAAGAGGAACGACGAGCCGATGCGCGAGTCGCTGCCGATTCCGCGGCGCACCATATCGACATTCGCGCCGACACGCTCGCAGAGATTCGCGACCTCATTCATGAAGGAAATACGCGTCGCGAGCATTCCGTTGGCGGCGTACTTCGTCATCTCCGCAGAGGCGATGTCCATGAAGATTATTGGATTTCCCGTCCGCACGAATGGCGCGTAGATCTCCGCCATGACATCGCGCGCACGCGGATCATCCACGCCCAGCACGACGCGGTCCGGCTTCATGAAATCGTCGACCGCATCACCCTCTTTGAGAAACTCGGGATTGCTGCACATCTGGAATGGAAAGCGCGCGTGCTTCCCGATCTCGGCGGCGACCTTCCCCGCCGTTCCCACCGGCACGGTGGATTTCGTGACGACAACCATCTCGCGCGCCATGTGCCTTCCAACCGCCCGGGCCACTGACAGCACGTGCTGGAGGTCGGCGGATCCGTCTTCATCGGGCGGGGTTCCGACGGCGATGAAGAGCACGTCAGCCGAGGCGATCGCAGACGCGATGTCGGTGGTGAACACGAGGCGCCCGTCCTGCTGGTTGCGCTCGACTAGATTCTCCAGGCCGGGCTCGTATATCGGAAGGACATTCCGCTTGAGCCCTTCGATCTTGGCGGCCGCGACGTCGGCGCACACGACATCGTTGCCGGTTTCGGCCAGGCAGGCGCCGACGACAAGACCGACGTATCCGGTACCGATAACTGAAATATTCATTGGCTGGTTATTGGGTTAAGCGATTGCGAGACTGGAACGCTTGTCCCCGCCACGGCGTTCACCGCTCGCGCGTGACATCCCGGCAGTAGCGTTCCTCGTATCGACTACTGCGTCTGCGAGATCCACGATTCTTTGATAGTCGAGCCCCGAATGGTCGGTGATGATCACGACGGCATCGGCCCGCTCCAGTTCTGAGTCGGTGAGCGGCACGCTGCTCCGCTCGCGCCCGTCATCGCGGTAAACGGGCACGTGCGGGTCGTGATACACGACATCTGCACCCTGACCCTCGAGCAGCGTTATGACATCCAGGGCCGGACTCTCGCGCATGTCGTCGATGTCCTTCTTGTAAGCAACGCCGAGCACCAGGACACGGCTGCCGTTCACCGGCTTGCGGCGCGCATTGAGCGCCTGCGCCACGCGCTCGACGACGAGCGCGGGCATTTCGCTGTTGATCTCACTGGCGAGATCGATGAATCGGGTCTTGTAGTTCAGTGTGCGCATCTTCCACGCGAGGTAGTGGGGATCGAGCGGAATGCAGTGGCCCCCGATCCCCGGCCCCGGCGTGAACTTCATGAACCCGAAAGGCTTCGTCGCCGCCGCGTCAATCACTTCCCAAACGTTCACCCCGAGCTTGTCGCAGACGATCTGCATCTCGTTCACGAGGCCGATGTTGACCGAGCGGAAAGTATTTTCGAGAAGTTTGACGAGCTCCGCCGTCTCAGTGCTCGACACAGGGACGATGGTGTCCAGGCATGACGCGTACAGAGCCGAAGCGACCTCGGTGCACGCCGGCGTGATCCCGCCGACCACCTTGGGTGTGTTCTTCGTGTTCCATGCCTTGTTGCCAGGGTCAACTCTCTCCGGACTGAAGGCGAGGAACACGTCCTCGCCTACTGTCAGACCCGCCGCCTCGAGCCCGGGTTGCATCAGCTCTCGAGTGGTGCCGGGATAGGTCGTGCTCTCGAGCACGATGAGCAGTCCTGCGTGGCAGTTGCGCGCGACCGCGTCGGCCGCGGCGATCACGTACGTCATGTCGGGATCTCGCGTCTTCGCGAGCGGAGTCGGGACGGCGATGGAGATTGCATCCATTTCGCGAAGCCGCGACTCGTCGGTGGTTGCCTCGAATTTTCCGGATTCTACCACCGCGGCAACGTCCGCGTCGGCCACGTCCTGGATGTGCGACGTTCCCGCCATCAGTCCGGAAGTCACGCGCTCGCTCACATCGTAGCCGATCACCTTGAATCCAGCTCTCGCGAACTCCAGCGCGAGGGGCAGCCCGACATAGCCCAGCCCAACCACCCCGATGCAGGCCTCCCTGCGCTCCAGCATGGACAAAAGGCGATTCTTCATCGACATCGGCTGCTTCTTCTCAGCGGCCATAGAACTCTCTCACCACTCCGATTACTTCGTCGAGCTGCCCAGTGGCGAGCTCCGGATAAATGGGAAGCGATAGCACTTCCGTTGCCGCCTTCTCACTCTCCGGGAACGCCCCGTCGGAATATCCGAGATACGCGAAGCACGGCTGAAGGTGAAGTGGCAGGGGATAGTAGACCGAGCTCCCGATTCCCTTCACCTTGAGGTGCGCCTGAAGGTCATCTCGGCGCGCCGCGCGAAGGGTGTACTGGTTGTAGATCGATACATTGCCCGGTTCGATCCTTGGCGTCTGGATGTCGGGCAGATCGGCGAATGCCGCGTCGTAATATGCGGCGTTTCGGCGCCTGGCCTCACTCCACGATTCCAAGTGCGGCAGCTTCGCGTGCAGCACCGCCGCCTGGAGTGCGTCGAGACGGCTGTTGAATCCGACTTCGTCGTGATGATACGTCTTCATTCCGCCATGCACCCGGAGCCGGCGAAGGCGCGTCGCGAGCGTCTCGTCCTGGGTTACGATCATCCCGCCATCGCCGTAGCCGCCGAGGTTCTTGGACGGGAAGAAGCTGAACGTGCCGATAGTGGCCGCCTCTCCCGCGCGAATCGTGCGCTCGCCTACGCACCGCGTCGCGCCGATCGACTGCGCCGCATCCTCGATGAGCGGAAGCGCCGGCAATGCGGCCGCGATCGCGTCCACAGGAGCGAGCTGGCCGAATAGATCAACCGGAATGACCGCTCTCGTCCGGGAAGTCACTGCTGCCGTCGCCGCCTGCGGCGAGAGGTTGAACGTCTCCGGATCGATGTCCGCAAACACCGGGCGCGCGCCCGCGTTGTGGATCGCTCCCGCCGTCGCGAAAAAGGTGAACGGCGTCGTGACGACCTCGTCGCCCACGCCGATGTCGAGCGCACGCAACGCGAGCAGCAGCGCGTCGGTGCCATTGGCGCAGCCGATCGCGAAACGCGCATTGGAAAGTTCGGCGACCGCGCGCTCGAGCCGTTCGACCGGTTCGCCAAGGATGAAAGCCTGGTCGTCCACCACACGCATCATCGCGGCGACAACGTCGTCACGGATCGTCGCGTGCTGGGCGCGCAGATCCAGGAGCGCCACGCCCATTATTTCAGTAGGTGCATAACCTGTAAAGATGCCTTGTTCAGGCTTTCAGCGGGAGCGGTACGTCGCGCCCCGTTCTCGCCGATTCGTAGATGCCGAGTATGAGCTCGAGCGACTTGCGTCCGGCCCGGCCGTCGGTGTCGGGCTTCGCGTCTCCCCGCAAGACCGCAAGAACGTTGCGGTAATAGCCTTCGTGACCGAACCCGTAGACGTTCGGCGGGCTGGAGTCGAGCGAGTGGATAGCCTCGTCGTCGGGATCACTGTCGGCAAAAATCCAGTGCTCGACCTTGTTCACCGCGGTGCCGCCGATCTTCACCGTCCCCTTCTCCCCCAGCAATGTGATTGACCCCTCCATGTTCCTGGGATACGTCAGCATCGTCACCTCGATCGTGCCGAGCGCCCCCGAGCGGAAGCGCAATATCGCGATCCCCGAGTCCTCGGTCTCGATCCGCCGCGCCATCGTCGCCGTCTTCGCCATCACGCTCTCGACCGGACCCATCACCCACTGGATGAGGTCTACGTAATGCGATGCCTGATTCATGAAAGCGCCGCCGTCGAACTCCCACGTCCCGCGCCACGGCGCCTGCTCGTAATACTCCTGCGGACGTGTCCACCGCACAGTGCAGTTCGCCATGTAGAGACGGCCAAAACGGCCCTTGTCGACTGCCCGCTTCAGCATCTGAATCGGAGCGTTGAGCCGGTTCTGCTTGACGACGAAAAGGTGGACATGCGCGGCGTCGCACGCCTGCACGAGCTCGTCGGCGCTGCGCAATGAGATCGCCATCGGCTTCTCCGTCACGACGTGCTTCCCTGCCTTCGCCGCCATCACGCCCTGGGCCGAATGGAGACCCGATGGCGTCGCGATCGCGACCACGTCCGAGTCGCCCGCCCCCACCATCTTCGCGTAATCCGTGTACCACGGAATCCCGAGCGGCTCAGCCACGGCCTGCGCCTTGTCGGGGCGCTCGTCGCACACCGCCACGAGATCCAGCCCGTCAATGCGGGCGATCGCGTCGATGTGGTTGCCGCTGATCCGCCCGCATCCCGCTAGGGCGATCCGAAAGCTCCTCTTCTCGTCACTCAATGGCGCCGATCCTTTCGATTGTTTCGCCGCGCGACTCGTAGCGGCTTCCGCAGGCTGCGCATGTGCCGTTGCCATTGTCCGGAAGTCGTTCCCCGCATTGGCACATCCACCCGATCCGGCGGCCGGGAACGCCGACGACCAGCGCGTACGGCGCGACGTCGGCCGTCACCACACTCCCCGCGCCGATGAACGCGTACTCGCCGAGCGTCGCGCCACAGACGATAGTGGCGTTGGCTCCGATACTCGCTCCCCTCTTCACCAGCGTTCGCCGGTACTCATCCCGGCGGGAAACATGGGCGCGCGGATTCACGACGTTCGTGAACACCATCGAGGGCCCGCAAAACACGTCGTCCTCGAGCTCGACGCCCTCGTAGACGGATACGTTGTTCTGGATCTTGACATTGTTTCCGATCCTCACACCGCTCATGACGACGACGTTCTGCCCGAGCGAGCAGCCCTCCCCGATCTCGGCCCCGCCGAGCACGTGGCAGAAGTGCCAGACCTTCGTGCCGACACCGATCCTCGCGCCTTCGTCCACCCACGCGGACTCGTGAATGAAAGTCTCCGCGCCACTCATACCGACGCCTCAGTGCCGAGCTCCGCGTGCCATTCCTGAAGCGAGCGCACCGACGGCGCGCGGCTCCGCAAGGAGAGAACCGCGTCGCACGCCGCGTTCGCCGCCGACAACGTCGTGGTGTACGCTACGCCGTGCGCGATCGCCGCCTGTCTCAGCGTATAGTCGTCCTGCTGCGCGTGCTTTCCGAACGGCGTATTGATGAGCATCTGCACCTCGCCGTTCACGATCAGGTCGATGCCGTGCGGGCGCCCCTCATGCACCTTGAACACCCGCGACACGGGAATGCCCCTCCCCCTGAGATGTCGCGCGGTGCCCTCAGTCGCCAACAAACGAAACCCCAGTTCGTGGAACCGCCGCGCGATGGGCGTTACCGCCTGCTTGTCGAAATCGTTAACCGTGAGAAGGATCGCTCCCGATTCCGGGAGGCGGTTGTCGGCCGCGAGCTGCGCCTTTGCGAACGCGGTTCCGAACGAGCCGGCAATTCCCATCACCTCCCCGGTCGAACGCATCTCTGGCCCAAGGATGGGATCGAACTCGCGGAATTTCGAGAACGGGAACACCGCTTCCTTCACCGATACGTACCCGGGAACGACTTCGTCGGTGAACCCGATCTGCTCCAGGGTTTCGCCGAGCATCACGCGAGCCGCGAGCGCGGCGAGCGATACGCCGATCGTCTTCGACACGAACGGCACCGTCCGGCTTGCCCGCGGATTCACCTCCAGCACGTAGACCTGTCCGTCCTTTATCGCGTACTGCACGTTGATCAGTCCGACGACGCCGAGCTCCTTTGCGAACGCAACGGTGTGCGCGCGCATTGTGTCGAGGTCCTTCTCCCCGATGAGATATGGAGGAAGGACGCACGCCGAATCGCCGGAGTGGATTCCGGCGTCCTCGATGTGCTGCATGATGCCGCCGATCACGACGCGCTCGCCATCCGCGATGGCATCCACGTCCGCCTCGAACGCGTCCTCGAGAAAGCTGTCGATGAGCACCGGCCGGTCGCCGGAGACGCGCGCCGCGCGTTCGAAATAGCCTTCGAGCGACGGTGCGTCATAGACGATTTCCATCGCCCGCCCGCCGAGCACGTAGGACGGCCGCACCAGCACCGGGTAGCCGATCTGTTCGGCGACCTCGATTGCCTCGGCGACGCTCGTCGCGGTTCCGTTGGGAGGCTGCCTGATGCCAAGGCGCCTGGCAATGGCGTCGAACCGCCTTCGGTCCTCGGCGGCATCGATCGAATCGGGCGGCGTTCCGAGGATCTTCACGCCGGCAGCCTCGAGCGCGTGCGTCAGCTTGAGCGGAGTCTGCCCCCCGAGCTGAACGATCACTCCCAGGGGCTTCTCGCGCTCGACAATCTCCAGCACGTGTTCCAGAGTGAGCGGCTCGAAGTAGAGCTTGTCCGATATGTCGAAGTCGGTGGAGACTGTCTCGGGATTCGAGTTGATCATGATCGTCTCGTATCCCTGCTCGCGAAGCGCGAGCGCGGCGCGCACGCAGCAGTAGTCGAACTCCACGCCCTGGCCGATGCGGTTGGGCCCGCTGCCCAGAATCACGACCGAGTCGCGGCCCGTCCGGGGAGCTTCATCTTCCTCGTCGTAGCTGCTGTAGAGGTACGGCGTGGAGGAGGGGAATTCGCCGGCGCAGGTGTCGACCATCTTGTACGCGGGCCTCACTCCGAACGACCAGCGCACGGACCGCATGTCATCCTCCGACGTTCCACGAAGCTCGGCGAGCTGCCGATCGGAAAATCCCATTTGCTTCATGCGGCGCATCTCATCGGCGGTGACGGTCTCGATCGCGCTAAAGTCGCGTTCGGCTTCGACAAGCTCTGACATCTGCGCGAGGAACCAGGGGTCGATGTGCGTCAGCTCGTTGATGTCCTGCACGCTGACGCCGCTCTCGAGGGCGCGCTTGATCTGGAAGATGCGCTCGGGAGTCGGCTGACGGAGCGCGCCGCGCAGAGTCTCGAGCGAATCGTCGCCCAGACGATCGTCGGCGAGCCGCTCGCCGATCGCCCACCCGGAGCGGCCCGTCTCCAGCGCGCGGAGCCCCTTCTGGAATGCTTCCTTGAACGTGCGCCCGATCGCCATCGACTCGCCCACCGATTTCATCTGTGTCGTGAGCTGGGGATTGGCGGCGGTGAACTTCTCGAATGCAAACCGCGGACACTTGACGACGACATAATCGAGCACGGGCTCGAACGACGCCGGCGTCGTCTTCGTGATGTCGTTCGGTATCTCGTCGAGGCGATAGCCGACGGCGACCTTCGTTCCGATGCGGGCGATCGGAAACCCGGTGGCCTTCGACGCCAAGGCGGACGACCGCGACACGCGCGGGTTCATCTCGATCACCAGCATCTCGCCGTTGACCGGATTGATGGCGAACTGGATGTTGCATCCGCCCGCCTCGACGCCGATTTCGCGGATCACCGCGACCGCTGCATCGCGCATCGCCTGGAACTCGCGGTCGGTGAGCGTCATTGCCGGCGCGACGGTGATGGAGTCGCCGGTGTGCACGCCCATCGGATCGATATTCTCGATCGAGCACACGATGACGACGTTGTCGGCGCCGTCGCGCATCACCTCAAGCTCGAACTCCTTCCATCCGATAACGCTGCGCTCGATGAGCACCTGCCCTACCGGCGACAGCTCGATCCCCCGGCGCACGATTGCTTCGTATTCTTCCCGGTTGTATGCGATGCCGCCACCGGTGCCGCCCAGTGTGAATGCGGGACGGATGATCGCCGGGAAGCCAACGAGGTCGACGATGGAGAGGGCTTCGTCGAACGAAGTCGCGATACCACCCTGCGGGATTTTCAGTCCGATGCGCTTCATTGCTTCGGCGAACTGGCCGCGGTCCTCGGCCATCGCGATCGCCCTCGCATCCGCGCCTATCAGCTCGACGCCGTATTTCTCGAGGACGCCTTTCTCGTGCAGTTTCATCGCGACGTTGAGCGCGGTTTGCCCGCCCATCGTCGGCAATAACGCATCCGGCCGCTCCTTCTCAATCACCAGCTCGACGAATTCAGGCGTCACCGGCTCGATGTACGTCCGGTCGGCGAACTCCGGGTCGGTCATGATCGTGGCGGGATTGGAGTTGACGAGGATTACCTCGTACCCCTCCTCCTTCAACGCTTTCGTGGCCTGGGTTCCCGAGTAGTCGAACTCGGCTCCCTGGCCGATTATTATCGGGCCGGAGCCTATCAGAAGGATGCGATGGAGGTCGTTCCTTCTTGGCATCAGGAGGCCGGTCGCGGATAGGAACTACAACTGATGCCGCAAGAAAAAGGGGAGCACGCGACGCGCTCCCCCATTCTGTCAGCCCATCTCACGAAAGACTCAGGCGACTGAGACACCGCGCGGAGCACGCTGGACCTTTCCGGCGTGCAGGCAGCGGGTGCACACCTTCACCTTGGTGATCTTTCCCTCGATCACAATGCGGGCAACCTGGAGGTTGGGCTTCCACGTTCTCCGCGTCCGGTTGTTGGCGTGCGATACGTTATTGCCGAATGCGACACCCTTGTCGCAAATGTGGCAGCGGCTTCTGTTGATCGCCATGTCAGTCCACCAGCTCGATACGGGCCATTTCAGCACCGTCGCCTTTACGGTGTCCGGTCTTGAGAATGCGGGTATATCCGCCTGCGCGGGTCGCGAACTTCGGCCCCACTTCCGTGAACAACTTATCGTTGAGGCCGCGGACATGCACGTGGCGGCCGGCGAGACGCCGGTCGTGCAGCGTGCCCGACCGCGCCTTGGTGATCAGCTTCTCGACGAACGGTCGCAGCTCCTTCGCCCGAGCCTCCGTCGTCTCGATGGCACCTCGCTCGATCAGCGCCATGGCGAGACCTCTCATGAGGGCCAGTTTCTGCTCGCTTGTTCGCTTGAGCGAGCGGCCCACCTTCCGGTGACGCATCTGTCCTACTCCTCGTCTTCGTCGGCCGCGGCCGTGGCGACGTTGCGGTTGGGGGGAGTGCCCGGATCGGTGATACGCACACCGTCGGGAGTCTCCTCGAACTTCATGCCGAAATTCAGCTTGTGCTTCTCCAGCAGGTCAACAATCTCGTTGAGTGACTTCTTGCCGAAGTTCTTGACCTGAAGCACCTGGCTCTCGGTCATCTTGACCAGGTCGCCGAGCGTCCGGATGCCCGAGTTCTTCAGTGAGTTGACCGATCGAACGGAGAGCTCGAAATCGTCGATCGGTGTGCGCAGGTCGCCGGCCATCCGCTGGCCATCGCCGCCCTGGACGTCGGTGCCAGCCAGAAGCGGCGCCGAAGAGTGCGACCCGAAACCGGCGAAATACTGGAAGTGCGTCTGCGCGAGCGCTGCGGCGTAGCTCACCGCTTCCTCGGGAGTGATCGTGCCGTTGGTCTCGACGTTCAGCGTCAGCCGGTCGTAATCGGTGCGCTGCCCGACGCGCGTTTCGGCCACCGAGAAATTTGCGCGGCGAACGGGATTGTAGATCGAGTCGATTCTCACGACGTCCACCGGCAGCGCCTTGTCAATGACGTGCTGGTCGGCCTCGACGTAGCCGCGGCCCTTGTTCACGTACAGTTCGACGTTGATGTCGCGGTCGTCCTGCATGGTGAATAGGTGATGGTTGCGGTCGAAGATCGTGACGCCGGCTCCGGCCTCGATGTCGGCCGATGTGACTGCGCCCGACTCGCTCCGCGAGATCCTGAGAATGGCCTCTTCCTGCCCTTCATCGAGTGCCAGGGTGAGGCTTTTCAGGTTGCCGATAATCTGATGCACATCTTCGACGACACCCGGGATGGTCTGGTGCTCATGGAGCACGCCGTCGATGCGGATTCCCCACACTGCCGAACCCCTGAGCGACGAGAGCAGCATCCGCCGCATCGCATTCCCGAGAGTATGACCGAAACCCCGCTCCAGCGGCTGGAGCCGGAACTCGGCTGCATTGCCATTGTCTTCGCGCTTCGCCGCTTCGACGAGCTGCGGGCGGACAAGTCCTTTGAGATCTATTGCTTGTGCCATTTCCGTTGTTTCCTCACGTCCCACCTCGCCCCTGACGCGCGGTGAGCCCGTACGGGAGTCAGGGTCCCGACGCGAGACCGGCACGAGCTGCCGGCCCCTTCATATGTGAACGTGAGCGCGGTTTCGAGGCCGCGCTCACGCGATCATCTTTCTCTGCGTTTCCTGATCTGCGTTTCCCTTCTTGCGGCTCTGCGTCGCCAAGCCCGCAGCGTCTCTAGCCGCTTACTTCGAGTACAACTCCACGACGAGCTGCTCCTGCGCCGCAATCGGGATGTTCGGACGGGTCGGACGTTCCAGCATCCTGCCGCTGAACGTGTCGCGATCAACCGCGATCCACGACAGCGGCGCGCCGCGCGTGGACTGGTCCATCGCGACCATTACCGAAACCTGCTCGCGCGACTGCATGCGGACGCGCACTTCCGCTCCTGGCGAAACCAGGAAGCTCGGGATGTCTACCGGTTTCTGGTTGATCTCGACGTGGCGGTGCCGGATGAGCTGCCGGGCTGCCTTGCGACTCGACGCGAAACCCATGCGGTAGACGACATTGTCGAGGCGGCTCTCCAGCGCGGCGAGGAGATTGTGGCCGGTGATGCCCGGCATCGTCGCGACGCGCTCGAAAGTGTTGCGGAACTGTTTTTCGCTCACTCCGTAGATGCGCTTGATCTTCTGCTTCTCACGGAGCTGCTTGGAGTACTCGGACATCTTGCGGCGGCGGGCAGTGCTCGCGCCGTGCTGGCCGGGCGGCGTCGGACGTCGCTCGACTGGGCATTTCTCGGTGAAGCATTTGGTGCCTTTCAGGAAGAGTTTCGTTCCTTCGCGGCGGCACTGGCGGCAGCTTGGTCCCGTATAACGCATCGGTCAGACTCTCCGGCGCTTCGGGGGGCGGCACCCGTTGTGCGGAATCGGCGTCACGTCCTTGATCGACTTCACCTGGAGGCCGGCGGCGACGAGCGCCTGGATTGCCGACTCCCGTCCCGAGCCAGGGCCCTGAACGCGGACGTGAACGCGGCGCACGCCCAGCGTCGCCGCTTCGCGTCCGGCCTGCTCACCGGCGACCGTCGCCGCGAACGGAGTTGACTTCTTCGAGCCCTTGAACCCCGCCTTTCCCGACGAGCCCCACGAGATCGTGTTCCCGTGTGCGTCGGTGATGGTGATGGTCGTGTTGTTGAAAGTCGCGCTGACATGGGCGACGCCTTCCGCCTCGATGATGCGCTTTGTCTTCTTTCCGGTAGCCATGGATTACTTCGTAACCTTCTTCTTGCCCGCGATCGCGCGGCGCGGCCCTTTTTTGGTGCGGGCGTTCGTGTGTGTGCGCTGGCCGCGAACCGGCAGCCCGCGGCGATGGCGATTGCCGCGATAGGAGCCGATGTCCATCAGTCGCTTGATGTTCATGGCAACTTCGGTGCGAAGGGCTCCCTCGACGCGAACGTCTTTTTCGATCGCCTGACGCAGGCGGTTGGTGTCGGTGTCGTTCAGATCACGGACGCGCTGATCGGGGTTCACCCCGGTGTCCTGAAGGATCCGCTGGGCGGTGGCCCGGCCGATGCCGAAGATGTAGGTGAGTCCGATCTCGAGTTTCTTCTCGCGTGGCAGATCCACGCCGGCGATACGTGCCATTTATCAGCCCTGCCGCTGCTTGTGCTTGGGGTTCCTCGAGCAGATGATGCGAACCACGCCTTGGCGCCTGATCACCTTGCAGTGCTCACAGATCGGCTTGACGCTGCTGCGTACTTTCACAAAAGCTCCTGTGGACGTGCAAAGTCCCCGCGGGGGGCGGAGAGGGAATTCAGAGTTAGCCTTGGAAAATACCCGGCCGGGGGATCGAAATCAATGGGCGCGGAGAGACGGGTAGTGGGTCAGTTGACCCACTACCGGAGAGACGTTGTGTAGCGTTGAAATAGCGAAGTCCGCTCTGGCGGTCGCGTAGCACTTCGAGGGATCAGTGTGAATCCTTTGAAAAGGGCGAATATCGACTTCATGGTCCATCCCGCCTTACGCGAGGCGTTCCAACACTGCTTCCATCGCCCCCCGTGAATCCTTCGCTTCGGTCACTGCCCGACCCAGAACGAGGTAAGTTGCGCCTGCGGCGACCGCTGCCTCGGGCGTCACGACGCGCGCCTGGTCCCCCGCCGGATCACCGGGCAACCTGATGCCCGGGACGAGCAGTTTGAGCGCGTCGCCATGGCGTGCGCGGACCTCTCCCGCTTCCTGACCGCTGCACACGATGCCATGAGCCCCAGCGGCTCGCGCCATGTCCGAAAGGCGCAGCACCTCGGCCCTCGCCTCAACCCCGGGTCGTCCCCAAGCTTCGCCGAGCGTCGCGTCGTCGATCGATGTAAGGATCGTCACTGCGAGAACTCCGCAGCGCGCGCCGGCGGCTTCCACCGCCGCCTCCAGCATCCCCGAACCCCCCGACGCATGCACCGTGGTCAGCCGGACACCCATTTCCGCCACTCGGCGCACAGCGCCCGCCACTGTGTTGGGAATGTCGTGAAACTTGAGATCGAGAAAAACGTCACAACCGAAGTCGCGTAGCCATTGGATCACGTCCGGCCCAACCGCCGTGAAGAGCTCGCTTCCAACCTTGTAGAAGCGGCACTTCTCATCCAGCGTCTGGACGAGCGTCATCGCCCGCTGTGAATCGGGAAAATCGAGCGCGACGATAGGAATGGCTGTCACGACGGCCATCCCTTCTGAAATCCGCCGTTGCCTGTCACGACGGCCACTCCAGAGCGCCGACGATCTCAGCCACCGAATCGATATCGTGCCCGACGCACCAGGTGCCGAGCTCCGCGAGGATCCTCGCC
Source organism: Gemmatimonadaceae bacterium (assembly GCA_013813715.1). Lineage (GTDB taxonomy): Bacteria > Gemmatimonadota > Gemmatimonadetes > Gemmatimonadales > Gemmatimonadaceae > UBA4720. The sequence continues at coordinate 41,855 of JACCRF010000177.1, read as the reverse complement.
GGCGCGCGCGGATCCATCATCACCGCCGTCCCGACGCCGACGAGCGACGCGCCGGCGAGCAGGTACTGCACGACGTCAGATCCCGATTTCACGCCACCAACACCAATCAGGGGCACTCTTACCGCGCGGCTCACCTTCCACACCGCGAGCACTCCCACCGGCAGCAGGCCCGGGCCGCTCACTCCCCCGCTTCCGAATCCCAGCGCGGGACGCCGCGCCTCGACGTCGATGACGAGCCCCGGGATGGTGTTCACCAGCGTCAGCCCGTCGGCGCCCGCACCCACCGCCGCGCGCGCGGTGTCCGTGATGTCGGACAGCATCGGTGAAAGCTTCACGAACAGCGGCCGCTTCGTCGCTGCCCGTGCCCGCGCAATCAATGCGGACAGCGTGCTCCGATCGGCGCCGAATTCCATCCCGCCGGCCCGCACGTTCGGGCAGCTCACGTTGAGCTCGTAGCCGTCGACTCGCTCGAGATCGTCGAGCCCCTCGACCACCGCCGCGAAATCCTCCACGCCGCTGCCGACGACATTCACTAGCACTCTCGCGTCGCGCATATTTGCCGCGAGCCACGCGAGGTCATCCCGCTTCACCGCGTCGAGCCCTGGATTGGCGAGACCTACAGCGTTGATCATTCCCCCGTCGAACTCCGCCACGCGCGGTGCACTCGCGCCCTTCCGCGGCTCTACACTCACCGCTTTCGTGACGATCCCGCCGAGCATCTCGAGGTCGATGACGCCCGCAAGCTCGCGTCCGTACGCGGCCGTGCCGGCGGCGAGAAGAATGGGATTCTGGAATTCGAGCGATGCGGCGGAAACCTTCAGTGCCGACGCGGCGCGCGTCAACGAGTCCCGCCCCCGACCCGCGCCTCGTAATGATCCAGGTAGTCCATTACCGACCGCGCAACACTGGCTGCGATCTCGCGCTGGCGGACGCGATCCGTCAGATACGCCGCCTCATCGGCGTTCGTGCCGAATCCGATCTCGACGAGCACGGCCGGCATGTACGAGCCGCGCAATACCGCGAAATTCGCCTGCTGCACGCCGCGGTCGCGCCCCGGATGGAACCGCCGAAACCCTCCCTGAATCGTCTCTGCAAGATCGTTCGATTCGCGGAGATGCTCGTTCTGCGCCATGTCGTTTATGATAAAGCTCAGCGGATCGCCCTTCGGCGCGTAGGCGCCGGTCTCGAACTTTACCGCCTCGTTCTCCATTCGCTCTACGCGGCTCGCCTCTTCCGTCTTCGCCTCGGCCAGAAAGTAGGTCTCGTACCCGCGCTCGCGTGCCGCTGCCGCGCCGCGCCCGCCGGTCGCGTTGACGTGAATCGACACGAACAGATCGCCCTTGTTCCGGTTCGCGATGCGGCCGCGGTCGGACAGCGCGATGAGCGTATCGGTCGTGCGCGTCATCAGCACGTTGAGACCCGAGTCACGCAGCGCCTCCGCGAGCAGCTTCGACACTGCCAGCGTGACCTCCTTCTCGACGATTCGCGGGCCAGGCCCGATCGGACCAGACATTCCCCCGTCGGGTCCACCGTGGCCGGCATCCACCACGACGAGCCGCCTCTGTCGCGGTCGCCTGGGCGGCATCGAAGCCGCATCGTTCTCGCGCGCCGGCAACGCTGCGGCGGGCGGCGGGACAGGCCGCTCGACGACGCGCCTCGCCGCGGTCGAAAATATCCTGAATTCTCCCGCCTCGACGTCGTAGTTGAATCCGGTCGCGAACCGCGGAATCACCGAAGTCACGAGCTGATAAGGAACGAGGAATGTCTGCCCCGACCGGAGGGCCGGCAGTCCCAAAGGAATCACGATTGTATCACGCCGAACGAAGGGAATCCCTTCGCTCAGTTCGAAGTTGGCGTCACCCAGCGTCAATCGGTAGCGCGAGGTGGCAACGTTGTGTGTGGATCCGCCAAGAGCGACGGCGAGCAGGTCGGCTCTCACGTACAGCCCGCCGACCGTAGCGATGGCCGGCACGGTTCGGATCGCGTCTCCATGCCGCACGACGAGATTCGGCGGCGCCCCGACTGCGGTCTGAAGAAAGAGCAACAGACAGCCGATCATCTGGTGCGCACCGCGCGCTGCATGTCCCGCTCGTCATCCCGCCGCTTCTCGTCAGCGCGCTTGTCGTATAGCTTCTTGCCGCGGCCGAGTCCGAGCGCGACCTTCGCCTTGCCCTTCTTGAAGTAGAGCTCGAGTGGCACGAGGGTGAGACCCTGGCGTTCTACCGCGCCGATCATCTTCCGGATCTCACGCCGGTGGAGCAGCAGCTTCCGCGTCCGGGTGGGCTCGTGGTTGAAGTAGGTCGCCTTCTCGTATGGAGAGATGTGCAGGTTCAGAAGATGAACCTCCCCTTCCTTCACGATGCCGTACGCATCGGAGATATTCGCCTTCCCGTCACGCAACGACTTTACCTCACTGCCCGTCAGCACTATCCCCGCTTCCCACGTGTCAAGTATCTGATAGTCGTGTCGCGCACGCTTGTTCCGCGCGATCGATTTTCTCTCGGTCTTCGCCTCTGTCTCTGCCATTTCGCCTACTGCGCAACATAGAACTGGTATCGAAATTGAGAAAGGGGCATCGCGTTGACTTCACTATTGGCGCGGCCTAAGTTGGAAAGAGCGCCGCCGAAGTGGTGGAACTGGTAGACGCGCTGGCTTCAGGAGCCAGTGGGTGCAAGCCCGTGGGGGTTCGAGTCCCCCCTTCGGCACTATTATCAAGACGATGCAGTCGTGACGGAATAACGGCGGCGGACGAGTGTGTCTCGTCCGCCGTTTTTCGTTGCAAGCCGATCCGCGATGAACCAGCAGAAGAGCACACGCCGGTAGCAGCGCTGGGTGAGCTACGAGCGTGTGCCTTTCAGCTGCCTGGCATCACCGCCGCGCCACGCTGTCACCCGGCTGTCCCCGCAGAAAGCGAAAATCCACGAGCTTCTGACGCTCGGTCACGAAGGCCGTCATCCCCGAGATACCTCGAGACGACACCCGCTGCCCCGAGTTCACTTCCCCGACGACAGTCACGCCGGGAAAGATCTCGCGGTACGTGGTCGTCATTTCGAGCCCGCTCACCGGCGGGCTTACCCGATCCGGCCGGGTCAAACGAAACACCGCGCGCCGGATCACGAACGACGCCGGGTCAAGAAACACCGAGCCCTCGACGTCGGGGTCCTGGATCGCCGCAGTCGGACGGAAATCCACCCGGTGAACCGAGACCCCCTTGACGCGTACCAGACCGCGGTACGAATAGCAGTGCGTGCGCAGAAAATCGGTGTCGGCGAGATCGGCGAGCACGGGAATCAACATCAACCGCGCTTCGACGTTGACCCGTATTGTGTCCAGGCGGACGATCCGGCCAGGAACGTATCTCGGCCGCGCATCGCTCCGATACGTCGAAGTATCGACGTCATTCGGCGGGTCGGCGACGCGGTTGTTGTCGGAATAGGTGGAGCGAGTCAGCCGATACTCGAACGGATACTCACGCACGAGCAGTCGCTCGCGCTCGGCGTTCTTCTGGAGCTCGTCAAAAACCAGCGCGAACTCTGATCCGGGCGGGGGCAGGCCCTCGCCCGGGACGAAGCATCCTGGCCTGCTCCTCACTGTCACCGTTGCCAGCCGGAACGCAATCGGCTTGAGGACGATGTGGAGCGGCGCCTGCAAGCCGGCCGAGACGGCAACGAGCGTATCGAAAGGCGCGAAGCCGAGTTGGCGGAACCGCAGCCGGTACGTTCCTGGCGACGCAATGCCGAGCACGAACTCGCCCGCGTCGTTGCTGAACCGGGCGTGGCCGGTTTCTTCGATGGATGCCGTGCTGAACGGAAGAGCGCGCCCGTCGGCGGAGACGATCCTTCCGCGAATCACCGCCGTCTGTCGTGCCGAGCCCTGCGCGCCAGCATCGGGCGCAGCCGCAGCGATGCAGAAGCCAAGGACGGTGAAACGCGCGAACGTCGCTCCCCGCCGCGACATCACGTCCGGCTAGACGTGCTCCAGTATCGGCAGTCCGACTTTCACCCGGACAGCCGGCTCATCGTGCAGCAGGTCGGCGAGGCAGACGCTTTCCAGGACATCGTCAATCTTCGTCTGGAGAAGCACCCACACCGGGCGAATGCTGCAGTTGTGCGAAGCGGCGCACCTGTCGGTTTCGACAGGATGGCTGACACAATGGAGATCGAACGTCTCCAACTCCGATGCGTGAATCACGGCGCGAATCGATATCTCTTCCGGCGCTCGGGCCAGCATATACCCCCCGCGGGCACCACGCGTGCTCTTTATCACGCCAGCGCGCCGCATGCGAAGCAGTATCTGCTCGACGTAATCGGCGGGAAGCCGCTCCCTCGCCGCGATTTCGCGTCCCGTCACCGGCCCCTCGGTCGTCCGGCGCGCCAGATGCAGCGCGCATATAACGCCGTACTCGGCCCAGGTGGTGATGCGCATGCTATGAGGATACGGAGAGTGATCGCCAACGACAAGTGCGACCGTGGTGGAACGGGCCAAGCACGAAGTACAGGCTTGTCTTTCCCGGCGGCTACCCCCCCGCGACGCCCCCGTGCGTGCCGCCCGGAACCCCAATCTCGGTCATCTTCCGAAGATCGAGCACCTTGTCGATCTCCGCCTCCGGCAGCACCTGCTCGCGCTTCACCAACTCGCGGATGAGCACGTTCTCCTTCACCGATTGCTTGCTGAGATCGGCCGCCCTGGCGTAGCCGATCTGAGGAGCGAGCGCGGTCGCCAGCGCAGCGGAGCGCTCGACCCAGTACGCGCACTGAGCAGCGTTTGCCTCGATCCCACGCACGCATCGCTCCGTGAATGTCTCCGCCGCGTTCGTGAGGATCTGCATCGAGAGCAGTACGTTGTACGCGATCACCGGCATCATCACGTTCAGCTCGAGCTGTCCGTGTTCCGCCGAGATGGCCACGCACGCGTCGTTTCCGATCACCTGAAAACAGACCTGGTTGACCATCTCCGGAATTGACGGATTGACCTTGCCGGGCATGATGGAGGAGCCCGGCTGAACCGCCGGCAGGCGTACTTCGTCGAGCCCGGTACGCGGTCCGCTCGCCAGCAGGCGGAGATCGCTCGCGACCTTGCTGAGGTCAAGCGCGAGAACCTTGAGCTGTGAGCTGAATGCGGCCGCGTCGCCCATGCTCTGCATCAACTGGATGCGATCCTCGCCCTCGCGCAGCTCGACACCGGTCATCTCACGAAGGGAGGCAACCATCAGCGCCGGATAGTCAGGCTCGACATTGACGCCGGTGCCGACGGCGCTCCCCCCGATTCCGAGATCGCGAAGGTAGTCGGCCGCCTGCTCCACACGGCGGACGCACCGGCGGAGCGAGCCCGCGTACGCCTTGAACTCCTGGCCGAGCCTGATCGGCATCGCGTCCTGAAGGTGCGTGCGGCCAGCCTTCATCACATCGTCGAACTCGCGCCCCTTGTTCTCGAACGCCGAGGCCAGTTTGTCGAACGCGGATACCAGTTTGGGCAGCTCGGTGACGCACGCGAGGCGGATCGCAGTCGGTATCACGTCGTTAGTCGATTGCGCCATGTTGACGTGATCGTTCGGATGCACCGGCCTGTACTCGCCGCGCGGCTTGCCGAGGATCTCGTTGGCGCGGTTCGCGAGCACTTCGTTGGTGTTCATGTTGTGCGACGTGCCAGCCCCCGCCTGAAACACGTCAACGACGAACTGGTCGCGATGCTGGCCGCCCAGTATTTCGTCAGCGGCGGCGACGATCGCGTCGGCGAGCCCGGCGTCGAGTCGTCCTGTCTGCTTGTGCGTGATCGCAGCCGCCCTCTTGATGCGCACCGTCGCGTCGACGAACGCCGGCAGCGGCTTCAGCCCGCTGATCGGAAAGTTCTGGACTGCCCGCAAAGTCTGGACTCCGTAGAGGGCCGAGCCCGGTACGGCAAGGTCTCCGAGCGGATCCTTCTCCAAACGTGTGGTCTCTGTCATCGGCTGAATTCCGAAGTCATGTCGGCCGGACGATCCGTGCCGTGCCATTGATGAAGGGATTCGAGACGCGCTCCTCGCCGATCGTGGTGATGTCTCCGTGACCGGGATGCACAACGGTCTCCGGGGGAAGTGCCACGATCCGCTTGAGCGATGCCTCGAGATGCGCCGGATTGGAAAACGGAAGATCGGTCCTTCCGATGGAACCGGCGAACAGGCAGTCGCCGGTGATCGCATTGCCATGTCCGTGAATCATGACGTGACCAGGGGCGTGTCCTGGGACGTGCATCACCGACAATTCGAGGCCGCCGAGCCGCAGCGTTTCGCCATCCGCAAACTCCCGGTCGGCATCCGGCGGCTCCTCGTAGGGGACACCGTACAACTGCGCCTGGCGGCCCCCGACGCGGTACAGGGGTTTGTCGAGTGGGTGCAGATATACAGGAACATCCCATCGCCGCTTCACAGCGGCGATCGCACCGATGTGGTCGACGTGCGCATGCGTGATCCAGATCGCCTCGGGATGCCGGCCCATCCTCTCCACCTCGGCGATGATCCGGTCGCCCTCACTGCCGGGATCGACGATCGCCGTGGCCTCGCCATCGGGGTCCGCCACCACGTAGCAGTTCTCCTGGAACGCGCCGACCGTGATCTGGGTGACTATCAAACCGCGTACCCCCCGGTCGCGACTATCTCCGGCTCGTCTCCCTGCCGCCGCATCGCCGCCAGATACTTTTCCGCAGCAATCGCTGCGGTCGTTCCGTCGCCGGCCGCGGTCGTGATCTGCCGCGTAAGCTGAACCCGGACGTCTCCCGCGGCAAACAGACCCTTGATCGACGTTTCCATGTTCATGTCAGTCCGCACGTAGCCCATCTCGTCGTGATCCACGTGACCAACGATGATGCCGGTGTTCGGCCTGAAACCGATGAAGACGAATATACCGGTCGCCGCGAGGTTACGAGCCGCATGCGTATTCACATCGCGCAGAACGATGTTGTTCACGAGCCCTTGTTCGTCCGCCTCGATCTTTTCGACGACGGAGTTCCAGATCACCTCGATCTTGGGATTCTCGAATAGCCGCTTCTGAAGGATCTTCGAGGCGCGAAGCTCCTCACGACGGTGAATCAGATAGACTTTCTGGCCGTAGCGGGTGAGGAAGTCGCTCTCTTCGACCGCCGCGTCGCCGCCGCCGACGACCGCGAGAGTGTGCCCCTTGAAGAAGGCGCCGTCGCATATCGCGCAGTAACTGACTCCCTTGCCTGCGTACTCGAGCTCGCCCGGCACGTTCAACTTTATCGGCGTTCCGCCCGACGTGACGATTGCGGTTCGCGCAAGGTATGAGTTGCCGCTCTCAGTCGCAGCCTCGAACAATCCCTTGAACGCCCCGTCGGTCAGCTTCGTCAGAGTGAGTACCGTCTCCTGCACGAACTCGGCTCCGAACTTTTTCGCGTGACTCTCGAACTTCTGGGCAAGGTCCCACCCTTCGATGTGCTCGAACCCGGGGTAGTCCTCGATGATCTCGGTGTTGAGCAGCTCGCCTCCGGACACCCCGCGCTCCAGGACAATCGTCCTGAGCATTGAGCGGCCGGCGTACATGGCGGCCGTCATGCCCGCCGGACCCGCACCGACGATGATCACGTCGTAGGTTTCGCCGAAATCACGACTTTGGGACAATATCAGAGGCCTCGCTGGAGGGGGTGGTGGTCGTGGATGAATCCTAACCTGGGACGGCTGGTACCGGCCATCGGGGTAGTATCCATCCTACCGGCACAAGTCGACGTGCCCACATGGCGGCAAGGCCCTCGTGCGCGTCTTCCTTCCGGCAACCGAGCACTGTCACGGCGCCCGCCAGCGCCGTCATCCCCTCGTCCCAATCAACGGATGCTCAACAGGTTAAGCGCACCGTGACAATGGGACACGGTGCCCACGAGCACGTCGGCTGCCCCTCGGTCACCGCGCTCACGCACGGCGGCGTCTGCGGCGATCACCGCCGACGTGTCGAGCATCCCAACGCCGTACGCCCGGTGCGTGCAGTGGAACACGAAGGGCCCCGTCAAATCCTGGCCCGCCGCCCGCCGCGAATGCGCATAGTCCTCGATCGCGCGCGGCATCGTCCATGTTCTGGCACCTCGCGTGTGCGGACAGCGGTCGGGCTCGATGCAGTTCACGGGACATGTCCACTCAGCGAAGCTCGCGTAATGTGTTCCGTCGGGCGATGCACGCTGCCACGGCGTCGGAAGCGGGGAGTCGAGCGGCGCTGTACTGATCGAACGCCCCGGCCAGCGCTCGACTGCCCTGTCGCGGAGCCATTGATACATCAGGTGTGGCATGAGGGGCGACGGCACGATTGCATCGGAAGGATTGGAATCCGTCGCGGTTGCCCACCGCGAAAGGTAATCCGCGAAAAAAGACGTCCAGTGATCGCATCGTAGCTCCGGCGCGGCCGACTCGAACCACTTTGGATCGAGGTCTGCCGACCGGGCAACCCGGCAGTCGGGGTCGTGATCAACGACGAGCATTCGCTTCCAGGTCACGACCCCGGCCAGGCTCGCGCGTCCCAGCTGGCGCACGTACTGTGAACCATAGCATCCGCCGCCGACGATCACGATCGTTCCGTAGTCATGACCGGTCCTGGCCGGCATCGCCCCCGCCACGCCGGTCATTTCCGAATGTGCCGGCCGCCGTCGACAATCAGCGTCTCACCGGTCACGTAATCTGCGCGCAGCAGGTACAGCATCGCCTCGACTACATCCTGCGGATCGCCGAGCCGGCCGAGCGGCGTTGTTGCCGCAAGTCTCACCGACGCTTCGTCGTTCCAGTCGGCGGGCAGTAGCACCGCTCCCGGAGCGATACCGTTAACACGAATGGACGGCGCGAGCACGCGGGCAAGAGCCGCCGTCATCTTCACGATTCCGGCCTTGGATATCGCGTGAGGCACGTACGCTGGCCACGATTCGAATGCAGCCAGGTCCGCGATGTTCACGATCGTTCCACCATCCGGCATGAACTTCGCCGCTGCCTGCGCGATGAAAAAGGGCGCCCTGAGGTTGAGCGCAAACATGGCGTCCCAATCCGCGACAGTGACTTCTCCCATGGGCGTTCTCAACATCACCGCTGCCGAGTTAATCACGACTGCGAGACCGCCCATCTCGTCGGCCACCGCTTTGACAAGCCCCTTCGGGCCATCAGCCTCGGTGAGGTCGCGCTGAAACAGCTTCCCACTCCCACCGGCTTTCTCAACCAACTCGCGCGTTTCGTCCGCCCCTTCGCTCGCAGCGTTAAAGTGAACCGCCACCCGCATGCCTTCGCGCCCGAGCGCCACGGCCAGCGTGCGACCGAGGCGGTGGCCGGCACCGGTGACGAGGGCTGTGCGGCCGACGAGCTTCACGCGACTTCGGCCGCGATTCTCTTCGCGGCCGCCTCATCCTGGCGCTCGAGCCAGTGCGCCGGAATGTGCATGCTTCCGATCGACCGCGGCCCCTCAAGAGAGCCATGCCAATCAGATCCTCCGCTCGGCAACAGTCCCAAGAAATCGGCGAGCGCCGCGATTCGGCTTACGTCTTCCGCGAGGTGACCCGGATGCCTGACCTCGACGCCGTCGAGCCCCATCCCGACAAGTGGCTCCAGCCGCGCCCGGCGACATTCCGCTCCCGGATGTGCCCATACCGCGAGCCCGCCGGCCGAATGGGTGAGCGCGATCGCGTCGCGGACCTCGAGACGCTGCTTGGGCACGAACGCGGCGCGCCCAGCTCCCAAATACCGCTCAAACGCCTCGCGCGAATCGCGAACGAATCCACCCCGAATGAGCGCGCGGGCAATGTGCGGCCGGCCCACGGCACCCCCCGCCGCCTCCTGCATCACGGCGTCGACATCGACAGCCGCGCCGAGAGCGCGCAGTCGGCCGACGATCAACACGGCGCGCCGCTCCCGCGCCTCACGGAATTCGATGAGGCGTGACTCGATGATCGCCGGACGCGAGATGTGCAGGGCAAGAACGTGAATCTCGCGCGCGCCGTGATGCGCGCTCAGCTCGACACCGCGTATCACCCGCACGCCGAGCCGTCGCCCCGTCTCCGCAGCCTCGGCAACGCCTGCCATCGTGTCGTGATCGGTGAGCGCCACGGCGGCCAGCCGAGCGGCGCTCGCGGCGGCGATGACCTGGCTGGGCGGAAGCGAACCGTCCGAGGCGGTCGAGTGCATGTGCAGATCGACCTCGCCCGGCGGCAGGGCCGCCCTCGGAGCGGTCACCCGGTGTAGCCGGCCTCGGGCGAAGTGAAGCTCGGCTGTGATTGAGCCAGCAATTCGCCGAGCCGCTCGTCGGACAGCTCCGCGAACGACTGCTCGCGCGAGCGCGAACCCTGGGGCGAGTAGCGGGTCACTCTGACTTCGCGGTCGTCGCCCTGTCCGCGGGCAAAGAAAAGACCGAACTCGTCCTGATCGTACTGCGTTATATACCCCGATGGAAACACCGCCCAGTTGATGCCATCGACGCTGATGAGTCTGGCGGGCATGCTACGCGATCTCCGTTTCATGATAGACGCGGGTAGGATCGAGCATTCTGTGCGGCGCATTGGAGTGCGCCACTGTCAGCGTCGTCTCGTCGTCCGCTTCGGTGAACTCGATGAAAGCACCGGACAACGCGCTTTCCTCGAACACCCAGAAGCGGCAGTTGGCGGCGGTGTAGTGAATCTTCGACGTCCGAAGGCGCTGGAAGTAATTCTCGCGCTCGAACGTCGGGACTGTCGTTCGCTGGATGGTCAGAGAGCGAGGCATCTAGACTCCGGTCTCCGGGTACTCCTCGATAGTTTTCTTCACGAACGCGAGGAACTGGTCGGCGACGGCGCCGTCGATCACGCGGTGATCAAAGGAAATCGAGAAGTAGGCGCAGGTGCGGATCGCGATGGTATCCTCTCCATCGGCGCCGGAAGTTACCTTTGGCCGTTTCTCGATCGTGCCGATGGCCATGATGGCGACCTGCGGCTGGTTGATGATGGGCGTTCCCATCAGCGATCCGAAGACGCCGGGGTTGGTGATTGTGAAGGTGCCGTCCTGCACCTCTTCGGGCCCCAGCTTCTTGGCGCGGGCACGGGCGGCGAGATCGTTGAGCGCGCGGGTGATGCCGGCGACCGAAAGGTCTTCGGCACGCTTGATCACCGGTACGATGAGTCCCCAGTCGAGCGCTACGGCTATCCCGATGTTGATCGGCTTGCGGTAGATAACGTCGCGTCCGGCGACTGACGAGTTCATGATCGGGAAAGCCTGAATTCCCTTGACTACGCTGGCGATGATGAATGGCATGTACGTCAGCTTCTGTCCGGTGGACGCCTCGAACTCGCCGCGCTCGCGGGCGCGAATGCGGGCAACGCGGGTGAAGTCCACTTCGATGAACGAGGTGACGTGCGCGGATGTGCGTCGCGACACGACCATGTGCTCGCTGATGAGCGCGCGCATCCTGGACATGGGTTCGACTCTGTCGCCGGGCCAGGCTTGAGGCGGCGGTCCGTGCGCGAGGTCGATGCCCGTTCCACCGGGAGCATTTGCGAAAGGACCCGCGTCGGCGGCGGCGCCCGATTCGATGAAGCCGAGCAGGTCTTTCTTCGTTACGCGCCCGGCGATGCCGCTTCCCTGAAGGGCGGCAATGTCGACGCCGTGCTCGGCGGCGATCTTGCGCACTAGCGGGGACGACCTTGTTCGCACGCGGTCTTCGAAGGAGTTGCCGTTGGTGCGCGGCTGAGCGGTTGCTGGCGCAGGAGAAGGCTTATGCGTCGCGGCCGGAGCTAACATAGATTCGCTCTTGGGGGGCCCCCCCGTCGCTACCGAGGCCGCCGCCACCCCGTCGACGCTGTCCGTGCTTCGCTGCGTGAGCCCCTTCCCTCCAAATCTCTTCTCGGTGGATCCCGTCTCTGTCGTCTCCCCGCTTCCCTCTCTCGTCTCTTTTCCCCCCGCCGTCTCCAGACGAGCGACGACCGTCTGCACAGCCACCGTCTCGCCCTCCTTCACCAGGATCTCGCTGATCACTCCGGCCGAGGGCGCGGGAATCTCGGCATCCACCTTGTCGGTGGATATCTCGAAGATCGGCTCGTCACGCTTCACCTCGTCGCCGACGCGCTTGAGCCACTTCGACAGCGTCCCTTCCGCTATTGACTCGCCCATCTGGGGCATGATGATGTCTACTGGCGCCACCGCGTTCTCCTCAGTTCGATTTGCCGGCCGCCGAGTCGGAGCTCCGCAAACGGCTGAGCGCGAGGACCGGCAACGTCAGAACTCCAATCAACATACCGACACCTGCATACAGGTGCCAATCGCACGCCGGAAGCCCCGCCGGCGGCTTGCAGCCCCGAAAACTTCCGACGGCCTTCGCGACGAACACACCGATCATCGCGCCGCTGAAAAAGCCTGCGATCGCCGTAATGCAGCCGACTCCGACCCATCGCGTCGTCCGGTACTCGTCCGGCGGCCCTTCGGTCATCAGTAGGCCGCGAGGCGCCGTACGGCCTTGACGATGTCCGCCGTCTGAGGAAGCACGTAGTCCTCGAGCGACCTCGTGAAACGCATGTAATAGTAGAGCTCCAGCTTCTGCTCGCGCGTCAGCGCGTGTTGCGCGCCTCCGTCGAGCGCCGATGAGTCCCCGGGGGCGCGCGCTGGATTCGTAATTCCTGTCATTTGCCGTCTTGATTCCGCACAGGTGGTTGTCGCGGTCGCCCTGAGAAGGCCGCGTCCGGCTTCAATAGGCCGCTTCGAGCGCGTGCGAGGGATCCGCCTTGCGGTGCAGCTCGACGAAATACCGCTTTGCGTTCCGGTCGAGCCGGCTCTCGCCCATCTGATCGGTGTGCACCTCGACGAACGTGTAGTGCCCGCCCTCCTTTCTGACCGAGAGCTGAAGGGTGCCAAGCAGTCCGGAGAAAGTGCGCGACCGCGCGGTGTGCGCGCTGCGCTCGAGCGGGAGAGTCGGAAAGAATTCGTCCGCCACGCTCAGAACTTCGACGGGAGTGAGCTGCGTCCTGAAGAAATGCCGCATCGGCTATCGCTGAAAAACGACCGGACGGATTGAACCGATCAGGGACGGGGCGATCACGTTTCGGTCATTGTCCAGTGGCTTCTCTTACACCCTGGAGCCAGTCCACGCGCTCCAGCCGCTGCGTGGAATCCCTCCGGAACTGGAGCGCCATCGCCCAGTCGCCCGTTGTCGGGAAAAAGAGGCGTCCGTAGTAGGTACCGACTTCCTTGCCCTTCGCCAGTCCGTCGTCCGTGCTCGCTCCATCTCTGCTCGACGCGAAGATACGACCCTGCCCCGTTTCGATGGGCTCACCCGTCTTCTTGTCCTGCACGACGATCTTGTAGACCGCGTCCTCGATCGCCCGCGGCGGGGTCGGCTCTACCGAAATACGGAAGGCGTAGGTGTCCGACCATTGCCGGTTGTCGAGGGCCCGCTCCCGCTTCTGCGAGCAGCTCGCGACGACTCCGGCGATCGCGACAAGGGCTGACACCCTTCTCAATGTGGAACTGGCAGGCATCACGCGTAATATTCCAATCCCAGGTGCGTAATCTGATCCTCGCCCAGAAGGTGCCGAAGGGTATTCTTGAGTTTGGTCTGCTGAATGAACAGGTCGTGCTCGGGCTGAAGCCCGGGCGCCGCCATCGGGCTCTTGTAATAGAAGGAAAGCCACTCCTGAATGCCCTTCATGCCCGCCCGCTGGGCGAAATCGGAGAACAGCGCGAGATCGAGTACGATCGGCGCCGCAAGAATCGAGTCGCGACAGAGAAAGTTGATCTTGATCTGCATCGGATAATTCATCCATCCGACGATGTCTATGTTGTCCCACCCTTCCTTATTGTCGCCGCGCGGCGGGTAGTAGTTGATCCTCACTACGTGCGTGAAATCCTTGTAGAGCTCGGGATATAGCTCCGGCTGAAGGATCGTGTGCAGTACGGAGAGCTTGGACTCCTCCTTGGTCTTGAACGACGCCGGGTCGTCCAGAACCTCGCCGTCCCGATTCCCGAGGATGTTCGTGCTATACCAGCCGGCAAGCCCGAGCATTCTCGCCTTGAGGCCGGGCGCGATGACTGTCTTCATCCACGTCTGGCCGGTCTTGAAGTCTTTCCCCGAGATGGGGACGCCGCGGTCGTTCGCGAGCCGGGTGAGCGCCGGAGTGTCCACGCACAGGTTGGGTGCGCCGTTGCAGAACGGGACCCCCTCCATGATCGCCGCGTAGGCGTAGAGCATGGACGGGGCGATGGCATCGTCGTTCCGTTCCATCGCTTTCTCGAACTGCTCGATCGTCGCGTGCTGGGGGCCGGGACGAATGAATATCTCCGTCGACGCGCACCACACTATCACGACGCGGTCAAGCTTGTTGCGCGTCTTGAAGTCGCGGATGTCGTGACGCAGCTGCTCGGCGAGGTCGCGCTTGGTCTTGCCCTGCTTGACGTTCGTTCCGGTGATGCGCGTCACGTATTTGTTGTCGAACACGGCGGGCATCGGAACGATTCGCTTGAGGAAATCAGCGACGCGGTCGAGGTCTCTCTCCTCGAGCACACCCGCCTTGCGCGCCGCGGTGTATGCGTCGTCCGGTATCGGGTCCCACGCGCCGAACACAATGTCGTCGAGGCCGGCGAGCGGAACGAAGTCGCGAATCAGCGGCGACCGGTGGTCGGTGCGTTTCCCGAGCCGAATCGTCGCCATCTGCGTGAGCGATCCGATCGGCTTCGAATGGCCGCGACGGATGCTTTCCACACCCGCCATAAAGGTTGTCGCCACCGCACCGAGTCCGGGCGTGAGGATACCCAGTTTTCCGGTGGCGGGAGCGGGGGGTCGGACGTCAGCTGGCGCGGGCAAACGGCGATTCTCCATCCGTTAGAATTGCGCACGCCTCGGGGCCGTACGCGCCGTCGGCGATGACTTGTCGTTGAGGACGAGTAGCGGAGTCGGCACCGTGGTCTCAGACGCGCGGCGGACGAAGGCGATGCGCTGCAAGGCGGTGATCCATGCGGTGACCGCGAGTACTGTCACGACCGTGGCGAGCACCCAGCCGCCGAGCGCGAGCCCGAAAAACGCCTGCGGAACGGATAGCATCACGACACGCTCGGGCCGCTGCATCATTCCCACTTTTGCGTTGATGCCGAGCGACTCGGCGCGGGCGCGGGTGTAGCTGACGAGGAACGTCCCGACGATGCCGATGATGCTGATCACCAGCATCGGGGCGCTGGCGTGCACCGGGTTGGTGGCGTAGAAGTAGGCGATTCCGCCGAGTAGCGCGCCGTCCGCAACGCGGTCCAGCGTCGAATCGTAGAAAGCGCCAAACACGGTTGACTGCCCCGTCCGCCGCGCGACGGTTCCGTCGAGGACATCGAAGATCGCGGTCGCGCCGATGATGAAGCCCGCCGTGCGGATGTGCCCAAGCCCGTAGGCAAGTCCCCCGGCGACAGTGCAAACTGTGCCGATCGTCGTGAGCGTATTGGGACTGATCCGAAGCCGTATCAGGAGCGTGGCGACCGGCTCGATTAGCCGGAGGTACGCCTTGATTGCGGACTCCCAGAATGATTGCATGCCAGACCGGGCGCGAAAGAAAATCCTACCACTCCGGTAAGCACCGGAACGAGCAGCAGGACGTGGCCGAACCGGCTGTCGATTCGACGCGTAAAGCTATCCGGATACGGCGCTTATTGCCAGAACGCCCCACGCTCCCGCTACGGGCGTTGCGTCACGGAACTCGCCATTCATAGTTAGCGGCGAGAGAGATGTTGTCGCGTGTGTAGGTGCGCGTTCCATCCACCGTCCGCGCTCTGAGGGTGACTGTGGCACCAGCAGTAATCCCGCGGACGGGAACGTTTTCGACGGAGTTCGACGATACCTGCTTGAGGAACACGTCGGTGCCGCCGCTAGCGACGTAAAGGTTGACCGCCTGTGTCAGATTGTTCGTAAAGCGGATGCTCACATCGGCAGCTGGCTCAGGGCCAGTCGTCACCTCGACCTGGCGGCCGGCGCAACCCGACGTGGTCGCAACGAGGACGAGCGCGAGGGACGCGATCATGGCTTTCATTTGCCTACCTCCGGTTGGTCCAGCGATGCCCTTCTGCGGGAGGCCTTGCAAGAGATATGCGAAGGGTCTTGACCGGAATTCGGGGCCGCGGCTAAATACTACGAGTCTCACGGCAACCGATCGTGATCCTTACCGGTAAAGCAGATATCGACGGGTTCTCTCTCTGAACTCAAATGCCGGCCGGTACTCCCGGTCGATCACCGCATCGGGGTCCTCGCCGCGAACGAGGGCCTCCCTCACACGCGGCGCGCCGAAGCGCAGGTCGAACACGCGCTCGTTGATCTTGAGACCATCGCCCGACGTCTTCGTGATCGCCCACAGCAGCGCCGCGCCAACGCGAGCGGATTGTACCGCGCTCCGGTTCGTTATTAGGATGCGGATTCCGGGAATTCGCTGGCCGCCGTACTTGCCGTCGGTCGGGCCCTCGGGCGTGAAATCCTCGGCGACGAATCTGACTCCGCCAAGCTCGCGATCCTTGAGGAGGGCGACCGTTTCCGCCGCTTTCAGCCATGGCGCCCCGACAATCTGGAATGCCGTTTGTGTGCCGCGTCCCACTGACAGATTGGATCCCTCGAACGCCACCAGACCGGGATAAAGGATGGCGCTCTGAAGCGACGGCATGTTGGGCGAAGGCTTGACCCACGGAAGTCCGGTCCGGTCGAACCACAGCTCGCGCCGCCAGTTTTGCATCGGAACAACCTTGAGGTTCGCCTTGATGCCGAGCTCTTCGTTGAAGAAGAGCGCGAGCTCTCCCATGGTCATCCCATGACGAAGAGGTGTCGGATATAGCGCATACGCGAGACCCGGACGCCCGGGTGCCGGATCGGCCGGGTTTGCGAGCGCACTGTCGAGCATGGGACCTTCGACGATGAATCCGGTGATCGGATTCGGCCGGTCGAGCACGATGATCATCTTGCCCGTGCGTGCCGCAGCCCTCATCGAGTACACCATCGCGCCGACGTACGTCCACGTGCGTGTACCGATGTCCTGAAGATCGACCACGAGAGCGTCGAGGCCGCGCAGCAGACTGTCTGGTGGCGCGGTGGTCTCAGTTCCGTACAGCGATACTATGGGCAGGCCGGAGCGCCTATCCACCGCGTTAGCGATGTTCTGCCGGTCCTCCGTGCCCCGAATGCCGTGTTCCGGGGAAAACAGCATGACGAGCGAGACCTTCGCTCGCTTCGCGCGGTCGCCACGGAGAAGATCAATGTCGGAGTCGCCCTTCTCGTTGATGCCTGTCTGATTGGTGAGCAGCCCGATCCGTTTTTCCCGGATGAGACTCACGCTGTCCCCGAGCAGGACGGTTATCCCCGGCCTGACCCGTTCCTGGGCGAGCTCGTTGTTGGGGTCGAGCCGGTTGCTCGTCACAGTGCAGCCGGTTAGTACGAGCAGAATTCCTGAGATCAAACCGAAGTGTCGCGCCATTGCCACCGTTCTCGTAAGTTGACGATTGTGAGCACTGATACATAATGATACGTGTCGGCGTTCCCCACTGCTCGCGCGCGCTGACGCGCCGGGCTGAGCATGCTGCGTTTCTCTGCGTCTCTCTGCATCTGGCTGCGCCTCGCTGTATTCCTCCGCGTCTCGCGTTCTTGACATCAACAGTCAGACACCCGGACCCGCCATGACCCTCTCCGTAATTGATTGGGCGATCGTAGCTGCCTACTTCCTCCTCTCCACGGTGATCGGCCTGATGTTCACCAGGAAGGGCGGCGAAAGTCTGAACGAGTATTTCCTCTCCGGACGCAACGTGAGCTGGTGGCTCGCCGGAGCCTCGATGGTCGCCACGACGTTCGCGGCGGACACACCGTTAGTCGTGACCGGTCTCGTCGCCGCTCACGGCGTAGCGGGCAACTGGCTCTGGTGGAACATGGTAATGAGCGGGATGCTCACCGTATTCTTCTTCGCCCGGCTGTGGCGAAGGGCGAACGTGATGACCGACGTCGAGTTCGCCGAAATACGCTACAGTGGCTCGCCGGCCAGTTTCCTCAGGGGATTCCGCGCGATCTATCTTGCGATTCCCATCAACCTAATCATCCTCGGATGGGTGACACGGGCGATGATCAAGATTCTCACGATCTCGCTTGGCGTGTCGCCCGTTCTCGCGGTGGGGATCTGCTTCGTCATCACCCTCATCTACTCGGTGGCGGCGGGCCTCTGGGCAGTACTCTGGACCGATCTCATCCAGTTCGTCGTGAAGATGGCGGCGGTCATAATTCTCGCCGTGTATTCCGTTCGCGCGGTGGGCGGCATCGACGTGCTGAAGGTGAAACTGGGCGAGCATTTCGGTTCTGGTGACGCCGCGCTGTCGGTGCTTCCAGTCGGCGTGACCAGCGCTGGCTTCGAGGCGTATGCCTGGATGCCGATTCTCACTCTCGCGACGTATCTCTCGGTACAGTGGTGGGCGGCCTGGTATCCGGGCGCCGAGCCGGGCGGCGGCGGCTACGTTGCGCAGCGGATTTTTTCAGCGAAGACCGAGCGCGACGGCGTTCTCGCCACGCTCTTCTTCCAGGTCGCGCACTACGCCCTCCGCCCGTGGCCGTGGATCGTCACCGGGCTCTGCACTGTCGTCCTGTATCCTGGCCTTGCCGACAAGGAATCGGGATATGTGCGCGCGTTCGTAGATCACCTTCCGACCCCGTGGAAGGGAGTAATGATGGCGGGTTTCGCCGCCGCGTACATGTCCACAGTCGGTACTCATCTCAACTGGGGCGCGTCGTACCTAGTCAACGATTTCTACAAGCGCTTCATCCGGAAGTCCGCGACCGAGGCTCACTATGTGAAAATCTCGCGTATTGCAACGGTGTTTCTGTTCGTCGCTTCCATCGGAGTCACCTCGCAGCTGTCGTCCATCGAGCAGGCTTGGAAATTCCTCCTCGCGCTCGGTGCCGGGACGGGGCTGGTGCTCATCCTCCGCTGGTACTGGTGGCGCATCAACGCCTGGTCCGAGATCAGCGCCATGATCTCGTCGTTCGTGGTGTCGATCGTCGCCTTTCAGACAGTTCCGCAACGATTCGCCGAAGGTGATCCCAACGCGGACGCCACGATCATGCTGTTGACAGTCGCTATCAGCACCGTCGTCTGGCTTGGCGTGACCTTCATGACGAGCCCGGAACCAGACTCCGTCCTCGAGGCGTTTTATCGCCGTGTCCGGCCTGGTGGTCGCGGCTGGAGACGGATCGCCGAGCGGGCGGGATTTGGCCATGAGGGAATTGAAGGCGGAGTTCTCGCATGGACGAACTGGATTGCCGGCATCGTTGCCGTGTATTCGTCCCTGTTCGGCATCGGCAAGCTGATTTTCGGCGAGACCCTGATGGGAATCGTGCTCCTCGGCGTGGCCGCCGCAGCGTTCGCGTGGATCGCACGGTCGTTTCGAGGCGAGGGAGTCGATGGCAGCAAGGTGAGTGAACGGTCGGCTGCTTCGCGGCAGCAGGCCCTCGACCAGGCGGCCGCCGCGCCGCGGCCTTCTCCTGGCTGATTCAAGGCTGCCCCGGACGATCGCGCGACGGTCGTTCCACTCTCTGCAACCCTGGGCGACGCAGACGGTACCTCTGTTCCCGAATTCGCGCAATACAATTAAGAGTGGGAGGGGTGCCAGAAATGGACAAACTCGGCCGCCCTACCATCCACGCTGTCGTCGCCCTAGTTTTATGGGCAGGCACAGGAGGTCATGAATGTCGTCATCGACAACATCGGATATCGAGCTCACGGTCACGCCGGGCGCGGCCGTCGAGGTAAAGAAGTTCATGGAAGCCGAAGGGGTCACTTCTGAACAGGGTGGCCTCCGCGTCAGCGTGCAGCCGGGCGGCTGCAGCGGCTTCAAGTACGGCCTCGTCATCGAGGACAAGAGCGCCGACGACGACTTTGTGCTCGACAACGAAGGCTTCAAGGTCTTTGTGGATCCATTCTCGGCGCAGTACATCTCCGGGGTGACAATCGACTATGTCTCATCCATGCAGGGCTCGGGATTCACGTTCAAGAATCCCAACGCCACCGGCGGATGCGGCTGCGGTACCTCGTTCACCGCATAGTTTGCCGATCGCACGTGTACACCCTTCGAGGGTGGTGAAATGAAGGCCAATTTCACCGCCCTCGATTTTTTTGTGCTCGTTCTCTACCTCGCCGGCACCACCGCACTCGGCATCTGGCTCGGGAGAGATCAGAAGGACGCGAAGGACTACTTCATAGCGGACAGGAAGATTCCGTGGTGGGCCATCCTCTTTTCCGTGGTGGCCACCGAGACGAGCGCGCTCACGTTCATCAGCATTCCCGGGCTCGCCTACACGACCAACCTCGGATTTCTGCAGATCGCCGCCGGTTACGTGCTCGGCCGCATCGTCGTCGCATACACGCTGCTGCCGCGGTACTACGAGGGCGAGCTCGTGACGGCTTACGCGCTGCTCGAGCGGCGCTTCGGACTCCCGACGCGCCGCTTCGCGTCCACGGTGTTCATGTTCACCCGCGCATTCGGTGATTCGGTTCGTGTATTCGCAACTGCGATTCCGATCGCGCTGATAATCGGGCCGGCGGTTCCGCGGGAGTATGTCACGCCCGTTTCGATCCTGATGCTTGGGCTGCTCACGCTCCTTTATACCTATCACGGCGGCATGAAGGCCGTCGTTTGGACTGACGTGATTCAGACCGTTGTCTACATCGCTGGAGGCGTTGCCGCCCTGATCCTCATCGGCCGCGGCGTAAGCGGGGGCTGGGGATCGATCCTCGACACCGTCGGTCAGGCAGGAAAGCTTCAGGCGGTAGACACGTACATGGGGTTCGATCGCGCGCAGACGATGTTTGCCGGCCTGCTCGGCGGAGCTTTTTTGTCCATGGCATCGCACGGCGCGGATCAGCTCATCGTGCAGCGCCTGCTCGCGTCGGGAAGCCTGAAGGACGCGCGCCGGGCGTTAATCGGCAGCGGAATCGCCGTGTTCGTGCAGTTCGGGTTGTTCCTGATGATTGGTCTCGGATTGTTCGCGTATTACCAGGGCCGCACTTTCGCCGTGCCCGATTCGATCTTCCCGAGGTTTGTCGTCGACGTCATGCCACCTGGCCTCACGGGTCTGGTGGTCGCCGCCATTCTCGCTGCGTCGATGAGCACTCTCTCCGGATCCATCAACTCGCTGGCCGCGGCAACCGTTCACGATATCTGGCTTCCGCTCAGCAGAAACAAGCCAGACGAGGCCCGCACGTTCCGGCTCGCCCGCCGATTCTCGCTTGTCTGGGGTGCGATTCTCCTCATTGCGGCGCTTCTCTACCGACAGCAGGGCACGCCGGTGGTGGTCGTCGCACTGTCGATCGCATCGTTCACATACGGCGCCCTGCTCGGGGGATTTTTCCTCGGTTTGCTGTGGCGAAGGGCAATCCAGCGAGATGCCATTATGGGAATGGCAGCCGGACTGATCGTCATGACATTCGTCGTCTTCTCGAAAGCGCTGTTGCCCGTGCTTCCGTCCCTGGCGGGAATTCTCACTCCGTTCTCGAAAATAGCGTGGCCATGGTATGTCCTCATCGGGACGTCGATCACGATGACGGTCGGCATCCTGTCGTCCTTAACGCACGCCGACTCCCGCGCGGCTGAGCATTGATTCAACTCGTTGCGGGGGTCGATGGAGGCGGCTCGAAGACTCGCGTGATGGTTGCCGGCGCCGATGGAGATGTTGTCGCTGAGATGACTGGAGCCGGTTCAGCTACTGCTCCGGACCTCACCGATGAATCGGCTGAAGTGATCGCCGCTCTCGTGAGGCAGACCATTGCCGCGGCGGGGCACGAAGCAGCGCGTCCGCGCGTGCTCGTGGCGGGAGTCGCCGGCGTCGGCCGCCCCGCCGTACAGCGCGCGCTCGTCGCCGCACTCGAGGATCGCGAGATCGCGGACCAGATCATTGTCGTCGGCGACGGCGAGATTGCACTTTACGACGCCTTCGGCAATGGACCCGGCGTCCTTCTGATCTCGGGCACGGGCTCGATTGCCCATGGGCGTGGGCCTTCCGGGATTTCCGCGCGTTGCGGCGGCTGGGGTCCCGCGGTGGGTGATGAAGGAAGCGGACGTTGGATCGGACGCCGCGCGCTGGCGATTGTTGCGGCCGCCTCGGACGGCCGAGAACCGGCGACGGAGCTTACAGGGGCCATTCTCACCGCCGCCCAGCTGAATGACCCGACCGAGCTCATCCCATGGGCGCTGGCGGCGACGGGAAAGGAGGTTGCGGCGCTCGCCCCGGTTGTATTGAACGCGGCCGCAAACGGCGACGCGCGAGCCAACGCCCTCGTGGGAATCGCAGTTGAAGAGCTGGTGCTTCATGTGAGGACGCTTGCAACGCGGCTCTTCGGCGATGACCGCGCCAGCGTGCCGGTTGCCCTTGCTGGCGGATTGATGCAGAAGGGATCGCTGCTCCGAAAGCGACTCGAGCAACGGCTCAGATCTGCCGTGCCAGGCGCTCAGGTCCGTCAGGGAGACATCGTTCCCTGTTGCGGGGCAGTCAAGTGGGCGGCGGCTCTGGCTAGGCGTACCGGGAGTATTGCAACTACAACTACAACTGATTTCACCACAGATGCGCAGATGGTCGCCGATGACACAGATGAAGAGCGGAACTACAGATAGACTAGGAGGAACGACAGCACCGCGGGCTGTGAAACGGGCTGGGACGCTTTCCAAGCAACAGGCCCCATCGGGTAAAGCAAATCGAACTGGCCTTCTGTTCGGCCGTGGTCACTAGGACGTTCCGTTGTTCCCCATGAATCAGTTGTAGTTCCGCTCATCATCTGTGTCATCTGCGACCATCTGTGCCATCTGTGGTAAAGCTGTTGATCAGTACCGCTGTTGATCAGTACCGCTGTTGATCCAGCTCGCTCTTAGAGCTACGCCGCCAGCGACTCCACAGCAGCCTCATCCGGCACCGGGACGAACTCCCCTTCCAGCCGCGCCATAACCACCGTCGCAAGGCAGTTCCCCACCAGATTCACAGTCGTGCGCGCCATGTCCATCAGTTCGTCCACACCGAGGATCAGAGCGACGGCCTCGAGCGGCAGCCCGAACGACGCAAGTGTACCGGAAAGAATCACGAGCGAAGCACGCGGCACGGCGGCGACCCCCTTGCTCGTCAGCATCAGCGTCAACATCATCACGAGCTGCTGCCCCAGTGTCATGTCGACACCTGCCGCCTGCGCGGCGAAAACCGAAGCCACTGCAAGGTAGAGGGTCGTTCCGTCGAGGTTGAACGAGTACCCGGTGGGCATTACGAAGGCGACGATGCGCCGTGGCACCCCGATCGACTCCATCGCCTGCATCGCCCGCGGCAGCGCGGCTTCTGACGACGTCGTCGAAAACGCGATCAGCGCCGGCTCCTTCACCGCCCGCAGAAACTGTCTGATCGGAACCTTGAAGAAGTAGGCGATTGGCACCAGCACGAACAGGACGAGCACGACCAGCGCGCCGTACAGAGTCAGTATCAGCTTGCCGAGGTTGACCAGCACTCCGATGCCGCTGTGTCCCACCGTAACCGCCATCGCCGCGCCGATTCCGATCGGCGCAAATCGCATGACTATCCCGGTGAACTTGAACATCACCTCGGCGATGCCCTCCGCCCCGGCGAGAACGATCTCCTTCGGGCGCCCGCGGACCTGCGACAGCGCAACGGCAAAGAGGATCGACCAGAAGACTACCTGGAGGACGTCGTTCTTGGTTGCTGCCTCGAAAAAACTGGTCGGGACGACATGTTCGATGAAGCCGGATGCGGTCGGCGTGTTGCCTGCGAGTTGCTTTCCCTGCTCAGCCGACGCCGCCAGCACCACTCCGTCTCCCGGCCTCGTGATGTTCGCGGCCGCGAGACCTATGAACAATGCCAGCGTGGTCACGATCTCGAAGTAGATGATCGACTTGAAGGCGAGGCGCCCGACTCGCTTCATGTCGTCGCCGTGACCGGCGATTCCGACCACCAGCGTACCGAAGATGATCGGCACGATGATGGACTTGATCATCCTCAGAAACACGTTGGAGAAGACCTTTAGCGACGCTGAGAATTCGGGCGCGAAGTAGCCGATCAACACCCCGATGAACATCGCGATGAGGATCCACTTGGTCAGCGAGATCCTGCGGAGCTGTGAGATGATGAACATCGGACTATTGCGGCGGAGGGATGCGCTCAGGGCGGACACCCCGTCTGAGCGTCGAGTTCCTGAAACCGTACACGAAATACAACGCAATCCCAATGGCGAGCCAGATCCCGAAGCGCTCCCACGCGCGTACCGGCAGGCCGGTCATGATGTAAATGCACGAGCCGGCGCCGATAACGGTCACCGGCCACACAAAGGGCACCCGGAATGGCCGCGGCCGGTCAGGGTCGGTATAGCGCAGCACCAGCACGCCGATGCAGACAATCGCGAACGCCGACAGCGTCCCGATGTTAGTGAGGTCGTAGATCTCGTTCTCGTCCGCGAACAGCGCCCCCAGCGCCACCGCCACGCCGGTTACCAGAGTTGTGATGTGCGGCACGCGAGACTTGTGATGGACTTTCGACGCCCAACGCGGCAGCAGTCCGTCACGTCCCATCGCATAGAAGATTCGCGGCTGCCCGTACTGAAACACGAGCAGCACCGCGGTGAGCGAAACCACGGCGCCGAAGGCGACGATCCAGCTCGCGGTCTCCAGACCGGCCATCGTCAGCGCCTTCGACAGCGGGTCAGCCGCTTTGAGCTCCGCATATGGAACGATTCCCGTCGCCACCGCCCCGACGATGACATAGATGACGGTGCAGATGGCGAGCCCGCCGAGTATTCCGATCGGCATGTTGCGTTGCGGGTTCTTCGTCTCTTCGGCCGCCGTCGAGATCGCATCGAACCCGATATACGCAAAGAACACGATCGCCGCGCCCTGATGGATTCCGCGCCAGCCGTTCGGCGCGAAGGGCACGTAGTTGGATGTGTCGATGTTCATGGCGCCAACGACGACGAACAGCCCGAGCACGAGCAGCTTTACCACCACCATGATGTTGTTCGCCCGCGCGCTCTCACGCACGCCGCGCAGGAGAAGCCAGGTGATCGCCATTACGATCGCGAACGCCGGGATGTTCACCAGTATCGGAACCCCCGCGACGCGCGGCGCAGTTTGAAGTAGACTCTGCACCGCGGGATCGGAGCTGAGCGTCACCGCCCGGTACCCGTGCGTCGCCCACTCGGGAAACGATATCCCGAACGCCGACAGGAACGATGAGAAATACCCGGCCCAGGCTACCGCGACGGCCACGTTGCCCACGGCGTATTCGAGTATCAGATCCCACCCGATGATCCACGCCACGATCTCGCCCAGCGTGGCATAGGAGTACGCGTAGGCGCTTCCGGCCTGCGGAATCATCGAGGCCAGCTCGGCGTAGCAGAGCGCAGCGAGGCCGCACACCGCACCGAGCAGGATGAACGAGACCACCAGTGCCGGGCCAGCGCCGTAGCGGACGACGACGCCCGAAGGCAGAATCTCGCCGGCCGCAGCCGTGCCGATCGACGAGAAAATGCCTGCCCCGATCACGGCGCCGATGGCAAGCATGATCAGATCACCGGCACCCAACGCGCGCTTCAGCGCGTTGGGATGGCCCTCCTCCACGAGAAGGTCAGCGATCGGCTTCCGGGCGAAAAGTGACATGATTGTTTACTGCTTTTCGATACGCATCCCGTAAAAGGAGCGATGCACGAAGAATACCGACACGAGGAAAAATGTCGCTGCCAGAACATGGCTGAGCATCGGCCCGCGCTGCTCCGTCATCGACACCGCCAGCTCGACAGCCAGCAGTCCGAACAGCGTCGTAAACTTGATGATCGGGTTCAAGGCGACGGAAGACGTGTCCTTGAACGGATCGCCGACGGTATCGCCGACGACCGTCGCCGCGTGCAGATCGGTTCCCTTCTGCTTCAGCTCGACCTCCACGATCTTCTTCGCGTTGTCCCACGCGCCACCGGCGTTGGCCATGAAGATCGCCTGGTAGAGTCCAAACAGTGCGATCGAGATCAGGTAGCCGATGAAGAAGTAGGGCTCGACGAAAGCGAACGCCAGCGTCGAGAAGAACACCGTCAGGAAGATGTTGAACATCCCCTTCTGCGCGTACTTGGTGCAGATCTCGACAACCTTCTTGCTGTCCGCAACGGACGCCTTCGCGGAGCTCTCGAGATTGATATTGGCCTTGATGAATTCCACCGCCCTGTATGCGCCGGTGGTTACCGCCTGGGTGGAAGCGCCGACGAACCAGTGAATCACGGCACCGCCCGTCACGAGGCCAAGCAGGAATGGCGGATGCAGCAGCGAAAGATTGACGACGAACTCAGGCTGGAGACCCTTCGTCAGCCCGACGATGATCGAAAATATGAGCGTCGTCGCTCCGACCACGGCGGTGCCGATGAGAACCGGCTTGGCCGTCGCCTTGAACGTGTTGCCGGCGCCGTCGTTCTCCTCGAGCAGATGCTTTGCCCGCTCGAAGTTCGGCGTGAATCCGTAATTCTGCTGGATCTCTGCAGCAGCGCCCGGCATCTGCTCGATCGTCGACAACTCGAAGACCGATTGTGCGTTGTCGGTCACCGGGCCGTATGAATCGACGGCAATCGTCACCGGCCCCATCCCGAGGAATCCGAACGCGACAAGTCCGAACGCGAACACCGCGGGCGCAATCATCAGCGCGCCCATGCCGAGCGTGCTGACGCCGTAAGCGATCGACATGAGCATCATGATCACGATGCCGAGCCAGTACGCACTGAAGTTTCCGGCGACCAGGCCCGACAGGATGTTCAGCGAAGCACCGCCTTCGCGCGACGACGTGACCACTTCCCTCACGTGTCCCGATTCTGTCGACGTGAAGATCTTCACCAGCTCCGGGATGATCGCGCCCGCGAGCGTGCCGCAGGTGATCACGGTGGACAGCTTCCACCACAGCGAACCGTCACCGAGGTCGCTGATGAGGAAAAAGGAAACGATGTACGTGAGGACGACGGACACGATGGACGTGAGCCACACCAGCGACGTCAGCGGCGCTTCGTAGTTCATCTTGTCCACGTTGACATATCGCGCCTTCGCAATCGCCTCGTTGACGAGGTATGAGAGCCCGCTCGCGATGATCATCATGATGCGCATCGCGAAAATCCACACGAGGAGCTGCACCTGAATGGTCGTGTCCGTCACCGCGAGCAGGATGAACGAGATCAGCGCGACACCGGTGACGCCGTACGTCTCGAATCCGTCAGCGCTTGGGCCCACCGAGTCGCCGGCGTTATCGCCCGTGCAGTCGGCGATGACTCCCGGGTTGCGCGCATCGTCCTCCTTCACGTTGAACACGATCTTCATCAGGTCAGCCCCGATGTCGGCGATCTTCGTGAAGATTCCACCCGCGATTCTGAGCGCCGCTGCACCGAGCGACTCACCGATCGCGAAGCCGATGAAGCAGGCGCCGGCGTAATCGCCGGGAATGAAGAGAAGAATGAACAGCATCAGCAGCAGCTCTACCGAGATGAGCAGCATGCCGATGCTCATTCCCGCCTTCAGCGGAATCGCGTAGCAGGGGTAGGGCTTGCCCTTCAGGCTGGCGAACGCGGTGCGCGAATTGGCGAACGTGTTCACGCGAATGCCGAACCACGCAACTCCATAACTGCCGCCGATGCCGATAAGGCTGAACAGCAGAATCGTCGCGACCTTGATCGGCTCGAAGTCGAGCAGAACCCCGAAATACAGGAGGATGACGAAGCCGATGAACAGCTCGAGGATCAGGATGAACTTTCCCTGCGTGATGAGGTAGGTCTTGCACGTCTCGTAGATGAGCTCCGAGATCTCGAGCATCGACGCATGCACCGGCATTCGCTTGAGCTGGCCGTAGATGACGAGTCCGAAAAGCAGCCCCGCGGCGCAGACGATGAGCCCGAGCATCAACAGGGTGCTCCCGGGCATCCCGAGGAACGAGACCACGGAGAGATCCGGAATCACGAGGTTCGCCTCGCCACCCGGACGATGGGTAGCCTCGGCTTGCGCCGGATCGGCGGCGGCGCTGCCTGCCTGCGCGATAGCGATGGGAGCGGAAACGGAACCGCCGATCAGCACCGTGAGCGCGACAAGCGCGACTGGAATTGCGCGACGGAACACCGGGTAAATCCAAAGCTTCATCGAAAATCTCCTGAGGGTAACCGGTAGACGCCCGTTGCAGCGCCCAACTCGGCGAAGTATTACGGATGGTTGTGAAACGAAATGCTGATGGTGCTAGACGGCGTCCCCGGACTGCGTGCCCGCCTTGCGCCACACGAAGTAGACGGGAATTCCGATCGCGACAAGAACGAGGCCAGAGATGGCCTGCGCGCGAGTCTTCTCCGCGATCAGCAGGATCACCGCGACCGTCGAAGCCAGCACGATGTAGAGTGCCGGCAGGACGGGATAGCCGATCGCGCGGTATGGACGCTCGGCGTCCGGGCGCTTCGACCTGAGAATGAATAAACCTATCGTCGTCAGCGCGTAGAATATCAGCGCCGCGAAGATCACGTAGTCGAGGAGCTGCCCGTACGTGCCGGTGAGACAGAGCAGGCTCGTCCAGATCGCCTGCACGATGAGCGCCGTCGCCGGAACATGATTTCTGTTGAGAATGCCGGCGCCCTTGAAGAAGAGTCCGTCGCGCGCCATCGCGTAGTAAACCCGGGAGCCGGCCAGAATCAACCCGTTGTTGCAGCCGAAGGTGGATATCAGGATCGCCGACGCCATTATCGTTCCGCCAATGGGGCCGAAGATCACTTCCGCCGCAGCGCTGCCCACTCTGTCCTGCGTCGCGTTCTGAATGCCGCGCCCGATGACCGTTGCTGCGTCCGCCGTGCCGTCAAGCGGGATGACGTTCAGGTAGGCGACGTTGGCGAGAATGTAGAGCGTGCTGACCAGCCCCGTCCCCAGCAGCAGCGCGAGGGGAAGGTTGCGCTTCGGATTCTGAACTTCCGCCGCGGCAAATGTCACGTTGTTCCAGGCGTCGGCCGAAAAGAGAGAGCCGACGAGCGAAGCGCCGAAGCCGATCAGGAAGACCGACGTGACGTCGATGTCGCCCACGAATCTCCCGGGGCCGAAGTTGGCCGCGAGTGCATCGGCGTTCCTCCCGATGGTGAGACCGAGCAGGATCAGCGCCGCGAGCGCGCCCGTCTTCACAATCGTCAGTGTCGTCTGGACGAGCTTCCCTTCCCGCACGCCGCGCAGGTTGATCCACGTCAGGATCCACACTGTGGTCAGCGCGACGAGCCGCTGGGGCGTCAGCCCGAGCTCGATCTTGCCGCCCGGAGTCATCACGTCGAATTGCGGGAACCATCCGAACCGATCAGGCGTGATGTCGGGCCACAGCACTCCAAGGAACCGGCCGAACGCCACCGCAACAGCCGCGATGGTGCCGGTCTGAATGACGATAAAGAGCGTCCATCCATACAAAAAACCCATGAGTGGGCCCATGGATTCTCGAAGAAAGACGTACTGGCCGCCCGCCCGCGGATACATCGCCGCAAGCTCGCCGTATGCAAGTGCGCCGAGCATAGTGATCACGCCGGCGGCGACCCAGGCTAGCAGCAGCCAGAGGGGCGAGTTGACGGTTCGGGCGATGTCGGCGGAGACGATGAAGATCCCGGACCCGATCATGGATCCGGCGACGAGCATCGTTGCGTCTGTCAGCGTTAATGCCTTTACGAATCCGCCCGAAGACGCTTGGGCATCTCCAGGGCCGGGCATGCTGCTCATCCACGTCTCCGCAGGCTTGAGGGGACACCGCATCGTGCCCGGTGATCAGGCGCGCGGAATTTAACGCAAGTGGGCGTGACGCCGCCAGATAGCCCTCAGAAAATGAACTGAATATCCACCGTATCGCGCACCGGCGTTCCGTCTGGCCGCACACCGGGGCGAAATCTCAACGCCATCAGCACATCGCGCAGTCGTCGGTTGTAACCGCCGTCGCGCGACGGATTGAAGCCGAGCAAGGTCGATTGGCCTTTGTCGTCGACGTCAAAGTATGCGATGAGATGGTACCCGCGCACCGATGCCGGTGCCGGAAGTGGCGGCAGGAAGAACTGGGTGGGAGTTGGCGGAAAGCCGGTGCCCGGACCTCCTCCGGTGCCTGGACCATTTCCGGTGCCCGTGCCGGTGCCTGTTCCCGAACCGATACCGCCACCGCTGCCGGGACCAGCGCCACTGGTGCCGCTTGTCCCGGTGCCGGTCCCCGTAACCGCGGATCCGGTGGCCGAAGCAACCGGAGGCGCGGTAACCGGCGCAGGCGTCAATAGTGACGGAACCGGCTTCGGCGGCTCGACGGGTTTGGGCGGCGGCGCGACCTGCGTCGCAGCGTCGGGCAACGTGGGCGTGAGCCGCACGTAGCGGAGCCGCTGCTCGCCCGCATCTCCGCCAGATCCGCCGCCACCGCCGCCAGCGGGTCCCGCTCCGCCGCCGCCCACCGTTGGCGTCCCGTCGAAACTGGTGCGCGCCACCGGATAGATAATGAGCAGGATTATCAGTCCATGCGCAAAAAGAGAGGCGGCGACACCCGTCCACCGTCTCTCTCTCTTGCTCGGTATCCCGACCGGAGGCCGATACTTCGCCTCTATGTCGACGCGTCCTTCGGCGACACGCCGATGACCTTCACACCTGCTCCACGGGACACATCCATGGCGTAGATGACCTCCGAATATTTCACCTTGGGATCACCCTTGACAAAGATGATCTTCTCAGGACGCCCGTCGTAGATCTCCTTAAGACGGGGCGCCAGCGTCGCCTTGGTGAGAGGCTCCTTGTTCAGCAGAAACTTGTCGCCGGGCAGAACCTCGAGCACGATCTGCGGCGGCGGATTGGAGCTTTGCGTTGTTTCGGTGGGATCCGGAAGCTGAAGGTCGATTGCCTTCCGCGACATCGGAACAACGAGCATGAAGATGATCAGCAGCACGAGCAGAATGTCGATCATTGGAACGACGTTCGGCTCGTTCGTGAGCCCCTTGGCTCCGCCAGCGGTCATTCCTGCCATCAGGGCTGTCCTCCAGGTGGAGGTGCTGCCGGTGCCGCCGGTGCGGCACCCGGCGTCGCGGCCGGCCCCATGAGGTTATCGGTTGCAACCAGCGACATCGTGCCCGGCCGCTGATCGGTGATCATGCCGGTCACCCGCACATCGTTCTTGGCCGCGATGTCGAGAGCATCGATCACCTTTCCATAAAGGAGGTCCTTGTGCGCCTTGACGTAAAGCAGCTTGTCCTCTTCGCGGGCCGCGTAAATCGCCTTCAGCCGCTGGCCCAGCTCGGCGTTCGGAATTGGCGCCTTATTAAGGAAATACTGGCCGTCCGCGTCTATACCAAGCACCTGGTCGCGTTCCTCTTCAGGATGCGGCTTAAGATTTACTCCCTGCGGCGGGACAGCCACGAACCCCGCGCTAATGGCGGGAACGACAAGCATGAAGATGATCAGAAGCACCAGCATGATGTCGATCATCGGCACGACATTCGGCTCGGCCTTTACGCCACCGCCGCTGCCGCCAACTGACATTGCCATGTTAGATCCCCCTGGCTCTTACTGCGAGATCGGCGCGGATCCGCTCGATGCGGTCGTGTTGAACTCGCGAGTGAAGCGCGACCGGCCGAACTCGCCGCTTACGTTCTTGATCATGTAATCGATCATTTCCTTGGAGGTGTAGGTCATCTCGGCGGTGAGATTGTCGATCTTGGTCTGGAAGTAGTTATAGGACCACACGGCCGGAATGGCGACGAGAAGACCGAAAGCCGTCGTGATGAGCGCCTCGGCGACACCGGCCGAGATCGCCGACAGGCCGCCCGATCCGGACGCCGCCATGCCTACGAACGAGTTCACGATTCCCATGGTGGTACCAAGCAGGCCGACGAATGGCGCCGTGGCGCCCACCGTCGCGAGAATCGCGAGGCCGCGCTTGAGCTCCGTGATCGTCATGAGCATCTCGCGCTCGATCGCACGCTCCGCCGAATTGATGTCGCCGACGCTGACAGTGCCATCCTGGATCAGCGGCTTGATCTCACCAAGGGCCCCGCCGAGCACGCGCGCAACGTGTGACTTCTTGTACTTCTCGGAGAGGCTTACCGCCTCATTGAGGTTGTCCTCTTCGAGAAACTGGGAGAACTCGGGCGCGAACTTGCGCGTCTCGGACTGCGCCTTGCGAAGGTCCCACCACTTCTTGATGGTGATCGAGAGAGACCAGATGGACATGATGGCGAGGACGTACACGATTCCTTTGGCGAAACCGCCCATTTCGGACCAAAGATCGATAAGCGAGAGTTGCATGGATGCGTGTTCTCCGTGAGTGGGTTTTTATCTGTCGAGCTTGAACTGGAAACTCTGCTGCACGAGCTGCTTCACCTTCTTCCCGCCGACTTCAGCCGCATAGAACCTCATGTTTGGCAGCGCCGCGCGAACGGAGCTCGCGAACAACTCGTTGGTGGCCTTGAGAACCTTGAACGTGCTCGTCGCGGCCCTGCCATCTTCGTTCACCACGAACTGCGCCTGAACCTCGCCTTCCACGCCGGAAGACCTGAGTGCGTCGGGGTAGCGCGGGGCGCCTGTTCCCGGGATCTGCGCGACGGGCTTCTCCACCTGGAAGTCGAAGTACGGCTCGTCGCTGAGCCTTACGGGTGTGCCGCCCTCGACGCCCTTGGCGATTCCGCCCTTCACGCCCTTTCCGCTGAAGTCGGCCTCGTCAGTCACTTTCTTGCTCAGATCGATATCAGGAATCTTGATCGGAATGTCGACAGGAGCGCGAAGCACCTGAAAGCCCTTCGGCGGGGGCGCCTTCATTACGACCTCCTTCGGCGGAGGCGGAGGCGGCTCTTTCGGCTTCGGCGGCGGCTCCTTCTTCATTTCGACGAACTGGATCTTCTCCGCCTTCGTCTTGTCGTCGGCGATACCGGCGGAGGCCGTCGCGATGACGGCGGCAGTGATGAGTCCGCCATGGAGGACCATGCTGAACACAGTTCCGCCTGCCATCTTCTGCTTCTTGGGCTTCGACTCGATCAGTTGATTGAACATTGAATCACCGGGGAATGGTTGGTGACGTATAGCTTATTCTGAGCCGACCGCCGATGTAATGCCGGCAAGATTAAGAATCCATGAAAAACGCAGAGACGCATCTGGCTGTGTCACGAAGAGACGCAAAAGACTGAGCATTGTGGATGATCAGCGCCCCGCGTCGCTATGTCGTTCTTATCTGGCGAGAGGGAGCGTCACCGTAAAAAGACTTCCCCGGCCAAGTCTCGATGATGCAGTAAGAGTGCCGCCGTGTGCCTGGGCGATCCACTGGCCGATGGCCAGGCCGAGGCCGAATCCGCCGCGCTCCGACATGCGTGACCTCACCCGGTCGGCTCGCCAGAAACGCTCGAAGATGTGCGGCACATCGGCGGCCGCGATGCCGATGCCGGTGTCGCGCACGGCGAACGTAACGTTGTCGGGATGCAGGCCGAGCCCGATGTCCACCTTGCCCCCCGCAGGCGTGTACTTGATCGCGTTGGTGACGAGGTTGAGGAAGAGCTGCCTGAGTCGTGTCGGGTCGCCCATCACGGTCACGTCGGCGGTGAACGGAAAGTTTACAGCGACGCCTGCCCCTTCGCCTAGGATGAGGGCCGTTTCGTATACGTCCTGAACGAGCGGCCTCAGCTCGACGGGCTCGCGATGGATGTCAAAGCGTCCTTCGTCCGCGCGCGCGAGAGTGAGCAGACTCTCGACGAGGTCGGCCATCCGCGTCGTTTCGTGCAGCGCTTCCTCGAGTGCGACGAGCCGCTCGTTGTGTGAGGTCTCGGTCATAGCGCGCTCGACGTCGGCCCTCAGCACCGCCAGCGGTGTCTTCAACTCGTGGCTCGCGTCGGCGGTGAATCGTCGCAGACCCATGAACGATGTCTCGAGACGCTCTATCATTTCGTTCAGCGTCGAGACGAGCGACTCGAACTCCTTGCCCGCGTGATCCATGCTCAGGCGCCGATGCAGACTGCGGCCGTCACTTACCGCCGCGACGTCGTGCGAAATTCTGGCGAGCCGTTGAGCTGTCTGACCGAACGCCATCCACGCGATCCATCCCGCGACGAGAATCATCACTGGGACGACAATGAAAAACACAATTGAGACCTGGCGCGGCAGTCTCGTCGCCGCGACAGTTGGCACGCCGACTACTACGCGTCCGACCGTCATTCCTCCCGGGCGCGACAGAGTGCGCGCGATTAGCAGGAGTCGCTCGTCGAGTCGGCCTAGCGAGAGCAGGCCGGGCGGGCCGCCCGTGGGCAGATTGGCGATCTGCTCGTCGAGCAACGTGGCGTCGTCGGAACTCAGGCGCAGGCTTGCGGGCGAGCGGTATATCGGCGTGCCGCCACGATCGAGCACCGTGACGTAGTCGGGGAAGGCGCTGAGCATTGCGCCCAGACGCGTGGTGATTACGAGCGCCTGAGCCGCGGTGTCTGGTCCGATTACAACCGGCTGTGCCCCTTCCGCGCTCTCGGCAATCAGGCTAGCCGCGAGATCAGCCTGCGACGTGGCGTACCGCGCGATATCGCTGTAAACCGAAGAGCTACGGACGGTCCAGACCGTAAGCTCGACGGCCGCCGTCACTACTGCGAGGCCCATCACGAACGCCGCCGTGAGGTTGGTCCGGGTGGATGCCACCGGCGGCTAGACCTTTGCCGCAGCGCCGTTGGCGCGAATCACGTATCCAACGCCGCGAATGGTGTGAATGAGCTTTGTCGAATAGGTGGCGTCGATCTTCTTGCGCAGATGGTTGATCACGACATCCACGATGTTGGTGCCAGGATCGAAGTGATATCCCCATGCGTACTCTGTAATCAGCGTGCGGCTCATCACCCGGCCGGCGTGCCGCATGAGGTACTCGAGGACGGTGTATTCCTTCGGCGTCAGCTCGATCGGCGTGCCCTTGCGTCTCACCTCGCGGGTGTCGAGGTGTAACTCGAGGTCGGATACTTTGAGAGCCGGAGATGCGAGTACGCGAGGGCGGCGAGAGAGAGCCTCGACCCGCGCGAGCAGCTCCTCGAAAGCGAACGGCTTGGTGACATAGTCGTCGGCACCCGCTCTCAGCGTCTCGACCTTCGCGTCAATCGCATCCTGGGCGGTGAGGACGAGCACCGGCCTTTCGAAACCACCCGCCCTGAGATCGTTGAGAACGCGGATGCCCGGCTTTCCGGGGAGCCGCATGTCGAGAATGATGAGGTCGTAGCCGCCGGAACGCGCAAGCTGCTCGCCTTCGTCACCCCCGGCCACGAGGTCAACGCTCCAGCGGTGTTCCTCGAGTCCCCGCTTGATGAACCGTCCCACCGTCGGGTCGTCCTCGATGACGAGAATCCTCATCCCGAAAAATCTACGGAGATCCGAAAAGACGTGCGCGTTTCACCGGCGGCCGGGGGTCGGAACCAGTGCCAGCTGAGATGAGGGCGGTTGCCACAGAGGCACCGAGGCACAGAGGAAGGCAACTACAATGAATTTGGGAATTGCGCCGGCAGCGGGCTGATGAGTGGTCCGCCCATCTCGCCTCGGGCTGACCTCGCAGTTGTCGTTCCCCGAAAAAAAGGAAACCCAGGAATCGAGTCGATCCCCAGGCTTCCTATCAATTCAACCAACCGCGCAGTTCTCAGTGTCTCGGTGTCTCTGTACCACCAGCATCTCGAGCATGCTGAACCCCTGCTTGCGCCGGGGGGCGGCGCTACGGCCGAGGGGTGCGCCCGCGAAGCTCTCGCGCATAGGCTCCCGGGGCCAGGACCATTGCCTCAAACCAGTCATCGCGCGCTGTGACACCGGAACACGGGGAGTCGCAGCCCAGCGATGCACCACAATGACGAACGGCCGCGAAGTGAGTCACAATGAGTCACCGCACGGCCGCAGTTTGGCCCGTCTACGTCTGTTTAGCCCTTGTTCAGCGCAGCTTCGCTATCTCGGAAAGGATTTCCGCGTTGTCCCGCTTGAGGCCGCCGTGCGCCTCGACGTGCGACCAGCGCACGATTCCTTCGCGGTCGACGAGGAAGTACGCGCGGCGCGAATAGAATTTCTCCTCGTTAAGAACGCCGTAGTCGCGCGATATGTCCCGCCTGAAGTCGCTGACCAGGTCCATCGAGAGTGACTCGAGCTTCTTGAATGCCCTGAGCGAATCCACCGAATCGACGGAGATGGGGACAATTTCGACGTCGGCCTCACCGAAGTCGAATTGGGCCCGCGAGAAATCGCAGAGCTCCTCGGTGCACGTACTGGTGAATGCAAGGGGAAAGAACGCGAGCAGAACGTTGCGCTTGCCGCGGAATGACGAGAGTGTGACGTTTTCTCCGGAAGTTGAACGCGCCGTGAACTCAGGCGCCTGATCTCCGGGCTGCGGCACTTTTTGCATCTGTGAAAGGGTCATCCGAAAAAAACTAACATCGCCGGGAGCGAAACCATGGGCGCGACATCCGGGCAGGCGGAAACGGCAAGAAAGACGACGATTCGCTGCCAGTTTTGCGGGAGCTGGAATCGGGTCGACGTGACGCGCGCCGCCGACCGGCCGAAGTGCGGCAGCTGCAGCAAGCCGATGCTTCTCGACCGCCCGATTCACCTCGACGACGACAGCTTTGCGCGAACGATCGCCGACAGCGCGGTGCCGGTGATCGTGGATTTCTACGCCGACTGGTGCGGCCCGTGCAAGATGATGGCGCCAGCCGTTGACCAGCTGGCCGCGAACTATTCGGGGCGCGCAATAGTGGCAAAGCTCGACACCGACGCGGCGCAGACAACGTCCCAGTCGTTTCAGGTGCGCGGCATCCCGACTACCATAGTCTTCGAAGGCGGGAAGGAAATCGCGAGGCAGAGCGGCGCCGTTCCCTATCAGACCCTCGCATCATTGCTGGAGCGCGCGACTACTCTCGCCTGAAAAATTCGTCGCTCACGGTTCGCTTTGCTGACCCCATGCTGGCCGCGTGTCCGTTGACATTCCGCTCCGAGCGGACGCGCTCGGCGCTCGAGGCTCAGAGCACCACGCGAATATCCCGCAGTCGCTCGGTGACTGACGCGATGTCGGCACGACTCGACAAATCCAGCACTGGCGTCGCAACGCGCAACGCGGTGAACTCGGCGCCGTGGCGATCGATGGCAAGCTGCACCGCCTGCGGCAACTCGAGTTCACCCCGAGCCGAATAGGGAACTTCGCGGCAAGCCCTGAATATCCCAGGGGTGAAGAGCCAGCAGTTCATGCTCGCGTAGACGACCTCCTCGCCGGCGCCCCTCGACGCATCGGGCCGCGCAAGAATGCGCTCGAGCATCCCCCTTCCATCGATTTCGAGGGCACCAAATCTCTCAACGCGCCCGGGTGGCACGTTGCCGCCTTGTACCAGCGCATCCCTTTCAAACGCGACGAGCGCGGGTGGCGGTGCAACGCGCAGTGCCGCGAGGGCGCTCACGGGATAATAGTTGTCTGAGTTGAGAACCACGAAGTCGTCTGACTCCACGAAGCTCTCTGCCGCGAGGACGGCATCGGCGGTTCCGAGCGGCTTCACCTGAAGCGCGAAGCTCACCTCGATGCGCGTCGGCGGATGCGCCTCGCCATAGTGTGACCTGATAAAGCTGTGTTCCTCTCCGATGACGAGGCACGCTCGTGTGAACCCCGCGTCGGCCGCGGCGCTCAGCAGAAAATCCAGGAAAGGACGGCCGACCGGGATCATCGCCTTCACTCCTGAGTCGGCCGCGGCCGCTTGTTCCGGCGCCACTTGAGCGCGCGGATCGGCCTTTCGCATGCGCGTTCCGAGCCCGCGCGCGAGAATCACGACCTTCGTTACGGCCGGCCTCGCATTCTCAGTCATGACGGGCAACCCGGCAGGTCCGACGCAGAAAAATCAGGAGGGCTAACGGGCGCCGTAGCCCCTTGCCATAGCGACTGCTGCGAACACCATCATTACTACGACCAACGCCTGGACGTGGCTTATCGTCGCGATTCGGCGCGCGACCGCCGGGTCCGCGACTTCCGCCGGCGGCACGCCGCGAGCAAGTGCCCTGCGCCACCTGATCAGT
The DNA here is from genome assembly GCA_013813715.1 of Gemmatimonadaceae bacterium. Taxonomy (GTDB): domain Bacteria; phylum Gemmatimonadota; class Gemmatimonadetes; order Gemmatimonadales; family Gemmatimonadaceae; genus UBA4720. Next base: position 3,883 of record JACCRF010000177.1, on the reverse strand, counting down.
GCGGCCATCGCCCATATCTCGAGCAGCAGGATGACGCCAAGCATCGCCATCTTCCCCAGGAAAACGTGATTCGAGAGATAGTAGCCGAGTGACTTCTCAGTCTCAGCCAATGCGCGCCACAAACCAGTGCTGATCCAGAGGGCCGCCGCAATGCCCCACATCGTATCAGCCCGGAAGGCGCGCCTGAGCGAGGTCGCATCCAGCTCGTCACGCAGCGCCGCGCCTCGCGCCAGGACGGCGCCCAGCCCAAGGCCTAGCGCGACGAGATGAAGGCCGGCCAGAACGATCCGCATTAGCACGGGATTCTACATCGCGACCGACGCGCCATCGAGCGTGTCTCAGCCGCCCTTGCGCTGTTCCAGCTTCTTGGCCCGGATTGCCCGACGCTCCTTCTCAAAAGCGGCGATCTCCTCGCTGGGCGAATAGCGATTCAACCTCGTGCCGCCCGGCCCGTACAACTCGCGGCGGAGCCGGAGCGCTATCCAGATGGCTGATGCGGCACCGGCGCCGATCTGGAGCGCTCGGATCAGCGGCTTGCTTCCGGATCCGCTCGCGGCGCCTTTTACTACCTCGAACGGGTTTGGGAGCTTCATAGGCTGAGAAGAGAGGGATGGGCCGGGAGACGTACGAATGCAGACGACGTGCCGCCTGAGGAATATGCAAACATAGAACAACACAGCTGCGAGTTGCCAGAGGGCTTAGTCGCGAGCTTCGAGAACACGAACCTCGTATCCCGCCGCTACGCCTCCGATCTCTCGCAACTCCGTCGTTCTATGTTGACCTTTGTTCCGCATGTGGCCAACGCTCGTCGTCGCCGTCCTCACGCTCGCCGTCTTTCTCAACGCCGCCCTCCTGTTCAGCGTCGAGCCGATGTTCTCGAAGCTGGCGCTTCCCCTCCTGGGCGGAACACCCGCTGTGTGGAACACGTGTCTCGTATTTTTTCAGGCTGCGCTGCTTGCCGGCTACGCGTACGCGCATTTCTCTGTCCGGCTCCTTGGCCCGCGGCGGCAGGCGATGCTGCACGTCGCCCTTCTCGCGCTCTCGCTGGCAGCTTTGCCGCTCCAACTGCGGACGGCTTCTTCTCCCCCGGCCGGCTCGAGCAGCGTGGTGTGGCTCCTCATACTTCTCACGAGATCGCTGGGCGTCCCGTTCGTTCTCCTCGCGAGCGGAGCGCCCCTCGCGCAGCGATGGTTCGCCGCCAGCGGCCATGTTCGATCGTCCGATCCGTATTTCCTCTATGCGGCGAGCAACCTCGGCAGCATGCTTGCCCTGCTTGCGTATCCGTTCCTGATCGAGCCCCAGCTTCCGCTCGTCGCGCAACGCATGACTTGGTCGCTCGGCTACGCGTTCGCCGCCGCACTCGTCGCTTTCAGCGCCTGGCTCACCACACGGGGGGTGTCGAACGATTCCGCCGTGAGCGTTCATCCGGGCATTCCCAGGGCGAGCAGCAGCCCGACCGTCACTACCCGCGATCGAATGAGGTGGATCGCATACTCGGCCGTTCCGTCGAGCCTGCTGATGGGCGTTACGTCCTATATCTCGACAGATGTTGGAGCGATCACCCTGCTGTGGGTCATTCCGCTCGCGCTCTACCTTCTCACGTTCGTGCTCGTGTTCGCGGCGCGGGCACCGATGCAGCATCGCTGGATGGTTCTCGCGCAGTCGCAGTTTCTTGTCGTACTCCCACTCGCTCTGTTCTGGGGAGTCAGGTTACCGGGCCTCACGTCGATCGCGCTCCACGTAGGCGCATTGTTCATTATCGCGATGGTGTGCCATGGCGAGCTTGCGAGGAAGCGGCCCGGGGCCGAACACCTCACCGAGTTTTTTCTCTGGATTGCGGTCGGCGGGCTGGCTGGGGGAGTATTCAATGCGCTCGCGGCGCCGCTCCTCTTTAATGAGATCCGCGAGTATCCGATCGCGTTGATCGCGGCCGCCTTCCTCCGGCCCGGACCGCGCGGTGGATCGAGGCTCAACCGTACGGCCGACCTGCTGCTCCCGGCGATCCTTGGAATCACGCTCGCTATCGCGGTAAGCCAGGGTGGGATGCCGCTACAGCTCGGGCTGACGTTGATGATGCTCGCTGCCGGTGTGTCGCTGTTCAGCTTTCGGAACCGGCCGGTGAGGCTTGGGTTGGGCCTCGCCGCACTTTTCGCGGTCGGTCATCTCAGAGCCACAAGTACCGTCGGCGGCACCCGCCCGGTAGCGACGGAGCGCAGCTTTTTCGGCGTGTTGCGGGTGGCGGACGGGACCGACGGAACCGTTCGAACGATGCGGCACGGAACGACTTTACACGGGGCGCAACGGCTCGCGCCATCGAAAGCCCTCGAGCCGCTCACCTACTATCATCGCGACGGACCAGCGGGCGACGTTTTCAGCCTGAGCGCCGTCGCGGCCCTTGCCCGGCGCCGTGTCGGAATTGTCGGGCTCGGCGCTGGAACCCTGGCGTGCTACGGCCGGCCCGGTGAGCGGTGGGTGTTCTTCGAGATAGATCCGCTCGTCGGAAAAATGGCGAGCGATCCGAAGCTGTTCACTTTCTTGACACGATGCGCTCCGGCGGTGCGGGTCGTTTTCGGCGACGCGCGGCTGTCGCTGGCGAGGATTCCCCCCGCGGCTTTCGATATTCTCGTCCTGGATGCATTCAGCTCCGATGCGATTCCCGTGCATCTGCTGACCCGCGAGGCACTGAAGCTATATCTGAATGCGCTCGCGCCGGGAGGCGTTATCGCGATTCACATAAGCAACCACTACATGGAGATCGAGCCCGTCGTCGCCGTAGCCGCTCGCGAGCTTGGCCTCGCGACGCGGATTCGCAGCGATGTTGCGATTACGGCGACCACCCAGGTAACCACGGGAAGAGCGCCGTCAGAGTGGGTCGTGCTGGCACGCGCCGAAAAAGATCTGGGAAGGATCGCCGCCCATGCACGGTGGGTCACGCCGCGTACACGGAAAGGCGTGGAGACATGGACTGACGACTTCTCGAACGTCGTCGAGATTCTGAAATGGAGGTAAGGTGGTCTAACGGAGCTGAACACTGGGCTGCCTGCCGCCGGCTGGGTCGTGCGCTGCCGGCTGCAGGCCCGTACAGCCGCGACCTAGTGTTTGGTGTGTTTTCCGCCCACCGCGACGGTATACGCGTCTCCCTTCGGGCATTTGACCCTTGCGTTCGTTGATGTAAAGACGCCGCGCGGATTGTCCTTCCATAGCCAGACGTGGAGATCGTAGTGGCGCAGAGTTGCGGGCATGATCGGCTCGTGTCCGTCCATCGGCCCCGCGAGCTTCTGCCCGAAAATCTCAGGAATGGCGGAGCCCGCCGCCGCGACCGGCACGAACCACTCGGCCGCCACGAGAGAGAGTTTCCCCTTCACGGGCTCATAGATCAACACCTGCGGCTTCGCCGGGTCAAGCGTTGGACCGATGTTGCCGGGGTTGAGGAAATGCACTCCCATGGCACCCGGAGGGTACTCCACAGGTCCGTCGACCGCTCCCTCGGGAAAATCGACGCAGGCGAGAGTGGAGAAATAGCCATCCCTCACCGCAGCGAAGGGGTCGCGATATTTCTCGAGCGCCGTTCGCGCCGACTGGAGGTCCGCACCCGCCCCGGGTATCGCGGGCGCCGGGTTTGACTGTCCTTGCGCCACGGTGTGGGGAAGGACAGGTGCCGTGGCCAGCAAGAGAAACACGAGTCCTGGACGAATCCGCATGATTTTTCCTTGAGGTTGGACCCCTACATTGCCGGTCGGGGCACGCATCGTCAAGGCTCGAACAGCGAGGCGGGAAAGGCGATGCCAGCGGGGCGAAAGTGGGGCGCGCAAAGCCAGGCCAGCCTAGTGTAAGTGTATGGAGCGTACAGGGATCGAACCTGCGACCTCCTGGTTGCAAACCA
>JACCRF010000123.1 GCA_013813715.1 Gemmatimonadaceae bacterium | reverse complement strand
CTGAATTCGCGAGTACCACCGGACTCACCGCGGAGGCGCTCGTCCGGGCCGGACTCACTGCGCTCGAACCGGCGCGCAAAGCCGGAGATCTCATCGCCGCGGGATACCTCGTCGCGAACCGCGCGTCAAACGCGCTCGGCAACAGCAAGGGTCTCTTCGCATATCACAACGCCTCCAACGTCAACTATACCGTCACCGTTCGCACCACCGACGGCACGGGTTCGGGCTGGGCGGGCGCCGAACATCCGGATTGGCGGCAGCTCGACGTAAACGGAGTGAGCGCCCGCGCGATCGAAAAGGCGCGGCTGTCGCGTAACCCTGTCGCGATTGAGCCCGGCCGTTACACGGTCATACTCGAGCCGCAGGCGGTGGGCGATCTCGTGCAGCTCATCGCATTCTACGGGGATGCGCGCTCGTCGGACGAGGGTCGAAGCCCCTTCACGAAGCAGGGCGGCGGCAACAAGCTCGGCGAGAAGATCATCGATCCACGCATCAGCATTACCGCCGACCCGTTCGATCCGATGGTCCTCGGCCAGCCGTGGGACTTTGACGGCCTTCCGCTGGGGCGTCAAACGTTCGTGGACAAGGGAGTTCTCAAGGAGCTCTACTATTCACGTTTCTGGGCGAAGAAGCAGGGTAAGCAGCCCACCGGCGCGCCGACGTCGTTCATCATGTCGGGTGGCACGACATCGGTCGAAGACATGATCAAGTCCACCCCGCGCGGCATCCTGGTCACGCGGCTCTGGTATCTCCGCGAGGTGGACCCGCGCACGATTCTCTACACGGGCCTTACTCGCGACGGCACTTTCCTGATCGAGAACGGAAGAATCAGCAAGTCGATCAAGAACTTCCGCTTCAACGATTCGCCGCTGTTCATGCTGAACAACCTCGAGGCGATGGGGCGGCCGGTACGGCTGGCGGGCACGGAGGCGGGGGGGGCGGTGATCGTGCCGCCGATCAAGGTGAAGGACTTCAACTTTACCAGCCTTTCGGACGCGGTATAGCCGAGCATGCGATAAGGGCGATGCCGGACATGACCAATCCCAAGGCGGCAAAGGGGCTGCATGCGGTTGGAGAGAGCCAGATCATCGTGCGCGCTGGAAGCATCGAGTGAGGCGACGCGCGGCTTTGGCCGCCGTCGTCGTATGCTGGGTCGCGGCAGTTGGGTGCAGCAGGATGGAAGAGAGATTTCGTCCGATGGCCGTCGGCGAGCCGGTGCCCGTCTACGCCGCGCGCTCTCTTGCCGGCGACATGGTAAGCGTTGGCACGGTTGAGCCGCAGCCGCTCACGCTGCTCAACGTGTGGGCGACGTGGTGCGTGCCCTGCCAGAAGGAATTCCCCGATCTCGAAAAGATTCACGATGAGTATGGCCCGCGCGGTCTGCGCGTTCTTGGCGTCAGCATCGACGCCGCGAGCGACGATGACAAGATCCGCGAGTTCGCGAAGACGTACGGCGCGACGTTTCCGATCGCGCACGATCCCTTTGGCGAGATCAGGCGCATCTATCAGTCACTCGGCATTCCGGAGAGCTATCTGATTTCACGCGATGGCAAGCTTCTCTACCGACATCCGGGCGCGTTTCCCGAGGGCGCGGCGGCGATGCGCGTCGCGATCGAGCAAGCGCTACCGAAATGAGACCGGACCTGGGCTTCGGGGTCGCGTTCGGCGCCGGCCTTCTCAGCTTTCTCTCGCCGTGTGTCCTCCCGCTCATCCCAAGCTACATCACCTTCCTTACCGGGCTTAGCGTCGAAGACGTCGAGCGCGGGCGCAAGACGACGACGCTCATTCACGCGTCGCTGTTCATACTCGGATTTACGGCGATTTTTCTCGCGCTCGGCGCCACAGCGACGATGCTCGGCCAGATGATGCTTGCCTGGCGCGACTGGATAAGCCGGATAGGAGGCGTCCTCATCATTCTGTTCGGACTGTACATGCTCGGGGTTTTCCGCATGGCGTTTCTCGGTCGCGAACGGCGAGTGTATCTCGCGACAAAGCCGGCGGGCTACGCGGGAAGCGTGCTGGTGGGTGTGGCGTTCGGGGCTGGTTGGACGCCGTGCATCGGTCCGATTCTCGGAGCGGTTCTGATCTACACGTCGAGCTCGGCCGACCTCAATCGCGGGCTGGCGCTGCTGCTCTTCTATTCAATCGGGCTCGCCCTGCCGTTTTTTCTCGCCGCGGTGGCGGTCAGCCGCTTCATCTCTCTCTTTACGTTGCTCCGCAGGCATATGGTGTGGATTACGAGAGTGAGCGGGGTGCTGCTGGTTGTTGTCGGGCTGCTGATGGTGACCAGCGAGTTCGAGCGGCTGTCGATCTATCTCCAGGGATTCACGCCGGAGTTCTTGCGGAGGCGGTTGTAGCGTAGGACGGAAAAAGATAGAACGACCGTGATTCCAGCGGCCGCGTGGTTTTCCCTTCGAAAGTTGTCGGCCGCACAACCTCGCAAGTTCGCGAAGAACAAAAAAAGCGCAGACTCGCGTTAGTCTGCGTCTCTCTCTCTCTTGTTCACGACACCCCGCGCGGGCTGATTCTCAGTCCGCGCCGGATACCAGGCCTGCTACTGGGCCCTTCAACTGGCAATCGATGCGCCCGGAGGGGCTCGAACCCCCAACCGCCTGATCCGAAGTCAGGAACTCTATCCAATTGAGCTACGGGCGCTCGGCGGTCGGAAAGCTAACGCGTTACCCAATATCGGGGACATGGGGACGCGGGAGATTACGCAACTGGAGAACTTGCGCCAATCTTCATGTTCCTCGGACCGGAGATTTGACTAGTGGACGCCGGCGGGCTCGCCCCTGACTTCGACCTCGAGGCCGACGACGGCTCGCGGGTGTCGCTCGCTCCTTTGCGAGGGCACAACGTGGTGCTCTTCTTCTATCCGAAAGACAACACATCCGGCTGAACCCGCGAGGCGTGCGATTTTCGCGCCGCCTTTCCCCGGTTCGGGGAACTCGATGCGATCGTGCTCGGCATCAGTCCCGACGGCGCCGAATCACACCGGAAATTCCGCGCGAAGCATGCGCTACCGTATCGCCTTCTGGCGGACGAAGGCCACCACGTGGCGCAGGAGTACGGCGTCTGGAAGGAAAAGTCCCTCTATGGAGTCAAGCGCATGGGAATCGAGCGCACGACTTTCGTGATTGACAGGGAGGGACGCGTCGCGCGCATTTTCCCCAAGGTTCGGCTCGACGGGCACGTTGATGAGGTCGTCCACGCGGTGGGCGCGCTGACGCCGGCGGAATAGGCGACGAACCTCAGGCCGACCCCTGGAGAAATCTAAGGATCAGACAGTCGAATCTCTCGGCTCAGAACCTGCAATGGGTTGGTGCGATGATTCCCCTCAAAGAGCCTCATACTGCATTTTCACCGAGTTTGCCGGGTAGACGCGAGCTGACGGTGACATTGCGGGGCGCCGAGCTGTCGCTCGTCGATTCGGCCGTAGCCCATGGAGCCGTCGACCACGCCCTCCTCGAGCGGATGGCACGGGGCGACGAAATGGCGCTCGGCGACTTCTTCGATCGTTGGGGAGGGGTCGTGGAAAATATCGCGACGGCGCTCCGGCTCTCTGGCAGCGAAGCGGATCAGACGGCGGACGAAGTATTTCGTCAGATCTGGTTCGCGGCATCCGCACTTGCTGTTCGGCCGGAGAGACTCGGTGCCCGCCTTGGGGCTGTCGTTCGTGACTGCTGCGCCGCGGTCGTCGCCCGCCGGAAGATCCCGCGCCGGCTCGCCGCGGTCCCTGCGTCGGCGGGCGACAATGCACCGGCCGGCGATCTCGAGCGAGCAGAGCTTGAGGCATCGCTTGTAGCGAGCGACTTCTCGTCAATCCTCGCTGATGCGGGACTCTCCAAGGCAATCAGTTACCTCAACTCTCTGACGCCATTTCGTTTCACAGGCATCTACCGATTCGATGGCCTGGACATCGTCAATGTACTGCTGTTTGATCGCGAAGGAGATCCAGCGCCGGAGGGGACGCGTTCTCGCGTCGCCGACACGTATTGCCTTTGGATCCAGGAGACGTTGTCGGTGGTGAGAATGTCCAACTCGATGTCCGATCCACGCGCCCGAGATCACGCCAAGCGGGAGGATGTCCGATCGTATTGCGGCGGTCCTATTATTGATGATGCGGGCAACCTGTTCGGGACCATCTGTCACTTCGACTACGTGGCCCACCCGATTTCGAATGCCGCGATGCCGACACTAGCAGCGGTCGCGCCATTACTCGCAAAGGCCGTTAGCGCCTGAGCCCGCTGCGGTAGAGTTGTTCCTTAACGACTACTATCCGTTTGGGCGATGGCGAAGCCGCGATGATTTCCCGCCGATCAGGGAAATGGGTAAGGATTGAGGAAACCACAACAGAAAACCCTTCACCGCGTAAAGCGACAAAGGGTCAATGACTTAGACTACGCGCCCGAAGGGACTCGAACCCCTAACCTTCTGATCCGTAGTTTTAGGCTGGCATAATACCGCCGCATACTCGATGTTACCTAAGTGTTGATTTAGCAGAGCATTAGGCCTAACATTCCTCTCACGGCCGTTACGGGATTTTACCCCGAAATACCGACGAAAAGTAGAACCACGGTAGAACCGCCCAACCGTCTGATCCCTGCGAGGGTGTCTGAATGGGACAAGAACGCCTCAATTTCTCCAAGCGGTTAGTCGAGAAGCTGCCGCCGGCACCTACGGGAAAGCGACTCTACTACTACGACTCGAAAGTGCGAGGGCTAGAGCTCGCTGTCACGCCTTCGGGAGTGAAGAGCTGGCGCGTCTATCGAAAGATGCACGGCAAGCCAGATCGCATCGTACTTGGACGTTTCCCAGATCTTTCGGTTGAGCAAGCGAGAGGCAAGGCACACGAGATCAACGCATCACTCGCAAAAGGAGAGAACCCCGCGGCCGACATGCGGCAGGATTTGACATTACGCGAGCTCTTCCTGCTCTATCTCGAGCGCCATTCAAAGCCGCACAAGCGATCGTGGCAGGGAGACGAGTGGACCTACAATAAGTATCTCGCGCGCTGGTCAAGCCGTCGCCTTTCAACCATTGATCGCAACGACGTCGAGCGTCTACATGCTGCGATCGGCGGGGACAACGGCAAGTATTCGGCTAACCGAACGCTCGCACTCATCTCGAGCATGTTCAACAAGGCGCGCGGTTGGGGTTGGGAAGGAAGGAACCCCGCGACTGGCGTGCGGAAATTCAAGGAAGTGAAGCGAGAGCGATTCCTTTACGGTGACGAGCTCCCGGCTTTTTTCTCGGCACTCAAGAGCGAAGGCGATATTGGCGCTAGAGACGCGATCCTGATAATGCTTCTGAGCGGTGCACGGAAGATGAATGTCCTGGCGATGCGGTGGGAAGATGTGAACCTCACGCGCGCACTGTGGACGATCCCGCTCACCAAGAGCGGCGATTCGCAGCGTGTTCCGCTCGTGCCGTTGGCGGTCGAATTACTTGGCCGTCGCCAATCGCTGGCAGACGGTTCCCCATACGTCTTTCCTGGCCGACACGGGACCGGGCACCGAGTCGAGATCAAGGCGGCATGGGATCGCGTGAGGACGGCGGCGAATCTGGCCGATGTAAGGCTTCACGATCTCCGGAGAACTTTAGGAAGCTGGCAAGCGGCGGCGGGTGTCTCGCTTCCGATCATCGGCAAGAGTCTCGGACACAAGGACCAAAACACGACAATGATTTACGCACGGCTCGATCTGGATCCGGTGCGCGCTGCGGTCACCACCGCGACGGACGCACTATTGCTCGCCGGCAAGGTCGCTCAATGACAGACGACGACATGCGCGAGCATTTGGAGAAGCTTCTCGACGATCTCGAGGCCGACCCTTTGCCGATTCCAGTGACTAGGCATCCGTCAGAGGCAAGGCTCCGTGTGCCGGTTGTCTGGAATGGCAAGATCATAGGTCACGTCAACGATCCGATCCCCGATTTGAGGCAGGACGAAGTGAAGGCGCACCGGAATCGTATTCGGGCACTTCGCAAGGCGCTTGCTGAAGGCGACGAGCCGTGGAGAATAGCCTGGCTGGCACTGTCAGTAGGGGCGGGAACCGCCACACCGGCCACGCGCGAGCGTGAGATTAAACGCCAGGGCTCGAGCTCAGGCGGGAAGGCAAAGACAGGCAAAACAAAAGCAAAGCCTGAGCAGGTTCAGCGACTCATTGAGGAACTTCGCCACGCGAAGGGCACGAGCTATGACGCTCGCGTTGTGAAAGCCATAAGAAAGAGCGGCTGGCCATTCTCGAAAAGCATGGCGCGCAAAATAGGAGAAAAGGCTGGCATGGGGGTCGCCGGCGTACACCAGTGAAACTCGCTACAAAATAGGACCAATCGTGAAATGGTCCCATGTAATCTCCGATCGTACCCCAACGTCATCGGAGATTATCGTGAGCGACAGTTCATTCCCAAACCTAATTCGGCCCGATGCAGCTGCGCGGTTGCTTCAGGTCGAGACTCAGACCTTAGCCAATCAGCGTGCCGCCAATAGGGGCATCCCCTGGTACAAGGTTGGCGGACGCGTTTTCTACGATCCAAACGACATTCGCGAGGCCATAGAGAGTTCGCGTGTAGTGCCGTCAGCGCCATGACTGCGGATCCGCTCGACGCGATGTCGCAGTCGGAACTTGAGGAAGTGATCCAGTTGTGGCCTACTGGAACGACTGAGCGTACAGCGCCCGTAGCAATTGCTGAAATCGGCGCGCTCAGTCAGTGGCGTGCAGAGCTCGTCGCGGGTGCACGCACAAGACTCACGGACGACACCCTGTTCCGAGCAGCCTGCGCAGAGGCAAATGCCCGAGACGCGATGTCCGCCGGAATAGCGGAAGCCGCGTATTCATACCGACACCAAGCGGCAGAGATCGTTCTACGCGCTGCAGAGAATCGCCGAGGGGCAGCATGACAGCTCCCGCGGAAGTTCTGAAAGGCCGGCACGATGTGCTTCGAAGAGCACGTACCGTCCGCGAGAGTCCGGTACGTGCGCCGGAGACTGATGTTGAGCCTGTTGCCGCTGTTTCAATGGCACGCCCGTTGGGCGACTGGATGGAGAACCCCGAGCTTCTCGAGGAACCTCAAGTCGTACTTCCCTACGTAGCTGTTGAAGGCAGGGTAACACTCTTCAGTGGTCGAGAAAAAATCGGCAAGTCCTCCCTTGTTGGTGGAGCCGTTGCTCAAGCTTCACGCGGAGACCCCGTCCTGGGTACGCCAGTGCTCGGTATGGTCAAGAGCTTGGTGTACTCGATCGATGAACTCGTTGGGGACACGGTGAGGCGCTTTGCAATGTCGGGAGGTGACATGGAGATGATCGTTATCAACGATCGTCCGCGCACCGTTGCTGAGCTAATCGCTCACGCCATTGTTGACATCAAAACTCACGATCCCGATCTAGTCGTGGTCGATACCCTTTCCAGGGTGCTCGATAACTCGGGTGTGGACCGAAACGTTGCGAAGGATGTTGGACCTGCCATGAATCGCATCGTTGATCTCCTTCACGACAGTGCGGTCAGTGGAGCCCTACTCTACCACACCGGAAAGGCAGGAAGAGAGTACAGCGGTAACACGGCCATCGGTGCCACCGTCGACGAAATCCTGACACTGAGGCGACGGGGTAGCTCCGACGAAGACGACTTCGATGACGACGGATCCGACGATGGCAGGCGTCTGTTAGTCCAGGATGGCAGAAACCTGCGTGGCCGCGTGCATCTCACATATGTCAATGGGGTCTATCAGTTATACCAGGAGACAACCGCCCCACGCGAGAAGGTGCTTGAAGTGCTCCACACACACGGGCCCGTGATCGGGCGCAGTGAGCTGGCGAAGCTCGCCGGCGTGCGAAAGGCGACGGGGCTCGAAGTAATCGCGGAACTGATTGGTGGAGGCTTCATCGTCGAGAATCAGCGTCGGCTTAGCCTCGGTTCCCGCCAGTTCCCGCAGGGAGGAACCACTATGGAACCGACTCCCGGAACCAATCGTGACGGCGGGGCTTTCACTGGTTCCCGTTTCGGGAACCCCCACCCTGCAGCATTGGGAACCGGGCAATTCGACGAGGAGGAGCTGTGATGTCGCACACGCCTCTCGAGCTCGTCACATCACCCGCACTAGTCTCGGATAACGGCACAGGTGCAGCGTCGGCTCTAATTGTTCGTCTCGCGAAGCAAGGTATCCGGGTCCAGTTGAGTCACGGCACCGATCTTAGAGTGCGAGCCCCCAAGGGCGTTCTAACCGAAGAGCGGAAGGAACTGATCCGGGCGCACAAAGCCGAGCTGGTCGAAGTCCTCACCTGCCATCCCTGCGCTCGTTGCGAGTGGGGACTGTTCCCAAATCCCGGTACGATCTGCTTCCACTGCCGGCGAGCAATGCAGCATAAGGGAGGCGAAGCCGCATGAAACGCAAGCCGACAGCCAGCGCACGCGGAGTTAACCCCCTCTACGGGGGCGGGAGGGTAAAGACTGGCGCAGCCCAAAAGCCTGACCGCGGCGCGGCGGGACAGACATGCGTGCCTCGGTAAAACATTGAAAGGAGAGGCAAAATTGTGATACGAGCACCCCGCAGGCACCTCAAGCACGAACGGCGAGAGATCACCGCCAAAGCGGCTTTCGAGTACGAATCGAACCGTTCCTGGCCTGCCGGGGAACGCCTTCGATTCTGGAACGATCCGCGGGTGCCTGCCCGTTTGCGGGAGACTGCGGAGCCGGACCCGAGGCGAGTGCTCGAAGGAAATGACGCGCGGTTCCAATTCGTTTGCGACCTGATCGAATGGAAGCACGATCGACTCGATTGGCTACGGGAGCAAATGAAGAATGGCTGAGACGATTCCGGTCAGGCCGCGGCGCGGCGGGCGAGCGAGGACACAGGCCGCCACGATTCCGCGAGCGCCGCGCCACTTATCGAAAGAATCGCGCAAGCTCTTCGATTCCATAGTGACGCAATGGGTACTCGGTCCCGATGGGGTCGCCATCCTGCGCGGCGGTCTTGAGTCGCGCGACCAATACGAAATCTGCAGGGCCCAGGTCGCGAAGGATGGGCCGACGTTTAGGACGGAAACGGGACAGATCAGGGCACACCCGGCAGCGAAACTCTCGATCGACTACTTGAGCGCATTTCGCCAGGCCATGCGACAACTCGGATTGCAACCGGAGGAATAGAGTGACGACAAGAGCGAAACGACGCGCCGCGGTGAAGGGTGCTCATCTGGACGAAATGTCAGACGAGGATCTTCAGGACATCCGCTTTTTTGGAAACCTCGTTGGGCGTGACGGGACGATTGTGTACGCAGCGACGCGAGAGGAGCAGCGGCGCGCGGCTGGGATTCTCGAAGAGCGGGGCACGTTGCACTAGTGGGCAGGACGCAGGCGCGGGGCGTTTCCCGCGAGGATTTCAATAGGAGTTGCAAATGAGGGAAGTTTTCGAGGAATCAGAACGCCGGCTTGGCGCAACCGTTGGCTTCGCTGACGCGGCACAACGGGACCAGTTCATTCGCCTGCTGGCAGATGGAGTGCGCGCGCAAGTAAGGGCCGGCTTGGTCGCCGCGATCCGGGAAGTGATTCTGCCGCAGCTCGTGGCGGACATTGCGTCGACCACTAGTACCCGCGTACAGGAACGACTTCAGGCGATGGAAACCAAGCTGAACGAGATCGAGGCTGAGATGGAGAAACTGAGAGGCGACTCGCCGAAATCGGACGTGATGGACGACGTTCTGAAGGAGTTCCGCGCCCAGCAACAGGACTGGAGGAACACGTGATGATCAAGCACACCGACCCAGCTACGCTCACGCCGGAACAGCGCCAGGACATCGAAGACGGGAAGTTCGATAAGGAGATAAATGAGGGATATGCGGCCGCCCTCGGCAGAATCTCGGATGTGTTCGGCTATCTCAAAGGCCGCGTGGAATCGGAAGTCGCCTACCGCCAGCGACGATCGGCTCTTGTCGCAAGCGATGAGCTCGCTCGGCTCGGTGCGATCGCGTTCACGGGCGTAGCCGCCGAATACGCTCAGCACGCTCTAGACAGCGAAATCAGCCGGACAGTATCGGACTTCTTTCACATCCCTAGCCCGGGCAGCGCGGAGCAGCAAAAACGCCACACTGAGGGCGTCAAGACACTTCTCTGTCGGATCTTCGGGGATGAAGGAGCGGCGGACGTGCAGGATTTCATTCGACGCCGAATCGAGCGCGTAGCCGAGTACGGTGGACGGTCGGACACTCCCGGCGAGCCCGGCGAGCGCGGCGAACCGACGTTCTTCAACGGTGTTTGGGCGTCAGGCGCGACCTACCGTCGGGGTAGCAACGTCCTTCACGCAGGAACGATGTGGTTTTGCCGAGCCGACGCGACCACTGACAGGCCGGGAAGTTCTCACGCGTGGCAAATGACCTCTAAGACTCACGGCAAGCACGACAGACACGAAACCGGAGTGTCAGCATGACGACCGTCCATCGATTCGACGTGAGCGCTCCACAAGTGGATCCCACTAAGGCAATGTCGCCGGCGGAAATTGCCACGCGCATGAGTGGCAAGAATCCCTTCACGCACCAGGAGATTAGTGCGCGCATGTCGGAGATCGGTATGGTACTCGCGAGCTGCCGCTTCGCCCCGCATGTCAACGCGAAGGCTCTCGAAGAGGAGTGGGACTATCTCAAATCGATCTATGACCGGGTGCTCACAGGAGCATACAAGCCATGAAAATCCTCGACAAACTGAAATCATTCGGAGAAAAAACGATGACGGCTGTAGCAGAATTGGACGAGGCCGAGCTTTCAGCGCGACTCGCTGAGATCGACGCCGGGATTCGCCGGGGTGATACCGACGTCGAGATACTGCTCGAAGAGCGAGAGGTGACGAAGCGAAAGCTCGAGGCGGCGCGGATACTCAAGGAGAGACGCGCGGACGAAGCCTATCTCGCGGACGTGAGAGCGAAGAGCGCCGAATTCCGCGGCCGTCTCATGCCCGTCGCCGAGCGAGTCGCTGATAATGTGCCGCGGTTGCTTTGGGATCTCAAGAAACTTGAGCGCATGGACCTGGAGAGTTTACAAGGGGTTGGGAATGTGAACTTTGAGGAGGAGACCGGGATCCCGTTCGGTTTTGCCGCTCAGTTACATCGAGCGATCATGGAACTCTCGATAGGCATCGAGTGGCACTTCGACCACATCGACGCCCCGGATAAAACCAATCCGCTACCTACGCCGAAGCAAATCCGCCTGGCGATGCCTGCTTTTCGCAACCAGACGTAACTATATCCGCCGGCCATCGGGGTGATATCCGCCCGTTGCAAGAATCGGCAGTGCTTCCACAGGCTGCCGTTTCTTTTTGCTGTCACCGGCGAGCACTCTCTTGGAGTAACATCGTCGCCTTCACGCCAAGAGCGGTAGCAAGTCGCTCGAGTACGTCGAGGTCGATCCTACGGCCCTTTCCATTCTCAAGGTCCGAGATTGTTCCCTGTCTCACTCGCGCGAGTTTACCGAGCTCTGCCTGGCTCAATCCTTTGCGTGCGCGAAACTTCCGCAGGTTTACTTCGATCGGGGTCATTCCGAACGATAGCCCTCAACCGCTCATTGCACAATACGACATTGCGTATTAGCGTACTGATACGGAAAGTCGTATACCCTCTCGAAACAGGAGCTGTGCACAATGAAGCGAACGACGAAGAAAAGGGCAGCGAAGTCCACCGCCGAGAAGGCCATCGACAAAGGGCCGACCATCATCGACCAGATGGTGACGAACACGGTCTCGCTCAACGCATTTCCGCAACATCCGGAACGTCGGAGCTTTACCCTCGAGCTCGATATTTACCCCGACTTCGGCACCGTGCACATCAGCAAGCGGCCGTACCTGAAACCGGATGCGGTAGGCCACGAGCGGGTTGGGGTGGAGCTCGAGATCTACGAACTCGCGACGTTCGCCGAGGGCCTCATGGAGCTTGTGACGATCGCTCGTGAGCGGGGCTTCCTCAGATGAGGCGGGTGCCGAAAGCGAAGCTCTCACTCTCACAAGGCGGAAGTCCGAAGGCGGTCAAGGCCCCGCTGCTATTAGAGACAAGTAACACCTTGCTTTTAAAGCGTGTCTCCTCGCTGAAATGCGGCTTCGCTAGCCGCAACTCTCTAATTTCTCTCAAACTCTGTTGAAGATTTTCGCGCGTGCATCGCTCCACCCGGTACCCCCGGTTATGACAGCGCCTTGCTAGTAGGTGTATGGGCTGACGTGCGCTCGGGTGCGGTGCCCGCTCGGGAATGGTGGCACTAGTTCTTGACGTAGGTGTAGCCGGCCAGCACCTCGCTCCGCCCCGGGCACGCGTCCGCCGCGATGGCAGTGAACAGGAGTGAGGTGCCGGTGATGCCCCACTTGTACGCGCCGGTGCCATCGCATGCGGTCGAGTTGGAGAAGTTGATCTGGTCGCCGGAGACTCCGATCGCTCCGTTCGCCTGGTTCGTTCCCCGGTTGATCTGGTAGCCGGTCGCGCCGAGCGTCAGCGTTACCCGCTCGCCCGTCCCGCGCAAGGTGGTGACCCACACGCCCTGGAGAGCGGTGGGCGCTGGCGAGGTAGGGCTTGGCGTCGTCGTTGTATCGCTGGCGCCGCCCCCACACCCGGCCGTAGCGAAGACGAGGACAGATACGGTGGCGAGTCGCAGGAACGCGCGTGACAACATTTGAACCTCCGGAGGATGGGCCAATGAGTAGCATACTTATGCCGCAATACCTAACATTAGTCTTCTAACTGATCAAGGACGCTCTGGATGCACGACTGCGGGAGAAGCCGGAATTTCCGACGGCTCATTTGAGCAAAAGGACCCTTCTATCCGGGCCCGACAACGACTGATATTTTCGCCGGATGATTGATTTCCAGCCGGCCGATGTAGGATACCTCCAACGCGCTTTCTCGGATGCTATCGAGGAGGCGCGTCGTCGGTCAGAGCTGAACATGACGACCTCTGCGGCCATCTACGAAGAGCAGGCCAGGAACTGTAAGAAGCTGCGCGATAAGATTCTGTCGACGATGGACGCGACGGTGCGAGCGAGTTACCCGACTACGAGCCGCCAGCAGACTAAAGGCGGAATTGTTTGCCGTAGTGTTTGCCGTTCCATTCGTGCCAATGGTGTAAAATGGGGGCACTTGGACACTATGCTGCACTATGAAAATGCGTCGTCATAGTGCGGCGGGTTTGGTTTAGGAAACCGCTGCTCTATCCACCTGAGTTACGGGGGCACGGTTGTACTACAACAACCTAGCTAACTGACCTGCTCCACTTCCTCCGATTTGTTTGAGTCAACACCATTGAACCACATAGGAGGCCGAACGCCGGCTCGCATGTTCCTGCTGGACTCACATCGTCAGCGGACGCTCAGCTGCCGTATCATCCCGTGCTCGATGTGCGACCGCCCATCCGG
>JACCRF010000112.1 GCA_013813715.1 Gemmatimonadaceae bacterium | reverse complement strand
CCCCCCCCCCCCCCCACGCCTCGAGTGCAACACCCGCTTAATGCTGTATCCGTTGTTGATCCGTTCTGTTCCGGTCTTGATCCGTTCAAATCCGCCCCATCGTTTTCTCAGATTCGCGCAATCCTTTCCAACCTCATCCGCACCCTTCGCTCGGAGCGGGTACACGGGCGAGACACTCCGCCTCCGTAAACGGAAACCGGCTGTGCACGTTGTGCGTCGGCAGTGCTTTCGGAAGCGAATTGAGCCTTCCGAAACGACGCGCGTCGATCCACCGGTGTCCTCCCTCGAACATGAGCGAGTAACGCCGCTGCATCAGAAGCTCGGTCGTGAAATCCGCAGCGTTGGCGAAACCACCGCGCGCAGCGAGCCCTCCCGACGTTGTCCTGATGAAGTTGATGTCGGCGAGCGCGCCGGCCGCGTTTCCGGTGTTGAAACGCGCCTCAGCGCGCAGCAGAATCAGCTCCTCATTCCGGATGATGGGCACCGGCGCTGTATTCGACTCGTAGATCGTGAACACGAGATCCGATGTGACATCCTGCACTGTACGAGCTTCAATCGTTGCCGTCTTGCTCAGCGCGCGCGCGTCCAGCGTTCCGTCGGGCTTTCTCTCGGCTTCCGACCTTATCGACGGGTGAGCTACGATCGCCCGGCCGGTAGGGTCGAACAGCAGATTCGTCAGGTCTCCCGATCCGGTGCTGAAGGAGTGAAACACACCAAGCGTGAGCGGCGCGCCGATGTCAATGAACGACGCATTCACGGCAGTGAGCGCGGCGGCGTAGTTGCCGCGGTACACCTCAACCCGTGCCTTGAGTGCCCGGTTGAACTTCGCGAACTGAGCAGGGGTCGCCGCTGCTGCGAAACCGGGACTGAGCACGAAGGGGAACGCGCTTCCCCCCGCGTTCAGCTCAGTTAGCCCATCGTCGAGAAGTTTGGAGATGTGCGCGAAAACGTCGGCCTTCGTGGCGATGGGCGCTGGCGGGCCCGTCGGCGCAGTACCCACGTCGATCGGCGCTCCGTAGGTATCGCGAGTGTTGATGACGTACAGGAAGTCGAGCGCCTGAATGGTGTGCGCGAATCCCTTCGTCGCCGACTTTTGCGCGTCGGACATTCCCGGAACCACGTCCAGCGCGGCGAGCAGGATGTTGGCACCCCTGATGTTGGCGTAGGGAGCCCCGAACAGGTTGCCGCCGAAGGCAGGACTTCCGCCATCGAGCGGTCCAATCAGCATCTCCACAATGAAGCGTGGGTCAGCGGGATCGAAATTGTACGACTCCCGCCCGATTATTCCGAGCAGAGAGACGTACCCGTTCTGCGTTCCGTGCTGCACCCGCGTCCCCACCAGCAGGCCTTGCGCCGCCTGGGCGATCTTGGTCGGCGTCGGATTGGTCTGCAGGTCTTCCAGGCTTGGATTGTTGTAGTCCGGCACGGTCAGCTCGCTACACCCGCCGGCGATCAGCATCGCGGCGGCAGCGGCAATGACCCTCGTTGCCTTCATCGAGCTGAGTCTCATGGATGTTGTCATTGTCAGAACCCCAGGCTCAAGGAGAACCAGAAGCTTCGGCTCGGCGGGAAGGGTGCGACATCGATATTTCGTGCGATCGGCTGATTGCCGAAGTTGCTCACCTCTGGATCGAGACCAGTGTAGTCGGTGAAGGTGAGCAGATTGCGTCCGCTCAGACTGACTTGCATTGATTGCAACCCGCGCCCGAAACGCGACACCATTCTCGCCGGGACTTCGTAGGAGAGCGTCACTTCGCGCAGCTTGGCGAACGACGCATCCTCCACGTAGACCGCTGTCTGCCTTGGCCACACCTCGAGGCGCCGGGCGCCCGCGGTGGTCGCCGTCCCCCCTATGGTGACCGGCTCGGCGTAATCGGCTGTGTTCGAGCCGAGGTCGTAGAGGAACTTGGTGAGATTGATGACGTGGCCCCCGTTCTGCCATTCCAGGAGACCGTATGCACGGAACGGCCCGAATCGGAGGTCGTTCACGAACGACATTATGAAATCAGGATTGGCGTCGCCGATCTTGCGAACCAGGCGAGTGCCGTCGGGAAGCGTATCGTTGCCGACGATCTGGGTCGGCGAAGCGCCTTCTGCGATCTCAAACGCACCGAGCGACGTTCCGAACCCGCCGGCCCTGAACGTCGGAACGGGAAGAGAGACAATCTTGCTGCGGCTCGAGAAAAAGGTCGTCCTGAAAACCCACTCCGTCCGGGCCGACTGGAGGGGAACAACGTTGAGGCCCACCTCCACACCCGTCGTGCGTAACTTGCCTCCATTGAATATCTCCGTCAGGAACCCGGAGGATGGCGCCAGCGTCCGCTGGAGGAGCAGATCGGACACGTCCTTACGGAAACCTGTGAGCTCGAGCGACCCCCGGCCCCGTGCGAGGGAGACGTCGACTCCACCCTCGAACTCTCGCTGCCGCTCGGGGCGAAGATCAGTTGATCCGACCGTACCCTGCACCACCAGCCCGGGCAGTCCGGTGATGTTCTGCGTCGCGGTAAGCGGCGTGAACTTCTGGCCGAACAGCGGCTGGTTCCCCGACTGTCCGTACGCGCTACGCACCTTCAGTTCGTCTACGAATCCGAAGGGCTGGGTGAACCGGTACGACGCTGACACCTTCGGATAGATGTAGAGCTTGTCGGTGTCGCTGTTGGCGCTGCTCCGGTCGGCGTTGAGTCCGGCCGTCAGCAACAGCCGCTCGTCGAGCATCAGCAGCTCTTCCTGGGCGAAGAATCCGAGATCGACAACACGCTGCCGCGCCTCGACCACCTGAACGTTCGTGCCGGCTCCGACGATTCCGAGACCGCCGACCAGGTTTCGGCTGACGATGCGCGAGATCCGCAGGTCGCGACTCGACCCGCCCATACCGACCGATGTGGTCGCGGTGAACGGACCATTGCCGGGGGTAAAGGCATAGACGGCGTTGACGCCGCCGTTGAGATTCAGATTGTTGCTGTTGCTGAGCAGAGCGGTGCCCGGCTCGCCGTCGTCGATAGGCTCGAACTGAAGCTCAGCCGGGAAGAGCAGCGAATTGTCCTGCGTGAAGTAGTCGGCGCCGGCGGTGCCCGCGAAGCGGAGCGAGTGCGACCCGCCCTCGATCGCGCGTAGCGTGACCTTGCCAGACGCGGTGGAACGCCAGACAGTCTCGTCGTTCTTCATGAGCGCCGCCGTCTGCAACGGGTTGCTCGCGACGAACGGATTCACCGGAAACGTTCCATCCGCATTCCGGCGCAAATCAACGAAGCTCGGCGTGAATGGCAGCGTCATCCAGAAGCTGACGCTCGAGTTGTCGTTGTTGGTGAGGCCGCGCTGGGCCAGTGAGCGCGTGACGTTCGTCTGCACGCTCAGGTTCAGCCGCGCTCCAAGGTCTTGATCGACATTCGCGCGAACCGACTGCTTCTCGAAGCCGGTGTTATCTATGATGCCGCCGTCATTCTTCCAGAGGCCGGATACGAAGTACCGCGTGTTCTCGTCGCCGCCGCTCATGTCGAGCACCGACTCGGACGACAGCGGATTGCGTCCCGCCAGCTCCATTTCCTGATCGAAGACGACTCCGGGCTTGAAGGCGGTACGTGCCGCCGCGCCGAACACCGCGGCGGCCTCATCCGCGCTGTTGAACGTCCGCGATCCGAGCGTATTCGATATCGAGGAGAATCCCACCCGCTGGATAGCGCTGATCCGCCGGCCGCCGGGAACGCCCTTTCGTGTTGTGATGACAATAACGCCGTTCGATGCCCTGGAGCCGTAGATGGCTGACGCCGATGCACCTTTGAGAATCTCGACGTTCTCGATGTCGTTCGGATTCAGATCGGCGATGCGGTTGACCTGTCCGTCCTGAGTGAGATTCGGATTCGATCCACCGGTGGATCGCGTAACTGCATTCTGATTCGAGGGGATTGCCACGTTGCTCATCACGACCCCATCAACCACGTAGAGCGGTTCGGAAGCCGCGTTGATCGAGGTAGTGCCACGCAAACGCATCTGCACGCCTCCCCCCGGAGCGCCCGAGTTGGCGGTTATGGATGCGCCCGCCACCTTGCCTTGAATCGCGTGCTCGACGCTCTGCGCCGAAACGCGCGAGACCTCGCTGGCCGTAACCGTAGCGACCGCATTGGCGAGGTTGCGGCGATCCACGACGGTAGCCTGGCCCGTAACCACCACGTCAGTGAGATGGAGCAGATCGCGCGTAAGCGACGTGCGCACGGCCGACTCAGCAGCCGTCAGGTTCAACAGGCCCGGTTGGTACCCGATGCGACGCACGGAGAGCGTGACCGCTCCCGCGGGCACGTTCACCAGCGTGAATGTGCCGGTGGATCCGGTAATCACGGCCAACGTCGTGCCGCGAACCGAAACCCGGGCGGCAACGAGAGGTTCGCCGCTCTGAGCGTCGGTGACCGTGCCGGTCACCGTCCGCGTTTGCGCCATTGCCTGAGCGGAGCTCAGCAACAGCGCGAGCACAGCCACAACAAATCTGATTCGCATATGCCTTCCCTGTAAAAGGTTCACTTCAGCGCGACGCGGCATGCGTGCGCTTACCCTCTGGTAATGCGAGTGCAAGAGTAACGATGCGTGCGGCGATATACCTATTAATGTCGGGGCGCGGTGTGTCAATAACGAACTAACGTCTCCAAAGAGCCTTCAATTGCTCAGGCGTGCCCGGCCCACGCCTTCTCACCGGGCCTATACGGCACGCACGGATCGAAGCGCCCTGGCGATTCCTCGTAGCGCAGCGCCCGCGTGTAACCGATTTCCGACGTAAAGTAGCCGAGCAGCGCGAGCTCCTTCATCATCCGAAAATAGTGCGCCGGGGGATCCGCAGTGATCGCCGCGGCGGGGGCGGCCGCGTCCTTTGACGCTTCCTTGCGCTGGTCCGGCAGGAACTGCTCCGCCTTCTTGCGGTTCTCCGCGTCACGGTTATCGCTATAGGCCTTCTGTTCGCGATCGAGTGCCTCGAGAAGTGTTAGCCGCTGCTGCGGCGTCGCGGCCATGAATGAGACTTTGTGCGCCTTGCGGCTCGCTTCATCCAGCTTCCGCATGCCCTCTCGAAAAACTTTCTGGTCGCCGGGCTGGTAGCTGTCGGTGACGATCAGCGCCATGAAGGCGCCGGTCTTCGCTGCCTTTGCGCCGGGCGTGCTGGTCTCCGGCAGAATCGTGTCCGCCACCTCGTCGAGGAAGGCGATATCTTCGGCGGTGAATGGCGCGTCGATTCCTGCGGCAGCACTTGCCTTGTTATCTGCTTTGGTATCTGCGTCACGGCAGCCGGTGAGCAATGCATTTCCGCCCACCAGCGCGACTCCGCCAAGAAGCGCGGTCACGCGCATGATCGCCTCGCGACGGTCGATCATCCCGGGGGTGCGGTCGCTGGTGTTTTCGTCTGTGGTCATCGGCGACTCTCCGGCTAGATGTTGCGGCGATTGAGGTCGCGGACGGCATAGTCCGCGGCGCGGGCAGTAAGCGCCATGTATGTCAGAGATGGATTCTGACAGGCGGAAGAGGCCATGCAGGAGCCGTCGGTGACAAACACGTTGAGTGCATCCCACACCTGATTGTGCGCGTTGAGCACCGAGGTCTTTGGATCGCGACCCATGCGCGCCGTCCCCATCTCGTGGATTCCCATGCCAGGGAAATACCCGGCATCGTAGGTGTTCACATTCTTGATTCCGCACTGCTCGAGCATGTCCGCCATGTCGGCGGTCATGTCCTTGCGCATGAGGCGCTCGTTCTCGCCGGTGGCGCAATCGATCTTGAGCACTGACAACCCCCACTTGTCCTTTTTCGTTGGATCCAGCGAAACCATGTTGGCGTGATTGGGAAGCATCTCGGCGAACGCGGTTGCGCCGATCTCCCACCGGCCGGGCTGCGTCATCGCATCCTTGAAGGCGCCGCCGACACCCAGCTCGGCGACGGCTCTCGACCACTCCTGACGTCCTGCACCTCCCTGGTAGCCGAATCCGCGAAGGTACTCGCGCTTGTCACCGAACAGGTTTCGATAGCGAGGGATGTAAAAGCCCGTCGGGCGCCGGCCGTAGAAGTACTTGTCGTCCAGCCCCTCGATGTTTCCCTGGGCGCCAGTGCGGAAATGGTGATCCATGAGGTTGTGACCCAGCTCCTCCGAGCTGCTTCCGAGTCCGCCGGGCCACACGTCAGTTGCCGAGCGCATGAGGAGCCATGTCGAGTTGAGCGTGGAAGCACAGAGGAAGATGACGCGGGCCGTGTAATCGGTGGTTTGATTGGTGATAGCGTCGAGCACGCGAACGCCTGTCGCGCGCTTGCGGTCGCGATCGAAGATCACCTCGCTCGCGATCGCGAACGGCTTGAGCGTCAGCCGCCCGGTTTTCGCCGCGGCGGGCAGCGTGGAGGATTGCGTGCTGAAGTAGGCGCCGTACGGGCATCCCAGCCAGCACGCATCCCGGTATTGACAGGCGGAGCGACCGGTGAGCTCTCTCGTCAGATTTGCCGTGCGCCCCGGGATGATGCGTCGGCGCCCATCGAACAGCTTGGCCAGGCGTCCGGCAACGAGCTCCTCGCCGCAGTTGAGCGGCATCGCCGGCTGGAATTTTCCATCGGGGAGTTGCGGCAGCCCTTCGCTCGAGCCGGCGATGCCGGCGTGACGCTCGACGTGGTCGTACCAGGGGGCGATGTCGGCGTAGCGGATCGGCCAGTCGGTTGCGACGCCGTCCTTCGAGTTGGCCTCGAAGTCGAACTCACTCCACCGGTAGCTCTGACGTCCCCACATGAGTGAGCGGCCGCCGACCTGATAGCCGCGGTACCAGTCGAAGCGCTTCACCTCCGTGTAGGGCGAGTCCTTGTCCGACGCCCAGAAGTCGAGATTCTTTTCGTTCAGCGGGTAATCCCGCTTAAGCACGGGGTACATCTCTTCCATCGCTCGCGTGCGACCGCCGCGGTGCGGGTACTGCCACGGTGCCTTGGTGGCATTGACGTAATCCTTGATGTGTTCCACGTTGCGGCCGCGCTCCAGCAGCAGCACGCGGAGACCTTTTTCGGTGAGCTCCTTGGCGGCCCACCCGCCGGAGATTCCCGATCCGACGACGATCGCATCATAACTCGTGTCCTGAATCGCATCCTGCATCGCATCCTCGTGGCGGTTGCGGATTGGCATGCACCCCTCCGTTCGTCAGGCGAAACGGAAACCGGGTGGCGGCGGTGGATCCAATATGTCGCGCGGCGCGGGCGGTGGCTACATCGTGCAGGGAGTCCCGCTGCTTCAGCGGCGCGCTGTGTCCGAACGGACGAGCGGTACGAACCGCACCAGTAGCGTGCTTCGGTGGATCAGGCCTGCAGTGGTCTTCGTGATCACCCGCATCTCCTGTTCTCCTGCACCCAGAGGAATGATCATTCGCCCATTCACCGCCAATTGCTCCACAAGTGCCTGAGGTACATGATCTGGTGCGGCAGTGACCAGGATCGCATCGAAAGGCGCCTGCTCTCTCCAGCCTGCGTAGCCGT
This sequence comes from Gemmatimonadaceae bacterium, assembly GCA_013813715.1. Taxonomy (GTDB): domain Bacteria; phylum Gemmatimonadota; class Gemmatimonadetes; order Gemmatimonadales; family Gemmatimonadaceae; genus UBA4720. Next base: position 474 of record JACCRF010000112.1, on the reverse strand, counting down.
CTCCTGTGCGAACGTGCACGTTCGTATAGCCGAGGTCTCGGAGCAGAGTCCGGGCACGCGCGGCCAGCTCGGGAATGATCTCAATGGTGTAAACCTCGCGCGAAAGCTCCGCCAGAATCGCTGCCTGGTAGCCGGAGCCGGTGCCGATCTCAAGCACCTTGTCTTCAGGTGAGATTTCCGCTGCCTCCGTCATGTAACCAACAATGTACGGTTGCGAGATTGTCTGATCGAATCCGATCGGCAGGGGATGATCGGCATAGGCCAGGTGCTGAAACGAAGGCAGAACGAACTTGTGGCGTGGCACTTGGGTCATCGTTGCGAGCACCGCTCGATCGCGAATGCCACGCGCGCGCAGCTGATCTTCAACCATTCGGGCGCGCTCCGGGGCATAGGCGATTCGTGCAGCGCTCTGAACTGACGTCGAGTCGTCCCGTGGCTTTGACGGCTGACACGCGGCGAACAAGCCAAGCAGGA
>JACCRF010000109.1 GCA_013813715.1 Gemmatimonadaceae bacterium | reverse complement strand
CACGCACACTCGCGCGACCGCCCTGCACGAAGCGACGCCCGCGCATCGTGCCAGAGTCCCGACTGAGCGGGGCGACACCGACGAGCTTTGCAATCTCGCGGCGTGAGAGCCGGCCGAGTTCCGGGAGCGCTTTCCCCCTGACGTTGCCAAGCGAGCCGTTCGTAAGCTGGAATATGTTGACCTTGCGACCAGGCTCGATGATCTGAAGGTGCCTCCAGGCAATCGCCTTCATGCACTCAGGAATGAGCGAAAAGGTCAGCATGCCATTTCGGTGAACGATCAGTGGCGTATCTGCTTTCGCTTCGTTGATGGAGATGCCTACGACGTCGAAATATGCGATTATCATTAAGACGGAAGGTGAGACATGAGCATACCCAACACCCGTGAGCTGAAGCGGCGCCCGACGCACCCCGGTGAAATGCTGCGCGAGGATTTCATGCCGGACTACGGACTGACTGTCGCGGGCCTTGCGGAGGCCGCAGGAGTGTCTCGCCAGTCAGTTAACGAACTACTCCGCGGACGCCGCGCGATCAGCCCCGAGATGGCGCTTCGACTTTCGAGATTGTTCCGTAATTCTCCGGAGTTCTGGTTGAACGCCCAGCGCGCGGTTGACCTTTGGGACGCCGCCCAGACCATCAAAGGCGACATGGTTCGCATCAAGCCACTTCGTGTCGCATAACACTAGTTGAAGGCGTTATGCGCATACCCGGGCAGATCCAGGCCGTAAATTGGACCGATGTCTCTCGAGTTTGGATGGGATCCTGAAAAAGCGGCGGCGAATCTGGCAAAGCACGGAGTCTGTTCGCATATTCAGCGCGCGTCAGACTACCCCGTATGAGCGGACCGCCTATGAAACGGCTACTGGCTTCGCGCGCAGGTGGCCTGCGATACGGAGGTGGCAGCAAAAGCTCTCGCGCCGGTGCTTCGTCGAATCAAACCGTAGGTCAGCACGGCGGGATAGTCCCCGAGCTCCCGCCTCAGAACACCTCCTTCATCAGAACTGGCGCGGTCCGTTGCGGAACGCTATATAGGGGCCTCGCCCCATCTCAGCTCCGCGCATATGGCCCCCCTTACGCCTCACCCAGCACCGTCCGTCGCTCGTCAAGGTCGCTGGCCGCCCGCGCCGAGCGATCGCGATCTCATCGCGCGCGTCCGGGACGGCGACGAGGGTGCGTTCGAAACGCTGTTCACCGAGCATTACGCTGCGTTGTGCGACTTCGTTCGGAGCCTGGTCGGCACGCCCGAGGTCGCCGAGGACGTCGTCCAGTCCGCGTTTCTCGGCGTCTGGTCGCGGCGCCACACATGGGACCCGACCGACGGCGCGCGCGCGTACCTGTTTACCGTGTGCCGCAGCCGCGCGCTCGACCACCTCCGGCATCAGCAAGTCTTGGTTCGAAAGGCGACGCAGATCGTGGTCGCCGCACGGGCCGAACTCGCCGAGCGACGGGAAGTTCCCGGGGCCGCGCTCGAATCCGAGGAGCTTCATGCGCAGCTCAGTCGCGCGGTCCACGCGCTCCCCGAGCGGCGGCGGCTCGTCGTAATCCTTCGCTGGCAGCACCAGCTCACGAACGCCGAGATCGCCCGCGTGCTTGGGATCTCGGAGAAGGGCGTCGAGACGCAGTTCGGCCGTGCCCTCGCGGGCCTCCGGAAGCGGTTCGCGCGGTCCAGCTTGTAGCAGAGGTGTAGGGGTAGACCGCGTTCGCCCGTCGTTGGTGTAGCATGGACGAACGCGAGATCGACTGGGAGCGGCTGGACCGCTATGTCCGTGGGGACGGCACGCCGGAGGAGTGTGCCGCGCTCCAGCGGTGGGTCGACGCCAATCCGGAGCTTGGCCCGCTCGCCGAGAGCATGCGTCGGGTCGGCAGCCGCCCGGGCGAGCCGGCGGACGCGTGGAACGTTCGCGCCGCCTGGCAACTCGTCGAGCGAGAGATGCGTCGAGCGGGCCGGCCCTCGCTCCGGATCGTACGTGAGGCACCCGGCGCACCGGCGCCGCGGTTTCGTGGGATCGGTCTTCGGCGCGCGCCTGCATCGGCCTGGAACTGGCTCGTACCTGCCGTCGCGCTCTGCGTCGCCACCGCGCTGTTCTTTGCCACGCCGACCCTGCGGCGCAACCCCAACGGCCTCGGCGTGGAGGATGTCGCATCCCAGCCAATGCGCGAGATTACGACGCGCCGCGGCCAACGGGCAACGCTCGACCTGGCCGACGGAACACGCGTCGTGCTCGGCGCGGAGAGTCGCCTCCGCCTCCCGGCTGACTTCGGGGCCGCAGGCCGACGGGCCGCACGGGAGGTCTACCTCGACGGCGAGGGACTCTTCGAGGTGGTGCACGACAGCACGCGACCATTCCGCGTCCACACGCGACTGGGGACGGCCGAAGACCTGGGGACCAGGTTTGCCGTGACGACCTACCCCGAGATGCGCGAGCTTCGTGTAGCCGTCGCGTCCGGTCAGGTCTCGATCCTGCGCGCCGCGCCGTCGCCGGCAGCCGGGAACACCCCGGCCAATCAGCACGCTCGCGCCAGGCGCGCGTTGGTGACGCTCGGACGAGGCGACGTTGCCCGCCTCGACTCGGACGGCGTCGTCACGTTGACCCGTGACGTGGACGTCGCACCCTTCTTCGCCGCGGCCGACGGCGAGCTGCTAATCGACAAGACGCTTTTCCGCGACGCGGTCCTGCGCCTGGAGCGATGGTACGATATCACCATCCAGCTTCGGGACAGCACCCTGCTCGCGCGGACGATCACGGCCCGGTTCCACAATGAGTCGGCGGAGCAAGCCATCGCCCTCATCGCACTCTCGCTCGAGGCGCGCGCGCGTTGGGACGGCCGGACGGTCGTCCTGTCGCGCGCCGCGCAACGTACCCGCACTCCATGAGCCGCACTCACTCTTGCGGCCCCTTTCCGTCATGTCAGCCGTCCACCTTTATCGTTCGCCGGGAGCACCCCATGAGTACTGTCCGATTCGCGATTGCGGTCACATCTCTGCTCTGCCTCTTCGGGCCACCCGGGAACGCACAGCCGGTCCAGGTCGCGGTAGCCGAGACCACGCGCGGCCCGCGCTTCCTTCTCGAGTCGGGGCGGACGACGGTACCGGTCGACATCAGCCGGACGCCGGCGCTGCGGCGGCGCGTGTCGCTGGCCGACCCCGGCATGTCGTTCGGTCAGGTGATCGACGCGATCTCGCGGCAGGCCGGGATCACCATTGTATTCAGCGACGACGTGGTGCCAGCCGGCACACGGCTTCGTGTGCGCCTCGACAGCATCACGGTGGCGGCGGCGCTCACCGAGCTGCTGATCGACACCAGCCTCGACGTCGTGTTCCGGCGCGACGGGAGCGCGGCGATTGTTCCGCGGCCACCGGCGCCGCCGCCGCTGCTGCTCGGCACCCTCGCCGGCACGGTGACGGCGCGCGTTGACGGCGCCGGGATCGCCGGCGCGGGGATCGCCGCGGCTATCATCACGATCGCGAGGACATCGTTGCGGGCGCAGTCCAACGAACAGGGGCGCTACACTATTGGGGCAATCCCACCCGGGACCCACCAGGTGCAGGTTCGCCGCCTCGGATATACCCCGGTTGACACGCAGGTCACCGTCCGCGATGACGAAACGACGACGCTCAACGTGCAACTCGAGCGCAGCGCGGTCCAGCTCGAGCAGACTGTCGTCCTGGGGTACAGCTCTCAGTCGCAGCGCGAGCTCGTCAGCTCCGTCACGCAGGTCAACGAGGCGCAGTTGCGCGACGTCACGAAAAACGACGTCGGCGCGATGCTGCAGGGGAAGGCGGCGGGCGTCTTCGTCACTGGTGGCACCGGCGATCCCAACGCGACCCCGGAAGTCCGAATCCGGGGCACCGGCTCCATTACCGCCGACGCCGGGCCGCTGACCGTGATCGACGGCGTCATCGGCGGCCGGGCCGACCCCGCCGACGTGGCGACGGTGACGGTGCTCAAGGACGCGGCGGCCACGGCACTCTACGGCTCCCGCGCGGCAAACGGCGTCATCGTGATCACGACCAAGGTTGGCACGCCCGGGAAGACGCGATCGCGCCTCAACGTCGCCTCGGGCACCACCAGAATCGCGAACGGCAACTTTGAGTTGCTGAACGCGCGCGAGCTCTACGATTTCCTGAAGGGAATCGGCGTCACGGCGTACGGCGGCGGCACACTTACCGAAACCCTCCTGCAAAACGACACTGATTGGCTGGGGCTCGCATTCCGGCCGGCAGACGTGCGGCAGATCGACGGGTCGGTCACCGGCGGCGACGCGCGCGCCACTTACTACCTGTCTGGCAACTACTTCGGGGAGCAGGGGGCGATCGCCGAGACGGGCTTCCGCCGGTATGGCGGCCGCCTCAATGCGGATTTCAAGGTTACCGAGCGCCTGACCGTCACTGCGCGCCTGGCCGCGCAGGTCAGCAACGACCGGAACGACGCCGCGGGCTCCACGTCCGCCTACGTCATGCTGCCATTCGACGTCCCGTTCAACGCCGACGGGACGGTGCGTCGCGGGAACGAGGCGAACTGGTTGGGACGGGACAAAACTAACTTCCTCTTCCCTCGGCAGTACAACACGAACACCGCGGCGAGCCGGACACTTACCGGCGACGTGAAAATCAGCCAGCAGTTCACTCCCTGGCTCACGTTCAGCAGCACCAACCGGTACGAGTCCGCCGACGCGGACGGCCGGGTCTACAACGACCAGCGGACGATTAGCGGGAGCACACTCAACGGCACCCTCGTCAACAGCTTCAGCAACAGCCGAACGTTACTGACGTCCAATCTCCTCCACCTGGACCGGGGCCTCGGCGAGAATCACCGCCTCCGCGGCATCGCCGGCGCCGAGTACCAGGGAACGGACAACAAGAGCTTCAATGCAACGGGCGCCTCGATCTTCCCGGGGCTCGGCATTCTGGACGTCGCCGCGACGGCGAACAACATCGGCGGCACCACGTCGGAGCGCGCGTTCGTCTCAGCGCTCTCCCAGGCAGATTACGGTTTCCGGGACACATACTTCGCCAGCGTGTCGTTCCGCCGGGACGGTTCATCGGTGTTCGGGCGCGACCAGCGTTATGGGAATTTCTACTCGATTGGCGGCGCGTGGCTCGTCAGCAACGCGGGGTTCGTCCAGCGCTTCGGACCGGTGGACGAGCTGAAGCTGCGAGCGAGCTATGGGACCGCTGGCAACGCGGACATCGGCTCGTATCAGTCGCGGGGGCTCTACAGTTTCACGACGACGTACTCGGGACTCGCGGCGGCGGTCCCCAGCCGGCGCGCGAACCCGAATCTGACGTGGGAGGTCGCCCGGGTGAAGAACGTCGGCATGGACCTCCGGCTCTTCCAGCGGTTCAATCTGACCGTCGATGCGTATCGCCGGGTGAACGACGATTTGCTTCTCAACGTTACTCTACCCGGCACGAGCGGAATCACCTCGGACCTGCGCAACATCGGGTCCGTGGAGAACAAAGGCATCGAGCTCGCATTTTCCTCCACTCTCGGGCGCGTGACCGGCCTGACGTGGACGAGCGATTTCAACATCGGGTTCAACCGCAACCGCGTGCTCGCGCTCAATGAGGGCCAGCCGATCCCGAGCGGCAACCGGCGCATCGAGGTCGGGCAGCCCTTCGATACCTGGTACCTGCGCAAGTGGATGGGAGTCGACCCGGCCAACGGTGATCCGCTCTGGGAACAGCTCACCCTCGACGCGGACGGCAAAGTCACCGCCCGCACCACCACAAACGTCTACAACGACGCGACGCTGCAACGCGTGGGGACGTCGAGCCCAAAATACTCAGGCGGATGGCAAAACGCCCTGCGGTTCAAGGACCTCAGTCTGTCCGCGTCGCTGAACTACGTCTCCGGGAACCTGATCTATCACTCAGGCCGCGAGACATTCGATTCGGATGGCACCTACATCGACTACGACTACATGAGATTGCCGGCCGGGTCGAGCCGCTGGACAAAGCCCGGTGACCAGGCGACGCACCCCAAGGCGGTCATAGGCGGGAACCGGAACGCGAACCGGCCGTCGTCGCGCTATCTCGAGGACGGCAGCTTCGCGCGGCTCACCAACGTCACGCTCGCGTACACCCTGCCGCAAGCGCTCCGCCAGCGGATCGGCACGTCGACCGCCCGGATCTACGCGACCGGCGACAACCTCTTCACGCGGACCGACTTCTCGGGGATCGAGCCGCAGGTCGGTCTCAGCGGCACGGCTGGCCCCCCGTTCCCTCTCCCCAGAAAGTTCCTGCTCGGTCTCGACCTCGGGTTCTGAGTTCGCATCGCCTCGTCCTATTGCATACCATCAACATTCCTGGTGACTGAATCATGAGAACATCTCGAGCCTATATCGGACTTGCGAGTTTCGCGGCGGTGCTCACGGTCGCCGGCTGCGACCGGCTCCTCTCGACCGAGCCCCCGAACGGCATGTCCCCCGAAGTGGCGCTGGCCACTCTGGAGGGGCTGCAGGCCGCCACGCTGGGGAACTACCGCCAATTGCTCGGCGACCCCGTCGAGCAACATTCCGTCAACGAGTTCGGCAGCGACGAGGTCATGGCATGTTGCACGACGACCAGCCCGTACTTCAACCTCTACACCTACATCCATACCACGAACGGGACCTGGGTGCGGAGGGTCTGGCGGCGGGCGTACTTGGCCATCTACGGTGCCAACCAGGTCATCGCGGTCGTGACGGAGGGGGCTTCCCCGGTGCGGGATCAGCTCCTCGGCGAGAACTACTTCCAGCGCGCCTACTTCCACTTCTACCTCGTCCGGCTCTTCGGCCGGCCGTACCCGCAGGGGCGTGACAATCTTGGGGTCCCTATCCGCCGCGATGACACCGACCCCGACGTGCAACCCGAGCGGGCCACCGTTGGCGAGGTCTACGACCTCATCGTCGCCGACCTGCTGAAGGCGGCGCAGCTCATGACCGTGTCCAAGACGAACCCCTTCGCCTCGAAGGAAGTCGCCTATGCGCTGCTGTCGCGCGTGTACCTGTACCAGGAGAACAACGCAAAGGCTATCGAGTACGCGAACCTCGTGATCGCGTCCAACCGATATCAGATGACGCCGCGGGCGACGTTCATGACGTGGCCGAAGCGACCGCCCGAGCAGAATCCGGAGATCATCTGGGCGGCCAGGTATACGATCGCGGACAATCCGGTTGGGGGGAACCCGGGCCACCTCTACTACAAAGACGCTGCCGGGGTTGGGTTCGGAGAGGTGTATGCCTCGCTCAAGTACTGGAACCTGATCAACCAGCACCCGAACGACGGGCGGCTGGCGTTCATCGAGCCGCAACGCAATGCCAGCGGGAGCATCATCCCGCGGAACGGCGTTCCGCAGCTCTTCGTCAACAAGATGATCGGGCAGGACGGCATCACGACGCTCAGCTCGCCGGTGCTCCTGCGGCTGGCGGAGATGTACCTAAACCGGGCGGAGGCGAACGCGAAGCTCGGCAACGCAGCCGCGGCGATTGCCGACGTCAACATCGTACGCCAGCGTGCGGGGCTGGCCGACACGGCGCTCTACACGGCGACGGACCTGAAGGGACGCGCCAGCGTGCTGGACGTGGTCCTCGAGGAGCGGTTCCTCGAGCTCGCGTGGGAGGGGCACCGGGTGTACGATCTCTTCAGGAACGGTCGGGCGCTGTTCCGCGACTACCCAGGAGTTCACCGGATAGCGACCGCTCCGGGGATCAACCTGGCCGCGGGCACGCAAACCATCCCGGCCAATCATCCGCGAGTCGTGCACTTCATCCCGGAAGCGGAGATCCAGATCAGCCCCAAGCTGAAACAGAATCAGTAGCCATCGATGAGAGCGCGTCACGCAGGACACATCGGCCTGGCGCTCGTCGCGACCGCACTGGTCGGAGCGTGTGCGACTCCACGTGGTGGCCGGGACGGCGAACGTCCAGCAACGGACACGTTGGTCGCCACCGGCTACGGGACTGGCCACGACCGCGGCCGGACCTCGGCCGTCAGCCGAATCACATCCGTGGACATCGAGCGCGCAGGCGGGACGAACCTCGTGGCGCTGATCGAGTCGCGCCTGAGCGGGGTCCGAGTCATCCCTGTTGGTGGCGACTTCGTGGTGCGCATCCGCGGCGCGTCGTCGTTCCAGAGTAACGTTAACGCGCTCGTGCTGATCGACGGAATCGAGGGCAAGCTCGGCTCGGTGCACGTGCGCGATATCGCCTCGATCGAGGTGCTAAAGGACGCGGCGGTTACTATCTATGGGGCGCGCGGCGCCAACGGCGTCCTGCTGATCACGACAAAGAAGCGGTAACCCAAATCCAGTTGAAGGAGCATGAGGATGACACTCCATCCTGATCGCAGAGATTTCCTGAAGACCGCAGTCCTTGCCGGGGCAGGCGTCGGTCTGGAGGCGTGCCGGTTCGGCGCCGGGCCCGGCGCGGCCGCTGGCCCGCAACGCAACGCAGGGCCGGGCCCGGAACTCTTCGCCGCGCCGCCGCTGGGACGGGTAAGGGTCGGCTTTGTCGGCGTTGGCCACCAGGGCTCCACTCACGTGCAGAACTTCCTGCGGATCGACAACGTCGATGTTGTCGCGATCTGCGACGTGACCGCCGCGAACCTGGCGCGCTCGCTGAAGACGGTTACTGACGCGGGCCGCCAGCAGCCAAAAGGATACGGCGATCGCGGGCTGCGCGATTTCGAGCGGATGATCGGCGAGGAAAACCTCGACCTCGTCTTCACGGCTACGCCGTGGGAGTGGCACGCGCCGGTGATGCTGGCGGCCATGCGTGCGGGGAAGCACGCGGCGACCGAGGTCCCTCTGGGGGTCAATCTCGACGAGGTCTGGGAGCTTGTCGAGACGGCCGAGCAGACGCGGCGGCACTGCGTGATGATGGAGAACTGCTGCTACGATCGTCCCGAGATGATGATTTTCAACATGATGCGGCAGGGACTCTTCGGCGAACTGCTGCACGCGGAGTGCGGCTATCTTCACGACCTTCGACGACTCAAACTCTCCGACTTCTACTACGATCGCTGGCGCGTGAAGCATTCGATCGCGCGGAACGGGGACCTCTACCCCACGCACGGGATCGGGCCGGTGGCGCAGTGGATGGACGTCAACCGTGGGAACCAGTTCGACTACCTGGTTTCCATGGCGAGCAAGTCGCGGGGGCTCAACGTCTGGGCGGCCGAGCACATCGGGGCGAACAGTCCGGAGGCGAAGCAGACCTACGCGCTGGGTGACGTGGTGACGACGCTCATCCGCACCAAAAACGGACAGACGATCCAGATCACGCACGACACGGACTCGCCACGGCCGTACAGCCGGAACATCCTGTTGCAGGGGACAAAGGGGCTGGTGCGGAAATACCCGGAGGCGAAGATCTACGTCGAGGGGCGGAGTCCGCACGACCGATGGGAGGAGCTGCAGGCTTACCGGCAGCAGTACGACCACCCTCTATGGAAGGGCCTCGACGAGCGTGCCGCAGGCGCCGGGCACGGTGGGATGGATTACATCGAGGATTTTCGGCTCGTGCAGTGCCTGAGGCAGGGCGCGCCGATGGACATGGACATCTACGACGGAGCGGCGTGGACGGCGGTGATCATGTTGAGCGAACAGTCGATCGCAGAGCGGAGCCGCTCCGTGGACTTCCCCGACTTCACCCGCGGCTCGTGGAGGACTCGACCGCCGCTCGGCATCATCGACGTCACCGGCCGCGCGGTCGCGCGCTGATCAGCTTAGTGGCCCCTTGCGACGCTCCAGAAAGCGATGCAGCGTAGGAAGTCGCCTGACCGTGAAGGTGCTCATGTCCCGCCTCTTTGCCGTAGCCCTGATCCTTGTCTTCTCCTATGCAGCATCTGCGCAGGAGCACGTTCATCCGCCGAGCAGCGGTGCGGAGAAACTTGGATCAGTTCATTTCGCGACCTCGTGCAGTCCCGCTGTCCAGCCACATTTCGATCGCGCCGTGGCACTGCTCCATTCGTTTGAGTTTGGCGCCGCTATCAAAGGCTTCAACGAAGTCCTCGCTGTCGACTCGACATGCGCTATGGCCCACTGGGGAATTGCGCTCAGCCGGTGGACCAACCCGATGGCCGCGGGCAACCGTGCGCCGGAGCTTCTGCAGCAGGGACGACTCGCCGCCGCCGCGGCGAAGCGTTTGTCGGCGCGGGCGACCGAGCGCGAGCGCGGATATATCAGCGCGGTAGCCCGGCTCTACAATGATTTCGAGCGCGTCGACCAGCGCTCGCGTTTCGTCGCGTACGAGCGCGCAATGGGCGAAATGGCCGAGCGAGACCCGGCCGACACTGAAGCGCGGATTTTCTACGCGATATCCCTTGCCGCTTCGGCACCCCCGACCGACAAGACGTACGCCAATCAGCGAAAGGCAGGGAGCATTCTCGAGCCACTCTGGGAAAGGCAGCCGAATCATCCCGGTCTCGCCCACTACATCATTCACAGCTACGACTTTCCGCCGCTGGCGCCCGAAGCGGCCGCTGCGGCCCGTCGCTACGCGTCGATCGCGCCTTCCGCCGCGCACGCGCTGCACATGCCGTCGCACACGTTCACGCGCATCGGCATGTGGCGCGAGTCAATCGCGACGAATCTCCGTTCGGTCGAAGTCGCGACAAGGACCGCGTCGATCGCCGAGGCGCTGCATGCGTACGACTATGCTGCGTATGCGTATCTCCAGCTGCGTCGGGATTCGGCGGCGCGAAACGTAGTCGACAAGCTGCCGGCGTTGGAGGCTCGCTTTGACGTCAACGCAATCACCGGTGCCGCCCCTGGATCGGCAGGTGTGTTCGCGCTGGCGGCGATTCCCGCGCGATACGCGCTCGAACGGCGATCATGGGGAGAGGCCGCGGCCCTGGAGCCCAGGACCACGGGATTCTCGTGGGCCGAAGCAATGACGCATTTCGCGCGCGCACTCGGCGCGTCGCACACGGGAGATCTGACGAAGGCACGCATCTCGATCGATTCGCTCGCTGCCATTCGCCACCGCCTCGCAACGAAGGGTGAGGCATACTGGAGCGAGCAGGTCGCGATTCAGCGTCTCGGCGCGGAGGCCTGGCTCGAGCTTGCCGCGGGACGACGCGACTCTGCCCTCGCCCGCATGCGCGAAGCCGCGACGAGAGAGGAGGCTACCGAAAAGAACGCCGTCACGCCGGGTCCGCTTGCGCCCGCTCGCGAGCTCCTGGGTGACATGCTGATGGAGCTCCGCAGGCCGGGAGAAGCGCTATCGGAATATCGACTGACGCTCGTCAAGGAACCCAATCGCTATCGCTCGCTCGCCGGGGCTGTGCGTGCTGCAGGAGCAAGCGGAGATCGCGTCGCGGAGGCGGATTTCCGCGCGCAACTCAAGGCGCTCACCGAGGGAAAACCCTGAAGCGATCGATGCACCAATCACGTCCTGGCCTTCTCCCTTCGTAACTCAGCAATACGCGCCTTGACGAGGCGCTTCACCAAGGCCGATGGCAGCGGACTGGTGAGTGGAAATCGAATCGTTCCCTTCGATGTCTCTTACCCCTTCAGCTCAGCGGCGTGGGCGCGCCTGATCGCCGCAGTCATCGGGTACAGACTGCTGTGGTGTTTCCAGGAGGCGTACCATACAAGGGGTTGTCCATCGAGCTTGAACGCAGGAATCCCATAGCTGAACCCCTCGATGGCTGCGGGGGCTGCGGCGCGGATGGCGTCGCGGAGCTTCTTTAGTTCCCTTCGAGCATCGGGCGGCAATGCCGCGAAGTATGCTCGTACCTGCAGCGCGGCCCGCCTGGGTTCGTAAGGACTTCCACTCGAGACGAGCTTACGCACGATGAAGCCGGAAAAAAGGAGCGACTGACGTGATGGAATCCCATCCCGCTGTTACAACTTTACCAGCTCCACGCGCCGGTTGTTCTGCCGGCCCTCCGGAGTGTCGTTTTTCCCAGCGGGCTTCGTGTCACCCAACCCCTGCGATTCGAGCCGCCCAGCGCTGATCTTGTAATCCCGAATCAGCATGTCCTTCACCACCAGCGCGCGTTTTGTGCTCAGCTTGAGATTCGCGTCGGGTGCGCCGACGTTGTCTGTGTGCCCCTCAATCCGGATACGCAGCTCGGGGTGCTGCTCGAGCATCGCAGCTATCTGCTTCAGGGTCGGCGTGGATTCGGGCCGCACGCGCTCGCTGCCGGTATCGAACAGGATTCCCTGCGTGGCGACGCGACCCTTTGAGGCCAGCTCCTCGTAAAGCAGCTTCCGGCTTTCCG
>JACCRF010000088.1 GCA_013813715.1 Gemmatimonadaceae bacterium | reverse complement strand
GATCTCGCCCTCGTTGGCAATGGCACTATCGGCGCGCTTGTGAGTGAGAGTGCGGAGATTTCGTGGATGTGCGTGCCGCATTTTGACGGCGATCCGGTATTCTGCTCTCTGCTGCGCGGCGAGTCACGGCCGGACTATGACGGCGCATATGTGGTCGAGCTGATGGACATGGTGACCACTGAGCAGCTCTATCTCGCGGACACGCCAATCCTCATCACACGCTTCTTCGATCGCGCCGGCGGATGCATACAGGTGACGGATTTCTCGCCGCGCTTCGAGTTGGAACGCAAGCCGTTCGCGCCGATGATGCTCGTGCGAAAAATCGAGCCAATATCGGGAAAGCCTGACGTCCGGATTCGGCTGCGGCCCATGCAGCGATACGGCGCGGAGCTGATGGCGCCACGACGCGGTGTGATCACATCGAATGACCGAGCCGGTGGCGACCATGTTCGCTATGTCGGCGATGACATTGTCCTGAGGCTTACGACAAATGCCCCTGTGGATTCAATAATGGCTGAGGCGCCGTTCGCCCTGGATCACACCGTAACGCTCGTGCTCGGCCCCGACGAAGCCGTCGAGGGGAGTGTGGCGACAGTAGGCAGCGAGTTTCTCGAGCGGACTGCCGCGTGGTGGCGCAACTGGGTGAGCTCACTGACGATTCCCGCGGAGTGGCGGGACCCCGTTGTCCGCGCCGCAATCACACTCCAACTCAACGTCTCGCGAGCAACGGGAGCCATCATTGCCGCGATGACCACCTCCATTCCCGAAGCACCCAACAGCGGCCGCTGCTGGGACTATCGATACTGCTGGCTCCGCGACTCCTACTTCGTCGCCGATGCGCTGCAGCGACTGGGAGACTCAGCGACGACTGAGCGGTATGTCGATTTCGTCATGCGCATCGTAGACAGCGCGCAGAATAGCCACCTCAAGCCGATGTACACGGTTGCAGGTGGTCCCATCCCGGAAGAGCGAGTAGCCGACGACCTGCCCGGCTTCCGCGACATGGGGCCGGTGCGCGTTGGCAATCAGGCTTACCACCAGATTCAGCACGACGTCTATGGAGAGGTGATTCTCGCTGCGCGCGAGCTTTTTTCAAACGGCGCAGCCACAACCCGCGAACAAACCGACCTGTTCGAGCGGCTGGAGACGCTCGGCGATCGTGCAGCGGCGCTTTTCGACAAGCCGGACGCGGGGTTGTGGGAGCTGCGCGGAGCCGAACGCGTGCACACGTTCTCGAGCGTCATGTGCTGGGCTGCGTGCGATGGCCTCGCCCAGATCGCCGCACGCCTCGAGCTGCATGACCGCGCAATGCATTGGCGCGGCCGCGCCGAACACATCCACGAGGTCATCGGCCGCCGATCATGGAACGAGAAGCTCGGCGCATTTACCGCGGCAATGGACGGCGACACTCTCGATGCCAGCCTGTTGCTGATGCATTCTCTCGGCTTCATCGCAGCGGACGACAGCCGCTTCGTCGCGTCTGTACGCGCAATCGGGCGCGATCTGCGGCACGGTGAGTTCATCTACCGGTACGTGGAACAGGACGACTTCGGCCGGCCGGAGAACGCGTTTCTCGTCTGCACCTTCTGGTACATCGATGCGCTCGCCGCCATCGGTGATCGCGACGAGGCGAAGCGGCTGTTCGACAACGTCCTCTCCTGCCGCAACCGTCACGGCCTGCTTGCTGAGGACCTCGACCCTGAAACTCACGAGCAGTGGGGGAATTTCGTGCAGACGTACAGCATGGCGGGCATCATCGATTCCGCGATCCGGCTGTCGAGCTCCCCATCGTGAGCCTGCATACGACTCGCCGGGCCCCGGAGAACCCGATCATCACTCCCGCCATGATTCAGTCGTCGACGCCAGATCTCCAGGTGATTGGCGTTTTCAACCCCGGCGTGATTCGCCATGACGGCGGGGTTCTCCTGCTTCTGCGCGTGGCCGAGGCTCCGCCGGCTTCGGCCGATGCGATCGCCGCGCCCGTATATGACGTGGACTCGGGCCGCATCGAAATCAGGGAGTTTGCCCGCGACTCCGACGGCGTGGACACGAGTGATCCGAGAATTGTCGTTGTCGGCGGCCGTACGTGGCTCACGTCGATTTCGCATCTGCGGATTGCCCGCTCGAAAGACGGCATCCAATTCGAAATCGAACCCGCACCTGCCCTGTCGCCAGCCACGCCCTACGAGACGTTTGGAATCGAGGACCCGCGCATCACGTTCCTCGACAGCACGTACTGGATCAACTACACTGCCGTGTCGCCGTTCGGCATCGCGACGGCGCTCGCGTCAACCACTGATTTCAGAACATTCGAGCGGCACGGAATCATCTTCCCGCCTCCCAACCGCGACGTGACGATCTTTCCCGAGAAGATCGGCGGACGCTGTGCCGCGTTGCACCGTCCGATGCCCGAGGGGATCGGGCAGCAGGCCATCTGGGTTGCGTCGTCGCCGGACATGGTTAGATGGGGAGAGCATCGGTTCGTGGCGGGAGCTCGGGACAGCGGCTGGGATAGCTCCAAAATTGGCGGCGGCGCAGTGCCGTTCCGCGTGCGGACAGCCAGTCACGACGGCTGGCTTGCGATCTATCACGGCGTCACCGGCTCGCCGCCCGCCTACTCGCTGGGTGCGCTGCTGCTGGATGCGCGCGATCCGGCTCGCGTGATTGCGCGATCGCGCGCACCGATCCTCGAGCCCGAAGCTGAATACGAGCGCGAGGGCTTCTTCGGCGGCGTAGTGTTCACCTGTGGCCTGCTGGCCGAGGAAGATCGCGTGCGCATTTACTACGGCGCAGCCGATGGGGTTACGGCTGTCGCGGATCTTTCGCTCGATGAGATTCTCACCGGATTGTCCGAGCCATGACCTTCGAGCTGGGCGTCAACTACTGGCCGCGGCGTAGCGCGATGTACATGTGGCGTGAGTTCGACCTGGCCGAGGTGCGCGACGACATGGCGCAAATCGCCGAGCTCGGGTTCGACGTGGTGAGAGTGTTCGCGCTCACGCAGGACTTTCTCCCGCAGCCCATGACGGTTGCGCCAGACATGGTCGCGCGGCTCGAGGAGGTGGCGCTCGAGGCAATAGACTCCGGGCTGAGAGTGGTGCCCACGTTGATCACGATCAACATGAGCGGCCGATTCTGGTGGCCGGAGTGGATGCTGGACACTCAGGGCATGCCCGCCGACCTGTTCTCGGATCCCATGATCCTCCGTTCACAGGCACTCCTCGTCGAGACGTGCGCTCGCGCTCTGTCAGGAGTCGGGGCGATTCGAGCGTTCGATCTGGCAAACGAGATCGATGATGCCCAGCGTCCGCAATCGAGAGATGCCGGTTGGCTCTGGGCTGCTCTGCTTGCGAACACAGTGCGGCGGGCTGCACCCGGAACGCCGATTCAGATTGGCGCGCACCTGCCATCGCTGACTACAGCGAACAACATGCGCATCGACGATCTCGCCGCCGTGACGGACGAGGACGTGATGCACGCCTATCCGCTTTACAGCAAGGCGGCGCGCTCGTTCCTCGATCCGGATCTGGTGCCGTTCTGCTGCGCACTCACCGCCGGGCTCTCGGGAAGCGGCCGGCCGACACTGATGCAGGAGTTCGGGTTGTGCACCGCTCCTCCCGGCGCTGCGGGGCAGACTATCACCGATGATTTCCTTGGAACTCCGCGCTCGCAATACCTGGCGTCGGAGGACGAGGCGGCGGCATACTACGACGCGGTGCTCGAGGGATTGGTGCGAACCGGCGCTGCCGGGGCGTACGCATGGTGCTACGGCGACTACGATGCCCGGCTCTTCGACCGACCGCCATTCGCGACAGCGGTGCGTGAGCGAACGTTCGGGCTCGTACGGTCGGACGGAAGTGAGAAGCCGGCGGCCGGTGTGTTCCGCAAGTTCAGGAAGCGCCGCGACGCCGGCACACTCCCACTTACAACATCCGTCGGCAACGTGCTAGACGTCACTGCCGATGAATACTATCGCGCACCGGCCAGGAATTTCGAGCGCCTGTACGCCGGCTGGTTGTCGCGAGACAGGGCATGATCGCTCCACTCGAACGTCTTGCCATGAATCCGCTTGTGCGACCATTCCAGATTTCGTTCACGCGGGCGAGCGGGTCGTTCAATCCAGGCGCGGCGCTCCATCACGAGACCGGCGACGTCGTCCTCCTAATCCGCGTGTTTGAAGAGGACACGAACAGATCGTGTCTCGCTCTCGCACGGTCGTTCCACGGTGATCGGATCGATGAGATCTGGGAGCGCCCCGCCGTTGCACGTGTGGAGTCTTACGAACAGTGGGGCGTCGAGGATGCCCGCATAACCTGGCTCCAGGATGACGAGCTCTACGCAATCACCTACACAGGCTACTCACCCGCTGGGCCGCGGGTGTGCCTTATCACGACCGATGATCTGCTGGCGCCCGACCGCTATCGCCGTCACGGCCCGCGAATCGACGGCTACAACAAGAACTGCGTGATATTCCCCGAGAAGGTGGACGGCAAGTACGTCATTCTTCATCGGCCGATGCCACGCATCGAATGCATCAGAGTGTCTTCACTCGACGACGAGTGGCCGGCGCACGGCGTACCGCTCATCGGGCCGCAGCCGAATACCTGGCGCAGCTCACGCGTCGGCGCCGGAGCCCCACCCATTCGAACGCGACTCGGCTGGCTGATGCCCTTTCATGGCGCAACCTCCATCGAGGAAGGCAATGTTTACTCAATGGGGTGGTGCGTGCTCGACCTCTACAATCCGGAGACCGTTCTCTACGTATCCGATACTCCGGCACTCGCGCCCGAAGCCCCCTACGAGATCGAATTGGGCGATATTCCGCAGGTGGATCCCGCCAACTTCAGGACAGGTGTTCGCGTCGTCTTCCCGCAGGGGCTCGTCGAGGTTGATGGCGATCTGATAGTCTACTATGGAGCGGCCGATGTATCGGTAGCCGCGGCACGAGTCAATACGCGAGACCTCATCGACTCTCTGGAGCGAGCCATGGGGCTCGATCAGGGCGGTGTCCCGCTATGAGACGCGCAAATGCCCCGGGCGCTGTTGCTGTTCCCCGATCACTTGTGCCGCGGTTCTCGGCGGTCTCTGTGGTCTCTGTGTCTAGGGCAGTGGATACTGCGAGAGGCATGCTGCTTGTCATTGCGGTGGTTTTTGCTGCCGGTTGCAGCCGCGATCTTGAGCCAGTCCCGAAAGGCCCCTCGCCCCTGGCCGTCAATCTGGATTACCTGCGGCATCTGGGACTCGACGCCGTAGTCGCCGGGCGACCCGTGCGCGTCGTGGCGCTCTACGCCGAGGCGCCCGATTACCGGCCCACTGGTTCCCCCGCACGCGACGGATACGAGGGAATAGCAAGCCTCGACGACGCGGCGCGCGCGGCGGTCGCGTATCTGCGTGCGTACGAACAGACGGGCGACGCGCGCGCACGGAACGAGGCGCTCGGACTGCTGGCGTTTGTCGTATCGATGGAGCAGGGCGACGGCGAATTCGTCAACTTCGTGGATGCGCGCGGGCGATTGAACCGCGATGCTCCGAGCAGCCGGAAGAGCATGTCCTACTGGGCCGCGCGCAGTCTCTGGGCTCTCGGCGAAGCAGTGCGCGTGCTCGGGCCGCATGACTCCACTCATCTGACGAGCCTGCGACCCGTGCTCGACCGCACGGTAACGCGGCTTGCTCGCGAAGTCGGCGCTGGACGCCTCATCGGCGGATCAGCCACCGCGACTGCGGAAGCACTGCTCGGCCTGCTGGCGCTCGAGCGAGCCGAGTCATTGCCGGCGATCGCGTCGCTCGCCGCGAGCACCGCGTCGTTGCTTGTGCCACTCTCAACGGGCAATATGGAGACCGCGCCATGGGGCGCGCGTGTCGATCGGCCGGGTGCGGACTGGCACGCGTGGGGATCGCGATCCACTGAGGCGCTTGCAGCCGCCGCGGTCGTGCTGAACCGTCCGGATTTCGCGGCGGCGGCCAAAACGGAAGCGGACGCGCTCTGGGGCCGGTTTCTGCTCGCCGGGCAGGTTGCGTCGTTGGTCTCGCCTGACGGGAGCGCGACATGGTTCCCCCAAATCGCGTATGGACTCGGCTCAATTGTCGAGGGTTATCTGGCATTGGCGGACGCGACAGGCGAGCGGCGATATTCAGTCTTCGCCGGCCTCGCCGCGGCCTGGTTCGCCGGAGCGAATCCAGCGAGCCTCGCAATGTACGATGCGAAGACCGGACGAACGTTCGACGGGATCGACGGTCCGTCGCCGATAAAGTTGAATCGGAATGCGGGCGCGGAATCCACGATCGAGGCGCTGCTCGCCCTCCAAGCCGTGACGAGTAACCCCGAAGCCGCCGAGTACATGAGCTATCGTCCCGTGGGCGCACCCAGCGCGTCGCTGACGACGGTTCCGGACCGCCGCGAGTTCACGGCTCCCGACGGTGGGCGAGTCGCACTCGAGCGCGGAAGCTCAGGAGTCGAGATCGTCCGAGGCGCGGCGGCGTCAAGAGGTGGTGAGACACCAGGGTCGCGCGGATCTGCGGTATCGCAACCGATAACCCTCACCTATTGGCCCGCCGCGAATCCGACCGAAACGCGACTCGCGATGCGGCTGGCGGCCGAGTGGAATTCGGAGAATCCCCACGTTCAGGTGCGCGTGCAGCCATTGCCTGCCGGTCGGTCGACAGAAGAGGTTCTGCTCGCGGCGATTGTCGCGAAGGCAACCCCTGACGTCAGCTCGAACGTGTCGTCGGCGCTGCTGGCGCGGCTGGTCCGCGCCAAAGGAGTGGTGCGGCTGGACGATCGCGTGGCGACGGCCGCGCGCCTGAACGAGCGCGCGAGCCCGGCGATGCTCGCCTCGCTCCGCCTTCCCGACGGCGGTATCTACGCGTTTCCCTGGAAGACTAATCCCGAGATGCTGCTGTACAACGTCGACCTGCTGGACGCGGCCGGGATCGACCCTCCGCGCACGCACAGCGAGTTGCTCGACGCCTTCCGGAAGCTCACCCGGGATACCGATGGCGACGGTCGCGTCGATCGATGGGCGTTTTGGGCGACACTCAAGACGACGTGGTTCGAGCGATTCTAC
Organism: Gemmatimonadaceae bacterium; assembly: GCA_013813715.1. Taxonomy (GTDB): domain Bacteria; phylum Gemmatimonadota; class Gemmatimonadetes; order Gemmatimonadales; family Gemmatimonadaceae; genus UBA4720. The sequence goes on along the minus strand of JACCRF010000088.1, from coordinate 5,046 downwards.
GATTTCTATCCGCTGTATCTCGCCAGCTCCGGGGGCAGAACTCTAGTCACTCGCGGGAAGGTCGTCTTCGAAAACGAAGCAGCGGTGGCGGCACTGGAGCTCTTTCGTCGCGGATTTGACGAAGGCGGGCTTCCCCGCTCGAACTTCGCGCTGGGCCGCGACCCGTTCGCGGATGGAACAGTAGCAATGAAGATTATCGGTCCCTGGTTCCTGTACGAGCTAAACGACATCAAGGTTCGCGGGCTGAGCTACGACGTCACGCCCATACCGGCGTCAGACGGAGCCGATCCCGACGATAGCTTTGCCTTCGCGGATCTGCGAAGCATCGCCATCTTCTCCACGACGCGGCATCCCGAGGCAGCGGCGCGCTTCGTCGCGTATCTCACATCCCCGGCCGCCGATCGCATGCTCATCGAAGAGGGGAGCCAGCTGCCGTACCGCCGCGGACTCGCATCCGATCGGCGGTTCTCCGCTTCTCTTGCGAAATGGCCGACGCTCGCGACATACGCAAGGTACGTGGAGCGGACGCGTGACATCGATCTCGATCCCGACATCGTAGAGATTTTCGACCTTATCTCGGAAGCGTACGAAGAAGCCGCGATTTACGGCACGACTCCGGTCCGGCAGGCGCTCGCGAAAGCGGCCGCCGAAGCGAGGAACATCGTCAATGCGCGCTGAACAGCGATCCGGCTCGCTCATGGCGGCACCATATGCCGCGTTCCTGCTGGTGTTCGCTGCCTACCCGATCGCATTCGCACTCGTGCTCGTCTTTCTCCAGTGGGATCTGGTGACGACACCGTCCTTCGCGGGGCTCGACAACGTGCGCCTGCTCGCTAACGACGGCCGATTCTGGCGCGCGGTCGCGAACACTTTCGTCTTTCTCAGCATTCACCTGCCGCTCCAGATCGCGACCGCGCTGGTTCTCGCGCTCGCCCTCAATCGCCCGCTAGTGCTCCGCTCGTTCTGGCGCGCCTCGTTCTTTCTTCCGGTCGTGATCTCCGGCGCGGTGGTCGCGATTCTGTGGAGTAATCTTTACGCAACCGACGTCGGTCTGATCAACCGACTGCTGGTGCGGATCGGGTTGACACCCGTACCATGGCTCACCGATCCGTCAACGGCGATGCCGGCCATCGCCGCGATGGTCACCTGGAAGAACGTCGGATTCTACGTGATCATCTATCTGGCGGGGTTACAGTACATCCCCCGCTCGTGCCAGGAGGCGATCGAGATGGAAGGCGCAACAGCGTGGCAGCGATTCCGACACCTAACGCTCCCGATGCTGCTGCCGCAAACGATTCTCGTCGTCACGCTTTCCACAATCAACGGCTTCCAGCTCTTCATCGAGCCGTACGTGATGACCGGCGGCGGACCGCTCCGGCGAACCTATTCGATCGTGCTCTACCTCTACACGAACGCGTTCTCCTATCAGAAGATGGGCTACGCGGCGACGATCGGCGTGGCCCTCGCCCTCATCATCGGAGCGGTGGTGTTCATCCAGCGCCGCGTGATCGGCAAGGAAGAGACATTATGAAGACGCTTGGGCGGATCGCGCTCTACGCCGGGCTCACGGTTGCGGCCCTGACGTTCATCTATCCATTCCTCTGGATGGCGTCCGCGACGTTCAAGCCCCCGGCCGAAGTTGGGACGCTGGCGCTCATTCCGGATAACATCACGCTCGACAACTACCGGACGATGTGGGCCCGGGCACCGTTCGGACGCGCACTTCTCAACAGTACCATGGTGGCCGGCACGATCACGCTGGCGGTTCTCGTTTTCGGCTCGATGACCGCCTACGCGATGGCCCGGCTGCGGTTCCGCGGCCGGCCAGCCTTGAACGCCGTGACGCTCGCCGTTTTGCTGGTGCCCGGCCAGCTCACGCTGATTCCCATGTACACCCTGGTCGTGCAGCTCGGCTGGATCGACACTTATGCCGCGCTCATCGTGCCGTACCTGTTCAACGCTACCGCCATTCTGATGATGCGGCAGTTCTTCCTCCAGATGCCGCAGTCCCTCATCGACTCAGCACGCATGGATGGCATGGGAGAGCTGCGCATTCTCTTCACGATATTCTGGCCGCTCTCCAAGCCGGTGCTCTCCATCGTCGCGATTTTCACGTTCATGGGATCGTGGAACGAAGTGCTCTGGCCGCTGCTCGTCGTGCGGGAGCAGCAACTGATGACACTTCCGCAGCTTCTCACCGTGTTCGCGCTGGGAGGCGGTGCGGGATCAATCGGTGTGTCGCTCGCGTCAGCGATGGTGCTCGTTGTGCCCGTCGTCATCGCGTATGCCTTTCTTCAGCGGAACTTCATCGAGAGCATGGCAAGCTCGGGAGTCAAAGGATAACCATGCCCTCCGTCCATTTCGATCACGTCAGCAAGCGCTTCGGCGCAACGACGGTCGTCGAGGATTTCAATCTGGAAGTGGCCGATGGCGAGCTGCTCGTGCTCGTCGGCGGCTCCGGGTCGGGCAAGACGACCATCCTGCGCATGCTTGCGGGTCTCGAGGAGGTGACCGAGGGCATGATTCGCATCGACCAGCGCGACGTGACGGCGCTGCCCCCGAGAGAGCGTGACGTTGCGATGGTGTTCCAGGACTACGGGCTATATCCGCACATGACTGTCCGCGAAAATCTCTCGCTTGGCCTCCGCCTCAGGAAAGTGGCACGCAAGGAAATTGACAGGCGCGTTGCGTGGGCCGGTGACATGCTGCGTCTCGAGCCTCTGCTGGATCGCAAGCCAAAGCAGTTGTCGGGCGGACAGCAGCAGCGCGTGGCGATGGGCCGGGCAATGGTGCGCGAGCCGCTTGTGTTTCTATTCGATGAGCCATTGTCGAATCTCGACGCCGGTCTTCGCGCCCAGATGCGCATCGAGATTGGCGGCTTGCAACGCCGCCTGAAGACTACGACGGTGTACGTGACCCACGATCAGGTGGAGGCGATGACTCTTGGCGACCGGATCGTCGTGCTCGCCGACGGACGCATCCAGCAGGTGGGCAAGCCGATCGAGCTTTACCGCGCTCCGGTCAACCGGTTCGTCGCGGGATTCATCGGCACGCCACCGATGAACTTTGTCGATGGGCAGCTCCTGCGCGAAGATGGTTCGACGGTTTTCGCTGCCGAAGGTGTGCGGGTACAGCTCCCGCATGAAATCGCCGACGGGACGGGGTCGTCGGAAGTTGTGACATTGGGCATCCGTCCCGAGGACTTGACCGTCGATTCCGGCGACTCAACTGACGCGCCGGCAGATAGTATTCCTGGACGCGTCGTTTTGGTCGAGCGGCTAGGCGGCACCAGCCACGTTCATTTCGATGCCGGCCCCCACCGCCTGCTTGCATCGGTCTCGAACGATCGACTTCCGGAGGTTGGCGACAGCATCACGGTCCGCGTCCGCGCCGAGCGGGTGCATCTGTTCGGAGGGGACGGTCGGAAAACCTGAACCACAGATGCACAGACGGAAACCGATGCGCACAGCCATCAGCGTTCCATCTGTGCATCTGTGTTTACGCTGTTGCCGTTGTGTTTACGCTGTTACAGTTCGGCTCGCGCCTAACGGATGGGCAGCGAGATAGTGACCTTGTGGACTTTCAGTGAGCCACTCTGCATGAAAAGCTCACTGCTTGGCGCGGCGATGATTCCGCCTGAACTGGCGGCTTCGAGGCGCCCGTTCGGAAAGGTCAAGGCCTCCCCCTCACCGCATGCGCCCGGCCCGCAGGTGAGCGTGAAATTGTACAGCACGTCCAGATCTCGCGAGCGGAAACGAAGGCCAAACGTCGGCGACCACTCTACCCAGTCCTCACGCTGTGTGCGAAACGTCCGCTGCACGTGATTGGCTTGTTGCAACCGGTAGTTGATCGCGTGTAGGCCAAGTCCAAACTGGTACCCGAACACTGCGTTCCCTTCGCGGATTGTGACATCCTGGCCCGCGCCAAGGCGCAGCTTGACGTTCTTGAACCGAAAAGTGTTCTCAACCGTTTTCGCACCGGCCTCGATCGTTCCGCCGCCAGCAATCGCGGTGTCGTTCGCCGCGTCAGCCCACGTATCTGCAAACATCGGCTCGTAGATCAGATCGGCGGCGAACGAAGTCCCGCGCACCGACCGGCCGATTCCCGCCCCGGCGTTGAAGCTGTAGGTGGTGCCGGGATCGCGCGGTATGTTCTGGATGACGTAGTTCGGAATCTTGGGGTGCGACAGGCGATTCGCGGTGCCGAGCCACCCCAGGTGCCAGCCTGTTGTGCCTATCGGGCGCGAGTACTCGCTGTGCAGTCCCCAGATGTGGGTTCTATCCTCGTTGCGCTCGCTACGCTGATTCTGAATTGTCCTGCGGTCAACTGAATCCCAGCGCCATGTAGTAAACCGCACATCGTGCCGCATGTCGGTTCGCGCGTGCACCAGCATGACCTCGAGATGGCGGTCGTTGCCCACTTCTTTCGTGAGACCGAACCGAAAATCGGCCAGGCTGCCTGACTGATCGATGCGATCGCTGCCCCCGTAGAGCAGATCGACGCCGTCGATCGCATCAAGCGCCGCGAGCTGAACGCCGAGCCCGACGCTCGTGGACGGCGTCAGACGCCGAGCGATGGAACCGGCGATATACTGGTTGAATGCCGACCGTTCGCTGGTCGACAGGTTCCAGGTCGGACCGGCGCGGTCCAACTGCTGAAACGTGAACAGACCCGTCGCTGACCAGGCTCCCCACGATCCACCGCCGCCGACGGGGATGCTCCGTCCGCCTCCCCGCTCTCCCGACACACTGTGGAAGTAAGGAGCCCCGAAGATGTGTCCCGCGCCGATGCGGCTTGCCTTTGCCGGATTGACAAACGGATCGAGGAGAGTGTCGTCGACTGCAATAGTCGCCCCGCCCATGCCGGCGCGGGCTGACGGAAACATGTCGAACTGGCCTCCCTGAAGAACCGGTAAAGTCTTGGGAGTAACCACCTGCGCCGCGGCACGCTCGATGGGGGCCGCGAGCACCGCGCCCCAAATCGCCACGAAAAGAATGTGGTTCAACGCCTGCGCGATCGCGTGCCGTGCACTAACAAGAGATCGAT
>JACCRF010000058.1 GCA_013813715.1 Gemmatimonadaceae bacterium | reverse complement strand
CAACTCTCGAACTCAACCGAGAAAGTCACAGATGTCGTTCTATGTTGACGTTCCTTTCAAGGCAATGACCCTGCGATCGGCTGCCGAGCGCTGTGCCGCTTCGATGATTTCGAGCACCGCGACGGCGCCCGCAGGATCGACCGGCGGCGGTCCCGAGGTTCGAAGTGCCTTGCCAACCGCTTCGTAGAATCGCTGATATCCTCCCACCTCGGTCGGGATCGGGCGGGCCTCATCGCCACTACCCAGAAGGCCCCAGGCGTCGCGCGGATCTTCGCCGAACCCTGTGGCATCGAGGCGGGGATTGCTTCTGAGTGCTGCCTCCTGGACGTCGAGTCCGTACTTGACGTATGCCGCTCGGCTCCCCAACAATCGAAATCGAGGACCGGGCTGAGCGGCGACCGCGCTCATGAACAGGTGAGAACGCACTCCTGAGGCGTGGATGAGCGCGACAAAGGCGTCGTCGTCAACTTCAACCGATGGTCGGCGGCGGTCCAGTTCTGCGTAGACATGACTCGCCGGCCCGAAGAGAACAAGCGCCTGATCGATGAGATGGCTGCCAAGGTCGTACAGGAGTCCGCCCGCTTCCTCCGATGCGCCATGTTCGCGCCACCCGGGCTTGGGAACGGGACGCCATCGCTCGAAGCGCGACTCGAACCGAAGGGGCGTTCCGAGCGCGTCTTCATCCAGAAGGCGGCTGACAGTTAGAAAGTCACCGTCCCATCGTCGATTCTGAAAAACGGTGAGCATCCGTCCTCGCTCACGAGCCTCGTCGATCACACGGCGGGCCTCTGAAGCGGTCGGAGCCAGGGGCTTGTCGACGACAACGTGCAATCCAGCTGCGATCGCCTCAAGTGCCAGCGGTACGTGCGTTCTGTTGGGCGACGCGACGACGATCAGGTCGAGATTGTGTGCGTGACCCCAGACTTGCGCTGTGGTGTCGAAGAGGATCGCGCCGGGATGGGCGCGCCGCGCTTCGTCCTGCCTCCCCGGATCGCGGGTCACGATCGCCGCGAGATGGAGTCCGTTGGTCGCCTCGATCAGAGGACCATGAAACACCGCGCCGGCGAGCCCGTAGCCGATGAGCCCCACCCGAAACGGTTCGGCCGGGACTGAGTTTTCGGACAGCGTCAGTCCCACCTGCGGCGCCTCAACAACAACAGCGGCAGCGAGCGCAGCGCGCCGCTGCAACGCCATCGCGCCGTCAGGTGCAGCGGCTCAATAAAGCTCAGTAGATGCATGCATCCAGGATCGACAACACTTCCTCAAGCATTTCTGCCGAGGCTTTCCCAAGCCGCCTCGCCTTTCGGGACCGGAAGTCGATCGACTTCACCTGCTCCACCATGACGACGCCTGTAACGCCTTCGCCTGCTGGAATCGCCACGTGGAACGGGTAGTCGCGGCGGGTATTAGTAACCGGACACGCGATGCAAAAACCGGTGTGCTTATTGAATAAGTCGTTGCTGACGACGAGAGCAGGCCGACGCCCGCGTTGCTCGTGACCTGACTGCGGGTCGAACGTGAGAGTGATCAGCTCGCCCTTCCGCGGGACGTAGTCCGCCATCTACCACACCTCACGGCCGACTGGGGCACCCCAGTCAAGTTCCGCAGGCTTGCTGCCCTTCGGGATACGTCGGACAAGTTCGCGCAGGTCGTGCCCGCCGCGCACGCGCCGCACGGGGGTCACGACCAAGGCCCCCTTGTGCACAGCGACATCAACCGCATCGCCGACGTCGATGTCGGCATCGGCCAGCAGGGTCTTGCTTAACCGCAGCCCCTGGCTATTTCCCCACTTTTGGATCGTGGTGATCATCGTTTGGCCTCCGGAGGCTATCCGAAGTATAGCCCGTAGGATCCAGCAGGACAACGCGCATTGCCCCGGCGGCTCCTATGAAAAAAGGGTAGAACGATTAGGCGGATTGAACGGATCAGAGACGGATAACCGCCACGCAGGGTTATGTCCGTCTTTGATCCGTTCAATCCGCCTGATCGTTTTACCTGAACACGATCCACAGCGCACCGATCGTGGCGGCCAGCAGCACCGACAGCCAGATGGTGAGTCGACGCTCCGCCGGGGTGTCCTCGGCGTCAACCACCGTTGACGCAGTCTGAAGGGTGAGGTCAGCAACTCGCTCCGGCGCGGGTGGCGGAGTAAGGAAGCTCACGACGATTAGGATCGCGCTGCACACGACAAAGAGAAGTGCCGCGAAATGAAGAAAGTTCATGCCTGCGATCCACGACCAAAGCGTGCCGGCGGGCAGGCTTGCCTTCGACAGCTCCAGTATCAGACGCGCCATGCCGATTACGAAGCCGCTCCAAAGTGCAGCGAGGGCTCCCCTTCCGTTCAGCCGCGGATTAAGAATTCCGAGAAGGAAACAGGCCGCGATCGGCGGCGCGATGTATGCCTGTATGCTCTGCAGATAAATGTAGAGCTGCGGCGAGACGTACTTCATGAAGGGGATCCAGGCCAGGCCGAGGATCACCAGGATCACGGTCGTCACGCGACCCACCGCGACAA
>JACCRF010000035.1 GCA_013813715.1 Gemmatimonadaceae bacterium | reverse complement strand
CCGATGAAACGAGCGCGATCGCTCTCGCAACTGATCGAGCCGTTGCCGGCGCTGCACGTGGCGATCGTGTGCCCGCACCACACCGGTTGATCCTTCGCCGAGCGCGGCCGCCGCATGGCGAGAATGGATGCACTCTCCGGCAGCCACTCTGTCTGCACGAACAGGTTGCTGAACGCGCGGTGCCCCCGGTCGGAGGCGTCAGATGCGAGCACGACCTCCTGATAACTGGTGAGCTCGATCTCCGCCTTAGCGTCGGACAGGTTCGAGACGACCACTCGCCGCGCTTCCGCCGCCGCGCCGGGGACGACGACAATCTCGGTAAGGGTCTCGACGAATCCATCGCGGCGGTGAAACGCCACGCAGTCATTCGACATCACCACGTGGTACGATGAAGCGTCCGCACAGACGGGCTGATGACCGGCGGACCACGTTCTCCCGGTAAGCACGTCTCGCAGGTAGCACCACTGGCCGTAGTCGTCGCGGGTGCCGTCGTTTCTCCACCGACTGATCGCGATGTCGCCGTGCCGGCTCACCCCACTTCCGGCGCCACTGACCATCGTCGTATAGGGAACCCGGCCGAGGATCGCGATCCTTGACAGTGGCGTATTGGCAGTATCCAGCGTTCGAACGGTTGACAAAATCTTCTTTCGCATCTCGATGTAAACGATTACATTCTGGCCTGTCCGTCAACCTCTTGGACGATGGCGACAATCAAGGACGTTGCACGCGAGGCTTCCGTATCCGTAGCGACCGTTTCCCGCGTCTTCAACGACGCGGCCGTTGTGCGCGAGGACACCGCTAAGCGGATAAGGGACGTCGCCGCCTCGCTTCGCTACGCACCCCACAACGGGGCACGCAGCCTGATCACCAGCAAGACGAGCACGATCGGCGTCCTCCTCCCCGACCTGTACGGCGAGTTCTTCTCCGAGGTCATCCGCGGGATCGATCTCACCGCGCGCGGCAGTGGTTATCACCTCATCATCTCCAGCTCCCACAACGACAAGGTTGAAATTGAAGCAGCCATGCGTGCCATGCGCGGCCGCGTCGACGGCCTGTTGCTGATGTCACCTGACATCGACGCCAATTCGCTCCTCAACGTTCCTGCCAGTCTGCCCGTCGTCCTCCTCTGTGCCCCGGCGAAAGGCCATGAGGTCGATTCCGTCATCATCCAGAATTTTCGTGGGGCCCGCGAAATGGTGGGACACCTGATCTCACTTGGCCACCGGCGGATCGCGATCATAAAGGGTGCGCTCGGAAACTACGACGCTGCCGAGCGACTGAGAGGATATCACGCGGCGCTGCGCGAGGCAGACTTCATGCCGGATGGATCACTCGAGTGCGACGGAGGATTCACCGAAGCCGGGGGGTACGCTGCTACGATGGAGCTCCTCGCGGTGAAGCCCTGCCCTACCGCGATCTTCGCAGCGAACGATTCGATGGCGATTGGGGCCCTGAGCGCGCTGAGGGATTTGGGTGTGCGCGTTCCGGAGAACATGGCTGTCGCAGGATTCGACGACATCCCGCTTGCACGCTACATGGACCCGCCACTCTCGTCGGTCAGGGTCCCCATCTCGGATCTCGGAGCACGAGCCGTCGGGATGCTGCTCCATGGTATAACGCACAAGAACGAGCACACCAGACGACGAGAGCGTGTCTCCACCGAACTCGTCGTTCGCCGCTCATCCGGCGCGCCATGCGACGAGCGCCCGCCCCCAGCACGTCGCGTGAGAAAACAGCGCTGAGCTCGATGTCCGTATGACGCAAGTGGTTCGCCGCAACGCCACAACTACCGGAGACACGCAGATGATCGGGAACATCTTCAAACTCCAGCGATCCTGTCGAGCGGTCACACTAGCAGCCGTCGGCCTCATTGCCATGACGGCGGCCGGTGCCTCCGCGCAGACCACCACGGCGAGAATCACCGGCACCGTCACCGGCGATAACGGCGCCCCTGTCGCCGACGCAATCGTCACCGCGCGCAGCATCACCACCAACCTGACGCGCTCGGCTCGCACATCCGGGAACGCCTTCTACGCCCTCACCGGGCTTACCCCCGCCGAGTACGAAATCACCGCCCGCCGCATCGGGCTCCAGCCGCAGACCAAGCGCATCCGCGTCTACGTCGGCCAGTCCATTGGTCTCGACTTCCGCCTCGCGTCGCAGGCGGTGCAGCTCTCCGGCGTAGAGATCTCGGCCCAGGCGGCCGCCGAACAGACCGAGCGCCGCTCCACTGAGGTCGCGACGAACATTACGCAGGAGCAGATGGAAGCCATCCCGCTCAGTGAGCGCAATTTCCTCGGCCTCGCGTTGCTCGCGCCCGGCGTCCGCCGTGATGGCGGCAGCATCACCAGCGGCGCACAGCGCGCGAACAACATCAATGTCTTCGTCGATGGCGTCAGCTTCAAGAACGACATCCTTGTTGGCGGCGTCGTTGGCCAGGACGCAAGCAAGGGCAACCCCTTCCCGCAGAACGCCGTGCAGGAGTTCCGCGTCATCACCCAGCAATACAAGGCCGAGTATCAGAAGGCAACGAGCGCCATCATCACGGCGACGACCAAGTCCGGCACCAACAACTGGGAGGGCAATGCCTTCGGCCTCTTCCAGAACGAGAACGCAATCGGGCGCGACTATTTCACGCAGTTCCGCTGCGACTCGCTCGAGACGGCGGGTGCGGTGTGCCCGGACAAGCCTCGTCTCGACAAGTACCAGATTGGCGCCGACCTCGGCGGCCCGTTGGTGAAGGACAAGTTGTTTTTCTTCGGATCGTACGAGGGGAACCTGCAGACCCGTGCCGCCGATGTCACGCTCGGCACCAACATCGCAGGGCTCGCGCAGAAGACGCTCGACTCGCTCCGGACGTTCACCGGAAACTTCGAGTCGCCATTCCGCGGCCACCTCGGCTTCGCCAAGCTGACCTACGCGCCGAGGGAGCGGCACCGGTTCGAGCTCAGCGCGAACATCCGCGACGAATACGACATCCGGAGCTTCGGCCTGCAGGACAGTTACGACAATGCCGAGTGGTTCTTCAACGACGTGTACACGTATCTGCTGAAGCACCAGTATACGCGGGGCAACGCGCTCAACGAGGCGAGCGTCAGCTACCAGTACTACCACTGGAACCCGATTCCGCTAAACGAGGACAAGGTCGGCGTCCGGTACACCAACGTGCTCAAGGTTGGCGGACGCAGCACGCGTCAGGACTTCACGCAGAAACGGTTCTCCTTCCGCGATGACATCACCTACGCGCGCTCCGGCTGGTTTGGCGATCACGTCTTCAAAGTGGGGACGAACATCGATAACGTGATCTACGACGTCATTCGGCCGCTGAATGGCGTTCCTCAGTACACTTTCGAGCCATCGAACGGGTGGGCGTTCCCGACTACGGCCGCCGCCGGCTTCGGCAATCCCGATTTGAGTGCAGACAATCGCCAAGTCGGCTTCTTCCTGCAGGACGACTGGGCGCCCGTTGAACGCCTGACGCTCAATCTTGGCGTACGGTGGGACTACGAGTCTGACATGATCAACAACGACTGGGTGACGCCCGATTCGATCCGCTCGGCAGTCGCCGCCTGGCGCGCCACTCTGCCCTGCGATGGAACACAACGGGTGCGGGAGCAGC
>JACCRF010000030.1 GCA_013813715.1 Gemmatimonadaceae bacterium | reverse complement strand
TTTATACCGATGGGCAGCGGGTAGAGCAGATCCTGAAGAATCTCCTGTCGAATGCGTTCAAGTTCACCAATCAGGGCGGCGTAACTGTCAGGATAAGCATGGCGGAGAAGAAGCGCCGGTTCCTGACCCCGGCACTCAACGCGAATGCGGGAGTCGTCGCGATCGCGGTGACGGACACCGGGCTCGGGATCGCCACGGAGAAACAGCGGCTCATTTTCGAGGCGTTCCAGCAGGCTGATGGCACCACCAGCCGGAAATTCGGGGGCACAGGGCTCGGTCTTTCAATCAGCCGCGAGATTGCGCGTCTGCTTGGCGGAGAGATCAGGGTGGAGAGCGTTCCGGACAAGGGAAGCACGTTTACGCTCTTCCTGCCTTCCCGCTATCGCGAGCCGGACGCCGAAGGAGAATGGGGGATGCGAGCGCTTTCGCTCAACGTCGTGGACGCGCCGCGCGCCACGCGGACGGTTCCGAACCCGACGTGGCGTCCGACGCCCTCGCAGGGAACGGCGGCGCAGCCAATTCCCGAGCGGCGTGCACAGCAGTACATCGTTGACGACGATCACGAGGATGTGACTCCCAGCGACCGCTCGGTGCTCGTTATCGAGAATGACGCCAACTTCGCGAAGATCCTTCTTGGCATGGCTCGCGAGAAGGGGTTCAAGGGAATTGTCGCTCTCGATGGCGACAGCGGGCTGGCGGCGGCGCACGAGCATCGCCCCGACGCGATCACACTCGATATAGACATGCCGGGAATGGACGGATGGAAGGTGCTCGAGCGGCTGAAGGCCCATCCGAGCACGCGGCACATCCCGGTTCACATTATCAGTGGCGTGGAACGGCGGCAGCAGGGTCTCAAGGCAGGCGCACTCGCTTACCTCGAGAAACCGGTGAGCAAGGATGCGCTCGACGACGCGTTCGCGCGCATCGCGACGTTCATCGATGACGTGCCAAAACATCTGCTGGTGGTCGAGGACGACGAGGGGCAGCGCAAGGCGATCGTCGAGCTGATCGCGCACGAGGACGTCGAGATTACGGCCGTCGAATCGGCGACCGCGGCGCTGAAGGAACTGGCATCGGCCAAGCACTACGACTGCGTCGTGCTCGACCTTGGCCTCGGTGTCGAGGACATGAGCGGCTTCGATTTCCTCGAGAGGGTGAAATCGGACCCGGCGATGGCAGAGATCCCCATAATCGTCTACACGGGCAGGGAGCTGACAGGGGCTGAGGAGACGAAGATCAAGAAATACGCAGAGACGATCATCGTGAAGGACGTGAGATCGCCGGAGCGCCTGCTGGACGAGACCGCGCTTTTCCTTCACCGCGTCGAAGCGAAACTGCCGGAGCAGAAACGCCAGATGCTGGAGCAGCTCCACGATGCTGACGCGGTGATCGCCGACAAGCGGGTCCTCGTCGTGGACGACGACGTCAGGAACATCTTCTCGCTCACCAGTGTCCTCGAGGATCACGGGATGAACGTGCGCTTCGCCGAGAACGGCAAGGACGCGATCGCGGCGCTCGAGGAGAATCCCGATGTGGACGTGATCCTGATGGACGTGATGATGCCGGAGATGGATGGCTACGAGACGATGCGGGCAATTCGCCAGATGGATCAGTTCAAGTCGCTTCCCGTTATCGCGCTCACCGCCAAGGCGATGAAGGGTGACCGGGAGAAGTGCATCGCAGCCGGCGCATCGGACTACATCACGAAGCCGGTCGATACCGGCCAGCTTCTGTCGCTGTTGAGAGTGTGGCTTTACAAATAGCAGCGACTCCGGCGGCCTCGGAGGGCGACGGATCGACTTACGATCCTGATCTCGAGCGCATCGAGATATCGCTCCTCCTGGAAGGGGTATACCGCCACTACGGCTTCGACTTCCGCTCCTATGCCTTCGCCTCGATAAGGCGACGGCTCTGGAAGCGAATCGAAGCCGAAGGTCTCGCGACCATCAGCGAGCTCCAGGCGCACATTCTCCATGACCCGCCGATGATGGAAAAGCTGCTGCTCGATCTCTCCATCAACGTGACGGCGATGTTCCGGGATCCGTCATTCTATCGTGCCTTCAGAGAGCACGTGATTCCGCTGCTGCGAACTTATCCGTTCATAAGATTATGGCACGCCGGCTGCGCGACGGGCGAAGAGGTATACTCGATGGCCATACTCCTCCAGGAGGAAGGCCTCTACGACCGCTCGCGCATCTACGCCACGGACATCAACGAAGTGGTGCTGAGGAAAGCAAAGGAGGGCATCTTTCCCCTCGACAGGATGCAGGAGTACACGGAGAACTACATCGCCGCGGGAGGCAAGCGCGCATTTTCCGACTACTACGTAGCGAGGTACGACGGCGCGTTGTTCAGCCCCGGCCTAACGAAAAACGTGGTGTTCTCGCTGCATAACCTGGTGACGGACCGGTCGTTTGCCGAGTTCAACGTGATTCTGTGCAGGAATGTCATGATCTATTTCGACAAGGCACTGCAGGGCAAAGTGCACGGCCTTTTTTACGAGAGTCTCGCACAGTTCGGCATACTCGTTCTCGGCAGCAAGGAATCGCTCCGTTTCTCGTCCTGCGAAGACAAGTACGATCAGATCAACGGGCCGGAGAAGATTTTCCGGAAGGCAAGATAGGATGACGGCGTCCGCGTCCATCATCGTCGTCGGCGCGTCATGGGGAGGTCTCGCCGCGCTGAGCCGGCTTCTGGGATCGCTCCCGGATGATTTCGGGGTGCCGGTGGCAGTGGTGCAGCACCGAAGCAAGAACGCCGACGCGCTGCTCGCGTCGCTGCTCCAGGATGTTACTGGCCTTCGCGTGGTGGACGTGGAAGACAAGGAAGCCCTCGAGCCGCGAAGCGTGTACATCGCGCCCGCGAACTATCACATGCTGGTGGATTGGGGCCACCTGACGCTCACCACCGACCCGCTCGTTCGCTTCAGCAGGCCATCAATCGATGTCACGTTCATGTCGGCGGCCGACACTTATATGACGAGTACCATCGGCGTGGTGCTGACCGGTGCGAACGACGATGGATCCCGCGGCCTGAGGCATATCGTGAACAGAGGCGGAAGGGCGGTGATACAGTCGCCTGAGAGCGCGGAGAGCAGGACGATGCCGGAGGCGGCGCGCATCGCGGTGCCCGAAGCCGATGTTCTGCCGCTCGATGAGATCGCCGCGCACCTTACATCCATGGTAAGTGCCGCGCAGGCGAAACCGCACGTGCGAGCCGTATGAGCAAGGACCGGCGAGTCAAGCTGCTGCTGGTGGACGACCGGCCGGAGAACCTGCTGGCGCTCGAGGCCATACTGGAGCCACTGGGACAGATACTTTTATGCGCGCACTCGGGTGAAGAGGCGCTGAAGTACGTGCTCCAGCACGAGTTCGCGGCGATTCTTCTCGATGTCCAGATGCCCGACATGAACGGCTTCGACGCGGCTCAGATAATCAAGTCACGGGAAAAGTCGCGGTTCATCCCGATCATTTTTCTGAGCGCTATCAACAAGGAGGACGCCTATGTCTTCAAGGGCTACTCCATGGGAGCCGTGGATTACGTCTTCAAGCCGTTCAATCCCGACGTGCTCCGATCGAAGGTTGCGGTGTTCGTCGACCTGTACCTCAAGCAGCAACAGCTGCGGGAGCAGGCCGAGCAGCTTGCGGAGAGCGAGCGGCGCGAGCTCGAGCTCCAGCATCGCGCGGAGTTGTTCGAGGCCGAGGCGAAGTCAGCCGAGCAGTTGACGGATCTCAACCGCCAGCTGCAGGCGCGGCAGCAGCAACTCGAGGAAGCGATGGGCGTTCGAAACCGGTTCTACGCTTCGATGAGCCACGAGCTGCGCACGCCGATCAACGCTGTGATCGGCTACAGCACGCTCATGATCGATAACATCTACGGGCCGCTCAACGAGAAGCAGCGTGAAGGACTTCAGCGGACACTGAGAGCGGCGCGTCACCTGCTCGAGCTCGTAAACGACGTCCTGGATCTGTCGAAAATCGAAGCGGGGAAAATCGAGCTCGCGCTCCAGCCCGTGAGCATCGCGGGCCTGATCGATGATCTCTTCGTGACGGTGCGACCGCTCGCCGACGATCACGGGACGACCCTTTCGTTCGAGCACCCTGAAGTGGATACCACTGTTGTCACCGATCCGCGGCGGGTGCGGCAGATCCTCCTCAACCTCCTATCGAACGCGATCAAGTTCGGGCAGCAGCAGCCGATCAGGGTCGAGTGCTCGAGGGGGGAGGACGGGCAGGTTTCGGTGTCTGTGATCGACAAGGGCGAGGGAATCTCCGAAGAGGATATCTCGCGGATTTTCGAGGAGTTCGTGCAGGTATCACCCACCCAGCATGTCGGAACGGGCCTCGGGCTTCCAATCTCACGCCGGCTGGCCATCCTTCTGGACGGCACTCTCGAAGTCAAGTCGGTACCCGGCGAGGGAAGCGTCTTCACCTTGACCCTTCCTCCAGAGGGCCAGCCGGCGGTAATGGATGAGGAAGAAATGTCAACCCAGGCCGAACCCCGCCAAGGCGTCCAAGTGGCATAGACCCTGCCTCATAAAGGGTGTCTGGCCGCGTGCCGCGGCCGTCAATCGGGAGAAATACTATGAAGTCATTCAACAAGTTTCTACTCATCCCGGCGGCCATTCTGACAGTCGCCTGCGGACGTGACGAAAGCGCCAGCAAGGTCGATGAAGCCCTCAACGCGGATCTGAGTTTGGCGGCCCAGGCTAGACCTTACATGGGGATGGACAGCATTTCGGCCATGGAGCGGGCGTATGCGGCCCAGGGCATGACTCCGCTGGGGTACGCTCCGGCCGGTTATGCGCCGGTAAAGGAGCGGGTAGTGTACGTGGATCGCCCGGTTGCGCGACGGACGTCGACCCGCAGCTCGAGCCGCTCATCGGGGACGTATTCCGCCCCGGCTCCGCGTCCGACCCGCGTAATCAAGCACACGAAGCGTGACGCTGCTATCGGCGCCGCCGCAGGTGCCGTAATCGGAGCCACGACCAGTCGCGACAAGGTAAAGGGCGCTGTTATCGGCGGTGTCGCCGGTGCCATCCTTGGCGGCGTGATCGGCAACAACGTCGACGTCCAGCGCCGGTAGGACGGCCTCTGAACCGAAGGATGACGCCCCACATTCGTTGGTGTGGGGCGTTTTTCTGGTCATAATGGCAGACGCGGCGCTCCATACGGGCAGAAGCTCTCATGGAGGGCGCAGAGGCCCAAGTAGAGAGTGCGTCCAAGGTGTCCCCGCGGGCCGTCACCTGAGCGAGACAACAGCCCAGTTGGTTAAGGCGCGTGACAGCTTTTCGCCCGTCCATTGACGGCGTTAAATTAGGCCCATGTCGAGCGATCCGATCACCGGCGTCTTCAACGACGGCTACATCGCCGGGCAATACGAGTCGTACCTGGTGGATCCCGGCTCCGTGGACGAGTCGTGGCGCCAGTTTTTCCGGTTCGCGGAGTCGATTGGCGGAAGGGTTGAGGGGGCCCAGGGCGACGGGCTCGAGCAGGCATCCCCAGCCGATGCTTCGCTCCTGAGGAAGGTTGCGGGCGCGGCTGCTCTTGTTGATGCGATACGCGCGTTCGGGCATCTTGCCGCCGACATCGATCCGCTCGGCAACCGCCCGCTCGGTGCGGCCGAGCTTACGACTGAGTTTCACGGACTCACTGAAGCTGACCTGGAGGAGGTACCGGGCGAAGCGCTTCGATCCACGGAACCGACCGCCGCGGCAGTCGTGGCGCGGCTCCGAGCTGAGTACTCGAGCAGGATCGGGTTCGAGGTGGATCACCTTGGCTCCGCAAGCGAGCGCGAGTGGCTTCGCGAAGTCATCGAAAGTGGCAGGGTGCACGAGCCGCTCACCGCTGACGAGAAGAAAGCGGTACTCAGGCGGCTCACTGAGGTGGATGGGCTGGAGCGTTTCCTCGGGCGCGTGTATCAGGGATACAAGCGATTCTCCATCGAAGGCACCGACATGCTTGTCCCGATGCTGGACGCCGCCATCGAAGGTGCGGCGCTCGGCGGGGCACACGAAGTAACGATCGCGATGGCGCACCGCGGGCGCATCAACGTGCTCGCCCATAGCCTCGGGAAATCCTACAAGAGGATTTTCGGGGAGTTCGAGGGCAAGCATGCCCTGACGAACGCCGAGAGTGAGACCGGTGACGTCAAATACCATCTCGGTGCTACCGGCAAACGAATGGTAGGGGAGCGGGAGATCGCCGTCGCTCTCATCCCGAATCCGAGCCACCTTGAGTTCGCCAATCCGGTGCTCCAGGGAGTCGCCCGCGCGCGTCAGTCCACGCTGGCGAACGATGGGAGGAGGGATGAATCAGCGGTGGTGCCTGTCTGCATCCACGGCGACGCCGCATTCCCTGCCGAGGGTGTCGTGCCGGAGACGTTCAACCTGTCGCGGCTGCGCGGGTACCGCGTCGGCGGCACTCTCCACATCATCGTAAACAATCAGGTCGGCTTCACGACGGATCCGAGCGATGCGCGGTCGACGCATTACGCGAGCGATCTGGCCAAGGGCTTCGAGGTCCCGATCGTACACGTGAACGCCGAAGACGCCTCCGCGTGCATCCGCGTAATGCGACTGGGCGTCGAGTACCGCGCGAAATTCGGAAAGGATTTCCTCGTCGATCTCGTGGGGTATCGGCGTCACGGGCACAACGAGACCGACGAGCCCGCGTTCACTCAGCCGGCCATGTACGCGCAGATTCGCGCCCATCCGTCGTCCCGCGAAGCGTGGGGCCAGGTGCTGGTTGCGGAAGGGGTTGTCACGGAAGATGAAGTGAGGGCGCTTGACGACGAGATAGCCGCGCAGTTCGAGCAGATTCAGGCCGGCGCCTCGGCGAGCGACGGCGAACAGGAGGAGGCGGGTGAGATCGTTGCGCCGCCCGACTCGGGCGACGGAGCGGGCGACAGCCCGGAACGACCAGGCGTGCAACAGCTCGTTGCAATCAACGAGCAGCTTCTCATGTGGCCGCAGGGGCTCAAACCGAACAGCCGGCTGGTGAAGACGTTGCGCCGCCGGCGCGAAGCGGTTGGTGAAGCGGGCGGGATCGACTGGGGTCATGCCGAGGCGCTCGCATTCGGATCGCTGCTCGTCGAGGGCGTGTCGGTGAGACTGACCGGACAGGATGTCGAACGAGGAACATTCTCGCACCGTCAGGCAGTGCTGCACGATGCCGAGACCGGAGACCAGTACGTTCCGCTCCAGCATTTGAGCGACGCGCGTGCTGAGTTCGAGATCTACAACAGCCCGTTGTCGGAAACAGCGGTGCTCGGATTCGAGTATGGATTCAGCTCGGCGAGCCGTCGGTCGCTTGTACTTTGGGAGGCCCAGTTCGGCGATTTCGTCAATGTCGCGCAGCCGATCATAGACCAGTTCATCGTGTCCGACCGGGCGAAGTGGGGGCAGGATTCCGGCGTGGTGCTGCTGCTGCCTCATGGCTACGAGGGCCAGGGTCCGGAGCACTCGAGTGCGCGGCTGGAGAGATTCCTCCAGTCGGCCGCCGAAGCCAACATGTGCGTCGCGTATCCATCGACTCCCGCGCAATACTTCCACATTCTGCGGCGGCAGGCGTGGCTCAGACGGCCGCTCGTTCTGATGCAGCCGAAGAGCCTGCTTCGGCTTCCCGAAGCCGCCTCACGGCTGAGCGACCTCAGCGAGGGAAGCTTTTTCCCGGTGATAGACGACCCGGTTGCGTCGGATCGGCGCGATCAGGTAAAGCGGCTTGTCTTCTGCACCGGCAAGATGTACTACGACCTCGCGGCGGGGCGTGAGCCGCACGTGGCCCTCGTCCGGGTGGAGGAGCTTTACCCATGGCCGCATGAAGAAGTAGCGAAGATCGTCGACCTGTATCCCGCGGTTGGTGAGGTGGTGTGGGCGCAGGAAGAGCCGAAGAACATGGGTGCGTGGACTTACGTTTCACCGCGGCTTCGCGTGTCGACCGGAAACGCCGTGATCGTGCGGTACATCGGGCGTCCGGAGCGAGCGAGTCCAGCGGAGGGCTACGCATCGGCCCACAAGACCGAGCAGGAACGGATAGTTGCCGAGGTGATGGTGGTTCCGTCCGAGGCCTCCTCTGGATCGCGGCGCCGGAGCGCGGTCGCAAGCTAGAAGCCGGAAGTTCCCCCGAACCGATCAGATAATGAAGCGAGCGGTATTCGCGCTGATGGCATTGATGGCTCTTGCAGCGCCGCGGTTTCTGTTCTCACGTGACCGCGGCGCGGTTGCATTGCCGACCGGCTCAACGCGGGTCGACGAAGTTCGTCGTGTTCTGGTGATCGGGGCGCACCCTGACGACGAGGACACGAACCTCATTTCGTACCTCCAGCGTGGGGGCCGTGCGGAGACGGCGTATCTGTCGGTCACGCGGGGTGACGGCGGGCAGAACCTGATTGGCAATGAGCTCGGTGAAGCTCTCGGCATTATTCGTACTGAAGAGCTGCTCGCCGCGCGGCGGGTGGACGGCGCGCAGCAGTACTTCACGCGGGCGTACGACTTCGGATACTCGAAGAGCGCTGCGGAGACTTTTGCGCACTGGCCCAGAGATTCGCTCCTCGACGACGTCGTCACCGTCGTGCGTGGATTCAGACCCCACGTGATCGTCGCGATCTTCTCGGGTACTCCGCGCGACGGACACGGGCAGCATCAGGTTTCGGCCATCCTCGCGAAGGAAGCGTACGAGATGGCGGGGGACACGGTCCGATTTCCAGTCAGCCGATTCGGCGCGGCCTGGACGCCCCTCAAGTTCTACCGCGCAGCGCGGTTCAGCCCCGAGGCTGCCACGCTCAAGTTCAACGTAGGCGAATACAATCCGGCCCTGGGGCGATCATATGCCGAGATTGCCGGAGAGAGCAGATCGCAGCACAAGTCGCAGGGATTCGGAACGCTCCAGCGAAGGGGAGTTATCTGGGATTTCGTGCGCCGCGAGCACTCGAGGGTCAACGCGGGGACCGATGCGAGCACGGAGAAGTCGTTGTTCGACGGCCTCGAGGGCGTGCCACCAGCGGGGCGGGTGAACGACGCCGAGCAGCGCCTGGCCCACGAGGGCGTGGCGGTAGAAGCAATCGCTGACCGGCAGTACGTCGCGCAAGGCGACAGCGCGCGAGTGACCGTGACGGTCTTCAATCGGACGCGATCGCGGGTGACGGTGACGCCGAACGCGTCGAGCTTTAATGGCCAGAACGCCGCCGGCATCGAACCCGACAGTTCCTTGCGATGGACGACGTACGTAAAGGGTACCGAGCTGTCGCAGCCGTGGTGGCTCGCCACGCCGCGCATCGGAGATCTCTTTTCGCCACGCATCAACGGAATTCCGGAAGACGAGAGCGAGAAGGAGCAATGGCTGAGCGTGCCAGTTGCGATATCAGGCCAGGCGCCGGTTGCGATGCGTGTTCCGATAGTCTTTCGCTACGCCGACGCGGTACGCGGTGATGTGCAGCGGCCGCTGGCGGCCGCTCCCCTCATCGGCGTGACACTCGCCCGCGGCGTCGAGTTGGCGCGGGCCAACTCCCCGCTCGACAGGTTCTTCAATGTGACCCTCCGGTCGGCATCGATGGCTCGGCTTCCGGTAAGCGTTTCATTGGTGCTTCCCGCCGGTCTTGCCGCGGATTCCGCGTCGCGGCTGCTAACCCTCGATTCCGCGGGTACGCGGACAGTAAGCTTCCGCGTTCGCGGGCGACTCGCGCCCGGGAGCCACACGGTGGAGGCGCGCGCGATGGTGAATGGACGCACGTACGCGACCGGGTTCGTCCCGATCGAGTACGAGCACATCTCTCCGCAACGCCAGTACCGCCCGTCGTCCGTGCGCATCGCCGCGATCGACGTCACGACGGACAGGGATCTGACCGTCGCGTACATACCGGGCGTGGGCGACAACGTGGCGCCGGCGCTGATGCAGCTTGGCATTCCAGTCACGATCGTCGATCCGTCCGAAGTACCGACCGTTGATCTGGCGCGGTTTCGGACGGTAGTCGTCGGCCCCCGCGCGTATGAGGCGCACCGCGAGCTGGGCTACAACAATCCCTACCTCCTGGAATACGTCCGGCGAGGAGGCGTGCTCGTGGTGCAGTTCGGGCAATTCGAGATGATGCGGCCCGGAATCATGCCCTATCCGATTACGATCAATCGTCCGCACGATCGAGTGAGCGAGGAAAACGCACCGGTCACTATTCTGGAACCGGCGTCGGCGGCGTTTCGCCGTCCGAACAGGATCACCGCCGCCGATTTCGAAGGGTGGGTGCAGGAGCGCGGGTTATACATGCCGCGCAGCTTCGACCCAAGATACCGTCCGCTCGTGGCGTTGAACGACCCCGGCGAGCCGGTCAATCGCGGAGGCATCCTGGTGGCCGCTCACGGCCGCGGTCTCTATGTCTATACAAGCCTCGCGTTCTTCCGGCAGTTGCCCGCGGGTGTGAGCGGTGGCACGCGGCTGTTCGTAAATCTGCTCAACATGCGGAGCTCCGGGATGAGACCGAGATGAGGCGCAGGTGGCTGTGCGCTGCCGCGATTGCGTCGATTTCATGTTCGGGCGACGACCGGACCGTTCTGACCGTGTACTCGCCGCATGGAAAGGATCTTCTCGGATACTTCGAGAAGGGATTCGAGACTGCGCACCCAGCCATCGACGTGCAGTGGGTGGACATGGGCTCCCAGGAAGTCCTCGACCGCGTGCGGGCCGAGGGTACCAATCCGCAGGCAGATTTGTGGTTCGGCGCGCCCGCGGAGGCGTTCGACCGGGCGGCAAAAGAAAATCTGCTCGAGCCCTACATCCCGACGTGGTCCAACTCGGTGAGCGTCGAGGCGCGGGACGAGCGCGACCGCTGGTACGGCACATACCTCACGCCCGAGGTGATCGGATATAATACCGCAGCCGTTTCGCGGGCCGATGCCCCGCGCGACTGGGATGACGTGCTCGATCCGAAGTGGAAGGGGAAGGTGCTGATCCGCGACCCGATCGCGTCGGGTACAATGCGCGCGATTTTCGGCGCCATAGTTGCGCGTTCCGTTGCCCGCACGGGATCGCCCGAGGCGGGATACGAATGGCTCAGGAAACTCGACGCCAACACGCGCGAATACACGCTGAACCCAACGATTCTCTACCAGAAGCTCGGCCGCCAGGAGGGTGTCATCACTTTGTGGGACATGCCGGACATCGCCACGTTGCAGCAGCGACTGAAGATTCCGGTGGACTACGTAATCCCCTCGAGCGGCACGCCGCTGCTGGTGGACGGAATCGCTATTGTCCGCGGAACGAAGAGGCCGAAGGAAGCGCGGCTTTACTACGAGTACGTGTCCACACCGGAGGCGCTGAAGGAGGCGGCGGTGCGGTTCCTTCGCATTCCCGCGCGCACAGACATAGCGCGTGACTCGCTGCCCGAATGGATTCGCGTTGCGATGACGAAGATCAAGCCAATGCCGGTCGACCGGAAACTCATGGCGGACAGCCTGAACACGTGGATGAAGTACTGGGACGCCAACATCAGGAATAGCGGGCGAACGAGGTGAGCTCCGGCTCGCTCGCGCTCGAGCGGATCACACGCCGCTTCGGCGAGCACGTCGCGGTAAATGATCTAACTCTTGAAGTGCCGGCCGGTGAGCTGCTGGCCCTCATTGGCGCATCCGGATCCGGCAAAACGACCACGCTTCGAATCACCGCCGGGTACGAGACGCCTGACAGCGGACGCGTACTGCTCGATGGGAATGAGATCACGGCCCTCCCGCCGCAGAAGCGCGGATTCGGGATGGTGTTTCAGCACTACGCGCTCTTTCCCCACATGCCGGTCGAGGAGAATGTTGCGTTTGGGCTGGAGGCGCGCGGCGTGGGGCGCGCGATGCGATTGGAGCGCGCCGGCGCGGCGCTGCAATCGGTCGGATTGGGGGGAGCGGGCAGACGGAGCATCCAGTCGTTGTCGGGAGGGGAGCAGCAGCGCGTAGCGCTGGCGCGCGCCCTCGTGATCGAACCGAAGGCGCTCCTGCTCGACGAGCCGCTGTCGAATCTGGACCCGACGCTCAGGCAGACGACGCGCGACGAGTTGCGGGCAATGTTGCATAGGGTCGGCGTTCCGGCGCTGTTCGTCACGCATGATCAGGAAGATGCGTTCGCGATCGCCGACCGCATCGCGCTGATCCGGCAGGGTACGCTGCTTCAGGTCGGCACTCCCGAGGATCTCTACGACCGGCCGGCCTCGCTCGAGGTCGCAAAGTTCATTGGCAGGGCGACGATACTGCCGGCTGAGGACCTGGGCGATCGGGTGGGCGTTACCATCGCCGCATTGCGTAGAGAGTTCGCGTCAACGCGACCCGCGGGAAGCGAGCCCACGTTTGCCTCGGCTCGTGTCGTGCTGAGGCCCGATGCGCTCGAGATCGCACCCGCCGCCGAAGATGGCTGGAAGGGGAAGGTGATCAACCGGCGTTTCACGGGAGGAAGCGCGGTATATCGCGTGCAGGTCGCCGGCGATACGGTGATCGAGATTGCCTCGTCGAACATGGGGTTGCGCGAAGGCGACGTCACCGGGGTTCGCGTGGTGAGAGAGCCGCTGCCAGTCGTGAAAGCATGAGCGACGGTGCGGCGCGACGAAGCTGGATGCTTGCGCTGCCGGTGCTCGCGCTGCTGCTGTGGGTTGTTGCGTTTCCCAACGTCGCGGTCATCGCCGGCAGCTTCGAGAACGGGTTCGGACACTGGCGGGAGTTCATCGCCAGTCCGTCCGACCGCGAGGCACTCACTACGAGCATCGTGATATCGCTCGCCTCCGTCGTCGCATCGGTGTTGATCGGAGTTCCGCTCGCGTTTCTGCTCAGCCGGTTCGAGTTCCCGGGACGGCGCATACTGCGCGCAGTGGCGACACTGCCTGCGGCGCTTCCGCCGTTGGTGGGAGTCATCGCTTTTCTTTTCCTGTATGGCGAGAGCGGGGTAGTGGCGCGGGGCGTTCAGACAGCGCTCGGAATGGAGGAGGCGCCGTGGCGGCTCACCGGTGTGTGGGCGATCATTTTCGTCCACGCGTACACGATGTACGTATATGTATTCCTGTTCGTGTCAGCCGGCCTCGAACGGTTCGATGTCACTCTCGACGAAGCCGCATCCGGCCTCGGCGCGAGCTCATGGCACCGGCTGAGAAAAGTCACGCTTCCCCTGCTGACACCCGCGCTGGCCGGCTCCATGCTCCTCGTCTTCATGACTTCGCTGGGATCATTCTCCGCGCCCTATGTATTTGGCGGGGGCATCCGCGTTCTCTCGACCCAGATTGTCGCTTCGAAGCTCAACGGCTCGCTCGGGCTGGCTTACGTCGAGACTACGGTGCTCGCGTTGAGCGCTGTGGCGGGTCTCGTGCTGTTCAGGTGGCTCGAACGCAAGCGCAAGTACACGTCTTCGGGGAAGGGAGGAGCGACGCGGCGCATTATCAGGTCGCGGCGCGCTCAGACGATCGCCGCGGTTCTCTCTTCGCTGACCGTCATCGTCCTTGTGCTGCCGCACCTCATGGTGATTCTCGTCTCCTTCGCGGTCGATGGGTCGTGGACGACGCAGGTGCTGCCGCCGGAGTATACGCTCGACAACTACCGCCGGCTGGTGGCCGAGTCGCAACTGTGGAAACCAATAGTGAACAGCGTCTCGATGGCCGTGATCGCGACAGCGGCCAACGTCGTCGTTTGCTTCGTGGCCGCGTACCTGATAGTTCTGCGCACCTTCAGCGGCCGAGCCCTGCTCGAGCTGCTCGTTGCGCTGCCGTGGGCGATTCCCGCGACGGCGATCGCGCTCGGTCTCGCCGCCACGTTCAATCGAAATGATCTGCTGGCTGGCCGCGTGTTGCTCGTTGGCACCTTCTGGATTCTGCCGCTGGCGTATTTCATTCGGGGAATTCCTCTTGTCTCGACAGCCGTCGAGGGGTCGCTCCGACAGCTCGACGCGTCTCTCGAGGATGCTGCGCGGGGACTCGGCGCCTCGTGGTGGCTTACGATGAAACGCGTCGTGCTTCCGGCCGCGCGCCCGGGCCTCGTGGCCGGTGCCCTGCTCGCTGGTGTGACCGCGGTAGGGGAGTTCGTCGCTGGTGTCGTTCTCTATACGCACGCTAACCGGCCGATATCGATCGAAATCCTGGCGCAGCTGCGCGCCCTCGCGTTTGGAACGGCCGCTGCCTACAGTGTGCTGCTCATCGTGCTGGTACTCATCATGACCCTGGCGGCGAGAGGTCTCGAGGAGCGGATTGCCTAGCATGACCGGGAACCGTGCTCGCCCGCGTGTAGTGATAATCGGCGGCGGATTCGGGGGACTCGCCGCGGCGAAGGCTCTTCGGAAGTCGCCGCTGGACGTGACGCTGATTGATCGAACCAACCACCATCTGTTCCAGCCCCTCCTCTATCAGGTGGCGACGGCAGCCCTGGCTCCGAGCGACATTACCGCTCCCATCCGGTGGATTCTGCGCCGCCAGCGGAACGTGAAGGTGCTGCTCGCCGAGGTCACCGCGATCGACGTCGAGATGAAGCGGGTCACGATCGACATTCCGAACACCGACATTCCCTACGACTATCTCATCGTCGCGAGTGGATCGCGGCACGCCTATTTCGGACATTCGGCCTGGGAAGCGTTAGCGCCGGGATTGAAGGAGATCGAGGATGCCGCGGAAATCAGGCGGCGTTTTCTGCTCGCCTTCGAGAGGGCGGAGAAATCCACGGATGCAGCCGAGCGAGCCGCCCTCATGACATTCGTGATTGTAGGGGGCGGGCCGACCGGCGTGGAACTCTCCGGAGCATTTCCTACGATTGCTTCGAGAGCGCTCTATTCCGACTTCCGGAATATCGACACGCGGAAGACGCGTGTCATACTACTCGAGGGTGGTCCGCGCGTATTGCCCTCGTTTCCTGAAAAGCTAAGCCGCGTAGCTCATCGGAACCTCGAGGAGCTCGGCGTCGAGGTACGGACGAACTCGATCGTTACGGGCATCGAGGCCGACGCGGTGTACGTCGGAGAGGCCCGCATCCCGGCATGCACCGTTTTCTGGGCGGCCGGCAATGCCGCGTCGCCGCTGGGCCGGTCGCTCAACGTTCCGCTCGATAGTGCGGGGCGGGTGCTGGTGAAGGAGGATCTCTCGATTCCCGGGCACCCCGAGGTTTTCGTGGCCGGCGACCTGGCGCTTGTAACGCGTGAGGACGGTCGTCCTGTACCTGGCGTGTGCCCGGCCGCCAACCAAGAGGGGGCGACAGCGGCGCGCAACATTCTCCAGCTGGAAAAGGGCCGGCCCACGAGCAAGTTCCGTTACCGGAACAAGGGAGACCTCGCCACGATCGGGCGGTCCCGCGCGATCGCCGATTTCGGAAAGTTCACGGTGACAGGCCGTATCGCGTGGCTGCTCTGGCTGTTCGTGCACATCATGTATCTGGTGGGGTTCCGCAACCGTGTGAGCGTATTCGTGGAATGGGCGTACAGCTACATCACGTATCAGCACGGCACGCGGCTGATCACGAATGTCGATCGAAGAGAATCGCAGACCAGCCGCTAGCCGCTCAAGGGTTGCCTGACTCATATTTGCACCGATTCCACCCCAGTCCCCGGAGAAATGTCATCTCATCGCATCGTTGCGCTCGTCGCCTTCAGCGTCATTCTCACCGCCGGAGCAGCGCACGCGCAACCGGACCTCTCGCAGGCGACAGTCAAGATCACGCCGGTCGCAGCGGGCGTGTACATGCTCGAGGGCGGTGGGGGCAACCTCGGGTTATCCGTCGGGAATGACGATGCCTTCCTGGTCGACGATCAATATGCGCCAATGACACCGAAGATCAGGGCAGCGATCGCGACAGTGACTCAGAAGCCCGTGCGGTTTCTCCTCAACACTCACTGGCACGGCGATCACACTGGTGGCAACGAGAACATGACCGGGGCCGGAGCCATCATCGTGGCCCATGAGAACGTGCGTCGGCGCATGGGCACTGAGCAATTCCTGGAGGCATTCAACGAGAGGGTTCCTGCTTCAGCGGGCGCCGCGCTCCCGATCGTGACTTTCTCCGAGACGATCACTTTCCACGTCAACGGCGACAGCGTGAAGGCGGTGCACCTCCGCAACGGCCATACAGACGGCGATGCGATCATCATCTTCCAGAAGGCGAATGTAATCCACATGGGCGATCTGTTCTTTAACGGCATGTACCCGTTCATCGACGTCTCGAGCG
Organism: Gemmatimonadaceae bacterium; assembly: GCA_013813715.1. Classification (GTDB taxonomy): domain Bacteria; phylum Gemmatimonadota; class Gemmatimonadetes; order Gemmatimonadales; family Gemmatimonadaceae; genus UBA4720. The sequence goes on along the minus strand of JACCRF010000030.1, from coordinate 94,269 downwards.
GCGGGTCGGTGAGAGGCACGCTGGCAGCGGCAAACCATGCGCTTTCGATAAGCAACGCTCAGACGCGTTTCATTCCCGGGCACGGCCCTCTTGCGACACGCGATGATCTCATCCGCTACCGCGATGCTCTGAGGACGATCACGGATCGTGTGGCCAGGCTCGTTGCCCAGAGGCGAACTCTCGCGCAGGTAGTCGCGGCCAAGCCGTCGGCAGATCTTGACGCGAAGTGGGGAAACGGGTTCCTCAAGCCCGATCAGTTCGTTTCGATCGTGTACAGCAGCCTCGCGACATCCGGTAGAAAGCCGCGGCAGTAGAAGGGGTTCAGGCAGGCTTTGCTGCCAGGGGTGTCGTCGTCCGCTGATTGCGCCCGTCGTCGACGCCCAGCCGGAGCAAGAGCGTGCCGATCACGAGCGCCGCGGACGTGAGAAAAGGCACGCCGTGGCCCAGGCTGTCGTAGGCAAATCCCGCCCATAGCGGGATTATCACACGCGAGATTCCCCCGTAAGTCTGCTGCACGCCCAAATACAGCCCGCGCTCACCCGACGGTATCACGCGTGACAGCAGCGACGTCACGCAGGGGAAGGTGAACGCCGTTCCCAGCGGAAGGAGAGCGACGCCGATCGCCAGCAGCACGTAGTTGTGAACGAACGGGAATGATGCGAGTCCTGCCCCCAGCAAAACGAGCCCGAGTCGCGAGAGCCGTCCCTCCCCGAACTTGTCCACGGCCCACCCGAGCACACCAATGCGGGTGATGACGGAGATCATGCCAATATAGGTGAAGAAGATCCACACGCGGTCTTCAAGGATCCCGAAGCGGTCGGCGAGAAACAATGGCATGATCGCGGTGATCGCGGAGAACGCGCCCATCGCGATCGCGTAAATCCAGATCAGTCGCGGAGCCGGCTCCTTCGCGTGCGACAAGACACGCAAGATCGCTGCGCGCGACGCACCGGGCTTCCTTTGCGAGCTACGGGCGTCCTCCATGTCACGTGACTCACCGAGATACTTCCAGGCAAACACGATGTTGATCACACAAAGCGCCGCGGCGAGCAAGCCGGGACCACTGCGTCCGCCAACCAGCGCGAGCGATCCGATCGGAGGGCCGAGCGCGACACCGAGGTTGGTCGCGGCGGAAAGCCATCCAAGGGCCTTCGCCCGGTTCTGCGGCTCGGTGGCGTCGGCTACGTATGCCTGAATTACGCCGACGGTGCCGCCTCCCGCGCCCTGAATTACGCGCGAGAGCAGCAGCAGCCAGAGCGAATTGGCATAGGCGAAGACGACGTACGCCACCGCCGCCGCACCGAGTCCCACAAGAAGTGCGGGCCGCCGGCCGTATCTGTCGGAGAATCTTCCCCAGAGCGGAGCGCTCAGCAGCTGCGCGGCGGTGAAAGAGACAACCATCACCGTGACCATGAGGGAGCCCGCCCCCAGCTCGCGCGCGTAGTACGGCATGAGCGGGAGCACCATCAACAGCCCCACCATGTCCACGAAGGCGGTGATGATGAGGATCAACAGCTTGCGGAACATCAGCTACTCGCCAGTCTTGCCCAATGCGGCCGGCGGTACCGCCCGACCCACAACCCCCGCAAGTGCGATGATCGTCAGCACGTAAGGAATCATCGAAACGAACTGCGACGCGATGACTTCGGTGCCCTGAAGCTGTATCTGCAGCGTCTCCGCCGCCGCGAACAGCAGACACGCAAGTGCTGCGCGGACAGGATCCCACCGTCCGAAAATGACAGCGGCGACGGCGATGAATCCACGTCCGGCCGTCATCTGATCGGTGAACTGATGCTGGTCGAGAGCGAGGAACACGCCGCCGAGCGCGGCAAGCATTCCGGATAGTGCGACCGAGAGGTAGCGAATCCGCGCCACGCTGATGCCGACACTCGCGGCAGCATCGGGATGCTCGCCTACTGCGCGCACCCTCAAACCGTACCTGGTTTTATAGAGGAAGAACGCGAGAACCGGCGCCGAAAGCAGACCCATCCAGAGCAGGGGATTGTCAAAGCCGCGCGCCGCGGCGCTGGCTCCGAATCCCTCGATGCGAGGGGAATTCGACGAGCTCTCGAACGCGAGCTGAAGGAAGAAGCGCGTCACGCCAATCGCGAGCAGATTGATCGCGATTCCAACCACCACCTGATCCGCCCGATACCGGATCGTAGCCAGCGCATGGATCAGCCCGAACACCAGCCCCCCAAGGATTCCGCAGAGGAGCCCGATCCACGGACTGCCGGAGTAGAACGTGCCGAGTGTCGCCGAGAATGCGCCGGTCAACATGTAGCCCTCGAGCGAAAGGCTGATGATCCCGGCTCGTTCGGCGATGACGCCGCCGCTCGCGGCGAACAGGTACGGAATCGCGATGCGCAGCGTCTGTGTCAGGAAATCGAACGGATTCATGCGGCCACCGGCCTTCGCGACTGTCTCAGGGCCCGCCGCACTTCCGGCACTGACATCGCGACCGCGAGAATCACCACACCCTGGAGAACCTCAGCCATCTGCTTCGGAACCAGTGCGTGGATGGCGAGCCCGCCCTGCGAGAGCGTCGCGAAGAACAGCGCAGCCAGCACCACGCCGAGTGGATGGTTTCTGCCGACGAGGGCAACGGCGATCCCGAGGTAGCCGGCGCCGCCGGCGAAGCCTTCCTCATAGTAGTGCTTGTACCCGAGCACGTAGTTGATGCCGCCCAGGCCGGCAATGGCGCCGGAGAGAGTGAGCGCGCGAAACCAGACGCCGCCAACGCTCACACCGCCGTACTCGGCGGCATCCGGCTGGAGCCCGACGGCACGCAGCTCGAAGCCGCGGCGGCTGCGAAAGAGGAAAAACCACGCGAGTATCGCGGTGACTATCGCGACAAGGAGACTGAGGTTGGCAGCCGACCCGTGGAAAGCGCCGATGAAAGCCTCGAGGCGCGGTATCGCGCCGGCATCGATCTCCGTCGTGTGAAGCGTCTCCGGAACATTGAGATGATTCGCGATGCCCCAGTTGAGCAGTGCCAGCACCACGAAGTTGAGCATGATCGTGACGATGACTTCGTGGGCTCCGAACTTCACCTTGAGAACGCCGGGAATCGCACCGACGACTCCGCCTCCGGCCGCGGCCGCGAGCATGCAAAGCGGAACAGCCAATACGCCAGGTACTCCGGGTGACAGCGCGAGGCCCATCATGGCCGCCAGGAATCCACCGGCCGCGAGCTGGCTCTCCGCGCCGACGTTGAACAGGCCGGCACGGATGCCTATGGATACAGCTAATCCGGTGAACGTCAGGGCGGTCGCTTTGTAGAGAACCTGGCCGAAGCCGTAGGCGTTGCCCCAGGTTCCCTCGAGAAGCATGCGATACACCGCTGCCGGTGACTGTCCGTAACTCATTATCAGCAGATCGCCACACACGAGCGCGATGAGTAGTGCCACCACTGGTGGGAAAAGCGCTTCCTCAAATTTTTCCCGGAGCTGTGAGGTCACGCGACCGCCTCGTCCGTCTTCATACCGATCATGTATTCGCCGAGCACGTCCTCAGTGGCTTCCGCGACCGGAAGCACTGCCGCGAAACGGCCGCGGTACATAACCGCTACGCGATCGGACAGCGCCAGCACCTCGTTTAATTCGGCCGAGACGAGGAGCACCGCCTTCCCCGCCGCGCGCGCTTCGCGCAGGCGCGAGTGTATGAACTCGATTGCGCCGACATCCACTCCGCGTGTTGGTTGTGACGCGAGGAGGACAGAGAACTCGCGCCCCATCTCCCTCGCGACGACGACCTTCTGCTGATTGCCGCCCGAAAGGGCGCGCGCCGGGAGAACGGCCGATGGCGGACGGATATCGAACGCCTCGATCTGCCTTTTCGCGTTGCTGGAGATATTGGCGCCATTCAGCATCCCGCGGGTAGAGAAAGCTTCCTGGAGTCCCAGAACCAGATTGTCGGCGATGGAGTAGTCGAGGATGAGACCGCGCCGGTGGCGGTCTTCAGGGATGTGCGAAAGCCCGGCGCTGCGGCGCTCGGCGACGGACTTGTACGTCACGTCATGGCCATCGAGGCGGATGCTTCCCGACGCGCAAGGTCGTAACCCAGCGAGTGCCTCGATCAGCTCAGTCTGTCCGTTTCCCTCTACTCCTGCGATCCCGAGAATCTCGCCAGGTCGAATCGACAACGTTACGCCGTCCACCTCATGTGTGCCGCGCGAGCCGAGCACGACGAGCTCGGTTACGTTGAGGGCGGAGCTCATGTCGGACGAAGCCTTGAACTCCGTGCTGCCGGCCCCTCCCGGCATGCTGGCGCCTAGCGCGCTTATCTCGTCGCGCGAAGTGAGGGCGACATCGCGGCCGACCATCGCCTTTGCGATCTGCGCGGGTGTCGTTTCAGACGTACGCAGCCGCGCCACCGTCTCGCCCGCGCGCATGACTGTAATCGTATCCGAGATATCGATCACTTCGTCGAGGCGATGGGTGATCAGGACGATGGTGCCTCCACCCTCGCGAAGCCGTCGCAACACCGTCCACAGCTCGCGAACTTCAGGGGGCGACAGCACTGCGGTGGGCTCGTCGAGTACCAGAATGCGCGCGCCGCGAAACAGCGTCTTGAGGATCTCCACCCGCTGTGCCTCGCCGACCGACAGATCCGCGATTCTGCGATCTGCCGAAACCTTCAGGCCTGTTTCCTTGCTGAGCGCTTCGACCTCGCTGTTCGCCCGCGCTTCGTCGAATCGCCCGCCGCTCACCGGCTCCTCGCCGAGCACGATGTTCTCGGCGACGGTGAGAGTCGATACGAGCATGAAATGCTGGTGCACGACGCCGATGCCGGCCGCGATCGCGTCGCTGGTTGTCCATCCAGTGACGTCGCGACCATTCACCTCGAGCGTGCCAGCGTCGGGCTTCTGGAGGCCGCCGAGGATTCTCATCAGGGTGGACTTGCCGGCGCCGTTCTCGCCGACCAGGGCGTGGATCTCGCCGGTGACGACCTCGAGCGTTGCCTCGCGGTTTGCGCGCACGGGGCCGAATGATTTGTCGATGCCCTGCATCCGAATCGCGTAAGCGCCGCGCTCGGTGCTCGCCGGGGCGGGAGTCGTCATCTGGTGCTGGGTACCTTGATGCGTCCGGCGATTATCTCCTGCTCGAGCTGCTCGACACGTGCATGGACGTCATCGGGAATCAGATGCTTGTTCTTCTCATCGTAGATATATCCAACGCCACCTTCCTTGAGACCGAACGAATAGATACCGCCAGCGAACGTCTTGTTCTGCACGCGCTGAATGGCGTCGAAAACCGCCGCATCCACGCCCTTTACCATTGAAGTGAGAACGAATCCGGGCGCTTCATCGGCTTGATCGGCGTCAACTCCGATTGCGAGCTTGCGAGTCGCGCGCGCGGCCTCGAAGACTCCCTGACCAGTGGAGCCAGAAGCGTGGAAGATGACGTTGACGCCCGACTGATACTGGCTCAGCGCGAGCTCCTTTCCCTTGCCGGGGTTCTTGAAGGCCTCGGGTGTCACTCCGGCGTATTGGGCCACCACTGTGCAGTCGGGGCAGACGTGCTTCACACCGGCGCGATACCCGGCCTCGAACTTGTGGATGAGCGGGATGTCCATGCCGCCAACGAATCCGACCTTTTTCGACTTGCCGACGAGTGCAGCGAGGGCGCCGACGAGAAACGAGCCTTCCTCTTCGCGGAACTTGAGTGCAGCGACATTCGGCGGTGGCGGGATGACGTTTCCCTTGTCATCAACGGAGAGAGCGTAATCCACGCACGCGAACGAAATGGCGGGATACTCCTTCGCCAGGTTGGTGATGTCATCCGAGAAGATGAAGCCGACACCGATGACGAGATCCATCTCCTCGGCGGCGAGCAGACGAAGGCCGGCTTCGCGGTCGGAGCCTTCTCCGGGCTCGATAAAGCGAATGTTGGGGCCGAGTATCCTCGTGGCGCTGTCAGCGCCCGCGTACGCGCCATCGTTGAACGACTTGTCGCCTCTTCCTCCGACGTCGAGGACAATGCCGACGTCGGTTGCGCCGGGGCGCGCCGACTCCGTGACCCCGCGCCCGCCGGCGAAGAGCAGAGCTGCGTGAACGACGAGCAGCGCGACGGCTACGATGAGGAGTTTCCGCATTGCGAAGATATTCGTACAGCGAACGTCGGGCGGCAAGGCGTGCTTAAGTGCGGATTTACCACAGATGCACAGATGCAACCAGATGACACAGATGAAAAACGGAACTGCAAACGACTAAGGGGGAATGACGGAATGTCTTTGCCCGGGACGCAGTCATTCCCGCAGTTCACTCAATCAGTTGTAGTTCCGGTTTCATCTGTGTCATCGTTGACCATCTGTGCATCTGTGGTAAATCCGCACTTTAGCGATCCCAACCTGCCCCTTACACCAGGCACTTGAAGCCAATTGATTTCAGCCATGCCAGAGCGTATTCGAACACGCTTCCTCGTCGTCGGAAGCGGTGTCGCCGGACTGCATACGGCCTGGCGTGCCTCGTCCGAAGGCGACGTGATGATCCTTACCAAGCGCTCGCTATTCGACAGCGCGACGGCGTACGCGCAGGGTGGAATAGCTGCTGCTCTGGGGGCCGGTGATTCGCCCGAGCTTCACCGGCGTGACACTCTCGCTGCGGGCGCCGCGTTGTGCGACGCAACGGCGGTGGAGATTCTGGTGGTGGAAGGCCCTGCCCGGGTACGCGAGCTGCACACGGCCGGCGCGGACTTCGACCTCGAGCCAGGTGGGAAGTTTCAGCTGGGACGTGAGGCGGCGCATTCGCGCCGCCGGATCGTCCATGCACACGGTGATCAGACGGGAGCGGAGGTCGCGCGGACGCTGATCGAGAGAGTCAGCGACAACCCGCGAATCGAAGTGCTGGAGCGCACTCGCGTACTCGACCTGATCGTCAGTGAACGAGGTCTGCCGTGGCGTTCGCGCGACGCTGGCCGGCAAGCCGATCGAGATCATCGCTGACGCGACTGTTCTGGCAACGGGGGGCTGCGGCCAGGTGTACCGATACACGACGAACCCCCAGGTTGCGACCGGCGACGGCTTCGCGATTGCCCATCGCGCCGGTGTCCGCCTTGCCGACATGGAGTTCGTGCAGTTCCATCCAACTGCCCTGGAAACGCCGGAGAATCCGCTCGCACTCATCTCGGAGGCAGTGAGGGGTGAGGGGGCGGTGCTGCTTGACGACGCTGGCACGAGATTCATGCTGAAACGCCATCGTCTCGCGGAGCTGGCACCGAGAGACATCGTCGCTCGCGAGATCTTCCGGGTCAGGTCGCATGGTGACAGAGTGTGGCTGGATTCGCGGAAGCTCGGAAAATCATTCGAGAAGCGGTTCCCCGGGATTTTTGCGCTGTGCCGCGCCCGAGGAATCGATCCATCGAGGGATCTGATACCGGTGATTCCGGCGGCGCATTATATGATGGGCGGCGTCGTCACTGATCTAGCTGGGCGGTCGAGTCTGGTGCGACTCTATGCTGCCGGCGAGGTATCGCGGACGGGCGTGCACGGCGCCAACCGGCTCGCGTCCAACTCGCTGCTCGAAGGGCTCGTCTTCGCCGAGCGTGTGGCCCGCGACATGGTCACGCTCCCAGCGGCAAAGGGAGCCCCACCAAGAACGGCATGGACCGCCCCCCCGCTCGAGGATCGGGGTGCCGCGCAAGTGGCGGCCGACCACGTGCGGCAGGTAATGTGGGAGCACGCGGGCATCGACCGGACGGCGAAGGGACTGCGAACGTGCCTCGATCTGCTCGAAGGGATCACGGAGAGGCTGCCGGTGGGCGCGACCGAGGAAGCGAACATGGCCGAGACAGCCCGCCTGATCGCCGAGTCGGCGCTGCTGAGAAAGGAGTCGAGAGGCGGGCACTACCGAAGTGACTTTCCGCGCTCGAAGCGTAAATGGCGCGGCAAGCACATCGAATGGTGAGGCCGAGTCGCAGTGAGACTGCGGCGATGCAGATTACTCAGAGGACGAAATGACCACTACGGCAGGGCAGGGCGAGGTCGCAGCGCTTCATGGCGATATCAGGGAGCTCGCGAAGCAGCGCAACGCGGTCATCCTCTCCCACAACTACGAGCGGCCGGAAGTACAGGATGTCGCCGACTTCGTTGGCGACTCCCTGGGCCTGAGCCGCGAGGCCGCTAAGACAGATGCCGAGATAATAGTTTTCTGTGGCGTTCACTTCATGGCCGAGACGGCGGCGATCCTCTCGCCTCGGAAAATGGTGCTTCTCCCCGATCTCGCCGCGGGCTGCTCGCTTGCCGCGACAGTGGACGGCGAGCAGCTCCGCGAGTGGAAGGCGGAGCACCCCGGAGCGGCGGTTGTATCATACGTGAACACGACCGCCGCCGTGAAGGCTGAGAGCGACTACTGCTGCACGTCGGGCAACGCCGTCGAGATCGTCAACTCGATTCCGGCCGACCGGGAGATTCTGTTCCTTCCGGACATGTTCCTCGGCGCCCACGTGCGCCGCGTGACGGGCCGGGAGAACATGCACGTCTGGATGGGTGAGTGTCATGTCCACGCGGGCATAGATCCTGAGCACATCAACGCCCGGCGTGCCATGCATCCCGGGGCGGAATTTCTGATTCACCCGGAGTGCGGCTGCGCGACGAGTGCCGTCGAAGCGGTATCCGCCGGCGATGTGGATCCTGAAGGCGTGCAGATTCTCTCGACTGAAGGGATGATCAATCGACCGAGGATCTCGTCCGCCAGCGAATTCATCGTTGCGACAGAGACAGGCATTCTCCATCGCCTGCGGCGGGAGAATCCGGGGAAGCGGTTCATCGCGGCGAGCGAGCTCGCCGTCTGCGCGTTCATGAAGGTGACGACGCTGCCAAAGGTGCTCAGCTCACTCGAGCGACTGCAACATCACATTACGGTGGATGCAGGCACCGCGGCGCGGGCGCGAAAGGCAATCGAGCGGATGATCGCAATCGGTGGGCACCACCCGCTGTCGCTCAAGCCGGAAACGACTGAGGATCCCGGCGAATGACGCGGCGGAGCCGCCGGATCGCGATCCTCGCCGATCGCGGCTTCCCTCCGGCCGCGTCCCTGCGCTTTCCATTCGCGCGCCTCATGACTGCCTCGCTCGTCCGCGATGCGCTTGCCGAGGATGCGGCGGACAACGACATCACGAGCATCGCGACGATACTATCGGAGCGGCGGGCGAGGTGCGCGATCATCGCTCGCGATGCAGGAGTCATCGCGGGAATTCCGCTCGCGCGCGAGTCATTCAAGCAGCGCGACCCGAAGTCGTCGGTACGGGCGGCGGTCAAGGATGGACAGCGAGTGGAAGCCGGCACGCCCGTGTTGTTTCTCACCGGGCATGCAAGGGGGCTACTGTCGGCGGAGCGCGTAGCGCTCAACTACCTGCAGCGGCTGTCAGGCATCGCGACTCTAACGTCGCGCTTCGTAGAGGCTGTGAAGGGCACGAATGCGAGGATACTGGATACTCGAAAGACCACTCCGGGGTGGCGCCGGCTCGAAAAGTGGGCGGTGCGCGCCGGGGGCGGAATGAATCACAGGCAAGACCTCGCCGCGGCGGTACTGATCAAGGACAACCACATCACGGCACTCGACGGCGATATCGCGCTTGCGATTCGCCGAGCGCGCGGTGTTGCGCAGCCGCGAACGCTGATCGAGGTCGAATGCGAGCGACTCGAACAAGTGGCGCAGGCGGTGGAGGCCGGCGCGGAGATAATCATGCTTGACAACATGAACCCCGCGAAGCTGCGCGAGGCGGTGGGCGTTGTGGACGGCCGTGCGGTGACCGAAGCATCGGGAGGCGTGACACTGCTCACGGTGCGCGGCATCGCCGAATCGGGCGTGGACTGGATATCCGTGGGAGCGCTCACGCACTCGGCGACGGCGCTCGACCTCGCGCTGGACATAGACTGAGAACGAGACGCAGAGCAAGAGAGGCGCAGACGACAACAGGGCTTCTTAACTCGGACCCGACAAACTACAGGCTACCGGCGGCCGGTCGATGAGGCGCTGCCGGCCGCCGGCTAGTTTTTCAAGGCTCCAGTATCGCGTCCTCGACCTCATACCGGCCAGCCTTTCGCAAGTGGCCGGCGACCGTGCGGTGCCCCTGATCGATTGTTTCGGCGGAGCCACCCAGCATCACGCGGTTCGCGCTAAAACGGCGTCCGGACTCGACGCAGAACAGATCGCACAGCGCAAGCTCGCGGTCGGATTTCCCAGCGCCCTGTTTGTCGATGATGCTCTGCGTGCGTGAGAGTACGCACGCCGTGGCGAGCATCTCGATCGCCATGTTGGCAAGCCGCTCGAGTATGAGCTGACGGTCGACTATGCCCGACCGGTGCCGCATGATGGCGCGATCGGTCGCACTCTTGAGCTCGGCGACGTGCTTCTCGAGATAGTTCCTGTGGACATCCAGCCTCGGATGGAGCTTTGTGTCGAGGCTCGCGCTGCCGCCGAGCATGCTCCGGACGCGTGAAGTCGCGAATCCGCTCAAAAGCCCCAGATTTCTAAGCGGCTTGCGGAGTGCTGTTCCGACTTCCTTCAGTGATTCGGCCGGGCCCTGCACCCCGTTGAGTGCTATAAAGAGTCGCAGCACTTCGTTCGCGCCCTCGAAGATCCGGTTGATGCGTGCATCGCGCAGCATCCGCTCGTACGGATACGGCTTCACGTAGCCACGGCCGCCGGCCACTTGGACCATCTCGTCGGACGCTTCCCAGATCAGATCGCTTGCGAAGACCTTTGCGCACGCCGCTTCGAGGGAAAAATCTGCCTCGGAACTGTCCGCGAGTGACGCGAGGACTCCCAGCATTGCGTCGCAGGCGTACGCGCCGGCGGCGAGGTGAGCCATCTTCCGCTGCGTGATCTCGAAGTGCGCGAGTGGATGACCGAATTGGACGCGCTTCTCGGCGTATGTTGCCATCTCGCCGACGATTCTCTTCGCGCCGCTCGTACATCCGGCGGCAAGGGTGAGGCGCCCGGCGTTCAGTACGTGAACGGCGACCGTGAATCCCTTCCCCACGGCACCGAGCACGTGGTCAGCCGGCACCTCGAGATTCTCGTACAGGAGCTCGGCCTGAGTCGAGCCGCGAATGCCTAATTTGCGAACCGTTCCCGCGACTTTGAACCCTGGCATGTCGGGACGGATGATGAATGCCGTCGAGCGCATCACCGTCTCCCCCCGCCGTTCGACAGCGGTCGTAGCGAATGTCGCGATGACTCCCGCGCGATGCGCGTTGCCGATCCAGATCTTGTGGCCGTTGAGAATCCAGCGATTTCCGTCCTTCGTTTGCTCGGCGGTCGTCCTGAGGTTCTGGGCATCGGAGCCCGTCTCTGGCTCGGTCAGCGCGTAGGCGGCGAGAGTCTCACCCCGTGCGAGCATTGGAAGGTATCGCCGCTTCTGCTCCGCGTTGCCATAGAGGACGATCGCCTTGGAGCCGAGACCGCAATGCACTCCGACCAGCACGGCGAGGGACGGGTCGGTGATCGAGATACGCTCGAACACCCGAGCATACGCAGTCGCCGAGAGCTCCAGGCCGCCGTACTGCTTCGGTATCGTCAAGCCGAGAAGACCAACCCGAGCGAACTCGGCAATGACCTCTTCGCTTACACACTCGTCTTCGTCGAATTTCGCCGGGTCGATGATCCCGGACTGGTCCATCCGCTCGAGCTCGCCGATGAGGCGGCGGACCACTGCCGCCTCACCAGGATTGCGTGCGTCGAGGGAGGCGGGATATGGAAAGAGCAGATTGTCGTGAATCACACCCGCGAACACGCCGCGGGTGAAAGACGGCTTGACTTCCATTCACTTTCCTCAATGGGAGTGCTCTGAAATCCGTCCGGCCGTCTCGAGTTGCGCGGCCAGCACCTCCGGTGACATAGCCGGCTCTTCGCAAGCGTACGAGCGGCAGACGTACGCAGTCGGCTTTCCGGAGCGCGTCTCCCGGCCCTCGAGGAGGGCGATCTCCACGTCATTGTCGGTGTCGCCTCCGGCGAGGACGAGCGATGGAACGTAGTGGGTCGCGACTTCGCGCTCCAGTAGCCTGAATGCGTCGTCGTTCGGATCGCCGGCTATTGCCACTTGCACGGCTCCATTCACAGCCATGTCTGCCGCGCCAAGCATGTGCCCGAAGGCTGCCGGATGGCGCATGAGCGGCGTCGCAAGCGTCTCGAGGACGAACGTCGCGCGCCGTTTACTCTCGGGATCCTGGAGCAGCTCTCCAAGACCGAGAAGGAGATCCACCGCGAGGGATGTTCCAGAAGGCGTCGCATTGTCGCCGGCGTCGCGCGGGCGAGTGATAAGGGTCTCGGCGTCTTTTGCCGTATCGAAGAAGGCGCCGAGCGGCTCGTCCCAGAACCATTCGACCATCGTGTCGGCGATTTCGGCTGCGCGAACGACCCAGTTTGGATCGAACGTGAGTTCGTACAGCGAGAGAAAGCCGAGTCCGACCGCCGCGTAGTCCTCCAGAAAACCGCCGATGCGGGTCTCGCCGTCCTTGTGCGATCGCATTACGCGGCCGTCGCGCACCATGTTTCTCACGAGGAACTTGCCGTTTCGCAGGGCCAGCCGCGCGATGTCGTCGCGGTTGAAGGCGCGGGCGGCGGTGGCCAGGCCGCGGAGCATAAGGCCGTTCCAGCTCGCCAGAATCTTTTCGTCGCGGGTGGGCCGGGGGCGCTTCGCCCTCACCGCGTACAACGTCGCTTTAGCGTCACCTATGATCCTGTCGAGCAGTGTCAAATCCACCGTCGCCCGCGCGGCGGCCATCGCGGGGTCGGCGCGAACGTGGAAAATGTTCTTTCCCTCGAAGTTTCCGTCGTGCGTAACTCCCCAGTAGACCTTTACCACCGGTGAGTCGCTGCCAAGCAGCGAGTCGACCTCCGATTCCGACCAGACGTAAAACCTGCCTTCGTGGCCTTCGCTGTCGGCGTCGAGCGAAGAGTAGAATCCTCCCTCGGGCGACGTCATCTCGCGCTCGACCCAGCGGACTGTCTCCTCGACGACACTACGTATCTCCGCGTCGTGAGTCGCCTGCCAGAGATTCGCACCGAGTCGCACCAGCAGCGCGTTGTCGTACAGCATCTTCTCGAAATGCGGAACCAGCCAGATTGCATCCACCGTGTAGCGGTGAAAGCCACCGCCTACCTGATCGAAGATTCCTCCGCGTGCCATCTTCCTGAATGAATCGGTGACCATCTGGAGCGCGTATTCGGTGCCGGTGCGCTTCCAGTACCGGAGCAGGAAGTCGAGCGCCATCGTCTGCGGAAACTTGGGCGCGCCCTCAAAGCCGCCGTGGCGGACATCGTACCGCTGGGCGATTCCGCGATAGGCGAGATCGAGCGCGTGCGCCGTCAGCGGTCCCTCGCTCAGAGCCTGCAATTTGGCCGACTCATAGATCTCGCGAAGCTGCCCCGACGAATGGACGATTCCGTCGCGACGGTTCCGGTAGGTCTCGGACACCGACTGCATGACTTTCCTGAATGACGGCATGCCATGGCGATCGACGGGAGGGTAGTACGTTCCGCCATAGAAGGGATCGCCGGCCGGCGTGAGGAAAACTGTCATGGGCCATCCGCCGCGCCCGGTGAGCGCCTGCACGGACTGCATGTAAACGCTATCGATGTCGGGACGCTCCTCCCGGTCTACCTTGATGTTGACGAAGCACTCGTTCATCATGCGGGCCGTCTCCGCGTCCTCGAACGATTCGTGCGCCATGACGTGACACCAGTGGCACGCCGCATAGCCGATACTCAGCAGGATCGGCTTGTCCTCGCGCCGGGCCGTCTCGAGCGCTTCGGGCCCCCAGGGATACCAATCCACCGGATTCTCCGCGTGCTGGAGCAGATAAGGGCTGGTCTCCCTGGCTAGTCTGTTTGGCATAGTTCACCGCTCGGGCTCGTGTACAGCGGAACATGCACTCTTCAGCATCCCGGCCGCTTTTTCGAGTGTCCTTCGTTCGCTCCCGAAGGCGCAGAAGAGTCGTCAGTTCTCGAGCTGATGGAACTGGCGGGCTTGCCGGGCATGGGAATCATGGGGCGCGACGTCCCCGGTGACATACAGCAGCAGGAAGAAGTTTACGAACTTGTGATAAGCAATCAGATGGATTGAAGTCATAAGGAACGGGGTGGAGTAATCAAGGGATAATGGATTTCGGCACAACCCTGCGGGTTTGGATTAATTTCCCGTCGCGATACGAGATGCCCGGTACCCGATAGCATATCGGGCGCCGGTTACAAGTTGCCCGTCACCAGTCCAAAGAAAACAGGGATTCCCAATGCCAGCCGCACAGATATCGGATCTGAACGTTTTCCTGGAAGAGAACCACACCCGTATCCGCGAGGAGCTGTTCGAGTTTCTGCGCATACCGAGTGTCAGCGCCCAGCCCATTCACAATGCCGACACGGCTCGCGCTGCGGACTGGCTCAAGTCCTCCATGGTGAAGGCGGGCCTCGAGGCCGCGATTCACACGACGCCTGGACATCCAATCGTAATGGGCGAGTGGCGCGGTTCGCCGGGATCGCCCACCGTTCTGGTTTACGGGCACTACGACGTGCAGCCGGCGGAACCCCTGGAGCTGTGGACCTCTCCGCCATTCGAACCGGCAGTGCGTGACGGAAACATCTTCGCACGCGGTTCGGTTGACGACAAGGGGCAGTTGTTCCTGCACGTGAAGGCGATCGAGGCGCATCTCGCGGCGCGCGGGAAGCTGCCGGTCAACGTGATCATCCTTGCCGAAGGAGAGGAGGAAGTCGGAAGCGCTCACCTCGAGCAATTCATCCGCGAGAATAAGGAGCTTCTCGCGTGCGATGCGGTCGTCATTTCCGACTCGGCGATGTTCGCTCCCGGGCAGCCTTCGATACTTTCATCGTTGCGCGGCCTCGCCTACTTCGAGATCACGGTTCAGGGTCCAACGCACGACCTGCACTCGGGAAGCTACGGGGGCGCGGTCGTGAACCCGGCGATGGCCCTGGCGAGGATTCTTGCGACGATGCACGACGCTACCGGGCATGTCGCGATCGAAGGATTCTACGATTCTGTGCGCGAGTGGGAGCCGGAGATCCGCCAACAGATGCGGACTCTGCCGTTCGACGAGGAGAGCTTTCGTGGCGACACCGGTGCGCCCGAGCTCGGCGGTGAGGAGGGCTTCACTACCCTCGAGCGCCTCTGGTCGAGGCCGACGTGCGAGGTAAACGGTCTGCTGAGCGGATACACTGGCGATGGCGCGAAAACTGTCCTGCCGGCGAAAGCGATGGCGAAGGTGAGCTGCCGCCTTGTGCCGGATCAGATGCCCGCGGAAATCGAGAATCTGATGGCGGCTCACGTCGCGCGAGTCGCCCCGCACGGCGTGACAACGACAGTGAAGCATCTGCATGGCGGACGCCCGTGGCGCGCAAAGCTCGACGGGAAGCTTTATGACGCGGCGCGGACAGCGCTCGCCACCGCTTTCGACAAGGAGGCGGTGGTCGTCGGAGAGGGCGGCTCCATTCCGGTGGTGGGCGATTTCGAGAGGATACTCGGCACGCCGGTGTTACTCGTCGGGTTCGGGCTTCCCGGAGAGAACGCGCATGCTCCCGACGAATGGATAAGCGAGGAGAACTTCCGAGTGGGAATGAGGGCGATGGCCGCTTTCTGGGACGCGTACGGCGAGAGCTGAAAGACCGGCACCCGTTACCCGTTACCCGTTACCCGGTGCCCGTGGCTACTTCACTGGCTCCAGCGAGACACCGATTTGCTCGAGCGCGTTGACCGCCCTCGCGCGCGCGAGATTCCACTCATACCATCTCCTCTGTTTCAGACGGACACGGCCGGTATAGCGCAGGGAAACCGCGGCCTGGAGTTGCGCGCGGGCGGGCTCGGGTAGCGACGGCAGCAGCTCGACTATCACAGGCACCGCGTTGGGCGAGAGGCCGCGCGTAAGATAGACGGTGTCGAGCTTGCCCGTGGCGGCGAAGCGATTGATGTTCGCGCGCGCGATCCACGCCTCGTGGTTCCAGTAAACCAGCACGATCAAGGCAAGGAGCGCGGCGAGACCCGCACGGCGGAACAGACGCGAGGCATCGATTCCTTGCCACACCTCGACCGCGAGCGCGAAGAGCGTGATCGCCACCACCACCATGAATACCTGGGCGTGGAGGCGCGCCGTCGTGAATCCGTAAGCGGCTTCGTACAGCGAAACCCGGTGAAAGGCCGATGCCAGCAGAAGGAAGACGGCGGCGATGACCGACATAGTGATCGTCGTGATCAGTCCCTCGCGCCGGACGGCCTGACCGTAGCGCTCCGACACGACGACAAGAAGCACGGTGCACGTCGCCACCACCGTCAGCTCGGCGAAACCGCGGCGCGCATGCTCGGCGAATGTCATCCCCGATCCAGGTGTTTCGGGAAGATTGCCGAACAGGTAGCTGAGCTGCACCGCGAGGAATATCCAGAACAGGGCAGCAACGCTGCCGAGGAGAATGAGCCGCTCGGTTGCGCCCAGCCAACGTGCATGTGAATCACCTTCAAGCCGAGGCCCCGGGACGTCTGCCGGCATAGTGCTCTCGCGCCGTCGCACGACATTGCCGTATGCGCCAAGGACTACCGCCAGCAGGACGAGGAAGAATACAGTTCGCGGAAGGAAGGCCCAGCTCTCCAGTATCCGCCCGACCGCGTCCCGCCACGTCGCGAAGACGGGGTCGGCACCGGCGAGAAGGAGCGCAAAAACAAGAACCACCGGCACGGTAATCACGACCCCGCGGAGGGTCGATCGTGCGCGATGTGACCGCACCATCAGTGATCCTTCCGCGGCTCGAGTTATCGATTCGAAAACTGTCCTTGCCGCGGCCACGAATGGCGCGGTGATGACGAACACCGTCGAGATCTGCCCGATCCGCGGATCTGAGGCAAGCAGCATCGTGAGGGCGAGGAAGAGGGCGACGGACAGGACGATGAGCACGTGCATGAAATCATCGGCGCTGATCGCGGCGCCGCCGGCGATGACGACCGCGATTGCTCCCGTTGTCGCGGGGAGGGCAGGCAGCGGATGGCCTCGGCGAGCCAGAAGGAGTGCGAGTCCAAGGACAGCCATCGAGGTCCATAGAACCCAGTTCACTCCGGGGATTGCGTCGTACGCGACCCACGTGCCGAGTCCGGCAACCGCGCTCGCTGCCAGCCAGATGAGAGCGGCTGCCTTAGAGGCTTCCTTGCGCGTGTATGGATCCAGTTCTGGTTCGGTCGTCATAGTGAACGAGAATATGAGGAGCGAACCCTGTCATGTCAAGTACTTTGTCACACAAAGTATGCGCGTCCCTCGGACGCCGCGACGGATGCAACAGGCAACAATTAACGGAGACTGGCGACGGGTATCGGGTACGGGTACCGTGGTCTAGTACCGCCACTCCCGGATGAAGAAGAGACCGAGCACGCTTGTCGTGATCGGATCCTGGAGTGCGAGGCTGGGGTCGCGGAGCAGATAGCGGGGCTGGAAGCTGGTCTTGAGACTGTAGCCCCTGAGCCCGCCGAACCGGTGCTCGAGCTCGAGTCCCGGGCGCCTGAGGGCCTGCGGGTCGGGGCGCAGTTGAGCAGCCACGAACGTGTGCGACTTGATGTACTTGCCGAGCTCGAGCTCGGTCCCGCGAAGGAAGCTGCCGACGTCCGTCTGGATGTCGGCGGGCGCGATGTTGAACACGTCGACACCCAGCGAGCGCGACGCCTCGCCGGCGAGCTGATCGGTGAACACGCCGAGGGCAACGGCGGCCAACTGCTTGCTCGCGAGCGCCGCGCCGGCGCCGACGAGATTGTTGGTACCGCCAAGCCCCGTGCCCTCGAGCTGGAGCAGCGATGAGGAACGCTGCCCAAACGCCAGATAGCTGAGAAGGTCGCTCTGCGGGATCGGCGGCTGCGCATCGCTCTCCAGCGCGATCTGCGGATTGCGGAGGGTCCCGCCGATGAGGATCTCGATGTTGATCGCCTCGCGTCCCGGCAGGCGCACCTCGTATCCGCCGGTGACCTGAAGCGTCGGATTCAGCTCCGCCGTGTTTACGAATGTCGCTGAGCCACGCTTGATATCGAATCTCTTGGAGAGAAAGCTGTACTCGCCGCGCTCGCTCAGCATGACGCCGTCGAGAACGAGTGACTCCTTGGCGCGGTTGACGTGGATCAGCAGCGGCTCTTCGCTGTAAACCTCGATGTTGAAGTCGGGCGACCGGACGAACACGTCGCGATCGACTGTGAGAGCGACGTCCATTCGCAGGTTGGCCAGCAGCGGCGACTGCTCAGGAAGCAGCTCGCGGTTTGAGGCGACTGCGGTGTCGAGCACGCTGAACAACGCCGGATCGCTGGTGCTTATTGGATTCTTGCCTTCTGACTTCGGGATGTAGAGCACTCCGTCCCGAATCCGCAGCGCTCCGTCTATGTGGGTGTCGTTGAACGGGCCCTTCACGGCGACATCAATGTTCGCTTTCAGCAGGCCTCTGTCGTTGTCTAGAACCAGAGCGTTGTTGACGACCACCTTGAGATCGAACGATGGCTGGCGGAGCGACCCGATTCCGATTCCGCCGGTAACCGCTATCCGCCCGTCGCTCTGGGCAATCAGGGAATCGATTACGACGGTATCCCGCTGCATCCGGATGGACGCGTCCAGCCCGGTGAGATTCAGTCCCAGCGGGACGATACGCGCCTGCGCGCCATCCAGTGCGAAACGACCGTTCAGCTCCGGACGGTTCAGCGTCCCCCCGACCTTGAAATCGGCGATTGCATGGCCGCGCAGGTTGGTGAGGACTGTGTTCAATTGCGGAACGAGATCGAGCGGCAGGCTGTCGGCGCGAATCGCCAGATCTATCTGTCGATTGGTCGGGAACCGCGAGCCGGTTACGCCGCTGAACGCGAGGTTGATCGGAGCCGATCCCTGCGCGAAAAGCATCGAGCCCTGGCCTTCGCGCATAGCGTCCGCGCGCCCCGTCAGCGTCTGGTTCGCGTAGCTGACGACGCCATGCACCTCGGGTACGAGAGTACCGTTGTAGAAAAAGCGCTGTGTGCCGAACGCGCCGCTGAACGTCGGATCGGAAGCCGTTCCCGCCGCCTTGACGTTGAAAGAGATAAGTCCCTTCGCATCGATATCGCTTTGGGCGAGCTGGATGATGTCCTCGACCGCGAAATTGTCGACCGCGACCTCGAGGTTCGCACGTCCTTCCTTCGGGATCAGCCCATCCACATAGATGCGACCATTCGCGGTGTTGCGCATCTCGAGCTTGTCGACGTCTACGCCCGCCGATCCCCAGTGGACAACCGAGGGACGCATGCTGGACCAGACAGTCGTGTCGAACCTGAGCTGCATCTGGTTGAGCCGGAGCTCATTCCTGACCTTGTCGAGCGTGTAGTCCGCATTAACGCTGTAGCGGGATCGATCGTCCTGCCGAACCGCGACGGACGCCGTCCCGGCCGGTTTCCGATACGTGATTCGCGTCTCGACACTATCGAGGTCAAATCCGCTGGCGACCACATCCGATGCGGTGGCCTTGACGTTGACGTTGGACTGCGGCGTCAGCGCGTTGCCCCAGGTGTACTCGGAGACAAATTTTTCAAGTGTATTCCCGCGGGCGACGATCTTCTCGCCACTCGCTGTGCCGCGAACCCCGAAGTCGCGGATGTTGCCGGTGGCGACGCCCTCCGCGCGGACAGAACCCGACAGCTCGGTGCGCCTGACGACTCGCGGCGTATCCACCGCTGCCAGTGTCGGAAGTGGCTTGCCAGTCGCCGCACGTTCCACCTCTTCCGCTTTGGCCGTGCGCGCGGAATCGGCTCGAACTCTCGCCGTTCGGCGCGCGAGAATTCCCGGCCGCGGTGGCACTAAGCTGTCTCCCCCGGGGGGCGGCAGCAGCGAAGCAAGACGGTGCAGTGAATCCACCGCGGCCTGGTAGCGGAGTTCACCGCTGCGTCCGCGCGCCAGGCCGAACGTGCCGCTGGCAGTAGCGCTGCCCTGCGGAATCTCGACGACAAGCGTGTCGATTCGTGCCATTCCGTTCTCAGCGGCGAGTCGGACAACGGCTGACGTGACGGCGAGAGTGTCGTAGGTGGACGACTGGATGTCTGCCACAAGCCGGGCGCGCATCGTGGCTGGATCGAATCCGCGACCGTCGGCGGAAGCGGTGGCGGTGATAGAGGTTGGTGGTGCCTTCTCGATGACGGCATTGGCGTTGAAGAGACTGGCGGTCAAGTCGACATCGTATCCCTTCATCCGGCCAGCCAGATCGAATGTGCCCGTCAGCCCGAGCGAACCTCCATCGGGGAAAGTGAGATTTGAACGGAGGGCAAGATTGCGCATCGTGCCTGTAATGTGCATTGGCCCGGACGCCATTCCGCGAAGTCCTGCCTTCGGAACGAAACGGCCGGCGGTGATGAGCGAGAGCGGATGCAGGCGCGAGTCGATATCGAACCAGGAGCTCGCGATGGTCGTGCCCGGTGGTGTCCGGACGGTGCCCGTTCCGGTGATGCGCGATGTGGCGCCGCGGTCAACATGGGTGATGTCGGCCCGCGCCGTCATGCGCGATCTGGTGGAGCCGTTGAGCGTCGCCGTTCCGGCAAGGACTCCTCTGAGCGGCAGGTCGGGCGCGAACTCGCGCATCAGATCCACCTGCACCGGCCGCATGGTGAGGCGCAGGTTGTCAGCGTTGAATGCTCCGTTCCCGAATCCCATCTGGCCCACGGCTAACACGCGGCTGCGTCCGGACCGCCGGTCGTCGAATGTCACGTCACTATCCACGTCGAGCGATCTCTGGTTTCCGGCAAGTTCGGCCCGGCCGGCAAGAATTCCATGCCGAGGCGGTTTGACGGTGGGAAAGATCTGCTGGATCAACCGGGTGTCGAGATTGGTGAACCGCAAATTCGTGTCGTGAAGCGCGAAACCGTCGCTCATGGTGAGGCCGAGATCGCCGCGCAGCCGAGCGCTGCCGATCGTGACGTCGGCGCCGCGTGCCACGTAGATGCTGGTATCGCCCAGCCAGTCGAGGCGGAAGTTGAGAGTCCCCGAGCCCTTCTCAGGGATTCCCGGATCGACCCACCGAATATCGGCAGTGGCAACGGGGTTCGCCTCGAGCCGCAAGGCGAGGTCTCCGTTGCGCAGATTGTAGCGGCCGTTACCCGCCAGCCGACTGTTCGGCAGTCCAAAACGCGCGCCCTTCCACCACACCGAGTCGTCGTCAAATTCGAAGCCGCCGGTAAGCGAACGGACTTCGACGGTTGGCGGCCGGAACGGCTCGGCGATCATGTCGAGAGAGCTGACATTGGCGACGCGTGTCGTATAACCGGGATCTTCGAGTCGGAGTAGCGGCAGCGACGCGTTGATCCTGTGGAACGTCGAGACCTTCTGGTATCCACCGGGCACTTCTTCAATGCGAAGCCGCCCCTTGGGGCCGAGCGAGCGCCGCAACGCGTCGTCGCGTTCCGCGCCGGTGAGCGCGGCGTCGGGCTCCCATGGCGACCTCACCGTGAGGTCTCCGTTCACGATCGTGACGTCGGTGAACCTGATCCACGTGCCCCAGCCTGTCTTGCGACGGCCGCCGGGCGCCAGCGTATCGCGCGGGAAAATGCGGTCGTAGTTCCACCTGCCACCCGGCTGGCGGTCGAGAACAATAACCGGCCGCACGAGTCGGACGTCGTCGAAGTCCAACCGGCTGGAAGTGAGCGACCGCAGTCCGTAGCGAGCCTGCACCTCGTCGGCGTCGACAAAAGGGGCGCCTGAGCTATCGGTGATCACCAGGTCGTGGAGCGCGAACCCTTCGAGAAGATTGCCGCTCACGCGTCCAATGCTGACGATCCCGTGCGCGCTGTTTTTCAGCGACGCGACTGCGCGCCGGCGCACCTGCTCGCGACCCCACTCGGTGTTCGTGATGACGAACACGCCGGCAACCGCGATAAGGAGCACCACGGCGATGGCTGCTAACGCACGGGTGAGGGCCGTTCGCATCAGAAGGCCTCGCCGATTGAGAGGTGCAGCGTCATCCGGTCGAGGAGACCGCGTAGGCCACTTCGAAAACCTGTGAACTCACGACTTTTTTGAAGGGTTACGAGACGTCGCTCGCCGTCAACGAATTCCTCGCTGACGACTGGCAGCGTCTCAGGAAGTCCGGGATTGATACCGATATCCACGCGAATGGGTCCTACCGGCGAGCGATACCGCACGCCGAACCCGGGCGTCACTGCCGCCTTGCTGCGCGGCAGCTCGGCGTCAATCCGCTGCGAAACATATCCTGCGTCCACGAACACGGCGCCAAGCAGCGCGCGCCAGACAGGGAATCGAAGCTCGGCACTCGCTTCGGCGACGATGTTGCCGCCGAGTGGACGCGGCTCGAAGTCGCGGTTAGCGAGTGCCGGGGCGTTCGGATTGCAGACAGTGATCGCGATATTCTCGGTACACGTGGAGTCTCCGCGCCGAAGGGTCGAGGCCGGTACCGTGAGCACGCGCGGCCCGAGCTGGTTCTCGCCATATCCACGAACCGACTGTGAACCGCCGGCATAGAACCGCTTTCCCGGATGCAGGATATCCTCTTCAGTATCAGCACCAAGGGCCCGGGCTGTGCTGCCGAGCGCTTTCACCCAGCCGAGTCGTAAGTGCGCGGCGAGCGCGCCGCGATTTCTGATCTGGTAGTACGCGGCCGCGTCGGCGCTCGCTCGGTTGTATCGGAAGTCGGAAAGAGTGAACCCCGATGCGTGCTCGACCCCGACAGTTCCGCGGTATCCCCTGTTAGGAGCGAACGGGTCGTTCGCGCGGTCGATCGAGCCGGTGAGCGTAAACGGGGAGAAGCGCTGCCTGTCCCGCAGCGCGTCTAGAGTCGGGCGATCGCAGACGCCATAGTTCACGCAGAAATACACGTCGCCGGCGTCCACCTTGCTGATCTCCACACGATAGTTCGCGCTCACCGGGGTGCGCTCGATGACTTCCCGCGTGAATGTTGCGCTCGTGCCGAAGCCACGATCGACATAGATGCCGGGTGCGCTCCGGCGGTGCGTGAAGAGACTCAGCGACAACTCGTTCGCCTGCCCCCTGAACCACGGCTGCCGGAGGTTGGCGCTGGCGTTATACGTTGGCGCGAAATACCGGCCGCGGTCGCTGCCCAGCGTTTCAGTCGCGTCGCGGAAAACGAACCGCCCATTTAGAGATCGCGCCAGGAGGTTGCCGACGCCACCCTGGATATCCAGTTGCCGCGCCGAGCCGAAGAAGTTGTTGTGGGTATAGCGGCCCTCGACTTGAACGAAGTCGACAGTATTGAAGCCGGCGCTTAACCGAACTGCCTTACGCGGTGATTCCTGAACGGTCACTATGATGACCTTGGAGGAGTCTCCCTGTTTCGGAATCTCGATCGCAGCGCGGCGAAACAGGGCCGACTCATAGAGCGCGCGCTGGCTTCGCAGCATTTCCGACCTGCGGAACACGTCGCCGGGGTGGATGGTGAGGGATTTCATGATCGTCCGCGTCGAGGTCTTCTGATTACCCTCGACGATGATGTCGGCGATCGTCGCCTTCCATTTTGGATCGATCGTGACCTCGACTGTCGCCCGCTTCGCGGCCGTGTCGACGACCACGGTAGTGTCCAGCACCGCGTCGGCGTAGCCCTTCTCCCAGAGACTCTGCTGGAGGAAGACAACGCTCGAATCGAGCCGGAGGAGGTTGAGCGGGCTGTTCTCACCGAGCACCACGCGGCCGGCCACCTCCTGCTCGCTCAGCACAGTATCCTTCTGCCTGACGTTCAAGTCAGAGACAAGTGTCGGCGTGCCCTCCTTGACCAGGAAGGTCACAGCGACCTTGTCGGCTCCCTTCGGCGTCACAAGCGTATCCACTGTGGCGTCGCGATACCCCCGCTTCCAGTAGAACACGCGGATGCGAAGCGGGTCGCGCTCGAATTCCTCGCGATCGAGATACTTCCGGCGATAGAAGTATTTCGCCTTGCTGATCCAGCACACGGGCGTGAGAACGACGCTGACGCAATGCGATGCATCGGTCGCGATGCTCTTCTTGATATCGGCCTGCTCCATGACCTCGACGCCCTTGAACACCAGGTCCACGACCTCAGGGTTCACTGGCGGCGGCTTTGCGGCGGGCTGGGCGGCAAGGGCAATCGGAGCCGACAGCAGGATGACTGCCGCTCCGAGGGCGCTCCCGAGACGGGACCCTATCATGGACGCCTCAAGAGCAAGGCGCAGGCCGGTAAACCTTAGAGGCCTTCCAGCAGCGCGTCGTTACCGGGTGTCGCGGCTATTCGCTTGATCAGCCACTCCATAGCAGAGGAGGAGGGCATCTGCTGGAGCCCCCGGCGGAGCGTATAAACGTGCTCGAGCTGGTCCGGCCGGAACAGCTTGTCCTCGCGGCGCGTGCCACTCGTCGACACGTCGATGGCAGGGTAGATCCGCTTCTCGGCCAGCGACCGGTCGAGCTTGATCTCGCAGTTGCCGGTGCCTTTGAATTCCTCGAAGATCACGTCATCCATGCGAGAGCCGGTCTCGACGAGGGCGGTGGCGATGATCGTCAGCGAACCGCCACCGTGCTCCGGGGCGACAGACCGGGCCGATCCGAAGAAGGCCTTTGGCCTTGCCATCGCGGTTGCATCGAGGCCGCCGCTGAGGGTGCGGCCTGTGCCGCGCTCGACGGTGTTGTAAGCGCGGGCCATGCGTGTGATGGAATCGAGGACGATCACCACGTCCTTGCCGAGCTCGACGAGGCGGCGCGCTCTTTCGAGGACCATCTCGGTCACGTCGGTGTGGCGCGCAGCCGGCATATCGAAGCTGGATGCGACGACCTCGCCGTATCCCCAGGTGATCATCTCGCTCACTTCCTCGGGGCGCTCGTCGACGAGCAATACCAACAGTGCCGCCTGCGGATGGTTCACCGCGACGCCTTCGACAATTGCCTGGAGCAGCATGGTCTTCCCGGCCCGTGCGGGAGCGACGATGAGTGCGCGTTGCCCGTATCCTATCGGGGCGATGAGGTCGATCGCGCGGCGAGTCAGCTCCGGTCCGCCTTTCGCGGGCCGGCCCGTCTCGAGCGTCAGCTTGCGCTCGGGATACGATGCGGTGAGTGCGCCGAAATCGGGTCTTCTCGCTGCGAGCGCGGGGTCGTCTCCATTGATCTGGGTTATCTCAGCGGCGATGATACGTCCGCGCTGGTCGCGGCCGGTCGTCGCGAATACCGCGTCGCCGCGCCGGAGGTTGTACTGGCGCCCGAGTGCCAGCGGGATGAACGCATCTGCGGGATCGACGAGGTAGCTGTTGGCGGCCCGGCGGATGAATCCCCCATCCCGCGAAGTGTCATACCACCCTGTCGTCTCGCCATCGGGTACGATTGGCGCGGTTGCCTGGCGGGGAGGCTGGTCGCGCTGCGGCCTGTTGTTGCGTCCGCGTCCGCGCGGATTGCGTTGGTTGCGGCGGCCGTCGCGGCGCGCATCGTTGCGCCCGTCATTCCGGCCGTCGCCCCGGTCCTGCTGATTGCGGTTTCCGCCGGGAGGTCCGTACTGATTGCGCTGCTGCTGGTCGTTGAAGGGCGGAGGCACGATCGGGTCGTTGCGCTCATACGCGGGCGGGGGTGCGTCGATGGAACCGGTGAAGTCGGAGTCGTCGTCCGATTGGCCATTCATATCAATGCGAGGTATGGGAGCATCTATGCTCTCGTTGTCGGGTGATGCTGAGTCAACTGTATCGCGGTACGGGTCGGTATCCCCATACGGCTCATTGCCGCGAGGACCAGACGGGCGTGGGCCTCGGCCGCGACGAAAAGGACGTCGGCGTTCGTTCATCGAGTTGTGGTGTGGCAGGGAAAAGGTAGCGCGACTGGCTGCTGCGGCGGGCGCGGGCCGGACTCACGCGACTTCCCGCAACTTCAAATTCATAGTAGGCGCGCCTCTCTGGGCTGCGCTAGTCCAAGAATGGTACACATGCCCGCTGCAATTGTCCAGACGCTGCTGGGTATCTTTCGCAACAGGCCCTTCGATTCACCTCGAACGCTAATCGATCCCTTGAACGAAGACACCGATCCCATTCTCGAGCTCGAGCGGACCGCCGCCGAGCGTCCCGACGATGCGCATGCGCTCATTGCGCTGGCCAACGCCTATTGGCTGGCCGGGCGTGGTCCGGAGCCAGTGGGTGAGCTGGCTTCGAGGGCGATCGCCGCCGATCCCGGGAACCGTGCCGGGTGGCATCTGTGGGCGCTTTCAGAGTCGCATCCGAG
This sequence comes from Gemmatimonadaceae bacterium, assembly GCA_013813715.1. Lineage (GTDB taxonomy): Bacteria > Gemmatimonadota > Gemmatimonadetes > Gemmatimonadales > Gemmatimonadaceae > UBA4720. The sequence goes on along the minus strand of JACCRF010000030.1, from coordinate 68,115 downwards.
AGACAGAGTCGCGAGATGGCAGCAGGTCTCCACCCGATTCCCCGATGACGATCTCGCACGCGCGAACGTCGCCGACAATGCGGCGGCGGTGGCCGGGGCAGAGAAGAACCACGAGGCCCTGGAGCTTGCGATTCGCACCTACGAGGAGCTGCTCGTGACAGCTCAGAATCGGGAACAGCGCGAGGCGCTGGACTCGGCGTTGCAGAGTCTGCGCGGGTGGAGGTTCTGAATCCAGTACCCGTTACCCGTTACCTGGTAGCCGTGCAACGATACGCGGATCCCCATCCGAAACGTACCTCGAGTTGTTCTTGTCGAGCCTGTCGAGGGTTCTCTCGAGCTCATCGCCGAACACCTCAATGCGATTGATGCTGATCGGATTGAACTTCGGATCGTGCGGACTGCGGGTGGGGCCTCCCGACACCTCCAGCACCGCATCGAAGTAGTAGCGAGTCACCTTTCCACTCTTCGGATCGGTCCATGAGCCGGACTTGGCTAGCGCACGGTTCTTCGGCCACACACCGAGCGGAAGCGCGAATGTCCGCACCTTGTAACCGGGGACAGCCGAATCGATCGCCAGTACACCGCGTGCGATCTGCTCCTGGACGAACGCGTCCGGATACTTGGCGAGGTTCGCGTGCCAGAGAGTGTGATTGCAAAGCTCGAAACCGTTATCGGCGAGGAACTTCACCTTCTGGAATCGCCACTCGCTCTTCTGGCCCTCGATGCCTTTGTCCCCGAAAAACGACCGGCCCGCCGCTGCGCCGGACAGCATGCAGAACACGCCAGCGTTGCTCCAATCCGGATGCGACTTCCGGAAGTCCAGCCAGATCCCGACTCCGCTTCCCGGATCGATCTCCAGCTCGCCGTTCCTCTCGATGTACTTGAACTGGCCGGGCGACGCGTCGTCGAACACGAATACGACGGGTGAGAGGCCACGGGGGAGGTCGATCTTGCGGTCCAATACCTGCGAGATCGACACCGGACGGTATCCCCGCTCGTAGAGCAACAGGAGATCCCGGCGAAAGCGCCCTCGTTCCCGGCCCCATCGGCTGTCGCTGTCGCCTATGAGATGGTACTCGACCACTGGGATCCGGCCGAGTTCGTTGGGAGCGCGGGCCGAATCGGCGGCGGAGAGCTTTCCAGGAAGAGCGGTGGAAGTATTGGCGGGGTTGGAATCAGTCGAGCGCGCTGGTGTATCAACTGTCGCGGCTCCCGCTGTGCCGGTGCCGGGCGCGGCATTGTCGCCGCCTGACTGACAGGCAACAAGGGAACTGCACGCGATCAGGACGATGAAGTATTGACGAACCAACATTGGTCTCAAGATGAATTGGAAGATTGAGGGCCGGCGGGACGGAATAATAAAAGGAGCACTCGCAATAAGCATTCTCGCCGTCATCATCGGCGATGCGTGGCTTGCGAGCTGCGGCTTCGACAGTTGTCCGAGCGCCCGACAGATCCAGTCCTACCAGCCGGACGAAGGCGGAAGAATCTACGATCGGAACGGGCGGCTGATGGGACGCCTTGCCGTTGTCCGCCGGATGAACGTACCGATCTCACAGGTGCCCCGTCACGTCCGGCAGGCGTTCGTCGCAACCGAAGACCGCCGATTCTACAAGCACGATGGGGTCGACTGGCGAGGTTTCGTGCGCGCGTCAATTCGCAATATTCGCGCGTTCGGCGTGCGTGAGGGATTCAGTACGATCACGATGCAAGCCGCGCGCAACAGCTTCGTCGTGCGGAAGTACAGGAACAGATCACTCCGGCAGAAGCTGATCGAGCTGCGGGTCGCGAGACTCATGGAGAAATCGCTTACAAAGGATCAGATCTTCCAGCTCTACCTCAATGCCATCTACATGGGCAATGGCGTTTATGGCATCGAGGCGGCGAGCCGGGATCTGTTCGGAAAAAGCGTTGGCAGGCTGACGCTCACCGAAGGCGCGATGCTCGCCGCTCTTCCGAAGGCGCCTTCGGCGTACACGCCGCGCCGGCATCCAAAAAGGGCACTTGCGCGGCGTAATCTCGTTTTGTCGCTGATGGTGAAGGAAGGCTACGTCTCGTCCGAGCGCTACGCTGCACTTTCGGCGTCCCGTTTGCGCATCGCACGCAGTCAGTGGCGTCCCGACACCCGGAACGATTCGTACGCGCTCGACGCTGTCCGGGCGATAGCCGATTCGGTGATCGAGCAGGGCGAAGCCGATGTCGCCGACGTAACGGTGTACACCACGCTGGACAGCCGGGCGCAGGCGTCGGCCGACCTCGCTGTGCGCCGCCGCGCGGCGGCGATACAACGAGAGTCGAGAGCTTGGTGGAACGGGAAGGCTCATTCCATCCAGGGTGCGATGGTGGCGCTCGATCCTCGCACCGGCGATGTTCGCGCGCTCGTCGGCGGACGCACCTACGAGCGTGGCAATTACAATCGGGCATTACAGGCGAAGCGGCAGCCCGGTTCAGCATTCAAGCCGTTCGTGTACGCGGCCGCGATGTCGGCGGGATACTCACCCGCATCCGACGTGCGTGACGAGCCGGTGGAAGTGGTCCAGGGCCGAAAGGTCTGGTCACCGTCGAACTACAACGACGAATATCTGGGACTCATCACCTTCAGGCGTGCTCTGATGCGGTCGTCGAACGCCGCCGCCGTGCGGGTGAGCCAGTCGGTGGGCCTCCAACGCGTGATCGAGGGAGCGCACCGGATGGGAATCGATAGCGAAATTCCGGCGGTTCCAGCGGTTGCGCTTGGCGCGCTTGACGTAACGCCCATCGAGCTCGTGCGCGCGTATGCTCCATTCGCCAACGGCGGGTTCCGCATCGCCCCGCGTCTCGTCAAGCGCATCGAGACCCGCGACGGCACGGCGCTGTGGAGCAGCGAAACGGTCGCGCCCCAGCGCGTCATCGATCCGCGTGATGCTTATGAGGTAACGTCGATGTTGCGCGCCGTTGTCGATTACGGCACCGGCAGACCGATTCGCGACCATGGCGCACGCGGCATGATCGCGGGAAAGACTGGAACGACTAACGACGGAACCGATGTCTGGTTCGTCGGATACACGCCGAACCTGGTCGCTGCATTCTGGTTCGGTTACGACGACCCGCACGCGATCAATGGCAATGCGTCCGGCGGACGGCTGGCCTCGCCGGCGTGGGCGGAGTTTTACACACGGGGGTGGAAGGAACCGGTGGCACCCGATTCATGGGCGCCCCCACCGGGCCTCGACGAAGTCGTGACGATAGATCCGACAACTGGCTGGATCGCTAACGATTGGTGCCCCGCACGCAAGACGGAGTACTTCAAACCCGGCCTGGGCCCGAGAACCGAGTGCATGGAGCATGGAGCCCCGGTGTACGAACCGGAATGGCAGGATTCGACAAGTTGGGAGGGGCAGGTCGAGCGGGAGATCGACAGCTTCGGAAAGAAGGTGGAGAAAGCGCTGGGGAAAATTTTCCGGCGGTGATGCGGCGGAGAGACGGGTAACGGGCAGCCGGTCAGGCAGGGCGGCGTAACTCAGCTCACCCCGCCCGTGGTCTCACACCAGTCCGAGCCAGCCCTTCTCATTTCCGGAGAATCCCGGGAAAATCCGGTCGAGCTTCGCGGCACCGAGATGCCGCGCAGTCACTTCGGCGAACACCGCGCGAAAATCGGTGGTCAGCGCGAGGTCACGGCCCTCGTAAAGCTGTTCCTGCTCGAGGCCGGGCCAGCTTCCATGCACCTTGCCCCCCTTCACGCCGCCGCCGAGGACGAACAGCGCTCCCGCATGCCCATGATCCGTCCCGCGGTTGCCATTTTCGCGCGCCATGCGGCCGAACTCGGACATCGTGAGGATTACGACGTCGCCCATCCTGTCGCCAAGATCGGTGACGAGCGCCGCGATTGACCGGGCGAAGTCGTCTAAACGCCCCGCTAGCTGTCCTGACGTGGAGCCCTGATTCACATGCGTGTCCCAGCCGCCGACGTCGGCGAATGCAATCTCGAGCCCGACATCCGCCTTAAGGAGCTGCGCGATCTGCATCAGCCGCTGCCCGAACTGGGACCGCGGATACTCCGCGCCGTTCCTCGGTGGATACTGCCGCGGGTTGGCGGCCTTCAGCATCTTCACCGCATCGAACATCTCGGCGCCGGTGCCGTGAACTAGATCGGTGGAGCCCGTTCGGTACAGCGCTTCGAGCCGGTCGGCCTGAGAGCCCGCGGCGCGAACGGTGAACTCGCTGAGACTGTTCATTGCGACTGTCTCGTTCGGCCCTTCAAGAATGCGCGGTGTCTGCTGGGTGAGCGAGACGGCGCGAAACGGACTCGTCTTGCACTCGTCGCATGTGCCCTTGACCGCGAGATATCGGTTCAGCCACCCGTCGGCAGTGCCCTTCACGTCGGGCGTTCCCGTCTCCATATAGTCCTGCGCATCGAAATGCGAGCGCGTGGCACTTGGGCTACCGACCGCGTGCACCGGCGCGAGAAGGCCCCGGTCGTACAATGGTTTGAGCGGCGCGAGCGCAGGATGCAGGCCGAAGAATCCATCGAGGTCAACCGCCGCCAGCGGCGAAATCGTCCGGGCGAGACCCGACGGCCTCGGGATCGCGATTGTAGGACGCATCGCGTAATACGCCTTCTCGCCGTGTGGCACGATCATGTTCAGCGCGTCAGCCGCACCGCGCTGAAAGAGACAGATGAGAGTCTTGCCTTTCGGGGCCCAAAGCAGCTCCGCGCCAAACGCTGTTCGGCGCAGGAAACTCGGACTCAGCCCCATAGTGACGAGCGCGATCGCTCCCGACTTTACGAATGCTCTTCGTTCCATATGCCCTTTCCTCATGTTCAGCGCCGCTGAAACTCGGGTGATCCGAGCGCGAGGCCGACGACCTGCGCGATGCCGCCGAGCTGGGGGAGCCGATCGAGGGGAAGCAACGATTTTGCGGATTTAGCGGATGGCGCGGTTTTCTTGCCCAACAGATTGGCCCTTTGCCGGCGCGCACCATTTCTGGGGCGACGACCCCCATCCTGCATCATGCTTCCATCTCGTGTAGAAGCGTTACCGCTCGCTTCAGTGGGGATTTCAACACCCTCATCCCTGCGCGCGAGCGGATTCTCTCCTGACATCAGGATCGCCCGCGTATCCGCCGAAGCCGATCCGTTCAGCAGCATCGCGACAACGGCATCGACCTGTCGGGCGCGGCCTGCATTGGCGAGCGAGTCAAGGCCCGGGATCGCGTCGATTCGTGCCCCCGGAATGCGATTCGCCGCGACAGCCATTCCGAAGTTGATGCGATTCAGGATCCCGCCGGCATTCATCCAGGACTCGCCGGTCTCGGGATACCCGTTTGGCGCCTGGTGGCCGTAGATCGGCTGGCCGAGGTACGCGACTGCCTGCGCCGACCGGCGGGTTGCGTCCGGCTGGGCGTTCAGCGCGCGGAGCGCGCTCACAACGACCTCGAATGGAGACTTCACTTTGCTCCGGAACGCCTGCCGCGAGAAGAACTCGTTCGACGTGACGATCGCGCGCACGACTTCGCGGATATTGCCGTCCGTCCGCGTGAACACGCTTGCCGCGTAATCCACGAGTGCAGGCGGCGGATTGTCCGACACGAATCGGCGGGCGAGCTTCGTTGCGATGTGGCGGGCCGTCGCGGGATGCCGCGCGACGATGTCGAGCACATCCTCGCCATCCTGGATCCCGCGTCCCGCGGCCAGCCGGCGGCCGAGGACGATTTTCTCACCGGCGTCGTGCATCACGGGGCGGAAAACGAAGCCGCCACCCGTCGCCGGCGGGTTGATTGTCCAGCCGGTGAGGGCGCGGGCGACGCCGATCACGTCCTGCTGCGTATACCCGCCATCCACACCCAGCGTGTGGAGCTCGAGCAACTCACGCCCGTAGTTCTCGTTGAGGCCACCGCGCGGTTTAGCTGCCCGGCGTCCCCGGCGGCGATCGGGGTTCTCGAGTCGAGGCCGCGTGCTGTCGGCCATGCTGCGCGCGTTGTCGAGGTAGAAAAGCATCGCCGGGCTCTTCGCGACCGCGCCGAGAAGATCTCGAAAGTTTCCGAGGGAATGGGGGCGAATCGCGCTGCGCTCGTAGTCGACGATGTAATACGCCTGAGGCGGCCCCTTACCGATGAAAACGTTGAAGTGATTCAGCCAGAAATCGATCATCACCTCTTCGAGCTGGCGGTTGCTCACGACCGCACGCGCGAGCCGTGCCGACTGAAGCTGGCTGACTGCGGCGGTGCGACGCATGCCGAGCTGCCGCATCGCGACGCTGTCGTCCGGCGTCACCTGATCGGCGGCGTCAGCTCGCTTCATGGATCGCCGGTCTTGCTGTGCCTCGGCGTATTGCTGAAGCAGGTCCTCCTGATTCTGGTTGAATACGGAATATCCTGCCAGAAAACGCTGGAGCGATGCATCGTCAATGCGTTCGGGATTGAGCTGCTCAGCCACCCAGCGGTCGACACCGAGTACTCTGACCTTCTGGGCGTCACCCGGCCTCGCGCCGAACGTCAAGCGGTTGAGAACGTGGATGACTTGCTGATCGGCTGCTAACTCGCGGTGATCAAGTCGACCTGATGCCGACGCTCGGCCCATCGCCGTTGCCGTTTGCGGAGCGGCTCGATACACGGGCGCGCTCAGCAGCAGCAGAGTCAGGGCAGTACGCTTGAATGCAGGGCTCATGCGGGGTGCGTGAAAGTGTCCAGGCATTTGACGCCACGGTGCACCAGGTCGTTAACCGTCCGCCATGAATCCCCGCGCTATTCCAGCGCCTTGAGGTACTCGCTCAGATCGGCTTTCGGCCTCGGGAATTCGAGATTCAACCCGTCGAGTGTCTCGACGATCCGCCGCGCAATGAGGTAGTTCCGCGCCTTGTTCTTGTCGGCGGGCACGACGTACCAGGGAGCCCACTCAGTGCTGCATTTGCCAATCGCGTCGCGATAGGCCGCGGTGTATTCGTCCCACAGTTTGCGTTCGTCCAGGTCGCCGGCGTTGAACTTCCAGTTCTTGGTTGGGTCCTCCACACGCTCGATGAGTCGCTCCTTCTGCTCGTTCCGCGACACGTGCAGAAAGAATTTGAGAATCACCACTCTGTTCTCCGACAGCATCTTTTCGAATGAGTTGATCTGGTCGTAGCGCTTCGACCAGACATCCTCTGGCACCAGGTTGTGCACGCGCACCGGCAGCACGTCCTCGTAATGCGAGCGGTTGAAGATGCCCATGATTCCGCGCTCGGGAACGACTTGATGGATGCGCCAGAGATAGTCGTGTGCGAGCTCAATAGGGCTGGGGGCCTTGAAGCCGACGATTCGCACACCGGCCGGGTTGCACGCACCGATGACAGTCCTCAGAACGCCGTCCTTACCCGAGGCGTCCCGGCCCTGGAGGACGATCAGCAGCGCATGCCGGCCGTCGGCGTAGAACACCTGCTGGAGCTCACCCAGACGCTCGAGGACATTGGCCAGCTTCTTGTCGAGATCGTCTCCTTTCGGCAGGCCCTTCGGGGGCCTGGCTTCACCGTCGTCCAGGTCAGGTGAGCTGTTGGGGGGCACCGGTTCGAGGAGCATGTTTTCTTCAGTGGATGGGTGAGGTCACGGCAGGTCGAAACGCGATACGATTTGCGGAACGCCATCGCGGTAGTAATCGTCGATGCGCGACTCTTCCACGAATCCGTACGCGATGAGGAGCGCGCGATATCGAACGAGACATGGGTCACCGGGTACTTCCGCGAAAATCGTGCGTGCAGCGACGGATGCGAGTTCGGTGGTGACGTGGAATACGATGCGGGAGCCGATGCCGGAGCGGCGGGAACGCGGCGCAACCAGCACGGCGTAGAGCATGCCTGTTCGCACTGCTCCTGCCACCATTCCATACACACCCAGCCCCACGACCTCCGCGTCACGCTCGGCGACACAGGCGCGGTGCTCCCCGGTTGGATCTGCCACAGCGTTTCTGAGAAGATCCGGAACGCGGCCGATCCAGGGATTCCGGGCTTTTTCCCAGTTCAGCAATGCAAGAGCGGCGGCGAGGTCGTTCTCGCACGCCGCGCGCACCGCCAGTCGCTTCAGTGCAGGCGCAAGCACCGTTGCCTCTACGGGGCCCGGGCGGCGCGTCGCATCCTATATATGTATGGAGCGGCCCAGCACGCCCAGGGCCGCTTCCTTTACGGTCTCCGATAACGTCGGGTGCGAGTGAACCGTCATCCCGATGTCCTCGGACGACCCCCGGTATTCGAATGCGAGCACGACCTCCTGGATCAGGTCCGACGCGTTCGCCCCGATAATGTGACACCCGAGCAGCTCGTCCGTTGTTGCGTCCGCAATGAACTTCACCAGGCCCGTCGTCTCTGCCATGGTGCGGGCGCGACCGTTCGCCGAGAAGGGGAACCGCCCGACCTTATACTTGCTGCCCGATTCCTTCACCTCGTGCTCGGCGAGCCCGACGGTTGCTATTTCGGGCCATGTATAGACGACCGATGGCATGGACCTGTAGTCCATTTGCACATCATGCCCGCCGATCACCTCGGCTGCGATCACGCCTTCCTCTTCAGCCTTGTGCGCGAGCAGCTTGCCGCCGACCGCATCGCCGATTGCAAAGACGTTCGGTAGATTCGTCCGCATCTGCGCATCGACTGCGATCTCGCCGTGCTTGCCGAGGGTGAGGTCGAGCGCCGCGGGGTCGATGCCGGTAAGGGAAGATTTTCTGCCGATGGACACGAGCACGTAGTCGGCGTCGAGGGTCTCGGCACTCCCGTCTTTCTCGACGTCGATGAGCACGTGATTCCCATCGCGACGCGCACCCACAACGCGTGTGCCGGCGCGGATGTCGAGCCCCTGTTTGCGGAAGATCTTGTCGGCTTCCCTGATGATCTCGGCATCGTTGCCGGGGAGGATCGATGGTAGCAGCTCGATCACCGTGACCTTTGCGCCGAGTCGGCGCCACACGGAGCCGAGCTCGAGCCCGATCACTCCGCCGCCGATTACGATTAGATGCTTCGGTATCTCGGGAATGCGCAGAGCGCCGTCGTTTGACAGGATTCGCTCTTCGTCGAACTTGAGGAATGGAAGCTCAACTGGCACCGACCCCGTCGCGATGATGACGTTCCTGGCCTGGTAGGAGCTGGTCGATCCGTCTGCCGCCGATACCTCGACGACCTTGCCCGCCTTGAGTGTGCCGCGCCCTTTAGCCCACTCGATTCCGTTCTTGCGAAAGAGGTACTCGATACCCTTTGTGTTCTGGGCGACGACCGAATCCTTGCGCTTCATCATCGTGGCGAGATCGAACGACACCCCTTCGAACGTCACCCCATGCTCGGCGGCATGCAATCGGGCGAATTCGTAGTGCTCCGACGATGTGAGCAGCGCCTTGGACGGGATGCATCCGATGTTGACGCACGTGCCGCCGAGGGTCTTGTCCATCTCGACGCAGACCGTTGCAAGTCCGAGCTGCGCTGCGCGGATCGCGGCGACGTAGCCACCTGGCCCGCCACCAATGATGACGACGTCCGCTAGTTGCTTGTCGGGCACCGCGCGTCAGGAGATGAGCATCGACGCGGGATCCTCGATCAGCTCCTTGATGCGCACGAGAAACAGCACGGCCTGCTGGCCATCCACGATGCGATGATCATACGAGAGAGCGATGTACATCATCGGTCTGATCTCGACCTGGCCGTTGACGGCGACCGGCCGCTCCTGAGTCTTGTGGAGCCCGAGGATGCCGACCTGCGGGTAGTTGATGATCGGCGTCGAAACGAGCGATCCGAACACGCCGCCATTGGTGATCGTGAACGTGCCGCCGGTGAGGTCATCCATCCCGAGCTTCCCGTCGCGTGCGCGCTTCGCGACGGCCGCGATGTCGCGGGCGATCTCGATCGTTCCCTTCCGGTGCGCGTCCTTGATGTTGGGCACGACAAGTCCGGCCTCCGATGCGACCGCGATGCCCATGTTGACGTAGTGCTTGTAGACGATCGTGTCGCCATCTATCTGCGCATTGACCACCGGATAGCTCTCGAGCGCCATGCACGCCGCCTTCACGAAGAACGGCATGAAGGTCAGCTTGACTCCCTGTTCCTTCTCGACGCGATCCCTCATCCGCTCGCGGAGTGCGTTCACCGCCGACATGTCTATCTCGTTGAACGTCGTCAGGTGAGCGGTCGCGTGCTGCGATTGCAGGAGATTCTCAGCGATCCGCTTCCGCCGCGTGGTCATCTTTTCTCTTGTCTCAGAACCACGCGGAGGCGCTGAGGCTGGTGCGCGCGGAGGCGCAGACTCCTGCGAGACAGGCGCAGGTGTTTCAGCGGCGAGAGGCTTCGATACGCCGCCGGCCACATGTTCCACCACGTCAGGTTTGCTGACTACGCCACCCCGACCGGTACCGGTGATGTTCGCGACATCGACTCCTGCGTCTGCGGCGGTTCGACGGGCAGCTGGTGACGACTTCACTTCGCTGGAGGAAGCCGGTGCGCTCGAATCAGGTTTCGGAGACGCGGCCTCCGCGAGCTCAGCGGTAGGAGGGCTGCCAGTAGCGGAAGGCGTATCAGTGGCGGGACGGGCCTCAGCGGCTGGAGCGGCCGATGACCCTGCAGCGGCACCGGCCGCTGCTTCATCGAGCTCGCCCAGGACATCCTCAACCTTGACGATCGCACCTTCCGCAACCGCCTGCGACGAAAGGACGCCGGCGCGAGGTGCAGGCACCTCCACTGTGATCTTGTCGGTCTCGAGCTCGACGATCGTCTCACCGGTCGCAACCGCGTCGCCCTGCTTCTTCATCCACCGCGAGACTGTGGCTTCGACAATCGATTCACCGAGCGGAGGGACCTTGATGGATACCATTACGGTCAGAGCAGAATGAGAACAGACCCCGTATCTTCAGGCTGAATCGCGGGGAAACGCGATGCGACCCTCAATATAACGCTCGAGGTTTCGTTGCGAGCAGTCACCATCTCCGCGCACGGTGGCGTAGATAAACTCGAGTACCGCGCCGATCTCCCGGTGCCCGAACCTTCATCCGGCCAGGTGCGGGTTCGGATCACCGCGGCCGCCCTGAACCGCCTCGACGTTCATATGCTTGGCGGCCTGCCGGGCGCGAGCATCGTCGCGCCGTGGATACTCGGCGCCGACGCCACGGGCATCATCGACGCCGCCGGAGAGGAAGTCGAATCGCCGGCAGTGGGCGAGACTGTTGTGATCAATCCCGGAATCAGCGACGGAACCTGCGCGTTCTGCCTTGCTGGCGAACAGTCCCTGTGCGTGCGCTTTCGGCTGCTGGGCGAGCACTTGCCGGGTACTCTCGCCGAGTATGTAGTTGTTCCCGCGCGGAACGTGCTGGCTGTTCCCGATCGGGTGCCTGCCGAGAGGGCGGCAGCGTATACGCTCGCGACGCTCACGGCGTGGCGGATGCTTGTCACACGCGCCAAAGTTGGCCCGGGCGACGAAGTTCTTATATGGGGGATCGGCGGCGGTGTGGCGCTCGCGGCGCTGCAAATCGCGAAGCACCGCGGCGCGCGCGTCTGGGTAACCTCGGGGAGCGACGAGAAACTCGAGAGGGCGCGCGAGCTCGGCGCCGACGAAACGCTGAATCACGGCACGATGCAGGTGGGAAAGGAGATTCGCGGCCGCACCGGGAAGCGCGGTGTGAGCGTTGTCATCGACAGCGTCGGTCAGGCGACGTGGGCCGAGTCGCTCGTAGCCCTTGGGCGAGGTGGGCGACTCGTTACATGTGGGGGTACATCAGGCCCCGAAGTCGTGACTGACGTGAGGCGGCTGTTCTGGAATCAATGGACAATAATGGGCTCGACGATGGGCAACGACGCCGAGTTCGCCGCGGTCGTCGCGGAATTCCGGGCCGGCCGGTTAAATCCGGTCGTGGATTCCGTGTTCGAGCTTGAGAACGGCAAGGCGGCGTTCGAGCGGCTTGTCAGCGGCGAGCAGTTTGGCAAGGTAGTCGTCCGGATATGACCGAGTTGGCACAGTACAGTCCAGACGAGCTCGGGGCGATCCGGGAGGCGTTCAAGGAGGGCAAGATGCCCGAATGCCCTCGCTGCCGCGTTCCCATGACCGAGCGGCCGATCGGAGGAGGCTCATTCGGGCTCGGCTACGCCCGCAAGCGGGAGTGGCTCATCTGCCCGCGGTGCCATCGCAGCGCGATCTACGACATCAGGCGCGGGACGCGGAACTAGCGTTGCCAGTAAGCGCATCGGTGTCCTGAACACCAGCGAAAAGACGACCTGACTGCTATCCTTAAGTGCTGTTCGACTTGCACTTCAGCCAGAGTCATACGTGGGTGACACCAGCAACCAGACTTTTCTCGACCGGCTTCAGGAAAGCTTCGCGCAGCTCTACCAGTATTTCCCGCCGCTAGTCGGCGCGCTCGTCATCCTCTTCGCCGGTTACCTGCTCGCGCGGCTGTTCGAGAAGGGCACCGAGAGAGTCCTCCGCCGGATCAGGTTCACCCAGCTGCTCGAACGGGGCGGCGTGATGGACGCGGTCGAGCGCGCCGGCTCGCACATGAACCCAACGCGCATCGCGGCGAATCTGGTCTTCTGGTTCATCATGTTCACCGTGATGCTGGTGGCCGCCAACGCGCTCGGCCTCCAGTCGCTCGCCAACGTCTTCAGCGAGCTGGTGAGCTATATCCCCAGTGTCATTGCTGCGGTGGTGATCATCGTTGTCGGGATCGTGCTCGGCGGCTTCGTGGGCGGGCTCATCATGGCGAGTGCCGGTGGGCTGCACGGCGGGCCGACTCTCTCGCGCGTCGGCAAGGGCGGTGTCATAGTCCTCGCCGTGTTCATGGCGCTCCAGGAGCTAGGGGTCGCGAGTGAGATCGTGACCACCGCTTTCGCGCTTCTCTTTGGGGCGGTCGCGCTCGCTCTAGCGCTGTCGTTCGGGCTCGGTAACCGCGAGCTCGCGGCCGAGGTGACCCGCGAGTGGTACAACCGCTATCGCGCCGAGAAGGATGCTATCGACAAGGACCAGGCGCAGCTGGAGCTGGAAGACGAAGCCGAGGCTGCGGGTTACAAAGGGCCATCGCACTAACCACCCGCTATCCCGTGCCATGCCGCTTCTGACTCGGTAAGCGCACCGAGCCGGCGTACGCACCGGACGCGGAGCAGTCGGATACCAGGCATCAGTGAGGCCGCGAGCGCGTGGCAGCAAAGCCTGGCTGTTTCCGGCGGCGGCAGCCGAGCGCTCGGCGTGCGGCCTCGACGCAGGTTCAGCGAAAACGCTTCGACATTCTTCGCACTCGTCTTGGACTGTTCATCGCCGGAGAAGAGCTGCTTTACACCGAACGGCATCACCATGAGCAACGCGTTCGGGTACTGACGACCGCGTTGATACTCGCCGAGATCCTCCTTCTGCTCCTCGTCATTGGCCGTCCTGCCGACACCGTCGCACGACTGGGAGGCGACGAGTTCGCGGTGCTGCTCGAGAACGAGACGGACGGGTCGCGGGGCGTCACCGACACGATTATCGACGCATTCGTGCGTCCGTTCTCGGTGCAGGGCACCGATATCGTCGTCACTGTGTCGATCGGGATTGCTTCGGCCACTCTGGAGCGACTGGACGCACTGAAGGCGCTCGGCGTGAGACTGTCGATCGACGATTTTGGAACGGGCTACTCATCGCTTGCCTACCTCGAAAGATTTCCAGTGGACAGCCTCAAAATGGACCGTTCTTTCATCGCTGGACTTGGCCGGGAGAGCTCCAATTCGCCGCTTGCCGAAGCGGTCATTGGACTGGGAAGAATTCTCGGACTTCGCGTCGTCGCGGAAGGGATCGAAACGGCGGAACAATGGGACGTTCTGCGGAGGCTTGGGTGCAGTCTCGGGCAGGGCTTTTACCTGTCGCGGCCGTTGCCCCCGGTGGATTTCGAAAGGCTGCTCGCGAACCCGCGACTGGTCTCCAGCCGCACCCCACCCGCAGGCACCTCAGAGGTGCGCCGCCGGACACGCCGAATGGTCTCGTGATTGTAGCGTAACTGGCGGTACTGCAATAACTTAGAGGCGACTCCGAAAGTTGCATCAAGGGCTGAAAAAAGGTATATTTCAGGGTTGTCTTTCCCGCCTTTCGAAGCCCGCTCCGACATCCCATGACAGCGCCCAACAATCGTGAGCGGATTCTTCCGCGTCTGATCCACGATGAAGTGAAGGAATCGTTCATCAATTACTCGATGAGCGTCATCGTGTCGCGTGCTCTGCCGGATGTGCGCGACGGTCTGAAGCCGGTGCACCGACGGGTGCTGTATGCGATGAACGAGCTTGGCCTCGTGCCCGGCCGTCCCTACAAGAAGTCGGCGACTGTCGTCGGCGACGTGCTCGGCAAGTATCACCCGCATGGCGACCAGTCGGTGTACGACGCGCTTGTCCGCATGGTGCAGGACTTCTCGCTTCGCTACCCGCTGGTAGACGGACAGGGAAACTTCGGCAGCGTGGACGGAGATCCGGCGGCGGCGTACCGGTATACCGAGTCGCGGTTGACACGCATCGCGATGGAGATGCTTGCCGACATCGACAAGAACACGGTGGATTACGCGCCGAACTTCGATGACCGGCTGATGGAGCCAAAGGTTCTTCCGTCGGCGGTGCCTAACCTCCTCATCAACGGCTCGTCCGGAATCGCGGTCGGAATGGCCACCAACATCCCGCCGCACAACATCGGCGAGATCGTCGCCGCCACTATCGCGCTGATAGACAACCCGGAACTCACGAGCGGAGATCTGCGCAAGTTCGTGAAGGGTCCTGACTTTCCGACCGGCGGGTACATTTACGGCCGCGCCGGCATCAAGGATTACCAGGAGACTGGCCGCGGCCGCATCGTGATGCGCGCGCGCGCCGTGATCGAAGAGAAGGAGAGCTCGAGCAAGTCGCAGATCGTCATCAACGAGCTGCCCTACCAGGTCAACAAGTCGAAGCTGGTGCTCGACATCGCCGAGCTGGTGAGGGACAAGAAGCTGGAAGGCATCTCCGATCTGCGGGACGAATCCGACAGGGACGGCATGCGGGTCGTGATCGAGCTGAAGCGTGATGCAATTCCGCGGGTGGTGCTCAACCAGCTCTACAAGCACACGACAATGCAGTCCACCTTCGGCGTGATCATGCTGGCGCTCGTCCCTGATTCGCATACGGGGCAGCTGGTGCCGAAGATCATGCCGCTGAAGGAAGTGCTCGAGCACTACATCAAGCACCGCCACGACGTGGTGGTCCGGCGCACCCAGTTCGAGCTCGACAAGGCGCTTGAGCGCGAGCACATCCTCGAGGGCCTCAAGATCGCTGTCGACAACATCGACGCGGTCATCAAGCTCATCCGTGCCGCGGAGGACACGCCAACGGCGGGCGCCCAGCTCCAGAAGCGGTTCAAGCTGAGTGAGCGGCAGGCCGAAGCGATTCTCAACATGCGTCTCGCCAAGCTCACCGGTCTCGAGATCGAGAAGCTCGAGGCGGAGCTCCGCGAAGTCCGCGCGTTCGTTAAGGAGCTGCGCGATATCCTGGCGTCGCGACCGCGGCGGATGACGATCATCCGCGACGAGCTGCTCGACGCGGTGAAGCGGTTCGGCGACGAGCGGAGATCGGAGATCACGAGCGATGAGGGCGAGTTCACGATCGAGGACCTGATTGCCGAAGAGGACATGGTGATCACGATCTCGCATTCGGGATACATCAAGCGGACTTCGGTGTCGACGTATCGCAAACAGCGGCGCGGGGGCCGGGGCCTGAGCGGCCAGACGCTGAAGGACGAGGATTTCATCGAGAAGCTGTTCATCGGCTCGACGCACGATTACATCCTCTGCTTCACCGACGATGGCCGCTGCTTCTGGCTCAAGGTGCACGAGATTCCGCAGGCAGGGAGGGCGACCAAGGGCAAGCCGATCGTCAACCTGATCAACGTCCAGCCGGACACGCGGATCCAGGCGATGGTGCCGGTGCGCGAGTTCACCGACACACAGTTTCTCCTCTTCTGCACGAAGAAGGGAACGGTGAAAAAGAGCGCCCTGTCACAGTACTCGAACGTGCGCGCGAATGGCATCAAGGCGATCAAGATCGAATCGGGGGATGAGCTGATCGACGTTCAGGTGACGAGTGGTACGAATGACATCGTTCTCGCCACAAAGCACGGCCTTTCCTGCCGGTTCCACGAGCAGGACGCCCGGGAGATGGGGCGTGACACCACAGGCGTGAGAGGAATCGCGCTCCGGGCAAGCGATGCCGTCGTGGGCATGGTCGTGATCAAACGCGAGGCGACGATTCTCGTCGTCACCGAGCGGGGCCTCGGCAAGTGCTCGCACATCGATGATTACCGGGTGCAGCGCCGTGGCGGAACGGGAATAATCACCGTCCACCGGACGGAGAGAACCGGCGACGTGGTCGGCGTGATGGAAGTGCTCCCCGAAGACGAGATCATGCTCATCACGCGAAACGGCGTCATTATCCGTTCTTCGGTCGCCCAGATCCGCGTAACCGGACGCATCGCGCAGGGGGTCAGGCTCGTCAATCTGGATGACGGCGACATTCTGACCGCGGTCGCCCGGGTAGTGCCTGAGGACGATGATGTGGACTCACCGGGCGATGATACTGCTGCCGTTGCGGGAGACGAACCGGAAGTCGAAGCGGACGCCGAGTGATGCAGCTAAACGCGACCGCCCTCACCCTTCTGCTGGTACTCGCCGGATCGGCCGGATGCGTCGATTCGAGCCCCAGGCCGTCAACGGCCGACAGCATCGTGTCAGCTCGCCCCACACCGGTTGTCAGTTCGGTGCGGGTCAATCAGGGGACGTACGGGATGACGTCGCGAGTGAAATGGATCTTGTCGCCCGACAGCTCCTCGCTCCTCGTGATGGTGGACCCGGTGGGCGTCGAGAACGAAGCAGTCCCGAACGGATTCTTCTACGGCAGTGAGGGAAAGAACTTCCACGCTCGGATGGACGAGGTGTGGGACGTCGCTCCATCGCCTGACTGGCAGACGATCGCTTTTTCGCGGGCTCACGTTCTGAGCGCGCGCGAATCGGATACGATTCCGGCGCCGCTGTGGGTCGACCTGGCACGCCGCACCGGCATCGACACGGCAACGCTCCGCAACGGATCGTTCGCCTCGAGCGGAATGTCGCTTGCCCGAGCGATCGCGCAGCCGGGGACGATCCGGGTTCCGGCCGACTCGCGAGCCAGCGGCGCCAGCGACGCCGCTGCGCCGCGGATGTACCCGATCGTGCGAGGGTGGCGCGTGCGATGGACGGCGGACGGAACTACTGTCGCGCTCGGCGCCAATCCCGCCCGCGTGCAGGATGACGAGCCATCCGAGGCGTGGGCGGCGCTCGACCCGGCGACCGGCGCCTTCCATGGCACCCTCGCTGCCGGCGCGCAGCTCGTCGCGCCGAAGTGGGTGATGGGGCCGGTGCTCGACATCTCGGCGCCGGCGGACATGCAGGCCGCGCCCGCGATCCACGTCGCGAGCGACGCGCGGACATTCGCCATCGAGAGCAGCAGGGGGGTCATCACTGCGCGCGAAACGACCGTGGGCGCGTCGCCCACCGCGACTCCCTTTGCTGTCGGATCGGGGAAAGCGCTCGCGGCGACCAAAGGCGGGCGCTACATCCTGGCCCTTGCGCCACGGGCGAATGCCGTTGCGCACGAAGTTCCTGTTGAGGCGGTCGTGTATGTAGTGGGCTGGTAGGGGCGCCGCAATGGACTCTAGTAAAGGCAATTGAGAACAGCCGACCTGCCAACGGTCAGGGAGGCAGAAGGCAGCTAAGGGGCAAACCTGGTACGCCACTGCGCCTTTCCTCGTAGTTGACATCTGCCCGGCTGGCCTCAGGCAGGTCAGTGTTTCTCGGTTGCATTCAATCCACCAACATTATTGCAAGGTCTATTTTCCGATCCGCCGCAGCTCCACGAGCAGGCACCGATCCTGAACGACATCTATGCCCGCTTTCGCGAGTCGCGCTGCCGCTGAGTCGTTCCTGATGCCGGATTGAAACCAAACGCACCGTGGTTTCTTCGCGATCATGTCATCGACATGCGGCGGGATGTCCTCGGGACGGCGGAAGACGTTCACCATGTCGACGTCACCGGGAATCGCGCCAAGTGTGCGGAACACCGGCTCACCCAGCATCTCGGTCGCGTTGGGATAAAAAACCGGCACTGGAACGATCTCGTATCCGGCGCGTTGGGCGTACTCGGGCACGAAAAACGCCGGCCGGGTGTCCCCCTCCTTGATGCCAAGTACCGCGATGCGATGTGTTTCCTCGAGGATGCGGCGGATGCCGTCCGCCGATTCGACGAGATGCTCGCGCCACGCATCGTCCGGCTGATTGGTGCGGGATATCGTCATGAACCGGTCAAATGCAACGAACGCGCCGGGGTAACGTCGTCCCACCCGCCCGAATAAATTTCCGGTCGATTCCAAAAAATGCATTTACGGAGATTCACCGAATGCGGATGCTGGTTCTCGGGGCGGGGCTTCAGGGCTCCGCCTGCGCGTATGATTTGCTTCAGAACGCCGAAGTCACCGAAGTCCGCCTGTGCGACCTGCACGTCCAGCACGTCGCGGATTTCCTGGCCCCCTATTCGGGCGAGCGACTCATTCCCACCGTGCTCGACGTGCGCGATCGCGACGGGGTGAGTGCGCTGATGCGCGAGTCGGATGCGGTGATGAGCGCGATCCCTTACTACTTCAACCTCGACCTGGCCACGCACGCCGCTGAGGCTGGCGTCCACTTCTGCGACCTCGGCGGAAACACGGAGATCGTTTTCGCCCAGAAGAAACTCGATGGCAGGGCGCGCGAGAGGGGCGTCACCATCGTGCCCGACTGCGGATTGGCACCCGGGATGGTGAACATTCTGGCCCAGCATGGCATCGATCAGATGGACAGCGTCGATGACGTCAGGATTTTCGTCGGCGGGCTCCCGCAGAATCCCGAGCCCCCGCTCAACTATCAGATCGTGTACTCGCTGGAGGGTGTACTCGATTATTACACGACGGTGTCGTGGGTCATTCGCGACGGAAAGCGCGCTCAGGTCGCCGCGCTCTCCGAAGCAGAGCCCGTGCAGTTCGACGCCCCCGTCGGCGAGCTCGAGGCGTTTCATACCGCTGGCGGCCTGTCAACGATGGCCTCCCGGTACGAGGGGAAGATTCGCACGATGGAGTACAAGACGCTTCGCTATCCGGGCCACGCGCGAATCATGGAAGCCATCCGCGACCTCGGGCTGCTCGAGCTCGAGCCGGTTGACGTGAAGGGTGTGAAGGTGGCTCCGCGCGACGTCGCCGTAGCTGCGATGGCGCCCCGCCTCACGAAGCCGGGCGGGCGCGACCTTGTCGTGCTCCGTGTCACTGTCAAGGGGAAGAAGAACGGGCAGCCAAAGACCGTGGGCTGGGAGCTGATCGACCATTACGATGAAGAGCGGGGGATCAGTGCCATGATGCGCGCTACCGGTTACTCGCTTTCGATTACCGGACAGATGCAGGCGAGGGGCGAGATCCAGCCGCCGGGCGTCCACACACCGGACGAATGCGTGCCGCCGGCAAAGTACATCGCCGAGCTTCGGAAGCGGGGAGTGGAAATTAGCGAGATTGCCTGATCAGCGCGCAAAGTTGGCCAGCGTCTGCCCCATCGCATCCATCATGCTCTTGGCTGTCCACCGATCGCGGCCGTTGTAGATGAATGAGAAGGCGATGACCTCGCCGTTGAGCGCGGTGACGTAGCCCCCGAGCCCAACCACATCGTTGGTCGTGCCCGTCTTGGCGTGGAGATTTCCCTGCGCCGAGCCGCCTCGCATCCGGCGGCGAAGCAGCTCTGACTCGCCGGCGACCGGGAGCGAGGCATGGAACCACGGTCCCCACGAAGCACGGTGGGCGTAGCCGAGCATCTGCACCATCGCCCGCGACGTGACGCGGTCGAGAGTAGAAAGTCCGCTGCCGTCGGAGATCTGGAGCGACATCGTATCCGCGCCGACCTTCTTCGCGAAGAACTGTCTCATCATGGATCGTGAATTGGCCATGTCCCCCAGAGCATCGCGGCGTGGTCCACGGGCGGCATTGCGGAGAACGAGCTCGGCGTAATGATTGATGCTTTCGCGGTTCATTGCGGCCAGAATACGATCGAGCGTCGGTGACTGCACGCTCGCGATCCTGTTGGCTCCGGCCGGCGTCTTGTCAAGCCGAATCCCGCCAACCACCTCGACGCCCTTTGCGACCAGAGCGCTCCTGAGCGCTCCGGTCGCGAATGGCGCGGGGTGCTCGACGACGTACACGTAACGGCGCGGCGGCGACCTCGTGCCAATCGTCCCCGAAACCGAGATCGCGCCATCTGTAGTGCGGCGGATGGAAACGCGGGCTCCCCCTCCCTTGACCGTACGCACGTTGCTCGTGAGCGGAATCGCGCTCGTCGCTGGCTCGAGCTTCGCCCCTTCTCCTGGCGTGATGGTCACCCACACGAGGTTCTCGTTGAGCGAGAGACCGGATACACGCGCGGCGTAGCCCGACTGCAGGTATCGGGTGAGCCATCCCTCCGGAATTCTCTGGTCGTCGAATGCGGTCGCATCCCCTATCACCTCGCCGGTGATCCTCCTGATCCCCCGAGCCGCGATCTGGTCGGCCAGCAGATTCATCGGAGCGGCAGGTCCCCCACTGAGGTAACGGCCGCCCAGTGTCGGGTCGCCATCCCCGCGGAGGTACACATTCCCGGTCAACGTTCCATCCGCCCCAACCGTCCCGTCGTGAAGAACGTCGGTACTGAACTGGTAGTTGGGCCCGAGCTCCTCGAGCGCAACGGCTGTCGTGAGCATCTTGAGTGTTGACGCGGGAACCAGCGGCGCCCCCGCGCCCCATGCGAACAGCGTGTCTCCCCGAGTGAGCGAGACCGCCATCACTCCAAACTGTCCGCTTCGCACACGGGTAGTCATAAAACCGAGGTCGGCCGACAGGGCGGCAAGGGTGCGGGGCGATGTGTAGCGGACGACCGGCACCGGCGGCGCAACCGGTCTGCGAACCGGCCTTCGGTTGCGGCGCGAAACAGGCTTCTTTTTCGCTTTGGCTGTCGTCTTCTTCGCGACAGGTTTTTTGGTGGTTCGTCGCCGCGTCTGACCGTCAGCCGGCATCGCTGTCACGGCGGCGAGCAGAACAACTGCAAGGAATCTTAATTTGCGATAGAGCATGAATGGAGTTCGAGGTGTGTGCGATGTTGTCTGGTGTCTGGCTCAATACCCGTCAAACGCGATTTCCGCACCGCGCGGGAATGACATTCGTTAGACACCGTGAGCGAGCCGGGAGTGCCTTTGCAAACACGGCCGCTTTGCGTAATTTCCCGCGGAGAACACCAAGGCGGGCGAGGAAAGAAGGATCCGGGGCGAGACGAATGCGTCACGGGAGACCACCCGAGGAAAGATCGATGGCCGACCGGCATAATACAGTAAGTGAAGGGATATTTGCTGGCTTCATTGGGGCGACCGCGGTCGCGGTCTGGTTCCTCATCGTTGACATCGTCGCCGGCCAGCCGCTCCACACGCCGGAGATACTCGGCCGCGGGCTCATCAGTGTACTGGGGAAAATCCCGATGATGCCAGACGCGATGTTCACCCGCGTTGCCGCGTACACGGTTTTTCACTACGCGGCATTCTCTCTCGTCGGAATCATCGTCGTCAGCATAGTACATCAGTCCGCCCGCACGCCGGGTATTCTCGCCGGACTTCTGATCGCTTTCGTGGCATTCGAGCTCGGCGCGATCGGCATTACGACGCTGTTCACCGAGTCGATGTTCGGCGGCATGGCCTGGTACCAGATCTTCATCGCCAACCTGTTGGCTGCCGCGCTCATGTTCTGGTTCATGTGGCGGCGCCATCCGCACCTTGGCCGCGACATCAACGCGGCACTCGGCGGCACTGACGACGACTAGGCGGTTCCCGGCTTCCAGTCGACCTGCGCCCCCGCGGAATGGTCTTCGCCACGGGCTGCCCATTTGAAAAAAACCACGGACATCATGATGATGAAGATCAGTCCGCCGGGCACCCACATTATGAGACCGCCAAGCATCTGATCGTCCATCGGGGACAGGCCCCATATGCGCGGCGCAGCCGAGTAGGATGGGTAGAGGATGTGGTCAGCCATCACGATGTAGACGGCGACGATCGACATCGGAATGCTCATCAGGAAGCAGTAGAGCATCTGACCGGGATACGGCAGGCGTGGCAGCTCGGGTAGCTGGCTGGTGAGCGGCCACCACATGAGCACCGCTGCCGACATGAACATCAAGTGCTCGAAGATGTGGACGCCGTGGTCCGCCATCGCCGCATTGTAAAGCGCCGGCAGATGCCAGGCGGCGATCACGACGTTGAAGATCACGAAGCAGGTGACCGGCCGCGTCAGCCACCGCGCTCCGGCTGCGACCACAGATTTGCGCAGAATTGGGCGCAGCATCCAGCCGGGAACGCCACCGATGAGGAGCGGTGGCATCGCCAGGGTGAGCAACAGATGCTGCACCATGTGGCCGCTGAAAAGGTAGACGTCACTCAGATCGTGGATTGGCCCATTGAGCGACACGAAAATGACGAGGAGCGCGGCAAGGAACGACAGCCTGCGCCCGACTCCGAGGCTTTCGTTCTGCGCGCGCCTGTTCGCGCGCCATTCATACGCCGCGGCCAATACCGCGAGGCCAAGAACGGTGCTGGGATGTATAGACCACGCCCACCAGTCGAGCGTGGCGGATGGATGAAGCAGCGCCAGCGCCATCACGGGAGGCTTACCTGCCGAACCGCGCCACGAGCTGTCCGAAGAGGAAAAGCAGCGAAATCAGCGTGAGCGCGGCAATGAGGAGCGGGCCGGTGAAAAGAACGCGGAAAAGGCGGTGGTCGTACTTGAGGTGCATGTAGAACATCACCACCGTCGCAAACTTTACTGCCGACAGCGTGAGCAGCATCGGAACGAAGATGCGCGAGGCGACCACGGAAGGGATGTAATACGCCCACACCTCCCAGATCGTGATCGCTGTGAGAACCGCGCCGACCTTCACGTACGTCTTCCAGTCGGGATGGTGATGCTGAGCGATATGCTCGTCCGCCTTCGGCTCTGTAGCCGAGGGATCAGAATGAGGGTTTTCTGCCATCGTCCCCTGGCCTACTTGAGGAGGTAAACCACAGTGAAGATCACGATCCACACTACGTCCACGAAGTGCCAGTACAGCGCAGCAATGTCGACGTTGAGCGCGTCATTTGGCCCAAGCCCCCGGCGATAGTCAATCGCCAGCAGCGTCACCAGCCAGATGACACCGGCAGTGACGTGCGCGCCATGGAATCCGGTCAGGGTGAAGAACGACGAGCCGAAGAGGTTCGTCCGGATCGACAATCCCTCGTGTACGAATGAAGTGAATTCGTACGCCTGGAATCCGAGGAACGTCGTCCCGAGCAGGGCGGTCATCCAGAGCCACAGCTTCGACGAGCCGAGGACGCGTTCTCCGCGGGTATGCTTGGGCAGGTCCTTGTTCTGAACCGCGGCAAGCGCAAGCACCATGGCGAGTGACGACATGAGTAGGACGAACGTCGACGCCGACGTGACGGGAATGTTGAGGATTGGATTGAACGTCTCGCCCGCTGGATTCGTGTAGACGTCGTGCGGAAACGGGCCAACGAGACTTCTGCCCTTGTAGATGAGATACGTGGAGATGAGCGACACGAACAGCATGCACTCGGAGCCAATAAAGGCCCAGATTGCGATCTTGCGGCTGTCGAGCCCGGTCGACGTGTAGTGATGCGCGGCGGGTGCTGTCATCGCTAATGATGCTCCGGCTCGAGCGGGCTCAGCAGCCAGCTGTAAAGCGAGCCCACCAGTACCGCAGCGCCGACGAAGATCAGCGCTTTCGTCGTGATAAGGCCGCAGAACATGATCACCATCGCGCCAGCGACGATCAGCGGCTTGATCGTGCTGTACGGAAGCACGATGTGGAGCTGCTCGGCCGTCTTGCCTTCCTGCAAATTCACGCGCGCACTCTCCATGTCCTTCTCATTGCCTTCCCATAGCGGATAGCGGGAAGTCACGTTGGGAAGAGTCGCGAAGTTGTACTCGGGCGGGGGCGATGGAATCGACCACTCGAGAGTGCCGGCGTCCCACGGATTCGCCCCCGCCACCTCACCGTTCTTCCGGCTCCGGAAGAAGTTATAGACGAAGATCGCCGTCGAAACGACGAGCATGTAAGCGCCGATGCTCGAGATCAGATTGAAGGTGTCCCAGCCCTGGCCTGAATCGTAGGTGTAGATGCGGCGAGGCATTCCCAGCATTCCCGCGAAGTGCATCGGGAAGAACGTCAGGTTCATGGCGATGAAGTTGAGCCAGAAGTGAATCTTGCCGAGCGGCTCGTCCATCAGGCGTCCCGTGATTTTCGGGAAGTAATGGTAGATACCGGCGAAGATCCCCATGATCGAGCCACCGAAAAGCACATAATGGAAGTGTGCCACCACGAAGTAGGTGTCGGTCTGCTGGAGGTCGGCTGGTGGCGACGCGTGCATGACGCCGGAGATGCCGCCGATCGTGAACAAGGCGACGAGGCCGATGGCGAACAGCGCCGCACTGGTGAAGCGGATCGAGCCCTGAGCCATCGTGCCGATCCAGTTGAAAATCTTCACGCCGGTCGGAATTCCGATGAGCAGCGTCGAGACCGCGAACACGCTGTCGGCGATCGCCCCCATGCCCACCGCGAACATGTGGTGCGCCCAGACTCCGAAGCCGAGCGCTCCGATCAGGATTCCCGAGTAGACCATTACCGGATACCCGAACAGAGGCTTTCGCGACGATGCCGGAAGTACCTCGGAAACGAGCCCGAACGCCGGCAGAATCAGGATGTAGACCTCGGGGTGGCCGAATATCCAGAACAGGTGCTGCCAGAGGAGTGGGTCAGCCCCCTGAGCTATGGTATAGAAGTTCGTTCCAAAGAACCGGTCGAAAAGAAGAAACACGAGCGCGATGGTGATCACGGGAAACGCGAGCACGATCAGGACCTGCACGACGAATGACATCCACGTGAACATCGGCATCCGCATCAGCGTCATGCCTGGTGCGCGAAGGTTGATAATCGTGGTGATGAAGTTGAACGCCGCCGCCAGCGACGAGACTCCAAGGATCTGGAGACCGATCACCCAGAAGTCGATGTTGATGCCTGGAGAGTACTCCCTGGTTGTCAGCGGTGCGTAGCCGAACCAGCCGGCATTTGGCGCAAGCTGAAAGAAGATCGGCAGCGTGATGAAGATTCCGCCGAAGAGATACACCCAGTAGCTGAACGCGTTGAGGCGGGGGAACGCCACGTCGCGAGCGCCGATCTGAAGCGGTATCAGGAAGTTGAAGAACGCTGCCGACAGCGGCATGATCGCGAGGAAGATCATTGTCGTGCCATGCATCGTGAAGAGCTGATTGTACATCTCGGCGGAGAGCAGCTCGCGATTCGGCCCCTGGAGCTGGGCGCGAATGAGCACCGCCTCCAATCCGCCGATGATGAAGAAGGTGAGCGCGGTGTAGAGGTAGAGAATTCCGATCCGCTTGTGATCGACCGTGGCAAGCCAGCTCCATACTCCTGACTGGTAGCTCGGCGCGGTCGCCGTGTGGTGAGTGCCGCGAGTGGGCACTGCTGTCGTTGCCATTCTCTCGATTCCTCTTACTTCAACACCATGAGGTAGGCGACGATGTCAGCGATCTGCTGGTCGTCAAGCCCGCCTGTGGTCACTCTGGTCTTCAGGTGCGGATCGTACTCGTTCTTGCCGAGCGTGGGCATCAGGACTCCCGGCTTCATCGCTCTGGAGTTCTTGATCCAGAGAGCCAGATAGGCGGGCGTATTCGGAAAGCTGCCGGCGCCGATCGTGCTTCGCGAGCCGAAGTGTGTCAGGTTTGGGCCCACGACTCCCACCGACATCGGATTGCCCGCGATCGCGTGGCATCCGATGCACGCCGCCGAGGAATACACTCGCTGGCCGCGCCCCGCGTTGCCGGTGAGTCCCTTCGTGAATGTCAGGCCATCCGGGATCGCGCCATTCGGGCGGGCGTAGTCGAACTCCGGAACGTTCTGAGGAAATGTGTAGCCCGGCGCGCCGTTCGACGCCATTGTCGCGGTGGCCGCGCCCGTGACTGAAGCCGGGGAAGCGCCAGCCGGCGGTGCCCCGGCTCCGGGCGAAACGGGTGCGGAGCCAACGATGCCTGGCCGCTGCTGCCCGGCAACCCAGCTCGCGAACTGATCCGGCTTGACCGTGAATACTCGGAACCGCATCCGCGCGTGCGAAGCACCGCAGTACTCCGCACAGAACCCATTCCAGACCGACGGCTGGAGCGTCGAATCGGGGGTCAGCCAGATGTAGTTGGTCCGGTTTGCCATGACATCGCGCTTTCCGCCCAGTTGCGGCGCCCAGAACGAGTGGATCACATCGACGGATGTGAGCTTGAAGTTCACCGTGCGCCCGGTGGGCAGATATATCTCGTTGGCGGTTGTGATGCCGAACTCAGGGTAGCGGAACTCCCACCACCACTGGTGCCCGATCACCTCGATCTCGAGCGCCCCCGCCGCAACCTTCGCCTGCGTATTGAAGGTTGTCCGTACCGTGGGAACAGCGATGAAGAGAAGGACGAAGGCAGGAATTAGTGTCCAGATCACCTCGAGCAAGGCGTTGCCGTGCGTCTGCGGCGGCTTGACGTCGTTTCCAGGCCGCCGTCGATAGCGAAACACCACGAACAGAAGTGCCGCTTCGACGAGTACGAACACGATCGTACCGAGAAGAAGGAGGCGATCCCACAGAAAATCGATGGCCCGTCCCAGGTCGCTGTGCGGCTCGAAGGTCGTGTTCGGGTACTGCCCGGCGCAGGCGGCAAGCAACAATGCGAGCACAGCTACTGAGCCAAACCTTGCAAGCCGCCGCAGGCGGGAATTGCCTTTCATTCCGGTTCCTTTAGGTCCATCGTTTCAGAGCGAGCGGGGAGGAGACGGGCGAACGGTCCTTCGGGGTGGTAAAATCGCTGAAAAGCTAACGTCTTCAATGCTTCATCGGGAGTATCGTGCGTCTCAGTTTGGAGTAATCATCTCCTCCGGATTCAACGCACGGTCAAGCTCCTGACGAGTCATCAGACCCCGGTCGCAAACGAGGTCGTACACCCCGCGTCCTGATTCCAGTGCCTCCTTCGCTATCTCGCTCGCTGTCTCGTAGCCGAGCACGGGGACGAGGGCCGTGACAATGCCGACGGAATGCTCAACGAAGTAGCGCATCCGGCCGACGTTGGCGGTGATTCCAAGAACGCAGCGCTCACGCAGCACGCCGCATGCCCGCGTTAGGATACTCATTCCGCCGAGTAGCCTGTACGCGATGATCGGCTCGAATACGTTGAGCTGGAGTTGTCCGCCTTCAGCCGCCATCGTGACGGTGACATCACCGCCGATGATGTCGAAGCAGACCTGGTTTACGACTTCGGGTATCACCGGATTGACCTTGCCCGGCATGATGGAGGATCCGGGTTGCATCGGCGGGAGATTAATCTCCCCTAATCCGGTGCGCGGCCCCGAACTCAACAGCCGGAGATCGTTGCAGATCTTCGACAGTTTTACGGCGCATCGCTTGAGAACGCCCGACAGCTGAACGAAAACGCCAGTGTCTGACGTCGCCTCGACGAGGTCTGGAGCGGTTATCAGCTCGAGTCCGGTGATGTGCGACAGATGCTTTCTCACGGCTTCGGCGTAGCCCTTTTGCGCGGTGATGCCGGTACCGATGGCTGTAGCGCCCATATTTATTTCGCGGATCAGCGACTGGGCTTCGGTCAGCCGGTCGACGTCCTCGAGCATCGTATGCGCGAACGCGGTGAACTCCTGTCCCAGCGTCATCGGCACCGCGTCCTGAAGCTGAGTGCGTCCCATCTTGAGGTACGGTGAGAACTCTTCGCCCTTCAGCAGGAATGCACCGGCGAGCGCGCCCATCGCTTCCTTCAGGTCGTCGATGCTGCGATGCATCGCGAGCTTGATGGCGGTGGGATACACGTCGTTCGTCGACTGGCTGAGATTCACATGCGTATTCGGGTGCACGGTGTCGTAGTCGCCGCGCGGGCGCCCCATGAGCTCGAGAGCACGGTTCGCGATAACCTCGTTCGCGTTCATGTTCGTGGACGTGCCGGCTCCGCCTTGTATCATGTCAACTCTGAAATGCGCCGTGTGCAGATCGGCTCGGACTTCGCGGCAGGCGGCTACGATTGCGTCTGCCACGACATCGTCCAGCAGCCCGAGCTCGCGATTGGCCTCGGCGGCGGCTTCCTTGACCGCGGCGACAGCGCCAACAAGCGTCGGAAAATCACACAGCTCCACACCGCTGATGGCGAAATTCTCCATCGCGCGGAGGGTCTGGATTCCATAGAGGGCGTCTGCCGGCACGTCGCGGTGGCCGAGGAGATCGTGCTCGCGCCGCGTCGTGGGTTCGTGTCCGGAACGCTGCTCGTTCCCTTCGATGGGAGTGCTCATGGATAGCGGGAAACTATCGCCGGTTCGTAGGTTAAGCGAAGCCGAAACTCACCGCATGACGGGAGCATACCATGGGCTCGAGGATCAACCGCAGGGGCTTTGTTCGCGCCGGCACCGCAGCCAGTGTCTCTCTCGCAATCGGCGGAAAGGCCGAGGCGGCTGCGCCTCAGGTGATGCAACGCTCTGCGGCAACGCCCGTGGTGGTCTCGTCCGACAACGGCAACGTCTACAGGAACGGGGGATCTCAGACCGCGGTCGAGAAATCGTTCCAGATGATGATGGGTGGATCGGATGTGCTGGATGCCCTCGTCGCCGGAGTGAACATAGTCGAGCTCGATCCACTCGACACAAGTGTCGGATACGGCGGCCTCCCGAACGCGGATGGTGTCGTCCAGCTCGATTCGTCAGTGATGCACGGACCGAAGAAGCGTGCCGGTGGCGTCGCCGCGCTCGAAGGAGTGCGTACGCCGTCGCTCGTCGCCAAGGCGGTCCTCGAGCAGACAGACCATCATCTCCTGGTGGGTGAAGGCGCCCAGCGGTTCGCTCGCAACATGGGCTTTGCGATAGAGCCTGACCTCAATACCGAACGATCGCGCGGACGGTGGCTCGAGTGGAAGCGGCGGACAGATCCCTTGCACTACCTCGACCCGAAGAGCCGTTCCGACGCTGAATGCAGGGTGCGCGCCGAAATGGTGGCCGAGGGACTGATGGACGGCCGCCACCAGTACGGTACGATCAACTGCGATGGCGTAAACGCGAAGGGCGAGATCTGCGGCGTCACGACAACCAGCGGCCTTGCGTGGAAGATCCCCGGCCGCGTCGGCGATTCGCCGATACTCGGCGCCGGACTCTATGTGAACGGTGAAGTGGGAGCCGCGGGCTCAACCGGACGCGGCGAAGCCAATCTGTTCAGTCTTGCTTCGTATCAGATCGTGGAGAACATGCGCCTCGGAATGCATCCAAAGGATGCGGCGATCGACGTCTGCCGCCGGATTCAGAAGAACACGATCGAGAAGAGACTGCTCAACGACGGGGGCCATCCCAATTTCGGGCTCGAGTTCTACGTGATCAACGCGCGCGGCCAGTACGCCGGCGTATCGCTTTACGAGGGGCAGAGGTTTGCAGTTTGTACGGAACAGGGGGCGAGGCTCGAACCGATGGAGTCTCTATTGAGTGGCAAGCCGTAGGCTGGAATCGTCGCGTAAGCGAGGGGCCAACAGGTACGGAACTGAGAACGACCGGGCTGCCGGCCACCGGCTCGATGGGGCGCTGCCGGCTGCCTGCTCAATCGGAACTGGCAGAAAGCAATCGAGCGGATCGGAAGGATCAGAGACGGCATGGAGATATTTGAAGTTGAGACAGAGCTCGGAAGACTCCAACATCCGTCGTTCTGGTCGAGCCCGAAGCCGGAAGCGCCTTTTGTAGCCGGCAGCCGGCAGCACGGTAGTTCCGTACTTAGGCAAGCACTTCAGGGCATCAAAACGGCGGGCGTCCCTCTCGCCGGCGTATCCCCGAGCCTGAACGTCCCGACGCGCTGGGCGACGCGCCTCGCCGCCGAACTTAGCGAGGTCGCGGCGCCGGCGATCTGATCGATGCTGTCGCTGTGCTCCTCGCTCGAACGTACCTCGCTTGAGGCGAGGAATGCTTCGCGGACTTCGGGCGAGAGGACGTGGAACAAACGCCACCCAATCCACCCGATCCCGACGTGAAATATCACGAGCGACCCTGCGATTACGATCGCAGTCTGCCGCTGAAGCATGCCGACGATCGGACTCAACAGCCCTTCGGGCCTGATGTCAACGATCGGAATGCCCTGCCACGATGCCGTGAAGGCCGGGTCGATGTCGGTGAGTGCGGCTTGGGCGCGCATCGAATACGGTTGGTGCATGCCGGGGTGAAAGTGTGGAAGGGTGACGCTAGTTTGTAATCATGGACAAGTCGGTGAACGCGATCCCGCACGAAGAGACGACGGGCTACGATCCCACCGCCATCGAGGAGAAATGGCGGCGGATCTGGAGCGAGCACCGGACAAACATCGCCGATATAGCTGGCGCCGCCGACCCGTTCTATGCCCTGATGATGTTTCCGTATCCGTCCGCGGAAGGACTCCACGTCGGAAACCTTTTCGCGTTCGTCGGCAATGACATCTACGGACGATTCCAGCGTCTTCAGGGGCACAACGTATTCGAGCCGCTGGGTTACGACGCGTTCGGCATTCATTCCGAGAACTACGCGCTGAAGGTGGGCCAGCATCCCATGGAGCTGATCCCGCAGAACATCGTCAACTTCAGGCGCCAACTTGAGCGCGCGGGGCTGATGGTGGACTGGACGAAATCGCTGGCCACCACGGACCCGGATTACTACAAGTGGACGCAATGGGTTTTTCTCCAATTGCTGAAACACGGACTCGCCTACAAGAAGCAGGCGGCAGTCAATTGGTGCCCGAGCTGCAAGACCGTGCTCGCCAACGAGCAGGTAATTGGCGGAGCGTGCGAGCGATGCGACACGCCGGTCGAGCAGCGCTTTCTGAGCCAGTGGTTCTTCCGGATCAGCGACTACGCGGAGCGTCTACTCACCAATCTCGACAGGCTTGACTGGTCAGAGACCACGAAAACCGCGCAGCGGAACTGGATCGGCCGGTCTGAGGGTGCGCAGATCATCTTTCCGGCAACGACGGGCGGGGGCGATGTGATACCCGTTTTCACGACCCGGCCGGACACGATCTTCGGTGGCACGTATCTGGTTCTGGCGCCCGAGCATCCGATGGTCGCTGAGCTGACGAGCAGCGTTTACAAGAGCGCCGTCGATCGGTATCTGGCGCTAAGCGCGAAGCAGGATGTCGTTACGCGGAAATCGAGCACGGAGAAAACCGGCGTATTCACGGGCGCGCACGCGACGAATCCGGCGACCGGAGAGGACATTCCGATATGGATTTCGGATTACGTACTGATGGAGTACGGCACCGGCGCGATTATGGCGGTTCCGGGACACGACGAGCGCGACTTCGAGTTCGCCAGTGTATTCGGGCTGCCGATCGTGCGGGTAGTGTGCGCAGAGGGCGAGGACGCCACCACGCCGCTTAGCGGGGCGTTCACCGAATCAGGTAACGGCGTGCTCGTGAACTCGGGGCGCTTCGACGGCATGCGCGTGGAAGAAGCGAAGAGCGCAATCGTCGAGATGCTCACCGCGAAGAGCTCCGGGTCGCCGATCGTGAATTACCGGCTGCATGACTGGTGCATTTCGCGACAGCGGTATTGGGGCCCCCCGATTCCGATCATCTACTGTGACGAATGCGGCGCGGTGCCGGTGCCGGAGGATGACCTGCCGGTGGTGCTCCCTTACGTCGAGGATTTCAAGCCCGACGATTCGGGGATGTCACCGCTGGCGCGCCACGAGAGCTGGTATCGCGTCGCATGCCCGAAATGCAACCGCATGGCACGGCGCGAGACCGACGTCTCCGACACGTTTCTCGACAGCGCCTGGTATTTCCTGCGTTACCCCAGTGTGGGAATCGACGAGGTTCCGTTCGACCCCGGAATCACCCAGCGCTGGCTTCCGGTGAATAGCTACATCGGCGGTAACGAGCACGCGGTTCTGCACCTGCTCTACTCGCGGTTCGTAACGATGGTGCTGCACGACATGGGCTTTCTCGGATTCGACGAACCCTACCGCCGATTCCGCGCGCATGGCCTGATCGTGCGCAACGGCTCGAAGATGTCCAAGAGTCGCGGGAATGTCGTCGTACCCGATGAATACATCGATAAATGGGGAGCGGACGCCTTCCGCATGTATCTCATGTTCCTCGGTCCGTTCGAGGAGGGTGGCGATTTCCGCGACGCGAGTATCTCCGGCGTAAAGCGGTTCCTCGACCGGTTGTGGGCGTCGGTGGGCGCGGCTACGGATCAGGGTTCGGTTGACCGCGCCCCCGACCGGGACGTGATGCGGAAGCTGCACCAGACGATTCGCAAAGTCGGCGACGACATCCCGCGCCTCAGCTACAACACCGCGGTCGCGGCGATGATGGAGTACATGAATGTCCTCCGCCGCGGCGAGCGAGTGCCTGCGCGCGACGAGGTCGAGCCGGTTGTGCAGCTCGTGTCGCCATTCGCGCCGCACATCGCGGAAGAGCTATGGGAGAAGCTCGGCCACTCGGGCAGCGTGTTCGATTCCGGCTGGCCCGCGTTCGACAGCGATCGCGCGACTGACGAGACGATCAGTCTGGTGGTGCAGGTGAACGGAAAAACCCGCGGCACGGTATCAGTTGCCCGCGACATCGGCCAGGACGATGCGGTCGCCGCGGCGATGCAGGAACCGTCTATCGCCAAGTTCGTCACCGGCCCGCCGAGAAAGATCATCTTCGTTCCCGGGCGATTGCTCAACATCGTTGCCTGATTCCGCAGTTCCCAAAAAACAAAAAAAGACTATTAGGGACAAAATAGATTTGTTCTCTTGGGGTTAAACTGCCACCCACTAGAAGACCTTCCCCACCCAGTCACCCACGAAATAGCCGACGACCGCCACGCCCAGGCCGACGACAAACATGTCGAGGCCCGAGCGGAGAATACTGCGGCCAGTGAATACCGACCGCGCCGCGCCGACCAGAAAATGCGACAGCATCGAAAAACCAAATGACATCGCGATCGCCGTCGGGCCGCGCGCAAAGAAGAAAGGAAACACCGGAATGATCGCTCCGAACGCCGTCGCCAGTCCGGTCACCCAGCCCTCGCGAAATGGCGGGATGGTCTGCTCTCCGATCTTCAGCTCCTCTTGTACCTGCTCCTCGAGCATCCGCTCGGGGTCGGCCATCACCTGCGTTGCGAGCCGGTGCGCCGAGTCGGCGTCCATCCCCTTGGCCTCGTAAATGAGCGCCAGCTCGTCACGCTCGATCTCGGGCATCAGCGCAATTTCGTCGCGCTCCATCGCGATCTCGTAGTCGTAAACCTCACGCTCGCTCTTAGCCGCCAGGTATCCGCTCGAGCCCATGGACAGCGCGTCGGCAATGAGGCCCGCGACGCCGGCGACGATCACCGCCTGATGCTCCTGGGCGACGCTCGCGCCGATGATGCCGGCGACGAGTCCGAAGTTCGCCGTAAGTCCGTCGTTGAATCCGTAAACCACGTTCCTGAGAAATCCGCCGGACCCCGTCCGATGCCACGGCTCGCCGCTCTTGCCGGCGATTCCCGCGAGGGTGGTCGCATGCTCGGCCGACTCCTTCGCGAGGGTGAGTGCCTCGCCACCCCCGGGCGCCCCCGCCGGCGTGGCGCGATGCATGTCGAGATATGCCTTGACCTCGCGACCCTCTTCTTCGAGCAGCATCGGCAGCAGGAAACCGGGCCCGAACAATTTCCCGAGACCAGCCAGCGCGCGTGCGCGTGTGCTTGGCTTGAAAAACTTTGGCGGATGGCCGTGCTTCGCCAGCAACTCTCCCCAGACGACCACATGCCTGTCCTCAACCTCGGCCAGCCGCGAATAGATCCCCTTCTTGCGCGCGTCAGGCTCGGAGGCCGCGAGAATACGGTAAAGGAAAGCCGCGTCCGCTTCGTCCTGCCAATGGTGTTCGAAGGTGTGAAGATCAGGCTCGTGACGCGTTCTGCCCGGGGGTTCGACTGTCGTGGCCATCGGTCAAATATGCCCGGGCAGGCCACCTTTCGGCACCGGCAACCCTATCCGGTCGGCCGCTGTCATACGACTACGAAACCCCGTCATCCGGAGACACGGCAATGCGTATCATTCTTTCGATATTCACGGGCGCGGCAGCAGTCTGCGCCGGCGTACTAGAGGCCCAGGAACCCCGCACACCGGCTCCACCGAGGCGGCCTGCACCGATACGCGCTCCCGCGCCGGAGTGCGTCACGACCGACGGCAAAACCGAATGCCGCATCATTCGGTCGTCGCTGATGGATTCGGCGCTCATCAAGCGCGCCGCGCTCGGGATTCAGCTCGGGTCGACCGGAAGCGTCCGCGATACCCTGGGTGTTTTCGTCTCCCATGTGACGCCCAAAGGGCCCGCCGAGACGGCGGGCATCATCGAGGGTGACCGGATAGTCTCGATAAATGGAGTCGATCTCAGGGTGTCGTCCGCCGATGCGGGCGACGAGTATGCGGCCGGCCTGCCCGCGCGCCGGCTGACGCGTGAAGTCGGCAAGCTCACGCCGGGCGCCATCGCAAGTCTGCGCGTGTATTCGGGAGGACGAGTGCGCGATGTCCGAGTGACAGCCGGCCGGGCATCCGACCTGATGCGGGGCAATCGCGCGTTCGGCTTCCACTTCGACGGCCCGGGCAACGCGTTCATGTTCCGGGATGGAGCCATGCAGATGGCGCCGATGGAGCGGATGAGGCTCGAGGATTTCGAGGGCCTCAGGCGCATGGACATGGAAGGGTTGAGGAAGATGAGGCTCGAGGGATTCCCGCGCATGCGCGCGCCAAGTCGCGTGCGCGTGATTCGTCCACAGGGCGACATGCTCCTCGATCGTGACGGCGAGATTCTCCTGGAGGAGCTCGAGCCGCTGAACGAGATTCTCCTGGAGGAGCTCGAGCCGCTGAAGGAGAAGTCGGCGGCGAAACCGAAAACTCAGAAAAAGTGATTCTTTCCGAAATTTCGAGATTGCGAGGCTAGGGAGAGGCCGGAAAATAGTGCGACCGGCTTCCGGCCACAAAAGGCGCTCCCGTCTACCGGCTCGAACAGAAACGACGGGAGACTCCTGAACCTTAGTAGCGATCGGTTGCAGTTTCGCTTCAGCCCGCGGCCGGCAGCGCCTTACCGAGCCGGAGGCCGGCCGCCGGGTGGTTCTCGGTTCCGCCGTTACTTGATCGCGACGCCAGTGACGTAGAGTATCAGCATCCCCGCCAGCACACCCGCGAAGGTGACTGCGGGTGCCTGCCGGGCCGACGCGTCCTTCCAGATCGATTGCCTGGCAATCTCGAACGCCACCTGAAATACCGCGCCCGCACCGATAGCGAGAAACAGAACGGACAGGGGCTGCGAGTAAATAAGCCCGCCAATCCACGTTCCAACGATCGCCGGTGCGCCGCCGATGAAACCAAGCAATGCAAGGGATTGCATTGAAGGCCGCCCCTTGGCCAGCGGAACGACGATCCCAAGACCTTCAGTGATGTTCTGGATGATGAATCCAATCACGAGAAAAGTACCGAGCGACGCCGCGCCCACCGCGTAAGCCGCGCCGATGGCCAGGCCTTCGCCGAGGTTGTGAAGGCCGATTCCCGCCGCGATCACCAGGGCGAGCGACATCCGCTGTCCCGATTCACTCTGCTTGATGCTTCTCTGGCGGCGGCTGATCGTGTCGAGCAGCAGCCAGGTTCCCACAATCCCGATGCCCACCAGCCCCGTTCCCTGAAACGCACCGCCCAGCACGCCGCCCAGCTCCAGCGCTTCACTCGTCGCGTCGATGCCGAGGTACACAAGCAAGCCGACTGTCGCCGCCATCAGGAACGCGATGGCGCGCGGGCCGAGCTGCCTGAGGAGCGGCAGCCAGAACATGCCAAGCACTATCGGAATGAGGCCAACGTAGATACCGATGAGCGTGAAGCTCCACAGCGTGCCGCCGGACCTGTGTGCGGTCTCGGTTGCAACATCGATCGAAGTGCCGAAAGCAATCGAATTGGCGGACAGGATCGATATTTCGTATGCCTCGCCCTGCACCCACGGGTACTCGAGGGTCAGCGTGGCGCTGCCGAGGCGCGAGATCGCCGGGCCGGGAGAAATCGTGTACGGCCAGATCGCGTCGTTAACGTTGACCTGAGCAACTCTAATCTCTTGCGGGCTCGTGTTGCGAAGGGATAGCTCGATTCTTCCCGGACTCAGTACCGTGCGCCCGAACTGGACTGTCTCGATGGGAGCGGCGGGCGTCACGTTCAGGCCGGCGCCGCTCGTGAATACGAACAGCGCAATCACGCCGGCCAGCAGCACGAGAGGGGCGAATAGCAGCGTGAAGCGGTTGAAACGCGGACGTGCCGGGCTTTCTGGAACCTCGGTCGCCGCCACCGCTACGCCCCGACCTCGAAGACTCCAGTCCAGCCGAGCTCGGCGAACTCGGTCTTGTGCGCGTGAAACATGTACCGCCCTGGGTGCCGGAAGCTGAATTCGAGGATGCCGCGCTGGCCCTGCATCAGCGCCACCGTGTCCGTGAACTCGCTCGGCGTCAGACTCGTTCCGGTCGGATAGTAGTGAAAGAAGTTCGCGTGCAGGTGGAATGAGTTGGAAATGTCATACTCCAGCACGTTCACAAGGTAGATTCGCACCTTTTCGCCGACTCGCAGCGTGATCGGGTTCTTTCCATGGTCGTAGTGGAATGGGATCCCGTTGACGAGATAAAAATCGTTTGCTCCATCAAAGTCGACATCGTACCCGCTCATCACCATCACCATCTCGCGGTCGACCTTTGGCCGGCCGCCCTTCGGGTCGATGATGAACGTTCCATAGAGCCCCTTCGCGATGTGCTTGGCGAGTGGTGCGGTATGGCAGTGATAGAGGTGCAGCCCGAACGGCTCAGCGTCGAATTCGTACGTGTGCCGGCCGTTCGGTTGAACCACCCCGGACCTGATATCGAACACTCCGTCAACGAGTCCGGGATGGACGCCGTGAAAATGAACGCTGTGCGGGTGATCGCTGGCGTTGTGCAGAGTGATGCGGACGCGGTCGCCCTCCGTCACGCGAATAGTCGGGCCCGGGACGCGGCCGTTGTAGGTCCACGCCGCGAACTCGACTCCCGGAACGATCTCGATCGTGGTGTTCTGCGCGACGAGCGAGTACTCGCGCAGCGTCTGGCCACTCGGAAGCGTGCTGATGGTGCCCCCGTCGAAGTCGCCCAAAATCTGCGACGGGTTGAATCCGTTCTTCACATGATCCACTTCACCAACAACTGTCGGCATCAGGTGCGCGCCAGCTCCGTGCGCTGGCGCATACGAAGTAGCCGGGCGCGACTGGGACCCCTGGGCAAGCCCGCCACGCGAAATGCCGAGTGCCGCGGCCCCGAGAAGTCCAGTTCCGCCTACACCTGCCGCTTTGACAAAACCGCGCCGCGACAGCCCAGGCGCCGGCTCTGCCACGCCGTCCGCGGCCGGCGCTTTTTCGATCGGATTCGTCATTTTCCTTCCTCGAGCGCTTTGCCTCCGAAGGGGTGCTCGAGACTCAGGTAGAAGAAAACCGACCTTTCGCCGTTACTCGGCCCGATGCCGATTGGCACCGCAATTCCTGGAACCACCTGAAGTCCGGAGGAAAGATTCAGGGCCCCGCGAATTCCTGGTGCCAGCAGGAGCCCTTCGCTCCGTGCGCGCTGGCCGTTGACGAGTACCTCTTCACTACTTTCCCACGCAAGCTCCAGCATGAAATTCAACGTCGGCCGAAAAAGCCAGATCAGGCTCTGCCCGACATTGAAGCCGGTGGTCGTCGCCTTGTTTGCGAAGGCGTTTTCCGCCGAGGGCGTGTACGTGATGCCGGCGTTCGAGTGGGTGACGAGAGACGTGGTCAGCGCGTAGCTGACTGGGAGATTCGCCTGAAGCCCGATGGCGCCGGTGCCTCTGCCCTTCGATACCGCGCCTGTCGGAAGCAGGAAGCTGAGGCGCGGCGCGACGGCGAGATCGGCGTGCCGTCCGGTCGGGACCTGATAGCGATAATTCAAGCCGAGGTCGCCGAGCCCCATCGTCACGCGGCGGTCGGTGCGGGAAAGGGGAATGGTGTAGCTGACCTGATGGCGCTGGTTGAACAGTGGCCATTCCTGCGTAAATGTGTAGGCCCACGAGTCCGTCTTCCGGCCGAGCGTGAAGGTGTTGATGTGTTGCACCACCCCGGCGGGTTGGTTGTATGCTTCCTCGATCAGGAAGCTGTTGTCCTGGATGGGGGGGTCGATTTCCGGCGGCTTCGCCGCAGGTTCCTGAGCGCCAATGGAGCCGGCGACGAGAATCGCCACGGCGCAGAATGATCTCATGGAGCTACCCGCTTGGTTCGGATTAGGGACTGCCAAATCTTAGGTTTCGGTACCGCCATATCAATAAATTAGGTTATCCTAACTTTCGACTATTGTCAAGACATTCTTAGGGGGCGCGGTAATGTTTGTGACACTGGCGTGACCATGCGCAAGACTGAATCGCTCACCGGAGGTGGCCAGCCCGGCGGACGGGTTCGGCTGGACAAGTGGCTGTGGGTAGCCCGCTTTTACAAGACCAGGGGCCTCTCCGCGGAGGCGATCGACAGTGGGAAGATCGAGGTCGATGGCGAGCGCGCGAAACGATCGAGGCTGGTTCAGGCGGGAGACCGGCTCCGCATTCGCAGCGGCCCCTACGAGCACGTTATTGAGGTGCAGGGCGTATCAGATCGGCGAGGGTCAGCGGCGATCGCGTCAGCCCTCTACCAGGAGACGGTAGACAGCAGGAAGGCCCGGGAAGCGATGGCCGCGCACGTCCGGGCGATGAGCGCGAGCACCGGTTACGAGAGCGGACGTCCCACAAAGAAGGACAGGCGGGACATCGAGCGCGTCAGGCGGCGCTCGACGTAGAACGGCCGGCTACAACTCGACGTGGGCTCCGAGTTCCACGACCCGGTTCGACGCAAAGCATAGTCCCGGCGGCCCCGCGTCAGAACTCGATCTGGGCCCCCAGCTCGACCACGCGGTTGGGAGGGATCGCGAAGTACTCGGTCGCCGTTCTCGAGTTTCGCGACATGAACACGTAGAGTTTCTTGCGCCAACCGGCGAGCTTCTCATGCCCGTGCGGGAGCAGTCGCTCTCTACCGAGGTAGTAGGTAGTCTCGAGTGGCTCGGCCACAACGCCCGTCGAGCGACAGCGCGCCAGTACCTCCGGCACGTTCGCACTCTCCATGAAGCCGTAGCGGGCCGCGATACGGGAGAAACCTTCGCCCAGGTGCGTTGCTTCGATACGTTCGTCGTCTCCGACGCGGGGAACGTTCTCCGACAGGATCGAGAGAAGTACCACATGCTCGTGGAGCACCTTGTTGTGCTTGAGGTGATGAAGGAGCACCAGCGGCGCGCCGTCCGGATTGGATGTCATGAACACCGCCGTCCCCGGCACGCGATAAGGCTTGCGTCTCGCAACATCGGCGAGAAAGAGATCGAGCGGCAGCGACCCCCTCGCAAGAATGCTGAGCACGATCTTGCGTCCGCGGTTCCACGTCGTCATCAGCGTGAAAACCACGAGTGCAATTGCGAGCGGAACCCAGCCGCCGTCCTTGACCTTGAGCGCGTTCGATCCGAAGAACGACAGGTCGACGATGAGGAAAACGGCCGCGAGTCCGATGACGCGCGGCCAGCTCCACTCCCACCGGGTGCGCGCGAGAGTCGCGAACAGGATGGTCGTTATCGCCATCGATCCGGTCACCGCGATTCCGTAGGCGGCGCCGAGCGCGGTCGTCGAACGGAAGCCAACTACGATCAGCAGGGTGCCGACCATCAGCGCCTTGTTGACTTCCGGAATGTAGATCTGCCCGTGCTCGGTCTCCGACGTGTGAACGATAGTGACGCGGGGAGTATAGCCGAGCTGGACGCACTGCTGCGTGATCGAGAACGCACCGGAGATGAGTGCTTGCGAAGCGATGATCGCTGCTGCCGTCGCGAGCGCGATCAGCGGGTAAAGAATGAGACCCGGAGCGAGGAGATAGAACGGATTCGCTGCCGCCGCGGGCTCGCGCAGAATGAGAGCCGCCTGCCCGAAGTAATTGAGGAGTAGCGCGGGGAGCACGAGCGCGAACCATGCCACCCTGATCGGACGGCGTCCGAAATGCCCCATGTCAGCGTAAAGCGCTTCGGCACCCGTGACTGCAAGCACGACCGCTCCCAGTATCAGGAACCCGGGGAAGCCGTGGTTCATGAAGAACCGGACGCCATGCATCGGATTTACAGCGAGCAGAATCCCCGGCCCCCTTGCGATCTCCATTCCCCCAAGAATCGCGATGACGATGAACCAGAGCACCATCACCGGGCCGAACACGCGGCCCACTTTCGCCGTTCCTTTCTTCTGCACCATGAACAGCGAAAAGATGATGACGAGCGTCGCCGGCACGACGAATACCTTGAACCGCGGAGTTATGACTTCGAGCCCCTCGGTCGCGCCAAGCACGGACATCGCCGGCGTGATCACTCCATCGCCGTAGAGAAGCGATGCGCCGATCAGGCCAAGCGCAATGATGATAAAGCGCCGGCGGCTGTCGCCTTCACGTCGCTGCTTCTGGAGAATGAGCGCCAGTAGCGCGAGCTCGCCTCCTTCGCCGCGGTTGTCGGCCTGGAGAATGAAGACGATGTACTTGATGCTGACGATGATGATCAGCGCCCATACGATGAGCGACAGTACGCCGTACACGTTCGCCGGCGTCGCGGACAGGCCGTTTTGCTCCTTGAAGCACTCGCGGACAGCGTAAAGCGGGCTGGTGCCGATGTCGCCATAGACGACGCCGACCGCCAGAAGCGTTAATTTCGCGAGACGGCCGCCATTCGGGGCTGCTTCGGTATTCGAGCTGATGGGGGAGTCCCTTCAGGTTAAATTTGGGCCCCGTTCCAGGGACAAATAGCGACGCCTCGTCAAATACCGTGCCCGGCAACGGACATGCGCATAACGAAATTGAGCCGCACGAACGGCATGTCGTTTGCGAATACAATTAACGCCGCAAATGGCGGCCGATACAAGTCACTTAAGTCAGAATCGGAGGAGTTATGGATAAAGACCTGAGAGACCGTGGGACCGAGAACGAAGTCAAGGGAAAGGCGAAGGAGATGAAGGGCGAACTTCGCGGCGACCTCGGCGACGCCACGGACAACACGAGCGAGCACGTCAAGGGTCGTGCTGAGCAGGTGAAGGGCAAGATCCAGAAGAACTTCGGCGAGGCGGAGAAGGCGGTAGACGACGCGGTCTGATCAGCTTTCGCGACAACTGACTCGAATCGAAAAACAAAGCGCCTCCCGGGATTCCCGGGGGGCGCTTTCATTACCCGGTACCCGGTACCCGGCACCAGCAACCCGCTACTCGTATCTGAGCGCCGTGATCGGGTCAAGCGATGCAGCACGTCGTGCGGGCCATACTCCGAAGAGCACTCCCACGAAGGCGGAGAATGCGAAGGCAAGCACCACCGACGACGGATCCACAGCTGTGTTGAAGTCGCCGAGCTTGTTGAGCAGTGCCGCGCCACCCCCGCCGAGCAATATCCCGACGAAGCCGCCGAGAAGGCAGAGAACGATGGCCTCAATCAGGAACTGAAAAAGGATCGCGCCGCGCGTGGCGCCGAGGGCCTTGCGGATGCCGATCTCGCGGGTGCGTTCGGTGACCGAGACCAGCATGATGTTCATGATGCCAATGCCGCCAACGAGTAGACTCACGGCAGCGATGCCGGCGAGCAGGAATGTGAACGTCTTGGTCGTCTCGGCGAACGTGCTCAGAAACTCGGCCTGGTTCCGGATATCGAAGTCATCTCGCTTCTCCGGCCCGAGCCGGTGCTCGCGGCGGAGGATGGACTGGATCTCCGCCTGCGCCTCGGGAATTCTAGTCTCATCAATCGCGAGGACGCCGATCGAGTTCAGGTGGTCGGTTCCCATTAACCGGTAGCGTCCGGTTGCGAGCGGTATGAGGACCAGATCGTCGGGGTTCTGTCCCGGGCCGCCTGTCTGACCCTTGGGTGCGAGCGCGCCGATGACCTGGAACTGCAATCCACCGATGCGGACGTACTCGCCGAGGAGTGCCTCCGGCGACTGAAGTCCGAGGTTCTCGAGAACCTCGGCGCCGACGACAGCGACACGCCGCATTCCGCTTTCCTCCGCATCGTTGAACATCCGGCCCGCGGCGAGTGTGTACTTGCGGATTTCCAGGTAGTTCGGCTTCGCCGCGGTTATCGACGACGACGCGTTGGCGCTGCCGTACTGGAACATCAGGCGCTTGTTCATCTCCGGTCCAACGGCGGCGAGATACTGTCCGCGCTTCTCGAGCGCTTCAGCGTCGCGCAGCGTCAGCTTCTCGTCGTTCTCAGTTGCGACACCGAAACCGCGACGGGTGCCGGGACGCACCTGAAGATAGGTGGTCCCCAGACTGGCGATGCGCTCGCTTATTGATTTTTGCGCACCCTTTCCGATCGCGACCATTGCGATGACGGCTGCCACGCCGATGACGATGCCGAGCATCGTGAGGAAGGAACGGAGTTTGTTGGCTCGGAGCGCGCCGAGCGCGACGAGCACAATTTCCTTGACGAGCATCGCATTGTGCCCGGTTCTGTCGACAGGGATCGGCCTGCGAGCGGGCTGCGGCGGCTCGCGAAAGCTCGCGCCCCGCTCGTGAGCGGTAGTCGCCGGGACGGTCATCAGAACCCCCCTCCCCGCTGGCCACCCCCGGCGCCAGCGCGTCCAGCTTGCCCGCCCTGGGCACCTTGCCCGCTCTGTCCACCCGGTTGCTGTCTCTGCATGCCGGGCACCCCAGCCCGTCCACGCATCTGGTCGAGCTCGGTCTGCTGGCGGGCCTGCATCGCGGCAACGTTCAGAATGGCGACCTGTTCGCCTTCCTGAAGTCCTTCGAGGACCTCGGCGACGTCGAAGTTGCTGACTCCGAGGCGTACAACTCGCGCCGTGTACTTGCCGTCCTTTACAGTGAACACCATACCGCGGCGGCCGCGGCCTGAGCCGCCGTCCTGGACCGCGCTGTTACCATTTTGCGCAGCGGTGCCGGCCTGAGCGCCGGCCGGTCCGGATGTCGCTGACTCACCACCGCCCGTCGCGCCGTCAGCGCGCTGACCCCCGCGTTGGCCGCCACGCTCGCGGGCGTTGCATGCGCGCGCGACCGCTGGATCCACCTTGATCGCGGCGTACAGCTTTTGCGACTCCGCCTGGACTGCCTGGCGATCGAGTTCGCCCGATCTCATGCGCTCGCGGAGAGCGCCCAGCTTCTTCTGGGTATCGGGACTCCTGGCCAAAGCGGCGGTGACGGCCGCGCACTGCTGATCGGTGACATCGGGCATCGAGGCTCGCCCTCCACCGCCTTGCGGTCCGTTGCCATTCGCCGACGCGGCGGAACCCCGCGAAGCGGTCTGACTGCCGCCCTGATTTCCGCCGCCGAACGAAGCGTTCGTCGCCTGCGTGCCGCCGTCCGGTCGTCCGCCACCGCTCGCATTCCGGATCTGCGCGCGAACCGAATCCGGGTCGAGGCCGAGCAGCGTGGCGACCGACACGACCTCGTTCTGGTTTCGCACCGCGTCGTTCGGAATCGCCAGTACATTCTCGCGTCGCTCAACTTCGATCGAGACCTCGCCGTTCATTCCCGGCATGAGGAGTCGCTGCTGATTATCTATGCTCACGAGAACGGGAAACATCGTCACCGACTGTTGCACCGTCGCCTTTGGCTCGATCTTCTCGACGACTCCGACGAACGGCCGGTCGGGGTAAGCGTCGACCCTCACGCTCGCGGAAAGCCCGGGGCGCACCTTGCCGATGTCGGTTTCGTTCACCAGCGTCCGCACCTGGACCTTTGTGAGGTCCGCCATCTTGAGAATCGTGGTGCCGCCGCCGAAGCTGGACGTGCCCGACGCGATGACCTGCCCGAGCGCGACGGTTTTTTCGATCACCGTGCCGGAGACTGGTGCGCGCACCGTCGCCTCCTCGAGGCCCTGCGCCCGCAGGTCGAGGGCGGCGCGGTTGCGCAGCACCGTGGCCTCCGCATTGGCGAAGTCAACCTGCGACGCTTCGTGCTCCTGCGCCGTGATGATGCGCTCGCGGAAGAGCTGCGCGGCGCGCTCGCGCGCGTTGCCCGAGACCCGGAGCCTGATGTTCGCCGCGTCGAGGTCGGCCTTCGCCTGCGCGTACGCGTTTCGCGTGTCGCGGGTGTCGAGCTGTACCAGCAGATCGCCGGGGTTCACGAAGCTCCCCGTCTCTACCGGCATCGCGACGATCTGGCCCGATGACTTGGCCTTCACTTCGATGACGTTGATAGGCTCGACGACGCCGGTTGCCTGC
Source organism: Gemmatimonadaceae bacterium (assembly GCA_013813715.1). Lineage (GTDB taxonomy): Bacteria > Gemmatimonadota > Gemmatimonadetes > Gemmatimonadales > Gemmatimonadaceae > UBA4720. The sequence continues at coordinate 23,754 of JACCRF010000030.1, read as the reverse complement.
GCATCCACGATGATGGTCTGGCGCGAGACCGGCTCGACCGGAATGGTGAGCTTCTTCTCGTCGTCCTTCGAGCAGGCGACTGCGGCGAGTACGGCGATCGCGAGTATTGTCCTGTTGTCCACTTCTTCTCCCTAAAGGTCACGGCCGATGAGCGCTTCGAGCTGCGCCTTCGCCACGCGATAGTCGTAGCGCGCCCGGATGAGCGATGTGCGCGCCTGGTCGAGCTGAGTTTGTGATGTGAGCAGATCGAGCAGCGTCGTCGCGCCGAGCTCGTACCTTTTTTGCTGAACGCGGAGATCTTCCAGCGCGGCGGCGACAGACCCGATCTGAATGTCCACCTGCTGCTGCGCCGTGCGCATCTGTCCTACCGATTGTACCAGCGTCTGCCGCGCAAGAAACCGCGCGTCGCGCAGTGACACTTCCGCGTTGTCTTCGGCAACCTCTGCCCGCGCGACATTCACTTCGCGGCCGAGATTGTTGAACAGCGGAAACGCAAGACTGAAGTTGATGGTCTGGTTGTACGCGTACCGGCGGTCCCCAAGCCCGAACTGCGGGTCGAGGCCGCTGCCGCCGCGGCTGAAATTCATGTTCACCGTCGGAAAAAACGCTGTCTTCGACGATCGGACTCCCGCCCGCGCGGCAGAGAGCTGGGCGTCGGCCTGCTCGATCGCGGGGGCCTTTTCGACGAGGATCGCCAGCTGGGCGATGTCGGGAATCACCACGCGCTGATCGAGCGTGTCGGAGGGATTCGCAGTGACGGGGCGGGGGGAAGCGACGAGACGAGTCAGCGTCGCGTTAGCGAGCTGGAGATTGTTCTGTGCGCTCAGCAACGAGAGACGCGCGTTGCCGAGTTGGACGACGGAACGGAGCGAATCCGACAGTGTCGCCGCGCCTGCGCGGAGCCGGATCGATGCGGCGCGAAGCTGTTGCGTCGTCTGCTCGATCTGCGCGTTCGCCGCGCTTTCGGATTCTCTCGCTGCGAGAATGTTGTAGTACTGCTGCTTCACCTGGAGCGCGACCTGATAGCGTTGCGCCGTCTCGCCAGCCTCGGCGGCATTCACGTCGGCCTTCGCCCTGCCAATCTCGTAGAAACGGCGGCCGCCGTCGAAGAGTTGGAGACTGCCGTTCAAACCTGTCGAATAATTCGTGGGATTGCCGGTGAAGGGGACGAGGTTCCCCTGCGCGTCGAATCTGTCGCCGCGCTGGTTGGAGGTGCCTGCGGAAAGCGAGATGCTCGGCAGGAACGCGGCGTATGATTGCTTCACCGACGCCTCGGACGTGCGGATGCTACCGCGCGCCTGGGTTGTCGAGGGTGCGTTGCGCTGGGCGAGGCGGATGGCATCGTCCAGCGATATCGGAGTGGCCGCCGTGTCCACGGCCTCCTGCGCCCGGAGAGCGGCGGGAGCGACGCCCAGCGAGACAGCGGCAAGGAGTGCAAGACGATTCATCACGGCCTCGGTGCGGGTGTACCCTTCTCTGAGCCGTATCGCGCCCGTGCGTCGGCCGACTCCTTTCTGCCCCTGTCGCGCATCATGTCGAGCTTCGCCTGCTGCTCGGGATTGAGAACGCGCTTGAGCTGCTCATGCGTGCTGTCGCTGATGACCTTACCGAGCTTCGACAGCGAGTCCATCTGCGGGCGGATCGGATCGTATACTGCGCGCATCTGCGTCCGGCGTCGGCTCATGATCGAGTCGAACTGTACCCGCTGTGCCGGCGTCAGCTTCAATTCGCTGGCCATACGGTCGAGATACGAGCGAGAGCCCGATCCGTGACGGCATGGCTTGTCGCGCGACATCACGCGGTCGGCCGTGAAGCCGAGGGCGCCGCCGGCGAGAAAGGTTCCAAGCAGGAACATCACTGCGTAGCTCTTCGAGCGTTGCATCGCGATTTGCCTCTAGTGTGAAAGGACGTAGCGAAGTGCCGCGTCGCTCTGCGCCGAACGGTCAGTGGCCAGGATGAGATCAGCGGGGCCGGCGAGTGCCTCGGGCGTCGGTGCCATTACCGTCTCGTAGGCATACTGCGGCTCGAGCTCGGGGAGCCGCTGATTTACGAATCCGGCGATTGCGAAAATCGCGACCGCGGCGGCGAGACCGGCCTGCGCCCACCCGTCGAAGACTGACCAGAAGCGACCATCGAGTTGGGCGTTACCGGACGTCACCACCCGGGCCATTATCCGGTCCTCGAGCGAGCTCCAATAGGCGGCCGATTCCGCGGCGCTGGCGGGCGGCATGTACGCGTCGCGTATGAGCTGGATCGCGGGCTCGTTCAGGGCGTCGCGGTCAGCGGAGTTCCGGTCCGATGGATCGGGAAAATTCAGTTCCTTCGTCATATCGTCAGTCCCTCAGGTCATTCAGTAACCCGCGCAGCTTCTGCCGGGCGTGGTGGAGGTCGGAACGTGCGGTGCCGCCCGGAATCCCGAGCATCTCTCCGATCTCCACGTGCGTAAATCCTTCGACGTCATGCATCACGATCACCGACCTTGCGCGCTCCGGCAGCTCGGCGAGCGCATCAGCAAGCCGCTCGCGCAGCTCTGCGGCTTCCCCCGGGTCACGAAAAGGCGTGTGCAGAGCGTCACTCAGCTCTTCCGCGGTGCGTACCTTGCGGCGCCTGGCGAGATCGAGCGCGGCGTTGGCGACTATCCTGTTGAGCCAGGCACCGAACGCCTGCGAGGTATCGAACCGGTCGAGCGCCTGGAATGCCCTCACGAATCCTTCCTGGAGCGCGTCCTCAGCGTCCTCATGGATCGTTACGATCGAACGGGCCACGAGGTAAGCCCGCTGCTGGTGCATACGTACCAACCCCGCGAAGGCGGCGTGATCGCCGGCGCGGGCGGCTTCCGCCAGCACGCGTTCCTCATCGGGAATACGCACCGGGCGATTCAATCGTTGAGCGGATGTGGCTGGAATGGCGGATTACGTCGGGATGCCTGCAATACGCTTCCGCGCCTTCCGGTGTTGAGCCCTGTCAGCGGAGGCTAAGGGGGCGTCTGAACGGCCGCTGCCTTCGAATGCCCCTCTTTTCCGGCAAAGTGCCGATTCGTCAGCCACACGATCGTGAGCATGAGCAGGAACAGCACGGAGCCACCCAGCACGAGTCCGGCCAGGGCGGCGCCGAGGTCCGTCTTTTTCTTGATGGCCATGATCGTCTACTCGTTCGGCGACGGCGGGGCGTCGGCCACTCGCACCTTGGTCATCTTGTCATTGGCCTGGATAGCCATCACGACGTCCAGACCTTCCGTCACTTTTCCGAAGACCGTGTGGACCCCGTTCAGATGACGTGTGTTCCCCTCGCTCAAGACGATGAAGAACTGGCTCCCGCCGGTGTTCTTTCCGGCATGGGCCATCGAGAGAGCGCCGAGCTCGTGGCGGTGGGGGTTGCCCTCGGTCTCACAATCTATCTTGTAGCCAGGACCGCCCGAGCCGATGCGGCCGTCGCCCTCGGGCAGGTCGCGCGATTGCGGGTCGCCGCCCTGCACGACGAAGTCGGGAATCACCCGGTGGAACTTCACACCATCATAATAGCCGTCGTTGGCGAGCTTCTCGAAGTTGGCGACGGTGTTCGGCGCCTCTGCGTCGTAGAGCTCGGCCAACATCGTCCCGCGGTTGGTCTCGATCGCTGCGTATCGGGTCATCGTTTAGGTGAGAAGTTCGCTGAATGATACATCAAACCCTGCTCGACGGGCAGATATCGGAGAGCACGCACGACTCGCACCGGGGCGTCCGCGCGATGCACACCCTGCGGCCGTGAGAAATCAGCAGATGTGCAAGCAACGCCCAATCGTCGCTCGGAAAGAGCTTCATCAGAACCTTCTCCACCTTCACGGGGTCGGTCTCGTTGGTCAGGCCGAGGCGGATGCTGAGGCGGCCGACGTGGGTATCGACGACGACGCCCACGTTGGTCGCGAAAGCATTTCCGAGTACGACGTTGGCTGTCTTTCGGCCGACGCCCGGCAGCGCCACCAACTCATCCATCGTCGAGGGAACGCTTCCGCCATGACGCTCGGCGATCGCCGCCGACATTCCGAGGAGACTCTTTGTCTTGTTGCGGAAGAAGCCGGTGCTGCGGATCATGTCCTCGAGCCGCTCGCGCTCGGCCTTTGCCATGGACTGCGCGTCGGGGAACGCCCGGAAGAGAGCGGGCGTGACCATGTTGACGCGTTTGTCCGTGCACTGCGCGCTGAGGATTGTCGCGATAAGCAGCTGGAGCGGCGTCTCGAAATCGAGCTCGCAATGCGCGTCCGGATACTCCTTCTTGAGGCGAAGCAGCAGCTCCAGTGCGTGCGATTTCAGCTCGGCGCCTCGCTTTTTCCTAATCTGCGCCTCGTTTCATCGCGCCTCGTTTTTTTGCGGCGACCGCGAGAACTTCCTCTACCGGTTTCGCATTCAGAACGTCATTGCGGCCGAGCCATGCCTTTCGTGCGAGTCCGACTCCGATGTCCATAGTGTCGAGGCCTCTCTCGGAGTGCGCGTCGGGGCCGATCTCGATCAGCACGCCGTGCTCCTTTGCCGCGCGGCAATGCCGCCAGTCGAGGTCGAGCCGGTGGGGATCGGCGTTGAGCTCCAGTACGGTTCCGGTACCGGCGGCCTTCTCGATCACCGCGGCGATATCCAAGTCATAGCCGCTTCTCGAAAGGAGCAGCCGCCCCGTTGGATGTCCGAGAATCGTGAGACGAGGATCATCCATCGCGGTAAGGATTCGATCGGTCATCGCGGCACCGGTCATCCCGAATCGCGAATGCACTGAGCCGACGACGAAGTCAAAGGTTCCGCGCGTCTCATCGTCATAATCCACGCTGCCGTCGGCGAGAATGTCCGCCTCGATGCCTTTGAGTATCCGGAATCCCTTCATCCTCGAGTTGAGCTCATCTATCTCAGCGTGCTGCTTCAGCACCTTGTCGCGTTTCATGCCGCTCGCGTAGAACGCAGATTCGGAGTGGTCAGTGATTCCGATATAGCTCCAACCGCGCGCCTGCGCGGCACTCGCCATCTCCTCGATCGTCGCGCCGCCGTCCGACCAGGTGGAGTGGCAATGGAGCGCGCCACAAATGTCTGAGCTGAGAAGCAGCTCGGGCAGGGTATGCGCTGCCGCGGCCTCGATCTCTCCGCTTCCCTCGCGAAGTTCGGGGGGGATGACATCGAGGCCAATCGTCTCGAACAAAGCTTCCTCGGACGTCAGCGCCAGGGCGCCCCCGAACGGGTCAAAAATCCCGTCCTCGGCGAGCGTGATCCCGTTTCGCGCCGCCAGGTCGCGAAGCTGCGCGACGTGGGCCTCACTGCCGGTGGCTCGCCACAGCATGAATCCGGCATTGTCGGCCGCTGCGCACACGAGCCGCATTCGAACGTTGTCCACGTACCGAATGACGAGCGTCGCCCCCTCCCCGTTCACTTCGCGCACCGACGCCATGTTCGCGAACGAATGCGCGACCTCGACTGGGTGGGCGTTGCAGACCGCGACAATGTCTATCTCTCCAACTACCTCCATGTGACGCCTAACCGACCCCGCGATGATCGCTTCGGTGACGTCGGGATGACGCGAAACCGCCTCGCGAAGGAGTACTGCCTGATGTAGCCCGTGATGATACAGCGTCAGCTCGCCGGCGTTGCGGGCGAACGGTATGCCGTCGAGGATGCGCCGTGCGGTCTTTGGCCCGAATCCGCGCAGCTTCTCGAGACGCCCGTCGCGCGCGGCGTCCTCGAGCTCGTCGAGGCTTTCGATGCCGAGCTCCTGGTGAATGAAGTGGACTTTCGCCGGTCCGAGTCCGGGAACGCGAACCATCTGAAGGAGTCCGGGTGGTGTCGCTTCGCTCAGCCGCGCGAGGTAGCTGGACTCTTCGGTTTCGATCAGCTCGCGAATCACACTGAGGGTGGCGGGTCCGATTCCGGGGGTCGCTAACAGCTCACCCGATTCGAGCAGCGGCGCGAGGTCGTCTGCGCCAAGCGCGAGCACTGCCCTGGCGGCGTTCTGATATGCTCGTGGCTTGAAACCTGGAGATCCGCTCAGATCGAGGAGCGCGCCGATACTCGAGAGGACGTGCGCGGCGGTGCGGGAATCCATGGCCGCAATCTATCGATCGAAGTGTGCTAGCTCATCCCTCCATGCCGGCGTGGCCGGGAAGGCCGTCTATCATCTCATGAAGCTGCCGCTGAATGAGCTCGATCTCCTGTGTCGCGCCTTCCCTGTCGAGGATGCCGCTCTGCATGTTGATGGAAACGCGGTTCATGTACTTGATCTTCATCAACATGTCGTCGGTTGCCCGACGCAGCGACGTGTAACGCCGCTTGTCGGCGCGCGCCCGGTGGTAGCGGCGGGTGAGATCGTCGAGCGTGAGGCGGCGCGCGAGCCCAATCGCTTCCTCGGCGGTGCGGCCGGGAATAGCCCCATGATCCGGGATTCCTTCTCCGGTGGCGGGATCGGCGAAGAAAAGTCGGCCAATGTACTCGATGCCGTCGTACGCGATCCGGACCGAGACATCGGTGGGAGCTCCGTCCATCTCCATCGTCGACAGGTGCTGCTGGATCACTCCGAAGTCTGACATCGCTGATCGCGGGTCATTGGGGGCGGGAAGCGGCGAGGAACTCGTCCAGCGCCGCGAACAATCGGCTCGGCTGTTCAACGTAAGGAACATGCCCGCAATCGTCCAGCAGGACGAGTTTCGCGTTCATCGCCCCTGCTGCCCGCTCGGAAGACGCCGCGGGAATTGGATCGTCACGCCCATGAACGAACAGCACGGGAAATCCGGGTGGCGCCAGATCCTTCAGGATGTCGTAGTCATCCCCCAGGCTTTCCCACACCGACTCCTGAATCCGTCCGTTTACCCGGAATGGCGTGAGATCACGTGCTCTCGCCGGATCCGCGAAATAGGGAGCGACAGCCAGCTCGAACGTGCGTTGTCTGTACGCTTCGGGATCACGCTGGCGGAGGTCGGATGCGGCGAGCTCCTCGCGGAGCTGTCTGATCTGCATCCCATTCTGTCGTGCGGCGAACTCGTGCTCGAACTGCCGACGGTATTCCTTCGTGACGGCAGCGGGATCTATCAACGCGAGCCGCGCGGGAGTCGAATACGTGCCGTCACGGATCGCTGAGATCGTGTACAGGAGCGCGAGCATCCCGCCGAACGAGTAGCCGACCAGTGAAGGAGCCCCAAGCGAAAACTCCCGGATGACGGCATGCAGGTCGGCGACGCTTGTCTGCCATGTAATCGCCTCGCCCAAGCCCGACTTCGAGCGTCCACCACCGCGCTGGTCGTAGAAGATGACGTTGTGGGACTTCGCGAGGTGGAGCATCTGCGGCAGCAGATAGTCATGATGCGCGCCCGGTCCGCCGTGAAGTACGAGCAGCTTCTCCGCGTCCTCGGGGCCATACGCGCACCAATAGAGCGGAGATGCAGTGGTTCTGGTGAACCCTGAAACGCGGGGGGGAGGAATCGGTTCAGGCATGTGCGGTGGGTCCCAGCGTCTCTGCGTCGCGCGAAGCGCGTTCTGCGCCTCGTCTTATTGCCCGCGCCTGCCGAGCGTGACTGTCAGATCCATCCGCTGGCCTTCGCGAAGGACGGCGATCTTGACCGTGTCTCCCGGTTTGTGGGAGTAGAGCGCATCGCTGTAGCTGAAAAGGTCCTTCACCGCTTTGCCGCCGAACTCGACGATGACATCCCCTGCCTTGAGTCCGCCCTTGTCCGCGGGGCTGTCGGGGCGAACGCCAGTGAGGCGCAGGCCCTCACTGCTCGCCGACATATCGGGGATTGACCCGAGGTATGTGTCGGAGCCCTGGCGGGTGCCGGATACCTGACGTGGCGCGGAGGCTCGCACGAAGGTGAGCCGCGAATCGCGGTTGCCGATTTCGCGAATGGTACGAAGCGCGAGGCCAACAACGCGCGCGGCACCCGCCGCGTTGACTTTGTCGGGGTCGTCGGTCGCGCGGTGGTAGTCCTCGTGCAGATCGGTGAAAAAGTGAAGGACGGGAAGGCCCTTCGCGTAGAACGAGCTGTGATCGGATGAGCCGAAGCCGTCACCGCCTCCCGTGACCTTGAACTGTGGCTGTCCGGCCGCGTTGGCGCTGTCGAGAATGGCCACCAGCTCGGTCGCCGTCGCGGTTCCGTATACAAACAGTTTGTCGTCCTTTAGCCGGCCCACCATGTCGAAGTTGAGCATGGCGACGACGCGGTCGAGCGCGACCGGCGGGTTGTCCACGAAAAACTGGGAACCGAGCAGGCCGAGCTCCTCGCCGCTGAACGTGACGAACAGGACGGAGCGGCGGAGCGGGTGCGACGCGAGCAGTCTCGCGAGCTCGAGCACGGCCGCGGTGCCCGAGGCGTTGTCGTCGGCGCCGTTCCTGATCGCATCTCTCGCGCCGGGATCGAGCGATGACTCGGGCGCTCGGCCGAGGTGATCAAAGTGAGCACCTACGACGATGTATTGGTCGCGCAGAATGGGATCACGCCCGCGGAGGAGCCCGACCACGTTCTGCGTCGCACGCGGCGTGGTGCGACCGAGGTGGGCGTCCTGCGCGCCGCGCGCCTCGAAGCGCTGGAAATAGCCCGGGAAGGGCGCGATGAGCTGAAGCTCGCGGAACCGTCTCGCGATGTAGGCGGCAGCGCTGTCATTGCCAGCCGTACCGGTGCCACGCCCCTCCAGTCGGTCGCTGGCCAGGTATTCGATGTGGCCGCGGATGATGGCCGAGTCGGGGAGAGTGGGGACGCCGGCCGGCATGACGCGGACGCTGCACGCGGTCAGTGTGCTGAGCAGACAAAGCTTGACCGATCTGCGGAATCGAATTGGGATCATGGGGGAATTCTATAACGTGGGGCCCCGACGGGCATCTGTGACGGAAGGGTGAAAAGCGATTTGACGGATTGAACGGATTAGGGACGGGAATGAACTGGGGGAACGACGGGTAACGCGCACCGGATAACGCGCACCGGATAACGCGCACCGGGTACCGGTCCTATCTGGCGGTAAAGTCGGTCTCGTCGGTCACGGCGCGACAGGTCTCGGCGATAAGAGTCGCGGTGCTGTCGAGGTCGGCGAGCGAGACCATCTCGTTCGGAGAGTGCATGTACCGGTTGGGGACCGAGACCAGCGCAGTCGCGATGCCTCGCGCGCGATGTGGATTGCGTCAGCGTCAGTACTGGTGTCGCGGCCGGCGGCGTGCACCGCGTACGCGATCTTCGAATCCTCCGCGGTTTTTCTCAACAGTTCGAAGACCACCGGTGAGACTATCGAGCCGCGCGCGAAGACCGGGCCGCCGCCGAGTTTCGCTTCGCCGAGCTCCTTTTTCTCGACCTGCGGGTGATCGGTGGCGAATGTGACATCCACCACGATCGCCATCTTTGGATTGACGCAGGTCGCGCAGACTGCCGCACCGCCGCCTCGGTTTTCGACGCTGCCCCGATGTCCACCCACAGGTCGGTCATCTTCACCGCCTTGTCGCGCTCGTCCTGCTTGATCAGGTGGATCGGTTTCTTCCCCACCACGCCGAATACGTCGCCGTGCCGGCCGATGAACCTGATCCGCTGCGCGACCAGCACCTGTGGATCCCAGCCACCGATCCCGGTGATGTACGCGTAGCCCTCGTCGTCGATGTAGGTGACGATGACGCCGATCTCGTCGATGTGGCCGGCGAGCATGATTGTAGGTGACCCACCGGGGTTCACTTCCGCGATGCTGTTTCCCGCAACGTCCGCACGAACCTTGGCGAACTGCGAAGCCTGCTCGCGCCAGATTTTCGCTGGAGCCGACTCGAAGCCCGACGGGCCGGGCGTATCCAGTAGGTTCCTCAGGAAGGTCATCGCATCGTCATTGAACATTCGCGTATAATAGCATCGCTATCTGCCAATCTCTAACGAACGAACGTGAACTCTCTGCAACTTCTGATCGCGGCCGGCATCGCCTTCGCTGCGCCACCTTCGCAGCACCTCTCCGTCCCGGTAACCGGAATTCGCTACCGAGTCACGTTCGACTCGGCGAACGCCCAGTCGCGCAAAATCATCGTCTCGATGTCGTTCAGCGCGGCCGCGGCGGGCGACGTCCTGCTCTCCCTGCCGTCATGGACACCCGGCGCCTACGAGCTCGGCAACTATGCACGGTTCGTCACGAACTTTTCGGCGCGGATGGCGAACGATTCGCTTGACTGGGACAAGGTCGATCCCGACACCTGGCGCGTTGCACTCGCTCGGGGCGGGGAAGCGACAGTCACGTTCGATTACCGTGCTGACTCGCTCGATAACGCGATGTCGTGGTCGAAGTCCGACTTCGCGTTCTTCAACGGCACTAATCTTTTCATGTATCCGGAGGGAGCGGGCGCCAGTTTCGCGTCAACCGTCACCGTCCTTACCGAGCCCGCATGGCGAGTCGCGACGGGGATGACTCCGGCGGCAGCGGCACGTACGTACACGGCATCAAGCTATCACGAGCTCGTCGACATGCCGTTCTTCGTCGGCCGATTCGACATCGACAGCATGCGGATAGTCGACCGGTGGTTCCGCTTCGCCAGCTATCCAGCCGGCAGCGTCACCCCGGCGCGCCGGTCGCAGATACTCGAGCATGCATCGAAGTACGTGCCACGTCAGGTCGAGATCTTCGGCGAGGTGCCGTGGGACACGTACACAATGCTCCAGGTTGCGGACGCCGATTTCGCGCTCGGCGGCGCGGCCGCGCTCGAGCACCAGAATTCGCACCTCACGATCGTTTCATCGTCGGTAGTCGCCAATCCAGGGCTCTCGTCCCTGTACGCTCACGAAGTATTTCATGCGTGGAACGTGAAGCGGCTACGGCCCGCGGAGATGGTTCCGTACCGGTACGATGTGCAGCAGCCGACGACGCTGCTCTGGATCAGCGAAGGGATTACGGATTACTACGCCGATCTTTCAGAGGTGCGTGCCAAGGTTATCACACCCCGCGGCTTCTACTCGTCCACGAATCGCAAGATAGACGATGTCGAGGAAACGGTTCCGACCGCGCTCGAGGATGCGTCGCTGTCGGCGTGGATTCATCCCGTCGACGGGACGGATGATCTGTATTACGACAAGGGATCGCTTGCCGGCCTGTTGCTGGACATCCTGATCCGCGACGGCAGCGACAACGCACGGTCTCTCGATACTGTTATGCGCGAGCTCTATGACACCGTTTACAAGCAGGGTCGCGGGCTCACGAACGCCGACTGGTGGGCGTCGGTGTCGCGCGCGGCGGGCGGGAAATCGTTCGCGGAGTTCGAACGGCGGTACATAGACGGCCGCGACGCATTTCCGTACGACAGTGTGCTGCCTCTCGCCGGGCTGCGTCTCCTTACCGAAAGGACTGTGCTGCCAGCGCTCGGAGTGTCAGTATCCGCGGATGAGAAGGGTGCCAGGGTGATGCAGGTCGTGGTTGGCGGGCCGGGTGCCACGGCGGGGATCAGGCTGGGCGATTATCTGCTTTCGATCGGCGGACTCGACGTAGATGATCCCGCGTTCTCGCAGAAGTTCAACGACAAATACGCGGCCGTTCCGCCCACCGGCACAATTGCCGTCCAGATCAGACGTGGTGCCGAGCGTTTGACGGTAAATCCTCCGACACGCTTCAGTACTACCGAGGGGCGCCGGCTTATCGAGCTCTCCGACGCCTCCGCGAAGGCGGTCAGGGTGCGGGACGGCCTGTTGAACGGTACCACTCGACCTTAGACCGGTCGCGTGGCGCCGGCCCAGTCCACGGCTGGCGCATGATCGCTTCGATCTCCGCGATTTCGCGCGGCGCGCGCGAAACCCACTCGACCGCGGTCGGCGTCACGATGTAGTCGTCCTCGATCCGGACGCCGATATTGCGGTACTTCTCGACCGCGCGGCGGATCTTCCCTATCATCGCCTGGTTGCGCGGCGTGCGCGGGATGATGTCGAGAAGATTCCCGCGAACGTAGATGCCGGGCTCGATAGTGAATGCGCTGCCGGGGACGAGATTCCCGGAGCCGGTGGCTGATCCGGGGTCGTGAACGTCGAGCCCGATGCCATGCCCGAGTCCGTGCATGTAGTAGAGCGACAATTGTGTGCACTGCCGACTTGCCGCAGCATCGCAGTCGTAGGTCGCGTCGGCCGATTCGATCAAACCGAATTTCACGAGCGAGGTGCGGAGCGACGCTCTCGCCACCTCCGACAGAACGCCGGCAGGTCCGTTTACCGCTGCCGCGCGCTCGGCGGCGGCCTGGGCATCGCGAACTGCCTGGTAGATCTCACGCTGGGCGGGCGTAAAGGTGCCGTTTGCCGGAACGGTGCGCGTCACGTCGGCGGCATAGCCCCGGTATGACGCGCCGATGTCCATGACGATGACGTCGCCGTTCTCGATGAAGCGGTCGTCAGCGCCGTAGTGCAGCGTCGTCGAGTTGGGCCCTGAGCCGACGATCGAGACAAAACTTGGGCGGTCTGCTCCATTCCGCCTGAACGTGTACTCGATGAGCGCCTGGAGCTCGAACTCGTTCATTCCGGGCTCGACGAGCCGCATTGCCTCGCGGTGGGCGTCCACCGTGATCGCGATCGACTTCCGGAGGAGGTCCTGTTCGACGGCGCTCTTCACGCCCCGCACCGTATTAAGCTTGGCGTTTGCCGACTGGACTGTGATACCCGGGTTTCGCCGGGCGACGGCGGCCACGAACTGGTCGTCGTGCGACCGTATCTCGCGGTCGGGGCGGTAGTCGCCGACAACGTGAAGCGTTCGTCCGGCACCCGAGCCGAGCAGCGAATCAATCACGGCTGGCAGGGTGGTGTTCACGCGCGCGTCGAAACCGAATGCGGAGCGCGCGCCGTCCACTCCGAGGCGTGTGCCTTCCCAGACTTCGCGCGACGGGTCCTTCGGCTGGACGAAGATCAGCGGCTTGCCGGCGATGGCTCCGTCGCGGACGACCATGACGAGTGCCGCTTCGGGCTCGTCGAACCCCGTCAGATATTTGAAGGGTGAGTTCTGGTAGAACCAGAGAAAATCTTCTGATGGGGCAGGTGAGCCGAGCGCGACGAGAATGCCATTGGGTATGCCTTGCGCGAGGGCGGTGCGTCTCGCCGTGTATTCGGTGGCGGAGATCTGCGCGGCGAGCTCTGGTGTTACCGTTGCGAGGAGCAGCAGCGTCGGAGCGATGAACTGCCTTGTCGTTTTTTTCATGTTGGTTTCAGCACGGCTTTGGCGATTGTCTGTAGCTGCATGTTCGATGTGCCTTCATAGATCGCGCCGATCTTTGCGTCGCGATAGAACTTCTCCACCGGGTAGTCCTTGGTATACCCGTAGCCGCCGAACAGTTCGACGCACAGCGATGTGACCCGCTCGCAGACCTGCGAGGCGAATAATTTCGCCATGGCACCTTCCCGGGCGATGTCGCGCCCGGCGTCCCTGAGGCGGGAGGCGTTGTACACCATGAGCCGCGCCGCTTCGAGATCGGTCGCGGCCTGCGCGACCTGGAACTGGATGCCCTGGAACTCGGAGAGCAGCTTGCCGAACTGCTTGCGCTCGTTGAGATACTCCACCGTGGCGTTCAATGCACCCTGCGCGACGCCGATCATCTGCGCCCCGATGCCGATGCGGCCCTCGTTCAGCGTCTCGATCGCGATCTTGTAGCCCTGGCCGGCGGGGCCGAGCACGTTCTCGTCGGGCACTTCGCAATTGTCGAGGAGGAGCTCGACCGTACTCGATGCGCGAATGCCGAGCTTGTCCTCCTTCTTGCCGACCTTGAAGCCGGGGAAGTCGCGCTCGACAATGAAAGCGGTGATTCCCTTGTAACCGGAGGCGGGGTTCATGTTGGCGAAGATGACGAAGATCCCGGCTTCCGCGCCGTTGGTGATCCACAGCTTCCGACCGTTGAGGATCCAGCGGTCGCCTTTCTTTTCAGCACGGGCGGCGAGTCCGAATGCATCGGAGCCGGAGCCCGACTCGGAAAGTGCGTATGCGCCCACGGTGTCGGACGTGAGCATCGGCAGGTATTTCGCCTTCTGCGCATCGCTGCCGTAACGGGTGATCGGGTAGTTGACGAGAGTGTTCTGGACGTCGCAGAGAATCGCGGCTGACGCGTCGACTTTCGAGATCTCCTCGACGGCGAGGGTGACCATGAAGAGAGATCCGCCTGCGCCTCCGTACTCTTCGGGCACCTCTATGCCCATGAGCCCGAGCTCAAAATACTTGGGGATGAGAGCGGGCGAAATCTTTACCGCTTTCTCCATCTCCATGACGATTGGGCGGACCTCTTCTTCGGCGAAGGCCGCGACGGCGTCGCGGAACATCTCCTCTTCTTCGGAGAGGGTGGTGAGCGCGGGGCGCGCGTCGGTGTGTGTTGTCATGGGATGATTGCCGGTCAGGTAAGATTAACCAAGAACGGCGCAGGTGCGAGAGGACAGAGGTATAGTTGGCGAGTGGCTAGTTTGAGGCCTATTCGCTTTGCGGTAGTCTTCGGGATTCCGAGCATCCGGGTCATGAAATGGTGAGTGACGAAAGGGGGCTGCGCGACATCGTAGGGAATGGCGGATTTCAAGAAACTTCTGGTCTGGCAGAAGGCCCATGCTATGACCCTGGCTGCACACCGGGTGGCGGGGAAAGTCCGCGGAGCAAAATATTCGTCGCTCCGGAGCCAGGTCATCAGATCGGCAATGTCAGTACCGGCGAACATCGTCGAAGGCGCCGGAGAGCAAACCACCCGCGAGTTCAGCCGCTTCCTCTCTAGGTTGCCTTCCCGTCGTTTCTTCCAGCCAGCAACGCCTCAAACCGCTGGTGCCCTCGCAGCGGCTCGAAATCAGAGTCATTCTGGATCCACTTCCAGTGGCCGAACCCAGCCGCCACCGAACGCTCGAGCAGCGTGATCGCCTGCTCGATTTCTCCACTCACCGAGTAGATGCAGGCGACGTTGTACAAAACCGTCGCGTCGTTGGAATTGATCGCGATCGCCTGATTCGCCCAGTCCCTGGCGCGGGCGCTCTCGCCGAGCCGGGCCAGCGCGGTGCCGCCCATGTAGAGCGCGCGCGGATCGTCGGGATTCAACTCGAGACGTTTGCTTGCCGCGGCCAGGCATCGCTTGTACGCGCGCTGGGCGTCCGCCGTCCGGCCGAGGCTGGCGTATGTGTTACCGAGCAGACTCGGCACCACGTAATCCTCGGGACGAAGCTCGGAGGCGCGCTCGAACATCGTGGCGGCTTTCTCGAGCTGACCCTGCGCGAGCAGCGCGCGGGCGAACATGTAGGCAGCGTCGAAAAGTTGCGGGTTGAGGCGAAGCGCTGTCTCGAACTCCGCTTCGGCCTCGGTCTGCTTCCCCTGGAGAGAAACGGCGTGGCCGCGCGCGACATGCGCTTCGGCGAGCTCGGGTCCGAGCTCGAGTGCGCGGCGGCTCGCCGTTTCGGCGTTCAGGAGATTGGCTTCGGACGCGTCGAAGTTGGTGTAGAGGAGTGAGCAACAGTCGGCCATGCCCGCGTATGCCAGCGTGTAGGTAGGGTCGATCTCGATTGCCCGGGTGAACATCTGCCGGGCGAACTCGAGAGCGGATTTCTGGAACTGGTGGAAGAACTGGCGCCCCCTCAGGTAGCACTCGTAGGCCTCGACGTTGGCCGTCGGCACTTTCTCGATCGCGCGCTTCTCGTCCTCACTGAGAATGACGCTCAAAGCCTTGACGATGTTCTGCGCGATCTCGTCCTGAATCGCGAACACGTCTTCCATGTCGCGGTCGTAGCGCTGCGACCAGAGCTGGTATCCGTCGGCGACGTTCACGAGCTGGGCGGTGATGCGAAGCTTGTTGCCGGCTTTGCGGACGCTGCCCTCGAGAACAGTCGCGACGTCGAGCTTCTTGCCCACCTGGCGAATGTCCTCGGTGGTCGCCTTGAACGCGAACGACGATGTGCGCGAGGCAACACGCAACGCCTTGATGGTGGTGAGAGCGTTGATGATCTCCTCGGCCATGCCGTCGGTGAAGTACCCGTTCTCACGTTCGGCGCTCATGTCGGCGAAGGGAAGCACCGCGATGGACTTGGGTGCTGGCGCTGGCTTGAACGTTGACTGATCGGCCGGAGTGCTGACCTTCGGCCATACCAGTGCCTTCGCGAATTCACCCGATGTCGTGTAGCGCGCGCGGGGATCCGGCGAGAGTGCTTTCGTTACCGCTTCTTCTATCTCGTCAGGAATTCCGGGTTCGATTTTGCGCAGCGACGGCGGCGGCTCGGTGAACCGTTTGCTGAGCACCGCCTGCGTAGTCGATCCGGTGAACGCCTTCTTCCCTGAAAGAATCTCGTAGAGCATGCAGGCGAGGCTGTACTGATCGCTGCGACCGTCTATCTCCGATTCACCCGCTGCCTGCTCGGGACTCACGTACGCCGGTGTGCCGACCATCATCCCCATCTGGGTGAGAGTGTCGCCGCTCGCGACGCTCACCGCTTTCGCGATGCCAAAGTCCATCACCATCGCCTCACCTTCGTGAAGCATGATGTTCTCCGGTTTGACGTCGCGGTGCACGACGCGCTGCCGATGAGCGTAGTCGAGTGCGCCGGCGACTCCGCGCGCGAGGTAAAGCGCTTCGTCGAGCGGAAGCTTGTTGTCCCGGTTGAGTCGCGAGCGGAGCGATTCCCCCTCGACGTACGGCATCACGTAGTAGAGGAGTCCGTCAGCCTCGCCCGAATCGTGTAGCGGAAGGATGTGCGGATGGTTGAGACGCGCAGCGACCTTGATTTCGCGGAGGAAACGGTCGGGGCCAAGCGAGGATGAGAGCTCCGGGTGGAGTACCTTGAGCGCGACTTCGCGGTCGTGCTTGAGATCATGGGCGAGATAGACTGTCGCCATTCCACCGCGTCCGAGCTCGCGCTGGAAGGCGTACTTCCCGGACAAGGCTTTCTCGAGCCGATCCAGCACGTTCCCTAAGACCGGTATTTCATGGGGACTCAAATTCTACTGCCTCGGCAGAGTCTCGGGGAGATAGCGGGTCGCTCGAGTGGGACACGCTCGACTGGGATGGCTGGCGGCACGGATCGAGCCGGAATAGCATTGTCCTTGGCTGCTCCTTATTGCCCACACCTTCAAGAGGGAGATTCAAAATGAGCCGCAACTTCCTTGTCGCGCTGTTCCTTCTTGGCGGTTGCGTCGCCTCAATCACGCCCAGCTCGTCCAGTCCGCCTGCTGCCGCGCAGTCGAATGTTGCAAGCGACGAGGCAGCGGTAAGGGCGGCCGAGGAACAGGAGCGCATCGGGGTCCTGAATCAAGACTTCGCCGCGCTCGAACGGATCTGGTCGGAGCGCTTCAGCGTGAATACGCCTCTCAATACCGTGTCAAGCGACCGGGCCGCGGTGCTTGCAGTTTTCAGACAAGGGTTCGCGCAGTACTCAGCATTCGACAGAAAGGTCGAGTACGTAAGGTTGGAAGGTGACATGGCGATCGTGATGGGAGGCGAGACGGTCGTGCCGAAGGGAAACGCGCCGAAGGCAGGACAGACTGTCGCACGGCGGTTCACACACCTCTGGCAGCGTGAAGGATCAACCTGGCGCCTCATTGCACGCCACGCGAATGACATTCCTCCGGCATAGTCTCGTCCTAACGACTATTTACTAGTCGTTGCTCGTTGCCCGTTCAGGCACGGGCCGACGCACACAGAGTCTCTACCGGCTTCCCCAAGGTGGTGCTGGCGGCGCGACCGGCCGCGTCAGGTCGAACTCCACGCGGAACCGCCGGTCCGTTCCCTCGCGCCGGAGTCCGTACGCGAAGACGCTGCCGGGCAGAATCTCGATTGTCCAGACGTTAGTGCGCGCGGCGGGGATCAGTGCTGCCGTTAGTGAGTCGGCGTGGAATTCCTGTCGTGATCCGGTTCCCGGCCCCCGCGTATCGCCGCCGTACTGCGTTATCGGATCCTCGGCCCCGTCCCGATGACGATGATCGTGCTTGAGTCGCAGCCCGCCATTCACAGGGGTGATGACCCACGAACGCGACCGGTCGTCGCCAACATGCAATGGGACGCGCACTTCACCGGGGGTGCATTCGCGCACGTGCATCACCACTGTGGAACGCGCGAAGAGAGAGTCGCCTGCGTTGCTCTCCGTGAGGCGACCGGGGAACGCACGACCGCAAAGCGACTGGAGTCGTTGCCAGAAATCCTGTTGAGGGGAAGCGAGAGCCAGGATGGCCGGGGACGCCGATCTCGGGTTTGCCGTGCCCGGGGCGCAGGCGGCAAGTTGCGGTGCGAGGATCAGAGTGCAGGCGATCAGAGTTGGGCGAACGTTCATTGGAGAATGATACGACCCCTGTGGAGGGGGTGGTGCCATGACCGAAGGGTTGCTCCGGACACAGAGACCCCGGTGATCACGGAGGCGTCGGGGCGGCCGTAGAGAATCGGCGGCGCTATTTTCTTGGAAGATGTCACCAATCCAAAGGAGAAGACGATGCTCGTGGTAACAACTTCCGACGTTCAGGGCCAGACGATTCGCCGCCACATCGGCGTCGTGACGGGCGAGGCGATACTCGGCGCCAATATTTTCAAGGATCTCTTCGCCGGCATACGCGACATCGTCGGCGGCCGGTCAGGTGCCTACGAGGCCGAGCTGCGGAAGGCGCGCCAGATCGCGCTCGATGAGATGACGACGCAGGCGCAGGAGATGGGAGCCAACGCCGTGATTGGAGTCGATATCGACTACGAGTCGATCCAGATGGGGCAGGGCGGCGGGATGCTGATGGTGAGCGCTAGTGGGACTGCCGTGGAGATGGAGAAAGGGGGGCGATGAGTCACGACCGACATTGCACCAGTGGCCGGCCGCATAAGCGATCGGCAGGGTCGTGCATGGACATCCGGATGTGTCTCTATTCACAGTCGGAAGTTTCCGGCTGAAGGAGAAAACGATGAAATTCCCGGCGGAAAGGCGATTCGCAGTGCAATTCGGAATTGGTAGAGAATGACCAATCCAGTCATCGATATCCATAGCCACGTCTTCAACGCCGGATACGTTCCGCTCGAGGGCATTTTTCGGTCGCGGCTTGAGAAAGAATACCATCCGCTGGCCACGATAGTTGCGCGTCTGCTCGAGGGTGCGCTGGAAAGAGACGAGTCGCTTCCTGACAGTTTCTTTTCTTTACCGGGGCTGCGAGCCCGCTTGATCGGGCTCGACGATGAAGCAGCAGTAGACCACTTCATCACTGCGTTCGTGGGGGCAGTAGCTTCGGAGTATCTGGACTCCCACGCCGCGGATATCGAGGAGGGAGTGACTATCCTCAGGGCGGCTGACCCCTCCCTGTCTGAGATGCCAGACGAGGAAACCGAGAGATTGCTGATGCTTTCGCGTGGCTATCTCCGGGCAAGATTGCGGTGGCTTCTCAAGCGCCTCGCCAGATTAATCGAAGGAGGAGCGGCTCTCGTCAGCTGGATTCTCCTCCTGCTCGGCCGGGAGTCGCGTCTATTATGACGCGCTGCTCGGTACATGGCCAACCATGAGCCTTTTCGTCCATCACATGATGGATATGGACAACCATTATCCTCCCGGACGATCGCTCTACCCATTTGTGACTCTGCAAATGCGGCGCATCCGGATCCTCGCCCAGCGGGCAGGTGGCCGCCTGCTCGGTTTTGTCGCCTACGATCCCTTCCGCGAAGCGGACAAGGGCGAGAACGAGGCAGTAGCAGTCGTTGAGCGGGCCCTGAAGAGTGGCTTCGCAGGTGTGAAGTTCTATCCTCCCAGCGGGTATAAGCCTTTGGGCAATACGAAGAAGGATATGTCTCGCTCGGGAAAGGACCCTTCGAGGATAAACGCCGTAAACGAGCGCCTCTTCAAGCTGTGCGTAGACCTCGATGCTCCAGTTTTCGCGCATTGCTCACCTGGCGAGATGGAGCGATGGAAAGGCGCTGGACTGTTTGCCGATCCGAAGTACTGGCGCAAGGTTCTCGAACAGCCACGCTTCAACAACCTTCGACTTTGCCTTGCACACGCTGGAGGAGACGCAGGATGGTGTGCGAAGCCGGGGCTGCCGGTTGACCCCGATTTTGTCCCCGAAGTCGTTCGGCTGTGCCAGACCTACCCAAACGTCTATTGCGAGTTCGGACATACGGAGCAGCTCTTTGTGGAATCCAACCGCCCTTATTTCGCGAGGCGATTGGCCGATGCGGTTACCGCGACGGGAGTCAGGTATGACTTTGGAACGAAAATCATGTACGGCAGCGACTGGCATTTGCTTGCGCGGACGCCGGACGTAGAGGATTTTGATGACGTCTTTCGCAAAATCTTCCGAGGCAATCAGACACTCGCCAAATACGAACACCAGTTCTTTGGCCTCAACGCGTTACGCTACCTGAACCTTGCTGACTTCCTGAGTCGGAACAGCGGATCGCTGACGCGGCAGGAGTTTGAGTACCTGAGCTTCCTTGCAGCGCCCTGAGCGGTGTCACTCACGCTCTCTGAGCGGAATCGGTCGAACGAGCGCTGCATACGCGCGAGTTCCGCGGAGCGGCTCGAGATCGATCTCGGTGTGAATCCATTGGCCGTACGACAGCCCCTGCGCCATTGACCTGCGGAGCAGCTGAAGCGCACGGTCGTACTTCCCCAGAACTGACGCCACCAGCGCGGCCTGGTATGCAGGCTGACCAAACTGGTAAGGCAGGTCTATCGCGGCCAACTGTTCCAGGGTCAATGTGGCAACGGCGGAATCGCCGCGTCTGGCAGCGATGGACCCCAGCAGCCCGATGGTCCTCAGGTCTCCCGGAAGCGCCTCCAGTAGCTTGCGGGATTCCTGCTCCGCATCAGCATAAGCACCCAGGGCGTAGAGCGTGCTTACCAGTCCGAACTGATCACCCGGCGGCAATGCCGCCGCTTCGCTGGCCGAGCGATAAGCGCGGAGCGCGGCCCGCCAGACTGTTGCAGCTTCTTCACGGTGTCCGTGTGCCCGCAACTCCTCCGCGGCCTCACGCAGAGACTCGGCGGGGGACCAACCCATCTCGTCGCGGGTAGCATCGGCCATTTCTTCAGCTCGAGTCAGAATCGGAGGCACCTGGCCCAGAGCCGCC
The DNA here is from genome assembly GCA_013813715.1 of Gemmatimonadaceae bacterium. Taxonomy (GTDB): domain Bacteria; phylum Gemmatimonadota; class Gemmatimonadetes; order Gemmatimonadales; family Gemmatimonadaceae; genus UBA4720. The sequence continues at coordinate 2,805 of JACCRF010000030.1, read as the reverse complement.
ATCGCGCCGAGCTCCCAGCCGACGGGCCACCATTTGCCGGGATGGCGCGTCCTGGCGCGCCGCGCTACAGCGAGCGCTTCTCCGTAATTGCCCAGCTCGTGGTGCACATAAGTGAGCGCGCCCCAATATGGCAGAAAGTTTCGCACCGGGCCGATGTCGGGAGGCAGGCTCTTCATTGCTTGAAGCGACTCCTCGAGATGTCCATCCTCCCAGGCCTCTATGGCGAGGTTGTACGTGACCTTGGATCGCGGCGCCTCAGCCGCGAGTGCGCGGACGGCTCTCAGCGCGTTCGGTCTATCCTGCGCCAGAAGCGACTGACGGTATTCGAGCCATAGCCTGTCATACGCGGTCAGCCTGTCGGGCGATCGCGCAACGACCTTCAGCAGTGAGTCTTCAGTAGCGAACTCCTGCATGTTGGACCGGGCCAAAGCGGCGTAGAGCAGGGCGACGACGAAGGTCGTATCGAGGCGATAGGCGGTGAGAAATGACTCGGCCGCCCTCCGATGATCGTTCGCGATGTACGCAGTCATCGCGGAAGCGAATCGGTCGTATGCATCGTACCTGGGTGGCGCTCGATTCAGCTTCGGAGCGGAGAAATCTGCCTCGCCATGCACCAGCGACAGGGCTCCCATCACTCTGTCGCGAATCTCCGCGATCGCGGATTGCGTGCTGTCGAGGTGAACACGCACGGGAACGAGGCTTGTCCTGAGGCGTACGCGAACATCTTTTCTCAGGAGCCTTTCCCAGAATCCTGCCGACGCCAGTGATAGCTGGGTTTGGAACGTCAGCCGTTCGCCGGTCAGGTAATAGGCTCCTGAAACAATGATGCCGGCACCTGTTTCCTCGGCCAGCATGGCCAGAGGATTCCGTGTACGGCCGGCGGTGGCTTCACGGCGGACAAAACGTGAGGCCTGCAATGCAGTCGGCGTGGGAACTACGGCCGTGAGGCGAGTCCCATGCAGGCCCTGAACGGTCCAGTCGGCGAGCGCGACTCCGATGCCCGACAATTGAGGGTCGCCGGTTCGGTTCTCGAACTCATCGACCATGACCGTATCAGGATCGATGTCGACTTGGCGGCTACCGGCATATGAGGTCGCCGCGACCAGAACGACAAGAGCAGCCGTCGATACCGTAAGCATGCGCGCGCGGCGCGAAGGCGGCGCTCGAAAGGCGCGCACGAACGCCTCCATGGTCGGGTGGCGATCGGCAGGGACCGGGGCAAGCGCCTTGACAATTGCGCGCTCGAGACGCGCCGGAACTGTCGGCCGAAGGATTCTGAGCATCGGCACCCGGCCAAGCATCTTACGGGTGAGAACCGCCTGTACGTTGGGACCAGTGATTGGCGGCGCGCCGGCGAGCATTTCATAGAGGATGCAGCCTAGCGAATAGACATCGGCCCGGTGATCGGCGGGCGGCGAATCGGGACCCTGCTCCGGAGCCATGTATGCCGCAGTCCCCATGGCCTCCTCGACTACGCCTTGAGGGGCGTTCCCTTTGAGCGTAAGGGCGAGCCCGAAATCGGCGACCACCGGACGGCCGCTTTCGAGCAGGATGTTCTCCGGTTTGAGATCGCGATGGATGACGCCTTGCGCGTGAGCGTAGGCGATTGCGTCGCCGATATCTCCGGCAATCGCAATTGCCTGCTCAATCGGAAGCTGTGTTTCGCGGCGAAGAAGGTCACGGAGCGAACCTTCTTCGACAAACGGCATCACGTAGTAGAGGAGCCCGTCCACCGATCCCGAGTCATGCACCGGGAGAATGCCCGGGTGGGTGAGCCGTGCGACCGTCATGATCTCGTGCGCGAAGCGTTCAGTGCTGATGGCGGAGGCGAACTCCGGACGCACGAGCTTGAGTGCAACGCGGCGGTCGTGCTTGATGTCGTGGGCGCGGAACACAACTCCCATCCCGCCGGCACCGATTCTCGATTCGATGACGTACGTTTCCCGGAGTCCCTGTTGGACCCTCTCCCGCAGCTCGGTCACGGCCGCGTCCTGTCCATCCAGGTCACGAATCAGCGCTGGGAACCTCGAATTGGCTGGGGCAAACGTCAACCGCTATTTTATAGCCGCGTGACACCATCTTCCATCCGAGTATGGGAAGTCCCGATCAAGGAGGCTTTATGGAGTCGTCGGAAATCCGGGGAGTCAGATGGCCTAACATCAGCATCGTGGAGGATCAGGTCACCGAGGAAGTGTACTGCGAGATTCATTTGCGGATCGGCCTGAATAAGCCCGGAGGAAATGCGAAGGACGCCGTAACCGCCGAAAACGTTCGCTACGCGATCGAGGAAGACCGAAAGGCGGGCGACAAGGCCTTGACGAAGCTGAAAGTGCAGCTGCACAAGGCGCTGGGGCGCACCAGTGAGGGGAACAAGCAGCTCGTGAACGCGTTGACGGATCGCCTTGAATGAGCGACATCGTGTTGCCGCCAGCGATTGGCCATCAGCGGCTGTCGCCATCTCGGCGATCCTGTTCCTCGCCGCCGTTGCGGTTATATCAATAAAGAGCTACACCGTCGAAGACGCACTGAGAATCTGGGCAGCCGTCAGCGCCGTTCTGGGGCCCGTCGCAGGTGCACTGGTCACCTACTTCTTCACCCGCAATGCGGTTCAGCAGATCAACCGCGAACGCCAAATTGCTTACGGCGCATTTGCGGAGGCCTGGTGCGTGCTCAAGCCTTCCCAGAAGACCAATATTCGCGACCTCGGCTGGCTTCGTGAGTCGTTGTACGCAGTGAAGTTGCTGAGCGCCGTGAGCGGCGCCGCGGCGCCGGACTCGCGTCGTGTGGCTGTCAGGCGATAATGGT